>CAZOWA010000030.1:0-37953 GCA_964583695.1 uncultured Dechloromonas sp.
GGCGGATGTTTTCGCCTTCGGCCTTGGCGCGCAGCCAGGCGTCGTAATGCTCGGCCGCCTTCAGTTCGAGCTGGCGGAATTGCTCTTCGACGCTCGGCAGGGTGTCGGTGTGCTGTTCGGCAACTGCCGGCGCTTCGGATTCGATACTGACTTCGTTGCCCGGAATGCTTTCCTGTGGTGTTTCGTTATTCGACATGCAGGTTTCTCCCAAAAATCTGTCACGGTATATTTGGGCTGTTCGCAGTCTTTCAAGGGGCTTCGACAAATATTCTTCTTGCTTGAAACTGCGCGCATGCATTCGGCGGCGTGCTACGATATTTGGATGAATTTTTCCTGTGTTTCCTGACATGGAACAGATCGGCAAATATCGGGTTGTACGCGAGTTGGGCAAAGGGGCGACCGCCACGGTATACCTGTGCGACGATCCGGATGCTGATCGTCAGGTCGCGGTCAAGGTCATCCGCTTCGGGCAGGATTGCGCCGCCATGTCGCGACGCATGCGCAAGCTCTTCCAGAACGAGGGGATGGTGTCGAAGCGGCTCGATCACCCGAACATCGTGCGTGTATACGATGCAGTGGTTGAGGACGACTTTGCCTATCTCGCGATGGAGTACGTCGAAGGATTCAGTCTGGAACCTCATTGCCGGATTGATAACCTGCTGCCCATGCACCGGGTCATCGGCATCATTTTCAAATGCTGTCTGGCCCTCGACAGTGCCTACCGGCAGGGCATCATCCACCGCGACATCAAGCCGGCCAACATCATGGTCACGAACGGGGATGAGCCGAAAATTGCCGACTTCGGTCTGGCCCTCAACATGAACAAGGACCTTGATCGCGACTCGACCTTCATCATGGGGGTCGGCTCGCCAGCCTACATGTCGCCAGAGCAGATCAAGGGTTATCCGCTCAACCAGAAAACCGACCTCTATTCCCTCGGCGTGGTGATGTTCCAGTTACTCACCGGGCGCCTGCCTTTCCGGGCGGCCAACCAGGCCACGCTGGTCTATCGCATCATCAATACCGAAGCGCCTGCCGTGACGGCGCTCAATCCCACCCTGCCGGAAGGACTCAAGGCCATCATGCGGCGGGCGCTGGAAAAAGATCTGTACAGCCGCTACCGGAACGGTGCTGAATTCGCCAAGGACCTCTCGGCGGTGCGCTACCAGATTCTCGAAGAGGATGAGACGGTTCGGGACACCCGCCGCTTCGAGACCCTCCGCAAGATCGACTTCTTCACCGAGTTCGAGAATGAGGAAATCTGGGAAGTGCTGCGAGTCTCGGTTTGGCGTGACGTTTCCCCAAATGTGCCGATCATTCGCGAGGGCGAGCTCAACAAGATGTTCGGCATCATCATCTCGGGTTGTGTCGAAATCTCCATCGAAGGGCGTGCGCTCTGTCGTTTGGGGCCGGGCGAACCGGTAGGCGAGGTTGCCTATCTGCACCCGAGGGACAACATGCGTCGTGCCAGCGCGGTAACGCTCGAGCAGACACTCTTTCTCGAAATCAACGCCGCAGCGATTGCCTTGTCTTCCGAGGAATTGCTCGAACGCACGCGCAGTGCCCTGCTGGCACGGATGATCGGTCGCCTGCGCGAGGTGAACAAGATTGCGGCAGGGTTAGGCCAGGCGGCCGCACAGGTGGGGACGGGTTCATTCAGCAGCATTACCCGGTCGCGGCCTGGCGGCGGTCTGGATCTGGAACTGACCCCCATGTGAAAACCGCCCCGGTAAGGGGCGGTTGGCATTCAGGGGCAGGTTTTGCGTCAGACCTTGAAGCGGCCCACCATTGCGGCCAGCCCGTCAGCCAGGCGCTTCAGGTCGTGTGCCGCACCAGCCGTCTGTTCGACGGTACCCGTGTTGTCGCGGGCCATGCCGGCAATGGCTTCGATACTCGACTCGACTGCACCGGAAACACGGCGTTGCTGGTCGGTAGCCGAAGCAATCGTATCCAGGCCCTGATCGACTTCGCTGACCGAGCCATTGGTGGCCTGCAGGACACTCGAAACGGTGGCCACGGCAGACTGGCTGCTGGATAGATGGGACAGGCCTTCATCAATGCTGCGCCGGACGGCAACGGATTGAGCGCTGAGGCTGGCGGTAATGGTGTCGATTTCGCTGGCAGAGCGGGAAGATTTTTCCGCCAGCTTGCGGACTTCGTCAGCGACCACAGCGAACCCGCGTCCCTGCTCACCGGCTCGGGCGGCCTCGATGGCGGCGTTGAGCGCAAGGAGGTTGGTTTGTTCGGCGATGTCCTTGACCTCACGGGTCATATGGGTGATGGCTTCCGTATTGCGGACGAAATCGTTAACCGAAGCTGCCATTTCCTTCACGGCGCGCTCCACGACATCCATCTCGCCAAGCAGGATGCTCAGATTGCGGTTGCCTTCGTTGGCCCGGGCAAGGCTTTCCTGCGACTGCCGCTGAACGTGTTCTGCGCTCTGTGCGATAGAGGCAATGCTCGAGGCCAGTTGTTCGACGGCTGCGGCAGCTTCATCAGATTTCTCGTTTTGCAGGTGTGAGCTTTGCGATACACGATCTGCACTGTCCGAGAGCGAGGCCACTCTTGCCGAGACCTGGCTGGCTGAGTCGCGCACCTGGCGCACCAGCTGGTTGAAGTTTTCCATCATTTCGTTGAAGACTGCGGCAGACTGGCCGACCTCGTCATTGCCCCGGACCGGCAGGCGGCGGGTCAGATCGCCTTCGCCGCTGGCGATGTCACGCAGACCCTTGCGCAGGTCTTCCAGAGGATTGGTCACGAAATGATTGGTGAGCAGGTAGATGATGACGAGAAGCGCACCCAGGGCGCCAATCGCGACGCCGGCGATCTTGAGGCGGAAAGCGGAAACCTCGGTCTCGACGGAGTCGAGCGAGACCTTCATGCTGACCACACCAAGCACGGTGCCTTCCGGTACCTGATGGCAGACAATGCAATCCTTGCCGAGGTAGCTCTTGGATGCCTTGGTCGGGTTGATGACATGCAGGAAGGAGCTGCCTTCTCTGGATTCAACCGCAACGTAAGGAGTTCCGCTGTTCATGACCTGTTGTTCCAGGCTGTCCAGCTGGCGGCCTGCTTTCAGGTCCGGGCCGTAAAGCTTCACGACCGCTTCGCTGCGGGCGACGTGCAGGTCCTTGATGATGGAAAGTTGCTTGATCTGGTCGAGGAAGACCTCGCGCTGATCAACCGTGCCGGTAATCATCATGCCGGTGAGGCCGGCCATGGTCATCTCGTGGATGCTCTGGGAGAAATCCTGGGCCTGGCGGATGGCGGTTTCTCGATTGACCTGTGTTGTCCAGAGAATCGCACCAAACCAGATGATTGCAAGAATGACCCAGATGGCAGCGGTCAGACGCACCCATATTTTCAAGTCGGCAAGACGCATTGAATACCCCTGTGTAATTGCCCGCAGGCTAGACCGTCAGGTCTATTTGCTGGATTGTGCCAGCAGTACCGTTTTCCTGCAAAAATATTCCGGAATTGCGAATTTCGCCAAGAAGTTCATTGGCATTGGTTTTCAGCTGAAACGGTGTGCTGACGTGAGCCAGCGCAATGGCTCCGACACCGGAGGCGCCGAGCGTGCTCAGCTGATCGTTGCCGTCGTTGTCTTTTGTCCATATCCGCAGCGCCGTGAAAGCCGGGTCATTTTCATCGATCCAGCCGTTTTGATCGCTGTCGAGTGCAGCAAGTTCAGAAAATCCGTCATTGGTCGCCGGGCCAAACAGCTCCGAGCCGTTGTTGATCTTGCCATCCGCGTTGCGGTCGAAGACCAGGAAGCCGCTGCCAGGCGCGAGGAAATTGATCTGTTCCGTCTGGCCGTCGCTGTCGAGATCGAAGGCGAAGCGCTGGTCCGTCAGCTGCGCGGCCGTGCCGGCAAAGTTGAGAACGAGCGGATCGGTTTTGCGCGCGGCATCACCCAGGCGCAGGCTGACATTGCTTTCCTCGTGATAAGAGCGGGATATCGACAGGTCGAGCTGGAAGGCGATCTCCCTGCCGTCACTGGTGGTCACGCTGCCGCTCGCGGAAAAATCGGTCTGTTCGATTTCGGTATGGGATTCATGGTAGTCGTATTCGACACCGAACCCCGCGGCTTGGGGCTGGCTTGCATTTGCGGCGGCAGTTGGCGCGACTTCGGCCGGGGTGCCGTGCGTGCGCAACTGGCTGGCGCTGACAATCCGGATTCTTTCGCCGGTCAGTATCTCCAGCATGGTGCGGAGCAATTGCATACGCGGATCGCCGTCGAGCACATCTTCGCCGGTTTCTTCGACAGACTCACTGGATTGGGCCTGCCTTCCCGCATCCGAAATGCGGACTGAATCGACGGGTGCGGGCGCGCGTTCAGTTTCGCCTGGAAATCTTGGGCGTCGCGGCCCGACCCACATCTTAAGTGACTCGCTGACTTCGTGTTCCTGCAGGCTGCTGTGCGCAGAGGCCAGTTGCAGATTCGATCCGGTAATTTTCATGGCGGCCTCCGTAAAACAGATACTGACAATCTGTTTACGGCAGGCCACCAAGAAAGTTAATCCCGATTCAGGTAAGGCGTCAGCCAGCGCTTAAGGTTGTTGAGGTCGAGCGCGCCGCTTTGACGGGTGATTTCGCGGCCGTTGCGGAATACGGCAAGGGTCGGGATGCTGCGGATGTTGAAGCGGCCCGCCAGTTGCTGTTCTGCCTCGGTATCGAGCTTGGCGAAGCGCAGGTGCGGCTCCAGGTCGATTGCCGCCTGATGAAAATTGGGCGCCATCATCCGGCACGGGGCACACCATGGCGCCCAGAAATCGACGACCACGGGCAGGTCGCTGCGGTTGATGTGACGATCGAAGTTCGCCGCATTGAGCTCGACCGGTTCGCCGGTAAAGAGGGCTTGTTTGCACTGGCCGCAGTTCGGATTCTGGTCGAGGCGGGCGGCGGAAACGCGGTTGACCGCGGCACAGTGCGGACAGACGACGTGCAGGTTATCGCTCATGGCGGGCTCCAAATATCAGGTTTTTCTGATATTTGGCCGATCGGCGAAATTTCAAGTCCGTGCGCCGAACTTGAATGCCTCGCGGGCGGAAACCTCCAGCGCATGTGGATCGAAGACCGTCTTCGTCGGCCAGCCTGAGAGCTGGTTTTCGACAATGCCGGCCAGTGCGCTGATCCAGGCATCGTCCTCGTTGAGTGCCGGGATGTAGTGATATTCCTTGCCGCCTGCGGCGAGAAAGTCGTCGCGGCCTTCCTGGGCGATTTCTTCAAGAGTTTCGAGGCAGTCGGCCACGAAGCCGGGGCAGATCACGTCGACCCGGCGGATACCCTTGCGGCCCCATTCCTCAAGCGTTGGCGCGGTGTAGGGCTGGAGCCATTCAGCCTTGCCGAAACGGGACTGGAAGCAGATCTGGAACTGGTCAGCGTCGAGGTTGAGGCGTTCGGCAAGCAGGCGACCGGTCTTGTGGCATTCACAGAAGTAAGGGTCGCCGAGATCGAGGCTGCGTTTGGGCAGGCCGTGGAAACTGATGAGCAGGCGGTCATGCTCGCCCAGTGCGCCATTGGTCTGCCAGTGCTTGCGTACCGATTTCTCGAGGGCGGCAAGATAAGCCTCGTTGTCGTGGAAATTTCTCACGCAGCGCATTTCCGGCTGGTTGCGCGTCCGGAGCAGCCAGCGGCTGGCTTCGTCGAGCACGGTGGCGGTGGTGCTTGCCGAGTACTGGGGGTACATCGGGACGAGCAGGATGCGATTGGCTCCTTCGGCCTTCAGGTGGGCAAGGACGTCCGGAATGGACGGCGAGCCGTAACGCATTGCCGAGGTGACCGTGAGATGGTGGCCGCGCTGACCGAGCAGACCTTTGAGCAGCTTGGCCTGGCGTTCGGTGTGGACGCGCAGCGGCGAGCCTTCGGGCATCCAGACGCTGGCGTATTTTGCTGCCGATTTTTTTGGCCGGGTATTGAGGATGATGCCGTTGAGAATCAGCCACCAGACTGGCTTGGGAATTTCCACGACACGCGGGTCGGAGAGAAATTGCTTGAGGTAACGGCGCAGTGCCGGGGCGGTGGGCGCATCCGGCGTGCCCAGATTGACGAGCACGACAGCCGTGGTCGCTGGATTGCCGTGGCGGTGCGGCGGTTCTTGAAGGAAGCGAGGCATCAGTGCTGGCCTTGTTGTGAGAGCGCGCTGGAGAGCAGGCGGGCGGTGATGTCGACAATGGGGATGACGCGTTCGTAGGCCATGCGGGTCGGCCCGATCACGCCAACCGAGCCGACCACCTGTCCATCGACGCTGTAAGGGGCGGCGATGACACTGCATTCGTCGAGTGGGGCAATGCCGGATTCGCCGCCAATGTAGATTTGCACGCCTTCGGCCTTGTTGGAGACGTCGAGCAGGCGCATCAGGCTTGAGCGCTGTTCGAAGAGATCAAAAAGTTCGCGCAGCCGTTTCATGTTCGAGGAGAGTTCCTCGACATCAAGCAGGTTCTTTTCACCCGATATCACATAGGGCGCCGGGCTTTCCGACAAGGCTGCATCGCCGGCCTCGAGGGCGAGGGTCATCAGTGGTTTGATGTCGTCACGCAGTTGCTGGATTTCCTGGGTCAGGCGGTGGCGGATCTGCTCGAAATCCATGCCGCCGAAATTCTGGTTCAGGTAATTCGCCGCCGTGACCAGTTCGGCGGGCGAATAGCCGCGCTCGGTGCTCAGGATACGGTTCTGCACATCGCCATCCATGGTGACGATGATGAGCAGGATGCGTTTTTCCGAGAGGCTGAGAAACTCCACCTGACGGATCCGGCTGGCGGTGCGTCGGGGCGCCATGACCACGCCGGCAAAGCGGGTAAGGCCCGAGAGCAGTTGCGAGGCGCTGGCGATGATCTGGCTGTTCGGCTGTCCATGCAGGGCCTCTTCCATTGCGCCCATCTGGCGGGCTTCGAGCGGTTGCACGGTGAGCAGGCTGTCGACGAAGAGCCGGTAACCCCGCGAGGTCGGAATGCGTCCGGCGGAAGTGTGCGGGCTGGCAACAAAGCCGGCCTCTTCGAGGTCGGCCATCACGTTGCGGATGGTGGCCGGTGACAGGTCGAGTCCGGAAAATTTCGAGAGTGCCCGCGAGCCCACCGGCTGGCCATCAGCGATGTAGTGCTCAACCAGGGCTTTCAGCAGGGTGCGGGAACGGTCATCCATGATGCTGACGATTGTACAAAAAAGCGGGGCTGCCTGCCGTCAAGCTTTGGGCGATCCGGCGCCCGGGGGTTCCGAGGAGGGCAGGAGCGCCTGACGCCGCGATTCGAATTCCTGACGCAGTTCGCGCCGGATGAGGGCGGCCTGGTAGCGGCGCTTTTCCTCTTCGGAGACCGGTTCGAGTGGCGGAACGCGTGTCGCCTTGCCATGTTCATCGACGGCCACCATGGTGAAAAAACAGCTGTTGGCGTGACGGACGCTCTGTTCCCGGATGTTTTCGGTGAGTACCTTGATGCCGATTTCCATGGAGGTTCGCCCGGTGTAATTTACGGCGGCGAGAAAGGTGACCAGTTCGCCGACGTGAATCGGTTGCAGGAACATCACCTGGTCGACCGACAGGGTGACCACGTATTCACCGGCGTAACGGCTGGCGCAGGCATAGGCTACCTGGTCAAGCAGTTTGAGGATGGTGCCGCCGTGAACGTTGCCGGAGAAGTTGGCCATGTCGGGCGACATCAGGACGGTCATGCTGAGTTGGTGGTTGGCTGGGGGCATGTTTTTCCGGTCGATGCGGTAGCTTAAAGGGCGGGGTAATGATCCGATCCCGTCAGTATCCTGCCCGCCCGCTTTTGCGGCAACAGTGCACAGTCGCTGCGAAAGCGGATTTTTATGCAAGAATTCAGGGCATGAATAGAGGTTTCGCTTCCATCAGTTCGCCACGGACCATTGCGCTCGTTGGCAAATACCACAGCCCGGAAATCGCCGAGTCGCTGCGTCGACTGGCCGAATACCTGCACGAGCGGGGCGTTTCGGTTTTCATCGAGCGTGAAACTGCCGAACATATTGGCAAGAAGGTCGATCTGTCGCGCTGGGTGACCTGCGGTTTCAACGATATTGGTGCCCATGCCGATCTGGCCATCGTGCTCGGTGGCGACGGGACGATGCTCAATGCGGCGCGGCGCCTGGCCCGCTATGCCGTGCCGCTGGTCGGTGTCAATCAGGGCCGGCTGGGTTTCATGACCGACATTGCCCGCGAGGACATGCTGTCCTGCATGGACGATCTGCTGGATGGCCGCTTCACGCCGGAGAGCAGGATGTTGCTGGCGGCCGAAGTGGTCAGGGAAGGCAAGGAAATCGCTGCCAACATGGCGCTCAACGATGTGGTGGTGGACAAGGGCGCGATTGGCCGGATGATCGAATTCGAGTTGTTCATCGACGGAGAATTCATCTACAACCTGCGTTCGGATGGCCTGATCGTGTCGACGCCGACTGGTTCGACGGCCTATGCGATGTCCGCCGGTGGGCCGATCCTGCATCCGACACTGACCGGTATTGCGCTCGTGCCGCTCTGCCCGCACGCGCTGACCAACCGGCCGGTCATCGTCAATGATCGCTGCAACATCGAATTGCGCGTCACGCATGCCGACGACCCGCGTGTGCACTTCGACGGGCAATTGACGCTAGATCTCCAGTCGGGTGACAGCATCCGCCTGTATCGTTCCGAATACACGATCTGTTTCCTGCATCCGCCGGGCTACAGATACTTCGCCATGCTGCGCCAGAAACTGCAGTGGAGCGAGCGCCCGAAGGCTCCCTGATGCTGCGTCACCTGACCATTCGTGATTTCGTCATTGTCGATCGCCTTGAGCTGGCGTTTGACACCGGCTTTGGCGCGCTGACCGGGGAAACCGGTGCCGGCAAATCCATTCTTATCGATGCGCTGGCGCTGACGCTGGGCGAGCGGGCCGATGCCGGGGTGGTTCGCGCTGCTTGCGACAAGGCCGAGGTGACGGCCACGTTCGATATTGCCGCGCTGCCTTCCGTGGGAGCCTGGCTTCGCGACAACGATCTGGATGGTGACGATGAATTGCTCCTGCGCCGTGTGGTCGATGCCGGCGGGCGTTCGCGTGCCTACATCAACGGGTCGCCGGCCACCGTCCAGCAGTTGCGTGAAATCGGCGAATGGCTGGTTGATATCCACGGCCAGCATGCGCACCAGTCGCTGCTGCGACCGGATGCCCAGCGCGCGCTGCTCGATGCCCATGCCGGTCTGGACGTGCCGGTGCGTGAAGTCGGGCAGGCTTATCGTGCCTGGCGCGACGCCGAACAGTTGCTGAAAACAGCGAGCGAAGGTGCCGATGCGCTGCTGCGCGAGCGCGAACAGCTGGAATGGCAGGTTCGCGAACTGGAAACCCTGGCTTTTGGCGCCGACGAATGGGCCGGGCTGGAGGCCGAACATCGCCGGCTGGCGCACGCTGCCAGCCTGATCGAAGGCGCGCAGTTCGCGCTGGCGGTGCTGGCGGATGACGATGCCGCCTGCGAGCGGCAAGTGGATCGCGTCGCCGGGCGTCTCGATACGCTGGCCGGGTTTGATCCGGAATTGCAGGAAGTGGCGGCGCTGGTGCAATCGGTACAGGCCGAGCTGTCGGAGGCGGTTTCGACGCTGCGCCGTTACGCCGACCGCGTCGATCTCGATCCGGGCCGTCTCGGCGAGGTCGAGCGGCGGATGGAAGCGGTGCTGGCCGCAGCCCGCAAGTACCGCGTGCAGCCCGAGGAGTTGCCAGCTGTGCTCGACGGCTGGCAGCAGCGGCTGGCGACGCTGGCCGAGGCCTCGGATCTCGATGCGCTGGCGGCACAGGTGAACAAAACACGGGGCGAGTACCTGCGGCAGGCGCAGGCGCTCAGCGCCGCGCGTCAGCAGACAGCCGGAGCGATGAGTCTGGCGGTGAGCGAAGTGATGCAGCAACTGGCGCTTTCGTCCGGGCGTTTCGAAGTGGCGCTGGTGCCGCTTGAAAACGGCAGCGCTCACGGGCTGGAACAGGTCGAATTCCGCATCGCCGGCCTGGCTGGCAACGAGGCGAAGCCGCTGGCCAAAGTCGCCTCGGGCGGCGAGTTGTCGCGCATCAGTCTGGCGATCCAGGTGCTGACCTCGCGCTCGGCCAGCGTGCCGACGCTGATCTTCGACGAAGTCGATGTCGGCATCGGCGGTGGTGTGGCCGAGATCGTCGGGCGCCTGCTCAACGAACTGGGGGGCGAACGCCAGGTTTTGTGCGTGACCCATCTGCCGCAGGTGGCGGCGCAGGCCGACTGGCAATGGCAGGTCAGCAAGACGACCCGCGATGGTGCCGTGTTGAGCAGCATCGCGCCGCTCGACGCGAACGGACGGGTACAGGAAATCGCCCGCATGCTGGGCGGTGTGGAAATCACCGGGATTACCCTGCGTCACGCCGAAGAGCTGCTCGCCAGAAAAAAATCCTGATTGCTGCGGTCAACCGGAAAAAACGGCCAAAAAAGGGAAAAGTCCTGAATCGTCCGGATTGACTGTCTTCAGCGCCCGCGCAGGAAAAGATTGTCGAGCTGGCTCATCGACAGTTCCGTCCAGGTCGGGCGCCCGTGGTTGCATTGGCCGGCGCGTTCGGTTTCTTCCATCTGGCGGAGCAGGGCATTCATTTCCGGTACGGTGAGCTGGCGGCGGGCGCGTACCGCGCCATGGCAGGCCATGGTGGCGAGCAGTTCGTTGCGGTGCGCGGTGACCAGCTGGCTGATGCCGTGTTCGCGCAGTTCAGCAATGACGGATCTGGCCAGCGCCGTCGGGTCGCCGGCCTGGAGCAGGGCGGGCACGGCGCGTACTCCGAGTTGATTGGGGCCGAGCGCAGCCATCTGGAAACCCAGCCCGGCAAGTGCTTCGCCATGTTCCTCGACGGTGGCAATATCGAGTGGGTCGGCGGAAAAGACAGCGGGAATGAGCAGGGTCTGCGTAGCGATCTGGCGACTGTCGAGCGCGTTTTTCAGCTTTTCGTAAAGGATGCGTTCGTGCGCGGCATGCATGTCGACCAGCACCAGCCCGCGCGCGTTCTGGGCCAGGATGTAAATGCCATGCAGCTGGGCGAGGGCATAGCCGAGCGGCGGGCCATCGGCGCTATCGGGGACATTCGCTGGCGTGTTGTCCGGCGCCGCAGACGAGGGGGCGGCCGTTGCTAGTGCGCCGTCGTGGGCGGCCTGGGCGAAGGCGAGATAAGCCGCCGCAGCGGGTTCGGCAATGCCAAGGCCGGCCTGAAGGGGCGGCGGGTTGGCAAAAAAAGCCCCGTTTTTCACGTTGACCGTGGCAGAGGGCTCTGCGCGTCCGGGCCACGCCGGCCGGGCCGGGGTATGCGCCGGCAGGGATGCACTGGCAGAAACCGGGGTCTGCTCCCGGCTTTCGGCCAGGGTGCGCTGGATGGCGTGAAAGACGAACTGGTGCATGGCGCGCGCGTCGCGGAAGCGGACTTCGATTTTCGCCGGATGCACGTTAACGTCGACCAGTGCCGGATCGATGTTGATGAACAGGCAGACGGCCGGTTGCCGGCTGCCGTGCAGGACGTCGCGATAGGCTTCGCGCAAGGCGTGGGCGATGACCTTGTCGCGGACGAAGCGGCCGTTGACGAAGACGAACTGTCCGTCCCGGGCATCCGTGGCGTGGGTCGGGTCGATGGCGAATCCGCTCATGCCGAGCGGGCCGGCGGCAGCGTCGAGCTGGCGGGCGCTGGCGAGAAAATCGTCGCCGAGGATGTCGGCAATGCGCCGGGCGCTGTCGGCCGGCGCCAGCTGGAAAATGTTGCGGCCGTTGTGCGTCAGGCTGAAGGCGACGTCCGGGCGGGTCAGGGCGAGGCGCTTGACGGCATCGGCGCAGTGGGCGAATTCGGTACCTTCGGCCTTGAGGAATTTGCGGCGGGCCGGGGTGTTGTAATAGAGATCGCGCATGTCGACGATGGTGCCGGCCATCAGCGCTGCGGGCTCCGGTTCGGCGCCGGGTTCGGCGCGCAATTTCCAGGCATGGGTCGCGCCGCGTTCGCGGCTGCTCAGGGTCAGGCGGGCCACTGAGGCGACCGAAGCCAGCGCTTCGCCGCGAAAACCGAGCGTGCCGACCCGCTCGAGATCGTCGAGCGAGACGATTTTCGAAGTGGCGTGCCGGGTCAGGGCGAGCGCCAATTGGTCCCGGGCGATGCCGCAGCCGTCGTCGGTGACGCGGATCAGTTTGACGCCGCCTTCTTCAAGATGCACCTGAATGGCCCGGCTGCCCGCGTCGAGGCTGTTTTCGAGCAGTTCCTTGAGGACTGAGGCGGGTCTTTCGACCACTTCTCCTGCGGCAATCTGGCTGATCAGCAGGTCGGGAAGGCGGGCTATCGTCGGCATGCCCGGATTATAATGCGGCCTCGTTCAAAGCCCGGTCCGTTGCATGGAAATCCTCAGCCAGTTTATCGATATCGTCTTGCATCTTGATGTCCACCTCGCGCTTCTCGTGCAGCAGTACGGCCTGTGGATCTACGCCATTCTCTTCTGCATCGTCTTTGCCGAGACGGGGTTCGTGGTAACGCCTTTCCTGCCCGGTGATTCCATGCTTTTCGTTGCGGGGGCGCTGGCGGCGCTCGGCGAAGGCGGGATGGATATCTTCACCCTGATCGGTGTGCTCATCGCCGCAGCTTTCCTTGGCAATACGCTCAATTACCAGATCGGCCGGTTCCTCGGGCCGAAGGTCTTTCATTGGGAGAGTTCGCGGTTTTTTAATCGCGATGCGCTGATCAAGACCCACGCGTTCTATGAAAAACATGGTGGCAAGACGCTTGTCATCTCGCGTTTCCTGCCCTTGTTCCGCACTTTTGCGCCGTTTGTCGCGGGGATCGGCTCGATGTCCTGGGCGCGTTTCTCGATGTTCAACCTGATTGGCGCCGTCGGCTGGGTGGTCTCCCTGTGTCTGGCCGGGTACTGGCTGGGCAACATGCCCTGGGTGAAAGCCAATCTGTCGTTGATGATTGTCGGTATCATCGTGGTTTCGCTGATTCCGGTCGGAATTGGCTATCTCCGGAGCCGGACTGCCTGATGCGCCTGCCAGTCATATTTCTTGTCCTGATGACCGCCCTGATCGGCGGGTGTTCGACGAAACTCGGCAAGGACGGTCGCACCGAAACCGCGGTCGACATGAAATATCTGGCCAAAACCGAAATCGACCGGGTGGCTGACACCAATCGTCGTGAAGTCATCGAAGGGCTGATGCTGATTGCCGACAAGCTCTACAAGCGCAATCCCAAGGAATGGAAAAAGGCCGGGCTGGCCAGCCGCGAGGAGGCTCTGGAAAGGCTGCGTCGGCGCGCCATCGTCAGCTGGCCAGAACTCGGCGGCTTGCGTGAAGGGCCTGCGGCAGCACTGGCTTTCACCGATGCCTATGGCGGTGATCGTGTCGCAGCACTGGTTTATGGCCTGCTCACCATGGTCGATGCTGCATTCGCGCACAAGGAAGAGTTCTACATTCTCGACAGTCTCGATGAAATGAAACTGTTCAACTGTGCGCGCAACATGGAAATCGCCATCTGGAAACTCGGCCACGACCGCGATGCCGCGGGGGCGCTTTTCCTGTTGTCCAACGAACTTGACCCGGCCAATCGCAATTTGTCCTTCGAGCGTGAGTTCGGTCGTCAGACAGGTCTGCTCGACTTCATGGCGGCCATCGTCGCCGACCGCAACGGACGCACTCTTTCCCGGTTTACCCATTCGGTGATCAGCGGGATCTTTCTTCCCGTGAGCTTCTTGAAATGAAAAATATCGTCATCCTGATTTCCGGTCGCGGCAGCAACATGGAAGCCCTGATCGCGGCGCGCGACGCCGGCGAACTTCCCGTCCATATTGCTGCAGTGATCAGCAACCGGCCCGACGCGGCGGGGCTGGAAACCGCAGCGCGGGCGGGGATCGTCACGCATTACATCGACCACAAGGCGTTCGCGGGGCGCGAGGCGTTCGACGCCGCGCTGGCCGAGTGCATCGACACCTTCTCGCCGGATCTGGTTGTGCTGGCCGGCTTCATGCGCATTCTCAGCGAAGGCTTTGTGCGTCATTACGCAGGGCGTCTGATGAACATTCACCCCTCGCTGCTGCCGTCCTTCCCCGGCCTGCATACGCATCAGCGCGCGCTGGAGGAGGGCGTACGCATCCACGGCTGTACGGTTCATTTCGTGACGCCGGCGCTCGACCACGGCCCGGTCATTGTGCAGGCCGCCGTTCCCGTGCTTGACGGTGATTCAGAAGCGATGCTGGCCGCCCGCGTGCTGGCGCAGGAACATCGCGTCTACCCGCTGGCCGTGCGCTGGTTTGCCGA
This sequence comes from uncultured Dechloromonas sp., assembly GCA_964583695.1. Lineage (GTDB taxonomy): Bacteria > Pseudomonadota > Gammaproteobacteria > Burkholderiales > Rhodocyclaceae > Azonexus. The sequence goes on from CAZOWA010000030.1 coordinate 14,264, forward strand.
AGGCCGTCTGCGGCTTGACGGGCATTGTGTCCGTCTTGATGCCGAGCCGCTGGCTCCCGCCGCGCTGGTGTCGCCAGAGGTGCGCTGAGAGCGGCGATGCCGGTTGCGCTCTTCGTCGCTCTTGCCGGTTCGCTCCTCATCCACGGAGCGGCGCTGCTGGGCGCGGATATCGAGCTTTTCGCCAGCGAACCGGAGCCTTTACGTCTGGAGGCCGAACTGGTGCTGCCGCCACCACCACCGGCAACCCCGGCCAAACCCCAGCCTGCACCCCGCGCCAAGCCGCCCGAGCCACCGCGCAAGATCGTTCAACCCGCCGAGGCGCCGGTTCGGCCAACCGTTTCTCGGTCAGAACCGCTGCCCGAGCCGGTCGAAGCCGTTGGCAAAAAAGAGCCAGATTTCGCGTCGACCGCAGCAATGCCCGAAAAAGCACCCGCAACGCCCGTGCTGGCCGGGAACGGGGTGATTCGCTACGCAATTTTCAAGGAAACGATCAGCATGCAGATCGGCCGCGTCGAGCAGCGCTGGGAATTCAATGCCGACGGTACGTACCGCCTGAGTAGTCTGAGCGAAACGACCGGTCTGGCCGCCGTTTTCAAGCCGGTCAGGGTGGAAGTGGAAAGTCGTGGACGGATGTTTTACGGTGGCCTGCAGCCGGAGCAGTTTCGTACCGTGAAAAACGGCAAGGACAGCAACGAAAATGCCGATTTCGACTGGGCCAGCGGCGAAGTGCGGCTTTCCCGAGATGGCAGCGCGCAGCCAGTGGCGCCGGGCAGTCAGGATATTCTCTCGCTCAATTACCAGCTGGCGTATCTGGGCAAGGCCGCCGAAGGCGTGACACTGGGCGTGGTGACCGGCAAGAAATACGAGCGCCACGCGCTCGATTCGCTGGGCGAGGAAGATCTGGTAACGCCGGCCGGCACTTTCCGCACCCTGCATCTGCGTGCGATGACCAACAAGATCACGGAATTCTGGATAGCCCTCGATCATCACCGCTTGCCGGTTAAAATTCGCTTTACGGATAAAAAAGGCGAAAGCTTCGAGCAGGTCGCCACCGAAATAGGAATGCAATGAACGCTCGCTTTACCCCCGCACTGTTTGCTCACGCCGAGGCTGTTCTCGGCCTGTTGCTGCGCTTCGATTACCCGGCCGATGCCGTGGTTTCGCGCTATTTTCACGAGCACCGCCAACTCGGCCACGCCGACCGTGCTTTCGTTGCCGAGACGGTGTTTGCCGTGCTGCGGCGCGGGCGCAGTATCGAAGCGCGTTGTGCCGGCAAGCTTTCCGACCGGGCGCGGCTGCTGGTGGCCCTGGCAGTGGTGCGGGGCTGGAGCCAGCGTGAACTGTCGCCGGTGCTCAAGGCCAGCGAGGAGGAATGGCTGGCGGCCGCCAAGGCCATGCCGGAAGGCGAGTTTCCGCCCGCCGTCTGCTGCGATTTGCCTGACTGGCTCCATGCCACGCTGGCTGAACAATTCGGGGCCGAGGCTGTGCTCCAGCTCGCCCACTCGCTCAATCAACCGGCGCCGCTCGATTTGCGGGTCAATACCTTGAGGACGGATCGCGATACGCTGCTTGCCCGTTTTGCCGCCGAAGGCATCGCCGCCGCTCCCGGTGCGCTCTCGCCGCTCGCCGTGCGCCTGCGCGACAAGCCTGCGCTGGCTCGCCATGCGCTCTTTCTTGAGGGCGCTTTCGAGGTGCAGGACGAGGGCAGCCAGTTGCTCGGTTATCTGGTCGAGCCAAAGCGTGGCGAACTGGTGGTCGATTTTTGCGCCGGGGCCGGCGGCAAGACCCTGCTGCTCGGCGCGCTGATGAAAAACACCGGTCGTCTCTACGCCTATGATGTGTCCGACAAGCGTCTCGCCAAGCTGAAACCGCGTCTGGCGCGCTCAGGCCTGTCCAACGTGCATCCGGCCCGTATCGAACATGAACGCGATACCAAGATCAAGCGCCTGGCCGGCAAGGCCGACCGCGTTCTGGTCGATGCGCCGTGTTCGGGCCTCGGCACGCTGCGCCGCAATCCCGATCTGAAATGGCGGCAGAGCGAGGCCGCGGTCGCCGAACTCACCGTCAAGCAGGCCGCCATTCTCGAATCGGCAGCAACGTTGGTACGTCCGGGCGGACGCCTGGTCTACGCGACCTGCAGCCTGCTTGCCGCAGAGAATGATGCGGTCGTCGAGCGTTTTCTCGCCAGCCACCCGCAGTTCGTCCTGACGCCGGCATCCGCAGTCCTGGCGCGGCATGGTATCGCTGTGGACGGTGACATGCTGCGCTTGTTGCCGCACGTGCATCACACCGACGGATTTTTTGCTGCGGTACTCGACAGGAAGGCATGATGCAGAAGAATCAGGCGCTCAAGCTGCTCAGCGATCTGTGGGCTGATTTCAGCGATCCCAATTTCATCTGGCAGGTTGTAGCATTGCTTTTCTGCCTTGGCGGGTCGTGGCTGCTCGCCCGCTGGTGGCGCGGACGACGCGAGGAAAACGCCGGGCGCCTGGCCGAAGCCGGTGCGCGTCTGGCGTTTCCGCTCACGGCGATGGCACTGGTCGCCCTGGTGGAAGTGCTGCTCAGGCCGTACATCCATGTCAATCTGCTCAAAATCGCGGTGCCCCTGCTGGGGGCGATGGCGCTGGTGCGCGGCGTGGTATTCGTGCTGCGCCAGGCTTTCCCCAAGGCAACCTGGTTGACTTCCGGGGAACGCATCATCGCGACCCTGGTCTGGAGCTGGCTGGCTTTCCACATTACCGACCTCGCGCCGTTCGTCGTTGAAATGCTGGAGCAGGTGACCTTCACGATCGGCAAGCAGCGCCTTGATCTGTGGATGATCCTGCACGGACTGGTTACCGTTTTCCTCACGGTCGTCGCCGCTCTCTGGCTCGCCGGCCTGCTCGAAAAACGGCTGCTGGGTGTGGAATCGCTCGACTCCAATCTGCGCATCGTCAGCGTGCGCATTGCCAAGGCGCTGTTGACGGTGATTGCCATCGTCACCAGCCTGACCCTGGTCGGCATCGACATGACCGCGTTTTCCGTATTCACCGGGGCGCTCGGGGTCGGTTTGGGCCTCGGCCTGCAAAAAATTGCCAGCAACTATGTGTCCGGTTTCATCATCCTGCTCGATCGTTCGATCTCGATTGGTAACGTCGTGCAGGTGGGTGGGGATAGCGGCAAAGTTACGCAGATCACGACACGATACACAGTGCTGAGGCACGCGGGGGGCACTGAGTTCATCGTGCCCAACGAGACTTTTGTCGCGGGGGTGGTGCAGAACCAGACCTTCTCCGACAGCCGCCTGCGTTTGGCTACGAGTGTCGGAGTTGCCTACGACAGTGATCTTGAATTGGCCATGCGGCTTATGGAGCAAGTAGCCAGCGCCGAGGCGAGAGTGCTTGCCGATCCTGCGCCGCGGGTTTTTCTGACGCAGTTTGCCGACAGCAGTATCAATCTCGAACTGGGGTTCTGGATTGCCGATCCCGAAGAGGGCAAGGGAAATATTGTTTCCGACATCAATTTCGGCATCTGGCAGGCATTCAGGGAGCACGGCATCAGCATTCCGTTCCCGCAGCGCGATGTGCGCATCATCAGCGAGAAGTCGGCCGACTGACCTATTGATCTGAGGATCGCCTGGGTCAAAAGGTGATGTGAGGCTGCTTAAGCCTCGTTTAAGTGGGGGTTTCGATAATCCGCATCGAAGGACCTAATCCACTCATCATCTTTTGATATTTCCTGAAAGCGATCATGTTGACTGAAAAAATAAATCCCCAGCGATTCGGCAAACTTTCCATCGGCTTGCATTGGCTCATGCTTGTCCTGCTGATTGCCGTGTATGCCTGCATCGAATTGCGCGAGCTTTATCCGAAGGGAAGCGACCCGCGTGAAGCGTTCAAGGCCTGGCACTTCATGCTCGGCTTGAGTGTCTTTATGCTGGCGATGGTGCGTCTGGCTGTTCGCCTGCTTCGCCCGGTGCCGTCAATCAGCCCGGAGCCTTCGCAAGCGCAGAAGCGGATTGCCGCGATCATGCACGCCATGCTTTATGTGCTGATGATTGGTGCTCCCCTGCTTGGCTGGTTGTATCTGAGTGCGGCCGGCAAGCCGATTCCCTTCTTCGGCTTTGAGATGCCTTCCCTGCTTGGCGAAAACAAGGAGTTGGCGGGCTCGATCAAGAGTGTGCACCAGCAGTTCGGAACCGTGGGCTATGTGTTGATCGGGGTGCATGCAGCCGCCGCACTGTTCCATCACTATGTGGTTCGGGACAACACTTTGTTGCGCATGCTGCCGCTACGGACGACGACCTGAAAATAAAAAAGACCCCGCCTCAAGGGCGGGGTAACAGGGAGGTCTCGAAAATGGGGGGGATTTCGAGATGGGGGGTAATCTTGACTACTCTCTTCGCCGATTTTTCATCCAGCGTCGGGCCAGCATGATGACTGCGCCCGCGGCAACCGCTGCAACAACAGCTTTCAGTGGTTCTGCCTGCCCTTCGGCCAGCCAGTCGAAACCACTGACGCCGACAAAGACGGCGACGCTTTCGCTGACTGGCAGGTTGTCGGCAAAGGCCATCAGCGTTTCTGCGTAACGGGCACTCTGACCAGAGCGGGTTGTGCTGCCGGCATCAGGCCGAACAGGTATTGGCGGGCGATTTGCAGGAATTCGTTGATATTCATTTCGTTCATTTCCTCATGATCCTCTTGGCGGGATTGTTGTTTTTCCATGAGTCGAATTCTAGGGATGAGCGTGTGCCGCGTCTGTTGCACGCGCGTGCTGCCGTAGTAACGGGAATTGATCTTTGATGACGCTCTGTAACAGCGTCTTCTTTGGCTACTGGTGGGCTTGCCAGCTCAAGGTGAAACGTGCGCCACCCAGCGGGGCGGCGTCGGCAACGGCAGTGCCGCCGTGCAGTTCGAGAACGCGGCGGGCGATGGCCAGTCCCAGACCATAACCGCCGGTGGAGCGGTCGCGCGAGCGGTCGAGGCGGGTAAAGGCCGAGAAAATGTGTTCACGTTCTTCAGGCGGTATGCCAATGCCGTCATCGTCGACGTGAATCATGATCTGTCCGTCGCGGAGTTCTGCGCTGACTTCTATTTTCTGCGCCGCATACTTGAAGGCGTTGCGCAGCAGGTTGCGCAAGGCATAGGGCATGGCCTTGCGATCGAGATCGATATTCAGGTTTTCCGGCAGTTTTTTCGTGTCGACCGTGACATCGAGTTGGCGCCCCAGAAGGCGGACGGAATCGACTTCGTCGGCCAGCCATTCCGCGAAACGTACGCTGGAAAAGTGGGCTTCGGGTGCTTCGCGTTCGAGGCGGGCATAGGTCAGGCTGGTGTCGATGAGATGATCGAGCTCGTCGAGGTCATCTTCCATCATCGTCCACAAGCGTTCGCGCTCGGCGCGTTCGTCGGTTTCGGTAAGCATTTCCAGTGCAAAGCGCATGCGCGCGATGGGGGTGCGCAGTTCGTGCGAGATGCCGCAGGAGAGTTCGCGGTGGGTGGCAATGAGCTGCTGGACGCGCTCTGCCATGCTGTTCATCGTGTCGGAAAGCGGGGAAATGAGTTGGCTGCGGGCTTGTGGCGAACGCGCTTCGAAGTTTCCGTCGCCCAGGGCGCGGGCGGTTTGTCGCAAGGTTTCAAGATCTCGCCAGATGGGTCGCACCCAGAACCAGAGCGCGATGCCGAAAATGACGCCAATCAGGCTCCAGGTTAGCAGGCGCAGGCGTAGTTCAAGCGGCAGGCGGTCGGAAAGTTCGGGATTGCGGTTGGCAGCCAGCGGACCGACGACAAGCACCTGACTGGTGTTGCCGAGACGGTGATAAAGGATATCGCCGTCGTGGTCGATGGCGATGTCACCGGCATCGACACGGTCGACCTGGGCCGGGGTCAGGAGATGATCGAGGGTCATGCGCTCGACGATGCCCAGGCGATAAGCGAATTTTTCGTCGAGCTCCCGGATTTTTCCTTGCCAGGAGCTGCGTGGCTGACGGAAAAGCTCGTTTTCGATCAGGGTGATGGTTCCGCGCATGAAGCGACGCGCGTAGTCGTCGGTGATGCCGCGCTGGGCGGTAGAAATGATGATGTCCGCAGTAAAGGCGATGGCGACGAAGGAGCCCATCGCCAGCAGATAAAAATTGAGGAATATCTTCGACAGGCTATAACGCCCGCCGCGCCAGCGCGGCAGCGAAACGCGGAAAAGCGAACGGGCGAGACCCTGGCTGCGGGCCTTGCTGCCCGCCTCGCCGGTTTCAGTTCCAGTCATGCTTGCTGAAGAGGTAGCCCTTGCCTCGGACGGTCTTGATCCGGGTCGGATTCTCCGGGTCGTCGTTCAGCTTTTTGCGCAGGCGGGAAATGCGGGCGTCGATGGAACGATCCAGTCCGTCGAAGCCGATGCCGCGCAGTTCCTGCAGCAGATCGTCGCGGGAAAGTACGTTGCCGGCATGCGAGGCAAGCAGCCAGAGCAGATCGAATTCAGCGGTGGTCAGGTCGATGACGGCGCCACCCAGCGAGGCGGTGCGGGTCGCCTGGCTGATCCGGAACTGGCCGAAGACCATTGCTTCGCTTTCGTTGCCATGCGCTTCGGTCGCCGGCAGGCGCCGCAGCAGCGCCTTGATCCGGGCGAGCAGGACGCGCGGCTGAACGGGTTTGGCAATGTAGTCGTCGGCGCCCATTTCAAGACCGAGGATCTGGTCGAAATCCTCGTCGCGCGCCGTCAGCATGAGGATGACGCCGCGGTAATGCGGGCGGACTGCCCGGCAGACCTCGAAGCCGTCCTTGCCGGGCAGCATCACATCGAGAATGACCAGATCGGGTTGCTCGGCAAGAATGCGCGCCTCGGCGGTATCGCCGCGCGGTTCGACGCTGACGACTAGGTCGTTTTTGGTGAGATATTCGGCGGTCAGCTCGGCCAGCCGTTCATCGTCTTCGACAAGCAGGATACGTGTGTTCATCCGGTAATCTTAACGGCCCGCAGGGCCGTGGTCCAGCCTGTTGCGGTCAACCGGAAAATACGGCCTTTTTTGGCGATCCCCGGCGGCTGCCGTAAAATCCAGGCTCTCGCTTACCTGTGGAATCTGTCTCATGTATCTTTCGAATGTGCCCGTTCGTGCCTGGTTCGCGACGCTTGCCTTGGCTTGTGCGGGGGTGACGGCTTTCGGGATGACCTTGCAGAACTTGCTCAATCTGGCACCTTGCCCGTTCTGCATCTTTCAGCGCCTGATCTACATTGTGGTTGGACTGGTTGCGTTTATCGGATTCGGCCTGCCCCGCCTGCGGCATTTGTGGTCCCTGCTGATCGGCGCGCTGTCGGCCATTGGCGGTGGCGTGGCTGCGTACCAGACCTGGATGCAGGCTTTTCCGGATTTGGCGACTGAATGCAGTTACACCGAACAGAACGTTATCGAGCAGTTGGTGGACTGGCTGGGCATGCGCTGGCCGTCGATGTTTCTGGCGACGGGTTTCTGCTCCAGCAAGGAATGGGTTTTTCTCGGCCTGTCGATGGCTAACTGGTCGCTTCTTCTGTTTGCCGGCATCATTGCTTTTGCCGTATTGATGTTCCGGCGCAGAAACTGAAGCAGAAAAAACAAAACCCGCCGAAAGGCGGGTTTGTCGAAAGCTGGAGCGGGCTGAATTACTTCAGCTTCACTTCCTTGTAAGCAACGTGCTTGCGTGCCTTCGGATCGTACTTCATCATCTCCAGCTTCTCAGGCGTCGTGCGCTTGTTCTTGGAGGTGGTGTAAAAGTGTCCGGTACCAGCTGTGGATTCCAGCTTGATTTTTTCGCGACCGCCTTTTGCCATTTTATTTACCCTTCCTTAATCAGACTTCGCCGCGGGCACGCAGATCGGCCAGGACGGAATCGATACCGTTCTTGTCGATGACGCGCAGGCCGGCGTTGGAAACGCGCAGACGGACGAAGCGGTTTTCGCTTTCGACCCAGAAGCGGCGATACTGCAGATTCGGCAGGAAGCGACGCTTCGTTTTATTGTTGGCATGGGAAACCTTGTTCCCAACCATCGGGGCTTTACCCGTTACTTGGCAGACTCGCGCCATGATTGGTGCTCCAGAATTCGCTAGAAGAAAGCCCGTGAGTATAACCAAAACTCCCCATTTATTTCAAGGGTTTTCGCTATTTTTATAGCAAACCTCGTTCTGCGAATGAGAGCGGCGGGGTGTTGCCGGCGACAATGAAGTGGTCGAGAAGCCTGACGTCAACCATGGCCAGTGCGCCTTTCAGGCTTTGGGTGAGGATTTCGTCGGCCGAGGATGGCTCGGCGATACCCGACGGATGGTTATGGGCCAGAATGGCTGCTGCCGCATTGTGGGCAAGTGCTGCCTTGACCACCTCGCGGGGATAGACCGATGTCTGGGTCAGTGTTCCGGTAAACAATTCCTCGGCCCTGATCAGCCGGTTCTGGGCATCCAGCCAGAGTACCATGAAGACTTCATGGGGGCGGCTGGCGAGTTTCAGGCGTAGCCAGTCGCGTACATGGCCGGGTGATGTAAATGTGTCACGTGCTGCCATTTCCTGCGCCAGTGCGCGTCGGGCGAGTTCAAAACTGGCTTTGAGCTGTGCCGCCTTGGCCGTGCCGATGCCTGAAACGCCGGCGAGTTCTTTCAGAGAGGCGTTGGCCAGTATTCCGAGTTGACCGTCGAAGCGATCAAGCAGATCGCGCGCCAGGTCGACCGCGCTTTTGCCCCGGACGCCGACCCTGAGATAGATGGCGAGCAATTCAGCATCGGAAAGTGCTGCCGGGCCGTGTGTCAGCAGCCTTTCGCGAGGGCGTTCGCCTTCGGGCCAGTCGGTGATTGCCATGCTGTTTCCAGTTAGAATTGGCAGGCTCATATTCTAATGGCAAGACAATGGAATTAAAGGGAAAACGCATTGTTCTCGGTGTGACCGGCGGCATTGCTGCCTACAAGGCGGCCGAGTTGCTTCGTCTGCTGGTCAAACAGGGGGCCGAGGTTCAGGTGGCGATGACCGAAGGGGCCACGCATTTCGTGACGCCGACGACTTTTCAGGCGCTCTCGGGCAAACCGGTGTTCACTGATCAGTGGGATGCCCGAATGCCCAATGCCATGGCGCATATCGATCTGTCACGGCAGGCCGACCTGATCCTGATCGCGCCGGCGTCCGCCGATTTTATGGCGCGCATGGCACAGGGGATGGCCGATGATCTGCTGGCGACCATGGTGCTCGCCCGTGATTGTCCTTTGCTGCTTGCTCCGGCGATGAACCGGCAGATGTGGGAAAACCCGGCGACGCGGCGCAATGTCGCGCAACTTGCGGCGGATGGCGTTCACATCATCGGGCCGGCCTGGGGCGAGCAGGCTTGTGGTGAAGTTGGTGCCGGGCGCATGCTGGAGCCTGAGGAAATTCTCGAAGAGGTACTCGCTTTCTTCGTTCCCAAGCTGCTTGCTGGCAGAAGGGTATTACTGACGGCAGGGCCGACTTTTGAGGCGATTGATGCGGTACGTGGCATCACCAATCTTTCTTCCGGGCGAATGGGGTATGCCGTGGCACGAGCTGCGCGACAGGCGGGTGCGGTTGTGACGCTGGTTTCCGGCCCGGTTGCTTGTGCGGTGCCGCAAGGTGTTGAGTGCATCAATGTCAGGAGTGCGCTTGAAATGCATGCGGCGGTGATGGCACGTGCTGCCGAGAGCGATATTTTTATCGGCGTGGCGGCGGTGGCCGATTATCGCGTGGCGAATGTCGCCGAGCACAAGTTCAAAAAGGATTCGGGTGGCGTGCCGCCCATCGAACTTGTCGAAAACCCGGATATTCTTGCCGAAGTCGCTGCATTGCCCGATGCGCCTTTCTGTGTAGGGTTCGCAGCAGAAAGCCGTAATCTCGAGGAATACGCACAGAGCAAACGGCGCCGGAAAAATATTCCGCTGATTGCCGGCAACCTGATTCAGGAAGGGTTTGGCGGGGACGACAATCGTCTGGTGCTGTTTGACGATGCCGGAGTGCATCCGCTCGTGCCGGCATCGAAGTCGGTACTGGCCCGGCAGTTGATCGAACATATCGTAACGCTTACAGGAGCAAACTGATGCATCGCATGGACGTCAAGATTCTCGATAACCGTTTGCGTGAAACCCCACCCCAATACGCCACGCCGGGGTCTGCCGGCCTGGATCTGCGGGCGTGTATCGAGGCTCCGCTCATGCTGGCGCCAGGGCAAACCATGCTGGTGCCCAGTGGCATGGCTATTCATCTGGCGGATACGGGGCTCGCGGCAATGATTCTTCCGCGCTCGGGGCTTGGGCACAAGCACGGTATCGTGCTCGGTAATCTGGTTGGTTTGATCGATAGCGACTATCAAGGGGAGATCATGGTTTCCCTGTGGAATCGTGGACATGAAAGTTTTACGCTCAATCCACTCGACAGGATTGCGCAGTTGGTCGTGGTGCCGGTAGTTCAGGTGGCATTCAATATCGTCGAGGAGTTCGGCGCCAGCCAGCGTGGTGAAGGCGGCTTTGGCAGCACCGGAAAATCTTGATGCATGAAAGTCCCAAGTAAGAAAATAGGGATCAAATAGAGTCTTTGAAACGGAGGAGGGTCAGATGCGCGGATTGGGAATATTGGTATTGTCGGCAGCGTGTTCCCTGCCGGCGCTGGCAGCAGACAAGGTTGATCTGGCAAGAGCAGAGGAAATCGTTTCCGGCCGCTGTTTTCTTTGTCATGGCCTTGAAGGTGAATCTGCCAGCCCGGTTTTCCCGCGCCTGGCCGGACAGCATTCGGAATACGTTGCCAAGCAGCTGGCAGATTTCAAGTCTGGAAAGCGTAAAAGCGACACGATGAAGCCGCAGGCCGAGGAACTGACGGCTGCGGAAATGAAGGCCATCGGGGTTTTCTTTGAAAGCAAGAAATTTGGTGGTCGTCCCGTCAAGGATGATGAACTGAAAGCGGTCGGTCAGTACATTTTCAAGCGTGGTAACCAGTTCACAGGTTTGCCCAGTTGTGCCAGCTGTCACGGAGACAAGGGACTTGGCTCGCCACAGTTGCCGCGTCTGGCTGGACAGCATCCGCGCTACATCGAGGATCAGCTGAAGCAGTTCAACAAGCGTGAGCGGACCAACGACAACGCGGTCATGCACACAGTGGCATCAAAGCTCAGCGAGCTCGAAACGCACGCGGTTGCCGAGTACATCGCAACGCTGGAGTAATCGTCGCGTCGATGCAACGAAAAAGGGCCGCAATCTTGCGGCCCTTTGTTTTTTGCTGCAGCGATCTCAGGCCAGCATGTCAGCCCAGATGTTCTTTGCCCAGCCCATTGCAACCTTGCCTTCGAGCTCGTTGCGCGCGACGGATACGCCACCCGCACCCTTGACGGGTTGAACGACCTTGGTTGCGGGGTCGTACTGGTGAATGGACGACACGTGGATGACATTCTTGGCGTCCACGAAGCTGTAGCAGGTATTCATGACTACAGGCGTCGGGTTCGGTTCCTGCCCGGCGAGCATGTTGAGAATGGCTGCTGCGGCAAGCTTGCCGTGCTGGTTCGCCATATGTCCGGATTTTGGCATGGTCGGGGCCGGGAAAATGGCGTCGCCCAGAACGTGGATGCCCGGAGTGTTGGTCGATTCCATCGACAGCCAGTTGATGTCCACCCAGCGGTTGTTGATCATCTTCAGGCCGGCCTTGCTGGCGATGCTGCCGGCACCATGCGGTGGGATCACGTTGAGAACGTCGGCTTTGAACTTGTCGAACTCGAGAATGGCAGTGTTGGTGCCGACTTCGACGTCCTTCACTTCGCTGTTGTTTCGATATTCGATGATGTTCTTGTAGAGATCGGCCCAGGCCTTCGTGAACAGCGCTTTTTTCGACTGGACGTCTTCATTGGCATCGAGAATGACGACCTTGGATTTGGGTTTGTACTGTTTGAAGTAACTGGCAACCAGGCAGGCACGCTCGTAGGGTCCGGGTGGGCAGCGGTAGGGGGCTTTGGGGATGGAGATGGCGTATGTGCCACCGTCTTTCATGGATTCCAGTTGCTTGCGGAGAGCCACAGTTTGCGGACCAGCCTTCCAAGCGTGCAGGATTTTTTCCTGGGCATCGGCATTGTTCAATGAGGGAATCTGGTCGAACATGAAGTCTACGCCGGGTGAGAGCACCAGACGGTCGTAGCTCATGTTGCCGCCGGCTTTTAGAGAAATCGAGCGTTTATTCGAGTCGACCGCGACAACTTCGTCCTGAATGACCCGTACGCCCCATTTGCTCTTCAGGTTGTCGTAGCTGACCGTGATGTCTTCCATGTTTTTCTGGCCGGCAATGACCAGATTGGAAATCGGACAGGAAACGAAATTTGCATTACGTTCGACCAGTGTGACCTGAACGCTGCCTTCACTCCACATGCGCAGGTATTTTGCTATGGTGGCGCCGCCGTAGCCGCCGCCGACCACGACCACGTGGCCACTGGCCTTGGTGCCGCCAGCACAGCCGTAAAGAGAAGACATCGCACCGGCTGCTGCGCCAATCTTCAGGAAGTCACGTCTTTTCATCAGCATCATGGTGGGTTCCCCTTATTTTTGCGCAGCGAAGTAGTTGGCGATCAGATCAAGTTGGGCATCGGTGTACCCTTTGGCAATCTGATGCATGATTGAGGCGGGTTTGTCGCCGCTTTTGAATTCGGCGAGCTTTTGCAGGGTCTTTGCCTTGTCCATTCCGGCCAGCGAATCCATGCCGCTACCTTTTACGGCATGGCCGTTGGTGCCGTGGCAGTTGGCACATGTTGCTGCAAGATTTCGTGCCAGATTGGGGTCTTCGGCGTGAGCCTGGCCTGCTAGTGCAAGCAGGCAAAACATAACGATGGATGCAATTTTCATTGAACGATCTCCTCAGGGTAATGCCCGATACACACTGCGAATAGGGGGTTGTTGGAGTTTGTAATGTACGAGCATGGTGCGAAGCGTATAGCGCTTTTGCACAAAAAGCATGCTGCGCCGCAACAATATTTGTTATTGACTATATAGACATGTAGTTATACATTGCTTCAAAACCAAATTACAAAGAACGGCATGGACGAGACAATTGAGGTTTTTGAGCAAGTCGCGAATTACTTTGGACTGCTTTCAGATCCAACGCGCTTGCGCATTCTGTCCAGTTTGTGTTCGGGTGAATTGCCCGTTCATGAAGTGGTGGATCAAATCGGCCTCACGCAAGCAAACATTTCTCGCCATTTGAATATTTTGTATCGCGCTGGCGTGGTTGGTCGGCGTCGGGAGGGCAACTCGGTGCTTTACCGGGTGGTTGATCCCAATTTTGTGGATATCTGCCGGACAGTCAGCGTCACGGTTGCAAGCCGTGATATTGGTGACCAGATGGGGATTTCGCTGGAAGAGTAGCGTTGTTGACCTCAAACAGAGCGGAGGGGATTTTGTTTATGAAAGACATCATTAAAAGGCCAGGGCGTTTGCGGCCGGCTCCTGAAAATTTTCTTTCCGAGGAGCAGGTAAAGGCTGTGGCATCCGGGCGCCGGGATTTTCTGCGGAAAAGCTTTCTGGCGGCAGGTGCCGCCATGGCGGCACCGATGGTGGCGCGTGCCAGCGAAGGCGATTCGAACATTCTTGAGTTGCCATCCTGGTCGACGACGCTGGGGCAACCTGTTGCGACCCGCCCCTACGGCATGCCTTCGCAATACGAAAGCCAGTTGCTGCGTCGGGAATCGCCCGGTCTGGCACGGGTCGGCGGTGCTTCTGTGTCTTTCTGCCCGTTGCAAGGCTTGTTCGGAATCATTACCCCCTCCGGTTTGCATTTTGAGCGTCATCACCAGGGCTGGCACGACATCGACCCCTCCAAGCATCGCCTGATGATCAACGGCTCCGATTCTTCGCTCATCAAGAAGGCCAAGGTTTATACGCTCGATGAACTGATGCGCATGCCTTCCTCGTCGCGTATCCATTTTGTCGAGTGCGGTGCCAATACCGGTCTCGAGTGGGGCAACGTCGCGGTGCCGACCGTGCAATACACGCACGGGATGCTTTCCTGCTCGGAGTTCACCGGGGTTCCCCTGCGTTTATTGCTGGACGATTGCGGTGTCGATTACAAGAAGGCTCGTTACATTCTTGCCGAAGGTGCGGATGGTTCATCGATGACGCGAACCATTCCGATGGAAATGGTGGAGTCCGGTGAAGTCATGGTCGCCTACGGCCAAAACGGCGAGATGCTCCGGCCCGAAAACGGTTATCCGTTGCGCCTGGTCGTGCCGGGCGTGCAGGGTGTGTCCTGGGTCAAATGGCTGCGTCGTATCGAAGTGGGTGACAAACCCTATGCCACGAAGGACGAAGCGGTTCACTACATCGACTTGATGCCGAACGGCCAGCATCGTCAGTACACTTCAATTCACGAAGCCAAGTCCGTGATCACTACGCCGTCAGGCGGCCAAACCCTGCTCGACAAGGGTTTTTACAACGTTTCCGGCATTGCATGGTCGGGGCGTGGCAGGATCAAGCAGGTCGACGTTTCCTTCGACGGCGGCATCAACTGGCAGACGGCGCGCCTCGAAGGGCCGGTTCAGAACAAGGCGCTGACTCGCTTCAACATCAACTGGGTATGGGACGGCAAGCCGGCCATTCTCCAGTCGCGGGCGATTGACGAGACCGGTTATGTGCAGCCGAGCTATGGCCAGCTGCGTGCGGTTCGAGGAGTCAAGTCGATCTATCACAACAATGCCATCCAGTCCTGGAAAGTGGTCGAAAGCGGGGAGGTCAGCAATGTCCAGGTTCTCTAAATCCATCTTTGCCTTGGCGTTGGCCGGTATGGCTACGACGGGTCTGGCTTTTGACAGGTATCAGGGTCTCGGGCGTGACGCCACGCCAGCCGAGGTAAAGGCCTGGGATATCGATGTTCGTCCGGACTTCAAGGGCCTTCCCAAGGGTTCGGGAAATGTTGATCGTGGCATGGAGCTTTTCGAGGAAAAGTGTGCGTCCTGTCACGGAACATTCGGCGAGTCGAACGAGGTATTCACACCGCTCGTTGGTGGTACGACCAAGGATGACATCAAGACGGGGCATGTGCGTGGCTTGTCGTCCGGGGAATTGCCGCAGCGTACGACCTTTACCAAGGTGGCAACGATCTCGACGGTGTTCGACTACATTCAGCGCGCGATGCCCTGGACTGCACCCAAGTCGCTGAAGCCGGACGAGGTGTACGCCATCCTGGCCTATTTGCTGAATCTTTCCGAAATCGTGCCGGGTGACTTCACTTTGTCCGACCAGAACATCGCAGAGATTCAGAAGATGTTGCCGAATCGCAACGGCATGACCACTGACCACGGCATGTGGCCGGGCGCACCTGCCAAGAAGGGCGGGATCGGCAATGGCGGAAAGCCCGATGTGCAGAACAAGGCTTGCATGAAAAACTGCAAGACCGAAGTCCGCATCGGTTCGGTGCTGCCCGAGTATGCGCGGGATGCACACGGCAATCTGGCTGACCAGAATCGGACATTCGGTCCGGTGCGCGGTGTGAAAACCGGAGAATCGGCGCCGGCGGCACCTGTTGCATCGGCGGAGCTGGAGCTTGCCAACAAGAATGGTTGTACGGGTTGCCATGGCCTGAACAACAAGATTGTCGGACCGGGGTATAACGAAGTCCAGGCGCGGTATAAAGACAGGGTGGATGCAGAGTCCTACCTGCTTGAGCGCGTCAAGGGCGGTGGTCAGGGGAACTGGGGTAGTGTGCCCATGCCTCCCAACTCGCATGTCAATGACGAGGAACTGAAAAAGCTGATCAAGTGGGTTTTGTCAGGCGCGAAGTAATTCAATTTTTTGAGAGGAGATGTTATGAACAATCAACGTCGTAATGTATTGAAGACCGGTTCCGGCGCTGCGCTGCTGAGCGTCCTGGCTGCCGCTGGTGTGATCAAGCCGGGCATGGCCTTGGCTGACTGGAACAAGTCTGCCTTTGAATCCAAGAGCATGGCAGACACGCTGAAGGCAATGGGCGTTTCTTCCACGGCCGACAGCAAGGATGTTCAGGTGACGGGTCCAGACATCGCCGAAAACGGCGCCGTTGTCCCGGTTGGAGTGGCATCCACCCTGCCCAATGTCACGATGGTGGCGATTCTCATCGAGAAAAACCCGAACGCATTGTCGGCAACCTTCACTTTGCCCGAAGGTACCGAGGCCAATGTTCAGACTCGCGTCAAGATGGGGCAGACCTCGAACGTCTACGCCCTGGTCAAATCTGACGGCAAGTTCTTCATGGCAACCAAGGAAATCAAGGTCACCCTCGGCGGCTGTGGCGGCTAATCGGCTGGTATCGTTAAATAATTCAAGGAGTTAAATATGGCAAATCCGATGAAAATCCGCGCCAGCAACAAGGATGGCGTTACCGAAGTCAAGGTTCTGATCAGCCACGAAATGGAAACAGGTCAGCGCAAGGATTCTGCTGGCGCCATCGTGCCTGCATGGTTCATTACGGAACTGACCGCCAAGCACGGCGACAAGGTTGTCCTGAGCAGCGAGTTCGGCTCTTCCATTTCGAAGAATCCCTACCTCGCCTTCAAGTTCAAGGGCGGCGCCAAGGGTGACAAGATCACCGTCAGCTGGAAAGACAACAAGGGTGATACGCGGACAGACGAAGCCGCGATTGCCTAAGCAGGATTTGGTTGAGCCCCAATAAAGGGAGGCGGCACCGGATTGTCGGTGCCGCCATCCAGCCCCAATTCCGACGGAGGAGTCATGAGACAAAAAGGAAAGTTTGCCCTGTTCGCAGGGCTTCTGGTAGTGCTTGGAGGTTTTGGCTCCAATCTTGCACTGGCGGACAAATCAACCGATGAAATCGCGCGCTACCGCGAGATGATTGCCGACGGTAATCCTTCGGAACTCTTCGCCGCACAAGGGGAAGAGCTCCGGAAGACCAAGCGTGGGCCGAAGAAGGCATCGCTTGAGCAGTGCGATCTTGGCCTTGGTCCAGGTGTGGTCAAAGGCGCCTACGCCAAAATGCCTCGTTTTTTCAAGGACACCGGCAAGGTGCAGGATCTTGAGACTCGTTTGATGACTTGCATGGAAACCTTGCAAGGTATCGACCCGAAAATGGTTCTGAACGCAGATTGGCTCAAAGGTGAGCGTGAGACGATGGCGGCCTTGGTTGCCTACATCGTTACCGAGTCGAATGGCGACAAGATCAATGTCGACATGAAGGCGCCAGGTATGAAGAAGATGTACGACCTGGGCAAGATGGCTTTCTACTACCGCTCCGGGCCGATGGATTTTTCCTGTGCGACCTGTCACGGCGATAGCGGCAAGCGCATCCGCCTTCAGGATCTTCCGGATTTGCGTACCCAGGCAGGTGCGGCAGCTGGCTGGGGTAGCTGGCCGGCCTACCGCGTCTCCAACGGCCAGTTCTGGACCATGCAGCACCGTCTCAACGACTGTTATCGCCAGCAGCGTACTGCTGAGCCGATTTACGGATCGGATGTGACGATTGCCCTGTCCGTCTACCTGGCTGCAACTGCCAAGGGGGGCACGATGTTGACCCCGGGTCTGAAGCGTTGAGGAGCGAGATATGAAGAAAAGCACTCTTATTGCAGCCCTGGTCCTTGCTTCGACAGGTGTTTCGGCGGCCGGAGAGGATCTGTATGCCGATTTCAAGGCGATGATGGATCGTTCCTTCAAAACTACGGGGATCGCGGCCAAGCATCGCATGTTCCAGTTGGATTTCCAGAGCGCCTGTTCCGGTGAAAAGCAACCCGCGAAAAAAGTAATGCAGGCCATTGAGGCTGAGCAGATGAAGACCATCCGTTATCCGGCCGACGGCAAGTATTTCGGCAGCTGGAAAGAGGGCGAGAAAATCGCGCTCAGCGGCAAGGGGTTGACCTGGACCGACAAGACGCCTCATGACAATGGTGGTGGCTGCTACAACTGCCATCAAATGAGCAGCAAGGAAATTTCCTTTGGCACGATTGGCCCGAGTTTGCTCGAATGGGGAAAGATTCGCGGCAACAGCGAAGACAACATCAAGTATACCTGGGGAAAAATCTACAACGCGAAGGCCTATAACGCCTGTAGCAATATGCCCCGAAATGGTGATGCCGAGATTCTCACCGAACAGCAGATCAAGCACCTGATGGCGTATCTGTTCGACCCGGAATCTCCGGTCAACAAAAAATAACGCCTAATTTTGCCTTGCTTGAACCCGGTGGTGAGTCCACCGGGCGTTTTTTAAGGATGAACAAATGAGCATGAATCGCCGCGAATTTCTCCAGGTCATGGCCGTCGCCGCTGCCGGTGGCATGTCCCTCCATAGCGACTTTGCACTTGCTGAAAAGGGCGCAGCCAAGCTCTACGACCTGCCCAAATTCGGTAACGTCAGCCTGCTGCACATCACCGACTGCCATGCCCAATTGCTGCCGATCTATTTTCGCGAGCCGAACGTCAATCTCGGCTTTGGCGACCAGTTCGGCAAAGTGCCGCACCTCGTCGGCGCCAACCTGCTCAAGCACTTCGGTTTCAAGCCGAACTCCATCGAGGCGCACGCCTACACCTACCTGAATTTCGAAAAAGCCGCCCAGACCTACGGCAAGGTCGGCGGCTTCGCCCACCTGGCGACGCTGGTCAAGCGCATGAAGGCCAACCGCCCCGGCGCGCTGCTGCTCGACGGCGGCGATACCTGGCAGGGTTCCGGCACGGCGCTGTGGTCCAACGCCCAGGACATGGTCGACGCCTGCAAGGCGCTCGGTGTCAATGTCATGACCCTGCACTGGGAGTCGACCTACGGTGAGGCCCGCGTCAAGGAAATAGAGGAAAAGGATTTCGCCGGCCACATCGACATCGTCGCCCAGAACGTCAAGACCGCCGACTTCGGCGACGCCGTCTTCAAGCCCTTCGTCATGAAGAACATGAACGGCGTGCCGGTCGCTATCATCGGCCAGGCCTTCCCCTACACGCCGATCGCCAACCCGCGCTGGCAGACGCCGAACTGGAGCTTCGGCATCCAGGAAGAAAACATGCAGAAAACGGTCGACGAAGCCCGTGCCGCCGGTGCGCAGGTCGTCGTCGTGCTGTCGCACAACGGCATGGACGTCGACCTCAAGATGGCGTCGCGCGTCAAAGGTATCGACGCCATCCTCGGCGGCCACACCCACGACGGCATGCCGGCCCCGGTTGTCGTCAAGAATGCCGGCGGCCAGACGCTGGTCACCAACGCCGGCTCCAACGGCAAGTACCTCGGCGTGCTCGATTTCGACGTCAAGAACGGCAAGATCGCCGACTTCCGCTACAAGCTGCTGCCCGTCTTCGCCAACCTGTTGCCGGCCGACAAGGACATGCAGGCGCTGATCGACAAGGCACGCGCACCGTACCTGTCCAAGCTCAACGAAAAGCTGGCGGTCAGCGAGGGCCTGCTCTACCGCCGCGGCAATTTCAACGGCACTTTCGACCAGGTCATCCTCGACGCGCTGATGCAGGTCAAGGACGCCGAAATCGCCTTCTCGCCGGGCTTCCGCTGGGGCACCTCGCTGCTGCCCGGCCAGCCCATCCTGATGGAACACGTGCTCGACCAGACCGCGATCACCTACCCGTGGACGACGGTGACCAACATGAGCGGCGAGATGATCAAGACCGTGCTCGAAGACGTCTGCGACAACCTGTTCAACCCCGACCCGTACTACCAGCAGGGCGGCGACATGGTGCGCGTCGGCGGCCTGCAATGGACCTGCGACCCGACCGCCAAGATGGGCAACCGCATCCAGAACATGATGCTCAAGGGCAAACTCATCGATCCCGCCAAGACCTACAAGGTCGCCGGCTGGGCGCCGGTTTCCGAAGAGGCGAAAAACGCCGGCGAGCCGATCTGGGAGGTCGTGGCAAAATACCTGCGTGACATAAAGACCGTCAAACCGGTCAATCTCAACCTGCCGACCTTGAAAGGCGCGGCGAATAACCCGGGAATTGCATGATGATGACTAAATTGTCGCTAAAGAAGTTGCTGGCTGTTGGCTTGCTGATGGCGTCTTCCCTCTCAATCGCAGCTGACTGGACGCCTGGAACGCGCGAGTGGGACAAATTGCCCGCCATCAAGGTGACCAAGTTGGGGTTGTATTTGACGCCACAGGAAGCCTTCGACATGAAGCAGAAGGACCCGAAAGGGGTTGCACTGTTCGATATCCGGACCCGTGCCGAAGCTATGTATGTTGGCATGCCCAGTGCGGTGGATGCGCTGGTTCCCTATGTTGAACACCAGGAAATCATGTCCGATTGGGATGACAAGCGGGCGATGTACAAGCTTGAGCCGAATCAGGATTTCGTGTCTGAAATAGAACGCCGCCTGAAGGATCTGGGGTTAGACAAAACTGCTTCGATAGTTTTGATCTGCCGTTCCGGTGATCGTAGTTCCAAGGCGGCTGATCGCCTGCAGGAAGCTGGGTATACCAAGGTTTACAGTGTTGCCGAAGGGTTTGAAGGCGACATGGCCAAGGAGGGACCAAAAGCCGGACAGCGCGCGGTCAATGGCTGGAAAAATGCCAATCTGCCCTGGTCTTACAAACTGGACAAGGCGAAGATGTATTTCCCGAAATAGGCAAGTGATGAGGCGGCTCGATGCGAATTGAGTCGTTTTTTTTGGATACAACTATAAGAATATCAGCATATAGCATTGTTTTTTAGTGTCTGTTTCTGGAGTAAAACGGTAGCCAAGTTTGCTTTGCACAAGGAGGAGTCATGACAAATAAACCTGATCAAAAAATGGTCGAACAGATTCAGCCAGGGCGGCTGGATCGACGCGATTTTCTGAAATTTGGCGCTGTGGCAGGTGCGGGGGCGCTGTTCTTGCCGGTGGGGGCCGCAAGAGCCTCAACCGGACCGGTTGTCGAATCGAAGGCTCGCATCGTGATTGCCGGTGCCGGCGCTGCAGGTCTTGCAGCGGCATCGCATCTGGCTGAGCGTCTTTCCGGAGCCAAGATCATCATCATTGATGCGCGCAAGGAGCATTTCTATCAGCCGGGTTATACGCTGGTTGCCGCAGGCTTGAAACCGACTTCCTACGTGACTTCGACGACTGCGGAATATTTGCCCAAGGGAGTTGAGTGGATAGAGGAACGGGTCGCAGAGTTCGATCCGGAAGGCAACAAGGTGGTTACCGAGAGTGGCAAGCAGGTTCCCTATGATTACCTGATGGTCGCCGCGGGTCTCAAGCTAGACTATGCGGCGATTCCTGGCATGGATGTCGAACAGATTGGAAAAAATGGTCTGGGGAGTGTTTACCTGAGTGCGCAGGCGGCAGAGGCGACCTGGCGTTCGATGTCTGATTTTGCCGACAAGGGCGGCGTCGGGGTTTTCCTGCGACCCGGAACAGAAATGAAATGCGCGGGCGCCCCGCTCAAGTACACTTTCATCACCGATGATTACCTGCGTCGCCGGGGTAATCGTGGCAAGGCAGAGCTGGTCTACAACGCCAACAACAAGGCCTTGTTCAGCGTGCCCATCGTTCATGAAAAGGTACGCATGCTGTTCGAACAACGGCAGGTCAAAGTCAATTACGAACGCGTGCTGGAGTCGATCGATATTGGCAAACGTATTGCCACCTTCAAGACTGCCGTTGGGCCGGCGGAGTTGCAGTACGATTTCATCAACGTCATTCCGCCGATGCGTGCGCCTGATGCTGTGCGCAACAGCCCTCTGCCGTGGCAGGAAGGCGGGTGGGCCAAGGATGGCTGGATGGAAGTGGAAAAGCACAATTTGCGGCACAAGCGTTTCGAGAATGTCTTCGCTGTCGGCGACGTGGCCGGTGTGCCCAAGGGCAAAACGGCGGCCAGCGTCAAGTGGCAGGTGCCGGTCGCGGTTGATCATCTGGTGGCGAGTATTGCAGGCAAGGAATCTACAGCGGTGTACAACGGCTACACGTCCTGCCCGTTGATCACTCGCCTGGGGCAGGCAATGCTCATCGAGTTCGATTACAAAGACAACCTGACCCCCTCGTTCCCGGGGGTCATTGCGCCGCTTGAAGAACTCTGGATTACCTGGGTGATGAAGACCATGGCATTGAAGCCCACCTACATCAGCATGCTGCGCGGTCGCGCTTAAGGGAGAAAAAAATGAAAGATTTGGATCCGATGGTATTTCTCTCGGTCTTCCAGGAAATGCTGGGGCCGTTGTTGTGGATATTGATCCTGCTTGCAATTGGCGGTACGTTCGCCTTTCTGCTTCTTCTCAAGCGAGAACGGGGCATTGTGGCAAAGCGTCTGGTTCGCGCAGAGATGTTCGGTGTATTGGGGGGAGGGCTGGCCTTGGTACTGATGGCCAAGGTCTCGTCTTCGGGCTTTACCGATGCTGGCGGGCCGGCTGATTGGTTCCTTATTGCCTTGGTGTTCGGTGTCGGTTTGATTGGTACCGTCATCATCGTTTATTCATTCCTTGGCTGGCGTTCGCCATCGGTCGGTCAGAGTTGATTGATGAGGACATTGCCGACGCCTTCGGGTGTCGGCATCAGATTAAGGCTGAACTGACGTAACCGTACGTTTTTCCGGTCGATCAAACAGGGCATTGGTGACTCCAGCACCGGCCCACATGCCGATCAGCGAAATCCAGGCCGTCAGCGCGAAAACGGCTGCACCGGAAACGCCGGCACCTACCGCACACCCACCGGCAAGCATGCCACCGAAACCCATGAACAGCGCGCCTGCAATATAGCGGCGCATACTGTGACCATCCTTGAAGCCTTCAAGCTTCAGTTCTTTGCTCCACAAAGCCGCAGAAAATGATCCGAGTACGACCCCGGGCACCAGACCGATGTCGAAATCCCAAGCTTGCCCCGGGGCGGAAAGTACCAGCATCAGTATGTCGGCGGAAGGGCCGGTAAAGCTGAGACTTTGGACGGGAATGATGGTGTCGAACGACTGCGAGCCGATTTGGTAAGTGAGCATCCAGGCAAAGGCAACCATGATTCCCACTCCGATTCCTCCCAGCCATTCCCTGCGCAGCAGGCCGCTTGATCTGCGTGCAAAAACGATGGCCGCCATCAGCCAGACGATACCAAAGAGCAGACCGCCGACGTGCCCCAGGTGAAGTGTCGCGAGCAGATCGCGGGCCCCTCCGTCAATAGTCCAGAGACTGGAAATCCATGTTCTTAACGGTGATAACACACCCGACAGCGATGCTTGGGCGGTAACCGCAAAGATCAGTCCGGTAAGCAGGGCGCGCAAGTTGCCGTTGGCGGCCAGAACCAGCATCCGCGATGAGCAGCCACGGGCCAGAATCATGCCTATGCCGAACATGACGCCACCGACCAGTGCTCCGGAAAGGCTGCCGGTCGCCGAGAGTTGTCGGGCGTTGCCGACATCGAGTTGCCCGGTGGTGATGAAAAGCTGGGTGGCGATGACGGCTGTCGAAAAAGCAAACAGCCAGACAGAGAGCTTGCTTGAGCCATCCCTATTCCAGAACTCAACGACCGCGGAACGCAGGCAGAATCGGGAGCGCTGGGCGAAAGCGCCGAACAGGGTGCCGACTAACAGACCGGCCAGCGAGATGCTCGATTGCTCGCCGAGGGTTTCGATCAGAGCGCCAAGTTCCATGATGTCCTACCAAAAACACAGACCAGGAAGCTTACTCTCAGGTGAGAGCAGGCAGGGTGATCCAGATCAACTTCCCTGCCCGCGAGCGAGTTCCTAGCCCATCGCCTTCAAATGCTGAATGATCTCGCCGGCCATGGGTTGCGCATCGCCGTAGAGCATGCGGCAATTATCGGTATAGAACAGGGCATTCTCCACTCCGGAAT
>CAZOWA010000031.1:0-35930 GCA_964583695.1 uncultured Dechloromonas sp.
ACGGCGTTTCCGTCGCCAAGGAAATCGAACTGAAGGACAAGTTCGCCAACATGGGTGCCCAGATGGTCAAGGAAGTCGCTTCCAAGACCTCCGACATCGCTGGTGACGGTACCACCACCGCCACCGTGCTGGCCCAGTCCATCGTCCGCGAAGGCATGAAGTACGTTGCCGCCGGGATGAACCCGATGGATCTCAAGCGCGGTATCGACAAGGCGGTTGCCGCCACCATCGAAGAGCTGAAAGGTTTCTCCAAGCCCTGCACCACGACCAAGGAAATCGCCCAGGTCGGTTCCATTTCCGCCAACTCCGATTCCGACATCGGCGAAATCATCGCCAATGCCATGGAAAAGGTCGGCAAGGAAGGCGTCATCACCGTTGAAGACGGCAAGTCCCTGGCCAACGAACTCGACGTCGTCGAAGGCATGCAGTTTGACCGCGGCTACCTGTCGCCGTACTTCATCAATAACAGCGACAAGCAGCAAGCCCTGCTCGAAAACCCGTTCGTCCTGCTCTTCGACAAGAAGATCTCGAACATCCGCGACCTGCTGCCGGTGCTGGAACAAGTCGCCAAGGCCGGCCGTCCGCTGCTCATCATCGCTGAAGACGTCGATGGCGAAGCGCTGGCAACCCTGGTTGTGAACAACATTCGCGGCATCCTGAAGACCGTTGCCGTCAAGGCTCCGGGCTTCGGTGACCGCCGCAAGGCCATGCTCGAAGACATCGCCATCCTGACTGGCGGTACCGTCATCGCAGAAGAAACCGGTCTGACCCTGGAAAAGGCTGTCCTGAAGGATCTGGGCCAGGCCAAGCGCATCGAAGTCGCCAAGGAAAACACCACGATCATCGACGGTGCCGGCGAAGCTGCCGCCATCGAAGCCCGCGTCAAGCAGATCCGCGTGCAGATTGAGGAAGCTACTTCCGATTACGACAAGGAAAAGCTGCAGGAGCGTGTGGCCAAGCTGGCTGGCGGCGTTGCCGTCATCAAGGTTGGCGCCGCCACCGAAGTCGAAATGAAGGAAAAGAAGGCCCGCGTCGAAGATGCCCTGCACGCTACCCGCGCAGCCGTTGAAGAAGGTATCGTCGCCGGCGGCGGCGTTGCCCTGATCCGTGCCCGCGCTGCCATCAGCAAGCTCAAGGGTGACAACCACGACCAGGACGCCGGTATCAAGATCGTCCTGCGTGCCATGGAACAGCCGCTGCGTGAAATCGTCTCCAACGCCGGCGACGAGCCGTCCGTCGTGGTCGACAAGGTCCAGCGTGGCAAGGGTAACTACGGTTACAACGCTTCCACCGGCGAGTACGGCGACATGGTCGAAATGGGCGTGCTGGATCCGACCAAGGTCACCCGCACCGCGCTGCAGAATGCCGCTTCCGTGGCCGGCCTGATGCTGACCACCGAATGCATGGTTGCTGAACTGGCTGAAGACAAGCCGGCCGGCGGCATGCCTGACATGGGTGGTATGGGCGGCATGGGTGGTATGGGCGGCATGGGGATGTAATCTCCGCAGCCCACGGCCCCAAAGCCCTTCGAAGCCCCGCCCCGTGCGGGGCTTTTTCTTTTTTTGCCGGAGTCGATGTATTTCGGCTGATGCATGAAATTCACTATTTCGAAATCGCTTACGCTCTGTAAGTTGCCTGTAAGACGCGAGGCTTAAATTAGGCTCCGCAGCAATGCCTCTATAAACAAAATCTGAGGAGCAAATCAATGCAGGCCAACATCTACGAGAAAATTCGGGCTAATCCGAAATATCAGCAGTTGAAGAGCACGCGTAACAGCTACGGCTGGGTCATGACGATCCTGATGCTGGTTGTTTACTACGGCTATATCGCGCTGATCGCGTTCAACAAGTCTTTCCTCGCCCAGCCCCTGGGTGCCGGTGTCACGACGGTGGGTATTCCCATCGGCGTGGGGGTGATTCTGTTCACCATCGTTATTACCGGCATTTACGTGCGTCGCGCCAACACCGAGTTCGATGCACTCAAGGAAGAGCTGATCAAGGAGAGCACCTAATGAATAAACTTATCAAGCAACTGCTCGGCGCTTTTGCCATGCTGGCTGCGGCGGGGGCTGCTTACGCAGCCGGCGCCGATCTCGGTCAGGCAGAAAAGCAGGCTACCAACTGGACCGCCATCGTCATGTTTGCGGTTTTCGTGGCTGCTACGCTGTACATCACCAAGTGGGCAGCCGCCAAGACCAAGTCGGCCGCTGACTTCTACACCGCTGGCGGCGGCATTACCGGTTTCCAGAACGGTCTGGCCATTGCCGGTGACTACATGTCTGCCGCTTCCTTCCTGGGTATTTCGGCTGCGGTTATGGCCAATGGCTATGACGGCCTGATCTACTCGATCGGCTTCCTCGTAGGCTGGCCGGTCATTACCTTCCTGATGGCAGAGCGTTTGCGCAACCTCGGCAAGTTCACCTTCGCCGACGTCGCTGCCTACCGCTTCAAGCAGACCCCGATTCGTGCCTTTGCCGCGACCGGTACGCTGGTTGTTGTTGCCTTCTATCTGATTGCCCAGATGGTCGGTGCCGGCCAGCTCATCAAGCTGCTCTTCGGTCTGGAATACTGGATGGCTGTGGTCATCGTCGGCGTGCTGATGATGGTCTATGTGCTCTTCGGCGGCATGACCGCAACGACCTGGGTTCAGATCATCAAGGCTGTTCTGTTGCTGTGTGGCGCTTCGTTCATGGCCTTCATGGTGCTGGCCAAGTTCGGCTTCAGCCCGGAAGCGATGTTTGCCAAGGCGGTTGAGATCAAGACCATGCTGGCTGCCAAGGCAATGGCTGCTGAAGCCGTCAAGAATGGTGCCGATGCTGCCGCTGCTGCTGCCGGTGTCGATCCTGCTGCCGCTGCTGCCAAGGGTCTGTCGATCATGGCTCCGGGCACCTTCGTGAAGGATCCGATCTCTGCCATCTCCTTCGGTATGGCCCTGATGTTCGGTACTGCAGGCCTGCCGCACATCCTGATGCGCTTCTTCACCGTGCCGTCCGCCAAGGAAGCCCGCAAGTCGGTGTTCTGGGCGACCACCTGGATTGGCTACTTCTACATCCTGACCTTCATCATCGGTTTTGGCGCCATCACTTTCGTGCTGACCGACCCGACCTTCCTCGACGCCAAGGGCGCTCTGAAGGGTGGCGGCAACATGGCTGCTATCCACCTGGCCAACGCGGTTGGTGGCAACGTCTTCCTCGGCTTCATCTCCGCGGTTGCCTTCGCCACCATCCTGGCTGTGGTTGCCGGTCTGACCCTGTCGGGTGCTTCCGCCGTGTCGCACGACCTGTACGCTACCGTGTTCAAGGAAGGCAAGGCTGACTCTGCTGCCGAACTGCGTGTTTCCCGGATTACCACGATTGCTCTCGGTATTGTTGCCGTGGTTCTGGGGATTGCCTTCGAAAAGCAGAACATCGCCTTCATGGTGTCGCTGGCCTTCGCGATTGCCGCGTCTGCCAACTTCCCGGTTCTGTTCATGTCCGTGCTGTGGAAGAACTGCACGACCCGTGGCGCCGTGATCGGCGGTTTCCTGGGTCTGATCTCCTCGGTTGCCCTGACTGTTGTTTCCCCGTCCATCTGGGAAGCCGTCATGGGCAATCCGAAGGGTTCTGCACTGTTCCCCTACACTTCGCCGGCCCTGTTCTCGATGACCATCGGCTTCGTCGGTATCTGGCTGTTCTCCATCCTGGACAACAGCGAGCAGGCCAAGAAGGAACGCGCACTGTTCGCGGATCAGGAAACCCGTTCCGAAACCGGTGTGGGTGCTGCAGGTGCCTCCGGCCACTAAGACTTAAACGTCAGTTACAGGAAAGCCCGGGTTTCGACCCGGGCTTTTTTTCGTCTACGGCCCCCGGGTTTTCCCTTGGTGACCTTGTCAACCGGAATAATTCTCCCAATACTTCGGTGTGACGGGGACCGTTCCGGGTCTCGGCCGGTTCGCGCCGTCACCGACATAACAACGGATAAGGAGTGAGACATGACCCTGACAAACAAAGTGCGCATGCACAAGCTTTCACCGGATGCCACGTTGTGCGCCGCCGGCTTCAACCTGGTTGCTGCCGACTCTCCTGCAATCGAGGCAATGACCGATTTTTCGCGCGTCAATGTGGTGAATATTCATCCTGAAGCGTCGATTGACGAAGCGAATTCCCGAATGATTTCGCGCGGGGTGCGACTGTTGATCGTGCTCGACAGGAGCGAGCGCGTGCTCGGCCTGATTACTGCCCGCGACATTCTTGGCGAGAAACCCTTGCAGGTGGTTCAGGCCAGGGGCTGTCGTCGCGAGGAGGTCAGTGTTCGGGATCTGATGGTAGGGATCGACTGCATCGATACCCTGAGCCTTGCCGACGTGATGAATGTCCGTGTGATCGATATTCTCGATGCGTTGAAGAGCCTGGGGCGCCAGCATATCCTGGTGGAGGACGTAGAGCCGGCGACCGGACTGCCGCGCGTGCGCGGGCTGTTTTCCGCAACTCACATCGGTCGTTTGCTTGGCGTGCCGGTGCTCGGTTTTGATTTGCCGCGCACCTTCGCCGAGATCGAGGCCGCCTTGGTCAACTGAAGTCCAGCAGAAATTCCCGGTTCGCATGACGGATAGCATCGTCTGGCGAACCGGGTCGAGGAGAATGCATGCCTGAAATCAATGCCCTGTCCCGTCATCCGATTGCTGCCTCGCTGCGCGCGGCCGATACCGGAAAAGTGGTTTCTGCCGCCGATGCCGTACGCCTGATCAAGGATGGCGATACGGTGGCGACCGGTGGCTTTGTCGGTATCGGCTTTCCGGAAAATATCGCCGTTGCGCTCGAAAAACGCTTTCTCGAAGCTGAGGCAGGCGATGTTCACGGCCTGGGAAGTCCGCGCAATCTGACTCTTGTTTATGCTGCGGGTCAGGGAGATGGCAAGGAGCGCGGGCTGAATCATCTCGGCCATGATGGACTGGTTGGGCGTGTTATCGGCGGACACTGGGGCCTGGTTCCAAAGTTGCAGCAGCTGGCCGTTTCCAACCGGATCGAGGCATACAACCTGCCGCAGGGCGTGATTTCCCATCTTTTCCGCGATATTGCGGCAGGCAAGCCGGGAAATATCACCCGCGTCGGTCTTGGTACTTTCGTCGATCCCCGTTTTGGTGGCGGCAAGCTGAATGCCATGACGACCAGGGATATCGTTCGCGTCATGGAAATTGATGGTGAGGAATATCTTTTCTACAAGGCATTCCCGGTCAATGTCGGCATCATCCGCGGTACGACGGCCGATCCCGATGGCAACATCACGATGGAGAAGGAGGCGCTGACGCTCGAGGCGCGAGCCATCGCAATGGCGGCCCGCAATTCCGGCGGGATCGTCATTGCCCAGGTCGAGCGCATTGCCGAGCGGGGGACGCTGAATCCGCGTCAGGTCAAAGTGCCCGGGATTCTGGTCGATTGTGTGGTGGTCGCAGAAAAGCCGGAATACCACATGCAGACCTTCATCGAGCAGTACAGTCCGGCGTTCGCTGGAGAGATCAAGGTCCCGATGTCGGCAATTGCGGCCATGCCGATGAGTGAGCGCAAGATCATCGCCCGGCGTGCGGCGCTCGAATTGCGGGCCAATGCCGTAGTCAATCTCGGTATTGGCATGCCCGAGGGCGTGGCCAGCGTGGCGGCGGAAGAGCACATCATCGATCTGCTCACCCTGACAGCGGAGCCGGGTGTGGTGGGCGGGGTGCCGGCCGGCGGCCTGAATTTCGGCGCGGCTACCAATACTCAGGCCATCATCGACCAGCCCAGCCAGTTTGACTTTTATGACGGCGGCGGCCTCGACATCGCCTTTCTTGGCCTTGCCCAGGCTGACCGGCAGGGTAACCTGAATGTCTCGAAATTCGGCCCGCGCCTCGCGGGTGCCGGCGGTTTCATCAATATTTCCCAGAACGCCAAGAAGGTGGTCTTTGTCGGGACATTTACCGCCGGCAACCTCGATGTCGCGGTCAACCTGAAAAAACTGCAAATTCTGGAAGACGGTACAGCGTTCAAGTTTGTCGAGGAAGTCGAGCACCGCACCTTCTCAGGCCCGCAGGCTGCCAAATGGGGAAAGAGCGTTCTCTACATTACCGAGCGCTGTGTCTTTGAATTGACTGCGGAAGGACTGGCGCTGACTGAAGTCGCGCCAGGGGTGGATTTGCAGAAGGATATTCTCGACAAGATGGCGTTTCGTCCCATCATGACGCAAACCCCCCGTTTGATGGATGAGCGCATCTTTGCCGAAGAGCCGATGAACATTCGTCCGGAAATGCTCGAAATGCCGATGGCGGAGCGGCTTTCCTATCACGTCGGAGAAAATCTGTTCTTTGTCGATTTTTCCGGGTTGTCCGTGCGCAATCCAGGCGATATCGAGCGAATCCGGGTCGCTGTTGAAGAGGCGCTACGGCCAGTCGGGCACAAGGTTAACGCGATCGTCAATTACGACCGCTTTTCCGTCCTTCCGGAACTGGTCGATGAGTACGTCGGCATGGTCAAGGAAATCATGGAGCCCCATTACCATGATGTGACGCGCTATACCGCCAATACCTTCCTGCGCATGAAACTGGGCGAAGCACTGGAAAAACGGCAACTTCCTCCGCGACTGTACGAGCGAGCCGAAGAGGCGGAGAAAGCGCTGGGCGGCTAGTTGCCGATGCTGACGGGACGGGACGGGGCGATGGCCGTATCCCGTCGCCGTTTCGTTGATCAGTCTTCTTTTTCGTAAACCACGTCGGCGCGGCGGTTTTCTGCCCACGACTCTTCATTGTGGCCGGTCAGCTTCGGATTGGCCTCGCCGAGCGTCTTGATCGAAATCTGCTTTTCGGGGGCGCCGTGTCCGACCAGCGTTGCGCGCACCGTTTCGGCGCGTTTCAAACCGAGGCGGCGGTTGTATTCAGCGCTGCCACGTTCGTCCGCATTCCCTTCGATGCGAACGTGCGACTGCGGGTGGTCCGCCAGGTAGCGCGCATGGGCGCGCAGGGCAGGTTCATAGTCGCTCTTCATTTCGGCGCTGTTCAGGTCGAAATAGACGCTGCGCTGAACGCGCAGGCCGGTCTCATCCATTTTCATCGGGTCGCCGGACTTGTTCGAGCCCCCGGACGATGCAAATTGCTGATCCTGCAATTCCGGCGGAACCGGCAGGCCAAGCAGACCGGGGTGAACCTTGAGCGCGCCGGTTTGCGAGATGTGTTTGCTCGGCGGGATTTCCCCTTGCGTCGCGCAAGCGGTGAGCAGGGTGGTGCAGATCAGTGTGGCTGGCAGTAAAACGCGCATCATGGTTTCCGGCAACGGGAAGAATGTCGAATGATAGCTGCTTGGCGCTTGATCGAACAGGGTGGCGTCGCGCTGTCTGCTTGAGTGTGCTGCCGTTCGTCGATGGGCTGCGGGGCCGGATGTTATAATCGCCCACCTTTTTTGCGCACCCAGACTACTCCGGTGATCTTCTCTCTCGGCATCAATCATCATTCCGCACCGCTCGCCATTCGCGAACGGGTGGCATTCGGTGCCGACAAGCTGCAGCATGCGCTGGGCGATCTGGTGCATCAGTCCTCGGTCAGGGAAGCAGCCATCCTGTCGACCTGCAACCGGACCGAAATCTACTGT
Source organism: uncultured Dechloromonas sp. (assembly GCA_964583695.1). Lineage (GTDB taxonomy): Bacteria > Pseudomonadota > Gammaproteobacteria > Burkholderiales > Rhodocyclaceae > Azonexus. The sequence goes on from CAZOWA010000031.1 coordinate 7,592, forward strand.
GCCGCCACCTCGCCTGATGTGGTGATTGACTGGCTTTCCGCATATCACCAGGTCGAGCGTGAGACGCTCGCACCCTACCTCTATATACATGACCAGCCTCAGGCTATCCGCCATGCCTTCCGGGTGGCCAGTGGTCTGGATTCGATGGTGATTGGCGAGCCGCAGATCCTCGGGCAGATGAAAGATGCCGTCCGTGCCGCGGAAGAGGGGGGAACGCTGGGAACGCAATTGCACAAGTTGTTCCAGCGCTCATTTTCGGTGGCAAAGGAAGTGCGCAGCACAACGGCGATTGGAGCCAACATCGTATCCATGGCGGCGGCAGGGGTGCATCTGGCGCAGCGCATTTTCGAATCGATCGAGACGCAGCGCATTCTTTTTATCGGTGCCGGCGAAATGATCGAGCTGTGTGCGGCCCATTTCTGCGCCCACAAGCCACGCCAGGTCACCATTGCCAACCGCACGCTAGAACGCGGCAGGGCGCTGGCCGAACAATACAACGGTACGGCCATTCGCCTGGACGAACTGGCCGAGCATCTGCCGCAACACGACATTATCGTTTCCTGCACGGCGAGTCCGCTTCCCATCATCGGTCTTGGCATGGTCGAACGTGCGGTCAAGGCGCGCCGTCATCGCCCGATGTTCATGGTCGATCTGGCCGTGCCGCGCGATATCGAGATGGAAGTCGGCGAACTCGACGACGTGTTTCTCTACACCGTCGATGATCTGGCCCAGGTGGTGGAGAGCGGGCTGGAGTCCCGGCAGGCCGCGGTAGTCGAGGCAGAGTCGATCATTGCCACGCGGGTTCAGGATTTTCTTGGCTGGCTGCAGGCGCGGGAGGCGGTCCCGGTCATCCGCTCGCTGCGCGATTCAGTCGAGCGCATGCGTCGCCACGAAATCGAACACGCCCACAAATTGCTGGCCCGTGGCGAGTTACCGGAAAAAGTGTTGGAGCAGCTTTCACAGCGTCTGGTCAACAAGATGCTGCATGCGCCCACTCAAGCGTTGAATCTGGCTGAAGGACACGAACGTGGTGAGCTGCAGGCTGCGGCCAGCCGGCTTTTTCACCTGCATTCCGGCGATTAGCCGCCTAGAGAGGGCGCCAGAAGCACCCGGTTGCGACCCTCGCGTTTGGCCTCTAGCAGGGCGCTGTCTGCCGCTTCGATGAGTTGCGAACTGGTCTGGTAGTCGGGAAGTGCCGCCACGCCGCAGCTAAACGTGGCGCGTACGGCGCCGTGCGCGTGCGCGTGCGGCAAGGCCGAAAAATCCTCACGAATCTGGTCGAGCAGGCTGACTGCGCGAACGATGTCGACATCGGGCATCGCAAGAATGAATTCCTCGCCGCCGTAACGTCCGATCAGGTCGGTATTGCGCAGCCGTCCGCGCAGCAGCCAGGCGAGACTGCGGATGACCTGATCGCCGACCGGATGGCCGAAGTTGTCGTTGATCGATTTGAAGCGGTCGATGTCGATCATGGCGACAACCAGTCGTCCTGCCGGCGCCATGGCGCCCAGCATGCGTTCCAGTTGGCCCTTGGAAGTCGAATGGTTGAGCAGACCGGTCAGGCTGTCGTGGCGACCGGAGTGGAGCATTTCCCGATAGCGCTCAATCTTGGTCTTGACGACGGAGGCCAGGATGATCGGGTTGATCGGTTTGGTCAGAAATTGGTCGCCGCCCAGGCGCAGTGCCTCGACCTGCTGCACGATGTCGGTTTCGCTCGACAGGTAGATCACTGGCAGCGAGTGATATTCGGGAATCTGGCGCAGGGCGCTGGTGACTTCGACGCCGGTGCAGAAGGGCATGTACATGTCCATCAGGATGGCGTCCGGGTTGTAACTCGCTGCCGCTTCGAGGAGCAGGCGCGGATCGTTGATGGCATGGCTGTCGATGCCGTGCTGGGTCAGCGAGCGCCGGATGTGGGCGACGGCGGTGGCAGAGTCTTCAACGACCAGAACCCGGTGAACTTCCTGTTCATGGGTTTGCACCAGATCGAGAATGCGTGACAGAACATCGCTGACCTTGTTACCGGCCGGTACGCAGGAGTCAGCACCCGCGCGCTGTAGAAGGACAATGCTTTGCAGGTTGGCCGGAACCGACAGGCAATAGAAGTAACTGGTCGGGTAGCGCGTGCGCAAGGCCATGATGGCCAGCACGGCCTGCGGCGGGTAGGCGCTTCCCTCGCGGTCGGGAATGAAAACGATGGAGAGTGGCGGTTCGTCGTCGGTTGCCTGTTCATCCCAGCGTAGTTCCCGGGGCGTAAAACCAAAGAAGGTCAGCTGTTCCGAGAGCGCAGAGGTCCACGGGTGGTTGGCGCGTGAAACGATGAGCACCTGCCTTGGGTGTTTCCAGGCCGTTTCCGTGTTTTCGGGAAAGTCGGAGAGACGGCGGGTTTGCACGGCGGGTGTTTCATGGCGCCTGAGTTCGCTCAGGATGATGCTCAGTTTGCGATCGATGGCATTGGCCTGGTCGATGGCAATCGGATGCATCGTATGGTCGCCGAACAGGGCCAGGGCGGTGTTTTCGAGTTCCTGGCAGGCGCGGACCAGGCCAGGTAGATGTCGACGGTTGAGCTGTTCGGTCAGGCCGTTTAGCGACAGGGTAAATTCGACGAAGATGTCGAACTCTCCGTGTTCACGGTAGTTCTGCCAACGCAGTTCGAGGGTTTCCGCCAGTGCAATGACGGAATGTGAAATGTGCGACATCCGGTTGAATTTATCAATAATCGAACGATTATGATGCACGTATTAAATTCTGGCAATGACTGCTTGCGGTTCTTCTCAGGTAACATAGCGCCCCCTTGAGCCAATTCGCCCGCTGATCCACGAAATGAAATCGAGCATTCGCCAAAAACTCGACCTGCTGGTCGATCGACTCGATGAAATCGATCGCATGTTGTCGGCGCCGGAGACGGCGGGTGACATGGAACAGTTTCGCAAATTGTCGCGTGAGCGCGCCGAACTGGAGCCGGTGATAGTCCAGTTCAATATTTTCCGCCAGGCGGAAAACGACCTTGCAGAGGCCGAGTTGATGCGCGCCGATCCGGAAATGCGCGCCTTTGCCGAAGAAGAAATTGCGGTCGCCAAGGCGCGCCTTCCCGAGCTCGAAGTCGAGCTGCAGAAGCTGCTGCTGCCCAAGGATCCGAACGACGAACGCAGCGTTCTGCTGGAAATCCGCGCAGGCACCGGTGGGGACGAGTCGGCGCTGTTTGCCGGCGATCTTTTCCGCATGTATTCCCGTTACGCGGAACGTCAGCGCTGGCAGGTCGAGGTCATGTCGGCCAGCGAGTCGGAACTCGGTGGGTATCGCGAGATCATTTGCCGGATTGGCGGGAATGGCGCCTATTCAAGGCTCAAATTCGAGTCGGGCGGGCACCGCGTGCAGCGTGTGCCGGAAACCGAAACGCAAGGCCGCATCCATACCTCGGCATGTACCGTCGCGGTGATGCCGGAAGCGGATGAGGTCGAAGACGTCAATCTCAACCCGGCCGATCTGCGTATCGATACCTTCCGCGCCTCGGGTGCTGGCGGGCAGCACATCAACAAAACCGATTCGGCGGTGCGCATCACCCACATTCCGACCGGCATCGTTGCCGAATGTCAGGACGGGCGTTCGCAGCATGCCAACAAGGCCTCGGCCATGAAGGTGCTGGCGGCGCGCATCAAGGATGTCCAGGTGCGCACCCAGCAGGCGCATATTTCCAGTACCCGCAAAAGCTTGATTGGCTCCGGTGACCGTTCCGAGCGCATTCGTACCTACAATTTTCCACAGGGCCGGATTACCGATCACCGTATCAATCTGACTCTGTACAAGATTGCCGCGATCATGGATGGCGACATGGACGAGTTGCTCGGGGCGCTGGCTTCCGAGCATCAGGCCGACCTGCTGGCAGAACTCGCCGAGCAGGGCTGAGATGACCCTTTTCGAGGCCTTGGGTGCAGCTAGGCAGCGGATCGACCGGCTCGACGCCCGCCTGTTGCTGCAATACGCGACCGGCTGTACGCATGCCGACCTGCTTGCCCGGCCGGAGACCCCGGTCAGCGAGATGGCCGGGCGGCAATTTCTTGAATGGGTGGCGCGCCGTGCCGGCGGTGAGCCGCTGGCCTACCTGGTCGGCGAGAGCGAATTTCGTGGCCGGGTTTTCCAGGTCTCGCCGGCCGTGCTCATTCCGCGGCCGGAAACCGAGGTGCTGATCGAGCTTGCCCTGGAAAAATTGCGCGGCATGACGCAGCCGCGCGTGCTCGATCTGGGAACGGGCTCGGGCATCGTTGCCATTTCGATAGCACTGGAATGTCCGGCTGCAACGGTTGCTGCGGTCGACCTGAAAAATGAGGCTATTTTGGTAGCGCGCAATAACGCGGCGCGGCTTGGTGCCAAGGTCGATTTTCGCGAAGGAGACTGGTTTGCCCCGGTGGCCGGCGAGCGTTACGCGGTCATCGTTTCAAATCCGCCCTATGTGGCTGCCGGTGACCCGCATCTGGCACTGAACGGCTTGCCCTTCGAGCCCGCCGTTGCGCTCACCGACGGTGGGGATGGCTTGAGCTGCATCCGCCAGATCGTGGCCGGGGCAACCGATTATCTGCAACCCGGTGGCTGGCTGATTTTCGAGCACGGTTACGATCAGGGTGAGGCAAGCCGGAACTTATTGTGTGAGGCAGGGTTCAAAGACGCATTCACCTTGCCCGATCTGGCCGGTATCGACCGCGTTTCAGGGGCTCACTTGTAATCTGGAGAAGCCATGTCCGATGTACAGCAACGCATTCACGAAACCGTGACCAGCAATCCGGTCGTCCTCTACATGAAGGGCGATGCCCGTTTTCCGCAGTGCGGCTTTTCGGCAACAGCGGTGCAGATCCTCAGGGCTTGCGGGGTCAGCGAATTTGTCACGGTCAACGTGCTTGCCGACGAAGCGATCCGCAGTGGCATCAAGGAATACGCCAACTGGCCGACCATTCCCCAACTTTATATCAGAGGCGAGTTTGTCGGCGGTTGCGACATCATGAAAGAGATGTATCAGGCCGGCGAGTTGCAGAAAATGCTCGAAGGCATCGCTGCCTGAATACCGTCTCGCCCAATGCAAAAAGCCCGCCATTTGGCGGGCTTTTTGCATTTTCAGGCAGTTACTTGGGCTCGGTGAATTCTTCGTAGGCACGCAATGCTTCGGCGGCGGCCATATAGCCCGGGCCGCCTCCCATGTAGATGCAGACGCCAAGGGTTTCCATCAGTTGTTCGCGGGTCACGCCGAGACGGATCAGAGCCTTGATGTGAAAGCCGATGCAGCCGTCACAGTGCTGGGTGATGCCGATGGCGAGCGCAAGCAGTTCCTTTTCCAGTTCGGTCAGCGCACCGGCCTTCATGGCGCCATTGTGCATGGCCGAGAAACCTTGGGTAGCTTCGGGCAGTTCCTTGCGCAGGGTGCCCAGCGCCTTGGTCAGATCGGTGGTGATAGTGCGATACGACTTGCTCATGCGGTGCTCCAGATTATTTATAAGCAAATGCTGATTTTATGGGAGCGCCCGGCGCTTGGCAAACTGCCGGCTTAGAAAGCGGCCAGTCGTTGATTGGCCAGCGTCAGGCGCGCAGCCAGAACATTCAGGAAGCTCTGGTAGAAATGCATGCGGCAAGCTTCTGATGCCTGCTTCAAGGCCTGGCCGCGAACGGTAACGATATCGGCAGATGTCAGCGCGCTGACATCTGCGCCGCGTTGCGGGTTGTGGGCGCTGATCACTGCCATTTCGCCAAAGCATTCGCCAGCACTGAGAATGTTCAGCGTTTTTCCGGCCTTGCTGACCTTGAGTTCGCCTTCGGTGAGGAAACAGAAAAAATCGCCCGGCTCGCCGTCGTGCATGATGACGGTGCCCGGTGTGACGTGCTGCCAGTCCGAAAAGTGCAGGACTTCCCAGATTTCGACATCGCTGAAGTTTTCGAAGAAGGGCAGGGCGCGGAGGGTGTCGAATTTTTCGGTGGCGGCGAAATCGTCCTGCGCCGTCTGCAACTGCCGGCTGCGCACGGCCTGTGCCAGATCGTGCGCGAAGGCTTCCCAGGTCGGATAGCGTGCTTCCCTGTCCTTGCTCATCGCGCGACTGACGATGCGGTCGAGCACTGCGGGAAGTTCGGGGCGCATGCTGGAAGGAAGCGGCGCTTCCTCATTGATGATCTGATAGACGATCTTGTACTGGCTGTCGCCCTGGAAAGGCAACTGTCCCGTCAATAGCTGGAACATCACCACGCCGAGCGAATAGATGTCGGTGCGGTGGTCGAGCGTGGCTTCCTGAACCTGTTCCGGGGACATGTAGGCCGGTGAGCCGATGCCGGAGACCTGGGTGCGGTCGTTACGGCCCTCGGTGATCGAGGCGCCAAAATCGGAAATCTTGATGTCGGTCGGGCCGCTCATCAGGATGTTGGCGGGCTTGATGTCGCGATGCGTGATGCCCAGTCGCTGGGCAAAATCGAGTGCGCGGGTGCATTTGAAAACGAGTTCGACCACCAGGTCTACAGGCAGCAGGCAATCGGGGCGCGCGTGCGCCTCGAGGGTGCCGCCGGCGACGTATTCCATGACGATGTAGCAGAGCTTTTCGGCGACCACCGCATCGTAGATCTGGACGATGTGCGGATGCCGGAGCTTGCCGACGAGAGAAGCCTCGTTCAGGAAAAGATGGGTGTAGAGCTTGCCGCGCTTGGCGTCACCGAGAATTTCCGGGCTTGCGACCTTGACCGCGACATCGCGCTGGGCGAAGGGGTCGCGACCGAGATAGACGGTGCTGCTTGCGCCTTCACCGAGCTTCTTCAACAGCTCGTATTTGCCGAGCTTCTTGATCATGGTCGCGTCCTGATTCTTTTCTCGTTTACAGGCGAGCCCGCGCGCGGGCGACGGCGGCGCGCACCTGTGCCGGTGCCGTGCCGCCGATATGATCGCGGCTGGCCAGCGAGCCTTCCACGGTCAACACGAAAAACACGTCATTTTCGACTTGCGGGCAGAAGGCCCTGAGTTCGTCGAGCGTCAGTTGCGACAGGTCGACACCCTTTTGCTCGGCCGCCTTGACGGCGTGACCGACTGCTTCGTGTGCGTCGCGGAAGGGCAGACCCTTCTTGACCAGGTAGTCGGCAAGGTCGGTGGCGGTGGCGAAGCCCTGTGTCAGCGCGGCCTTCATGTTGTCGGCGCGCACCGTGATGCCGCCGGCCATGTCGGCGAAGATGCGTAGCGTGTCGGTGACGGTGTCGACGGCGTCGAACAGCGGTTCCTTGTCTTCCTGGTTGTCCTTGTTGTAGGCCAGCGGCTGCGACTTCATAAGGGTCAGCAGGCTCATCAGTTGGCCATAGACGCGGCCGGTCTTGCCGCGGGCGAGTTCCGGCACGTCCGGGTTCTTCTTCTGCGGCATGATCGACGAGCCGGTGCAGAAGCGGTCGGCGATCTGGATGAAGCCGACGCGCGGGCTCATCCACATGACCAGTTCTTCCGACAGGCGGCTGATGTGCATCATGAGCAGGGCGCAGGCCGAGGTGAATTCGATGGCGAAGTCGCGGTCGGACACGGCATCCAGCGAGTTCTCGCAGACGCCTTCGAAGCCCAGTTGTTCGGCGACGAATTCGCGGTCGATCGGGTAGGTCGTGCCAGCCAGCGCGGCGGCACCGAGCGGCAGGCGGGCAACGCGCTTGCGGCAGTCGGCGTAGCGCTCGGCATCGCGGCCGAACATTTCAAAGTAGGCCAGCATGTGGTGGCCGAAAGTGACTGGCTGGGCGACCTGCAGGTGCGTGAACCCCGGCATCGGCGTCGCCGCTTCCTTCTCGGCCAGATCGACCAGCGCGCTGCGGAAAGCCTTGATCAGGACGAGGATGTCATCGATTGAATCGCGCAGATAGAGGCGGATGTCGGTGGCCACCTGGTCGTTGCGCGAACGGCCCGTGTGCAGGCGTTTGCCGGCATCGCCAACGAGCGCGGTCAGGCGCTTCTCAATGTTGAGATGCACATCTTCGAGGTCGAGCGACCATTCGAACTTGCCAGACTCAATTTCCTCGGTGACGATAGCCATGCCACGCTCGATATCTGCGAGGTCGGCGGCGGCGATGATGCCCTGCCTGGCCAGCATCCGGGCATGGGCCAGCGAGCCCCGGATATCCTGGCGCCACATGCGCTGGTCGAAGTCGACCGAGGCGGTATAGCGTTTGACGAGATCGGAAACCGGCTCGGAGAAGCGTCCGGCCCAAGTGTATTGCGAAGCGTTGGAAGTCATGACTATGGTCTAGAATGAGGCAGTTGAGCGACGAATCAAAAGAGACGCGCATAAGAATGACAAGTATACGGCACTTTCCTGCGACGCAACCCCTGCCAGACTGGCGCAATTTCGGCGTCATCTTGCGCCTGCTGATCGGCATCAATCTGGTGGCGGTGGTGGTGGCGCTCGTCATGGCGCCTGATATATCACTGTGGCCGGAACGCTATGTCGATCTTGCCGGGAGTGTCGAGCCCTGGTTGTTGGGGTTTGTCACCATTCTCGCCGGTTTGCGTGATGTTTTGTGGCGGCTGCCGCAATGGCTGGGGCAGGCCATTGTCGTGCTGATTGCGGGGGTTCTGGCCCATGCTCTGCACGCCTACTGGCAAAGTCTTGCCATCGGCGATGGCGGCAGCATTTGGCGATCGACCCTGCTGGCGATGCTTGCCAGCATCCTCATGCTTGCCTATTTCTCGTGTCGCGCCCGCGCCTTCTCTCCCGCTCAGAGCGAAGCCAGGCTGGCTGCGCTCAATGCTCGCATCCGGCCGCATTTTCTCTTCAATTCCCTGAATGCCGTGCTTTCGCTGATCCGTGCCCGGCCACAGCAGGCCGAAGCGGCGCTGGAATCGCTATCCGATCTGTTTCGTGCGGCCATGCGAGATCCCAGCGAAATGGTCAGCCTCGCCGATGAAATCGCGCTCGCCCGCCAATATCTTGAACTGGAGCACCTCCGGCTCGGCGAGCGGCTGACGGTGGACTGGAAAATCGGTCAGGTGTCGATGGCGGTACCGATACCGCCCCTGATGTTGCAGCCGCTTCTCGAAAACGCCGTATATCACGGCATCGAGCCCGCGCCAGCCGGCGGAACGGTCGACATAGAAATCAGCCAGCGGGGTGAGGAATTGAAAATTGTCATCGCCAACCCGACGCTCGGCCAGGTTCATAGTGCTGCCGGCAACCAGATCGCGCTGGCAAATATTCGCGAACGTCTCGCCCTGTACTACGATCTTGAAGCGCAGCTCGAGATCAGTCAGACGGAAAACCACTACGAGGTCCGTATTTCATTGCCATGTCAACGCAAGCCCCACTGAAAATACTGCTGGTTGACGACGAGCCACTGGCGCGCGATCGCCTGCGCGTTCTGCTCGATGACATCTTGATCCAGTTGCCCAGCGAGGTCGTGGGTGAGGCGGGTAACGGGCTGGATGCGCTTGCCTTCATCCGCGAACATGTCGTCGATGTGGTACTTGCCGACATACGCATGCCCGGAATGGATGGTATCGAACTGGCCGGGCACCTTGGTGGCATGGAAAAGCCACCTGCGGTGATATTTACTACAGCCTACGACAACTATGCCGTGCAGGCTTTTGATCTCAATGCGCTGGATTACCTGCTCAAGCCGGTTCGCGCCCAGCGCCTGCTGACTGCTTTACAGAAGGCACGAGTTACAGCACCCGATCCGGAACGCTTGCAGGAAATCGGGCGGGGCATCCGGGGAGGCGGACGAACACATCTTTCCTGTCATGAGCGGGGACGTCTGCTGCTGGTGCCGGTCAGCGAAGTGATTTATTTCAAGGCGGACCTCAAATACGTTACGGCACGTACTGCCGAGCGCGAATATCTGCTTGACGAGACGCTGACGCATCTTGAAACGGAATTTGCTGAACGCTTCATCCGCCTGCACCGGGCGGTACTGGTCGCCAAGACGGCGTTGAGCGGTTTTGAGAAGGCTGCCGGCGACGACGCCGAGGCCTATGGCTGGGCGCTGTTGCGCGGGGTTGCGGAAAAGCTGCCAGTCAGCAGGCGGCAATGGGCTCCTGCCAAGGCTCTGGTTTGTCAGCCCTGACCAAGGTCAGGGCTGCAAACTAAGCAGCGGGTGCGATGGAGTGCGGCGCCGGCTGGGATTGAAGCTCAACCGAACGCTGGACGCGACGCGGGACAAAGCTGGCATCAAGCAGGCGTTCAATGCGGAAAAAGACTTCGTGGCGGGAGAACGGCTTCTTCATGAAGTCATCGGCTCCGATGCGTGAACCGAAAAACTGCTCCATGGCCTGCTCGTTGCCGCTCATCATGATGACCGGAATGTCACGGGTCAGCGGGTCGCGACGAATGGCGCGGAGTGCTGCAAAGCCATTCATGCCGGGCAGGATGATGTCGAGGAAGATGAGTTCCGGCGGCTGTTCGCGAATCAGGCTGAGGCCGGCCTCAGCATCCAGCGCTTCAAAGGTTTCGTAACCGGCTGAACGCAGGAATTTCTTGAGGACGGTGACGACCGTCTTCGAGTCGTCAATGATCAGTACACGCGTACCCTCACGTGCATTGACGCGCTGTTTGCTGCGGCGTTCCGGTATCAGTACTTCGGGCAGAACGGAGAGTGCGGCTGAAATCGGCCCCGGGTCCGGATCCGGATCACGTCTCAACAATGCCCTGAGTTGATCGAGTATGCCCACGGTTATCCCTTTTGATCGGTAAATTCTATGTTCCGAACTGACCTTCCCTGAGAATCTGTCAGCCCCGGTCGGATTTATATCCGACTCTTCCAACATTCTATGATGCCCGTTGCATTTGTTCGAGTGTTTTATCGAAAACCTTTGCGGAACTCATTCGATATACTGCCCTAATGCGTCGCTCAGCTACTCCGTCATTCCCCTGGAAAGGGGTTTTCCTTGCCATTTTCCTGGTCCTGTTCTCCATGCAGATGGCGAGGGCCAAGGAAGAGGTCGTGGTCGGCGTGTTCGCGTTTCAGGGTGAGCAGGCTGCGATTTCAGACTGGCTGCCTGTACTTGGTTATTTGAATGCGGCTTTGCCAGCCTATCATTTTCGTCTCGACAATCTCGATGCGGAAGGTCTGCGAACAGCTATTCGTGATCAACGGGTCGATCTGGTCATTACCAATCCGGGTTACTACGTGACCATGGAGAACGAATTCGGCCTCAGTCGGATAGCGACCCTTTCCTCTCGTGTGGCCTTGTCACCGGCCAAGGCGATCGGTTCAGTCGTTATCGTCAGGGCAGATCGCCAGGAGTTGCGCGAGTTGAGCGACCTGGCGGGAAAGCGGCTGGCTGCTGTAGCGCCGGAGGCGTTTGGCGGCTATCTTGTCGTTGCCCGCGAAATGCAGCGACAGGGAATAGAACCTGAGCAGGCGCTTGGCGAGCTTCGTTTCATGGGCTTGCCGATGACCGGGATCATCGATGCGGTCAGCCGAGGCACGGTCGATGCCGGTGTCGTTCGCGCCTGCATGCTCGAACAGATGGCCCGGAAGGGTGTGTTGCGTCTGGAAGATTTTCGCGTGCTTTCCCCGCGTCACGAAGAGGGATTTCACTGTGCCTTATCGACGGAGCTCTACCCCGACTGGCCCATTGCGGTCACGCGAAGCACAGATCGCGCTTTGGCCAAGCAGGTGGCTCGCGCCCTGCTGGCCATGCCAGACAGTGGCGAAGGCCCGAGTTGGTCGGTGCCGGCGGATTACCAACCAGTGCATGAGTTGTATCGGGCGTTGGGTAAGGGGCCCTACGCTAATCTTCGCGAATCGACGCCGGGCGCCCTGTTGCGCCGTTACTGGCCATGGCTACTCGGTCTGGGCATGATTTTGCTGGCCTGGGCGGTGCATACCGTACGTGTCGAGCATCTCGTCCAGCGCCGAACGGCAGAGTTGCAAGAATCCCTGCGCGCCCGCGAACTGGCCGAGGCGCGCATGCGCAGCGGGCAGGAACAAATGGAGCATCTGTCCCGGCTTTCCATATTGGGAGAGCTTTCCGGCAATCTGGCACATGAAATCAACCAGCCGCTGACCACCATCGGCAATTATGCGCGCAGCTTGCTGCGACGGCAGGCTGATGGGCGCCTGACGCCAGATGCGATGGTCGAGGCATGCAGCGAAATTGACGGCGAAGCAGGACGGGCGGCTGACATTGTGCGTCGTATCCGTGACTTTGCCCGTAAGCGGGAAGCCGTTCGCCAGCCGGTTAACATGCGAAAGCTGGCTGATGAAGCCAGCAGGCTGATTCATGGCATGTTGCTGCAGGCACCGAATATTGCCGTTTCCGACAACTCGCCTGTCGGATGCGTCGTGCTCGCTGATGGGCCGCAAATCCAGCAAGTCCTGCTTAATTTGCTCAAGAATGCCATTGATGCAGCGCGTGACTTGCCATCTGATCGGCAGGCGATCTCGCTTCGTATCGAATGTATCGAAAGCCGTTTGCTGGTGCATGTAAGCGATAGTGGCGCAGGCCTTCGCGAAGACCAGTTGTCGCATCTTTTTGAACCATTCTTTACGACCAAGCCCGACGGCCTTGGTCTGGGTCTGCCCATCTGCAAAACCATCATCGAAGCCCATGGAGGGCGTCTGTGGGCAACGCTCAACCAGGAAACTGCCGGAATGACCTTCTCCTTTTCACTGCCTTGCTATGTCTCTTTTGACTGAACAATCAATGGTCTATGTCGTTGACGATGATCCGGCGCTACGTCGCTCCCTGCGTTTTTTACTCGAATCGGTCGGCTGGCAAGTCGAGCTTTTTGCCTCGGCTGCAGAATTTATGCAGGTTTTAGAACGGCCGCTACGGCCAAGTTGCCTGATGCTTGATATCCGCATGCCCGACATGAGCGGTCTGGAGTTGCAGCAACTGTTGCGGGAACGCGGCTTTCAGGCGCCCATCCTGTTTATGACCGGCCACGCTGACGTTTCGATGGCTGTTCAGGCAATGAAATCGGGAGCCAATGATTTCATCGAGAAGCCGTTCAAAGATCAGATGGTGCTGGATGCCGTGGCCAGTGCCGTAAGGCGTAGCGCCGAGCTGATTGACGAGACGTCGCGCCGTGCTGCTGCCCGAACTGCATTGCTGGGGCTTTCCCCGCGCGAATGCGAGGTGGCGCGCCTGGTCGCACAGGGGCGCCCGAACAAGCTGATCGCCAGCGATCTCGGTATCAGTGAAAAAACTGTGCACATCCACCGTCAACACGTCATGGAAAAGACCAATGTATCTTCAGCGGCAGAGCTCGCGCGTTTGATGCTGCGTGCTGATCCTGCTGCTCTCGATTAAGTCGGGATGTCCGGCTCGTTGCTTCCTGAGGGCGCGAAAAAAAGGCCGGTGAATTTCACCGGCCGAAACGAGAGTATAGGAGTTGCCTAATAGCGGGCGTCTGACGGTTTGCCACCCTTCGGCCAGTCATTCATCTTTTCAGGGAAATCTGGTCGCGGCATGTGGGAGAAGTATTCGGCGACATCGACGGCCTCCTGGTCATTCAGGTTGCCTTGGGCGAGCGGGAACTTCTGACCGTGGCCCATGACCATGTTGGCCTTGACGAAGGCGGCAGCCGTGTAGGTTCTGGCCATGCCGGCGCCGATGTTGAAAGAGCGTTCGCCCCATAGTGGCGGGAAGATGTAGCTGCCGTCGGCATGTTTGACGCCTTCGCCATCCTTGCCATGACATATGGCACATTGTTCTCCATAAATACGTTTTCCATTCTCTGAGTTGGCGACAAGGTTCTTGTCGATTTTTTCGGTTCCACGTCCGGGAACCTTGTCGCCGGCCTTGAATTCGCCTTTCATCCATTCCGTGTAGGCGACCATGGCGCGCATGTCAGGCGATGTCTTGGCCAGCGGCTTGCCGTTCATCGAACGTTTGAAGCAACCATTGATACGGTCTTCCAGATCGATGACCCGTCCGGCTCGTGGTGCCTCGGAGGGGAAGAAGGCGGCAATGCCGACGAAGGGGGAGCCTTTTGCTACAGTGCCTCCGTTCAGGTGACAGCTGCTGCAATTCAGCTCGTCGCCGACATGCTCGGGCAACAAGGCCTTGGTTTCGGTCATCAGGCGCATGCCGCGAATCAGCTGTTCAGAATTGGGGTTGTCGAGCAGTGCTGCAAAGCGCGGCGTGACAAATTTTGCCGGCTCGGCTGCTTTAAGTTTCAGTTCTTCCCGCATTTTTGCGACCAGCTCAGGTGTGATGGGTTCGCCACGATTGCCCCACTGGGTGCGTACGAAACTGAGTATTTCGGCAATTTCCTTGTCGGACAGACTACTGTATTCAGGCATGCCGAAGGCGCGCGGCGAGTGCTGGGTGACAGCTGATTGCCAGCCGCTGAGTACAATGTGGATGAGGGAAGTCGGATCTTTCGATTGCACTGACGAGTTCTGTGCCAGTGGTGGGAATATCTCGCCGACACCGCGGCCGTCGCGACGGTGGCAGGTCGAGCAGAACTGGATGTAGCCGAGTCCGCCTCGTGTCTTGTACAGGCTCTCGGCAGTGACCGGGGTGTAGACGCCGGCTGATTTTGCGTCGATCGTGCCGGCCGGAGCGGGTAGCGACTTGAAATATTCGGCTAGGGAAAGCAGGTCGCCATCGCTGAAGTGCTGTGTGCTGTGATGGATGACTTCGGTCATGCTGCCAGTGGCGGCCCCGAAGCTGTTGCGTCCGGTTTTCAGGAAGCGCACGGTTTCGGGTACGGTCCACAGGTCACGCAGATTGACGGCGTGCCAGCCTTCGAAGGTGAATCCGGCAAGGTAGGTTTGTCCGGAACTGCCGTTGTGATCCATGGCCTTTTCCTGGAAGAAAAGACCACGCGGGGTGTGGCAGGATCCACAGTGGCCCAGGCTCTGGGCGATGTAGGCGCCACGATTCCATTGCGGCGATTTGCTGCTGTCGACCTTGAACGCTGTCTGCTCGAGGAAGAGGCTGTTCCAGATGGAGAGCCCCCAGCGCATGTTGAACGGCCATTTCAGGTCGCTCGGCTTGTTTGCCTTTTCCACCGGGCTGACGCCTTGCTGGAGATAGGCATAGAGCGCTTTCATGTCATCCACCGCCATCTTGGCGTAGGAAGGGTAGGGCATGGCTGGATAGAGGTTATGGCCGTCCTTTGCGATGCCTTGGCGCATGGCGCGGTCAAATTCTTCGAAGCTGTATTTGCCGATCCCGGTGTTGAGGTCTGGGGTGATGTTGGTGGAGTAGATGGCGCCAAACGGTGTTTTCAGTTCGAGCCCGCCGGCCATGGGCTGGCCGCCCGGGCTGGTGTGGCAGGCGATGCAGTCGCCGAGACGGGCGACATATTCGCCGCGTTTGATCTGCTCTGAATCGGCGGCAGCGGCGCCAAGTGCCGTGCCGGTCATCAGTATGGCGAGAAGCGCGCGAGTGCGTAGCGCCTTGATGTGGATCTTCATGGAATTCCCCCTTATCTGATACAGGCTCAGCTTAGGCCGCCATCCAGAGCGGGGGAATTGGAAGATCAATCAAGCAGCATAGGGATTTTTACCTATTTTGCAGGTTTGCCGCAGCAGAGGAAATTACCCGGCCAGGGCGCGCGTGACCACTTCAAGCACGTCACGCGACAGGCCGGCGTGATCGCGGATGCGTTCGAGTGCGGCGCGGGCGTGGGCCTGTCTGCCGGCGTCGAATTTTGTCCAGCGGTCGAAGCTGCGCGCCAGTCGCGAGGCGACCTGCGGGTTGCGGTCATGCAGCGCGAGGATTTGCTCGGCCATGAAGGCGTAGCCGCTGCCGTCCGCTGCGTTGAAACGAACCAGGTTGGCGCCGAAGGCACGGATCAGTGCGTAGATCTTGTTCGGGTTGCCGATGTCGAAGGCCGGATGCGCGGTGAGTGCTTTTACCGTGGCCAGCGTGTCGGGGCGGCGGCTGGTTGATTGCGCCTGCAGCCATTTGTCGACGACGAGCGCTTCGTTCTTCCATTGTGCGTAGAAGTCGGCCAGTGCCTGGTCGCGCTGCGGGCAGTTGGCGGCATTGACATTGGCGAGCGCGGTGAGCGCTGCAAACTGGTCGGTCATGTTGTCCGCCGTCTTGAATTGCGCCAGTGCCAGGTCGTGCATGGCATCGCTGTCGAGTTCAAGCAGGTAGGAGAGGCAGAGGTTGCGGAGGGCGCGGCGACCGGCCTGCTCGCTGCTTGGTGCGTAGGGTTCGCTGACGGTCAGGCTGGAGTAGAGGCTTGAAAAATCGTCCCGGAGTTGTTCGCCGAGGTGGCGGCGCAGGCCGTTGCGGGCGGCGTGCAGCGCATCCGGTTCGACGACAGCCATCAGTTCGGCGAGCGTCGTTTCGCCAGGCAGGGTCAGGGCTTCGGCGACGAAGGCGGCGCCGCGCTGGTCATGCGTCTGCAGCAGACGGCGGGCGGCGTCGACGAAGCTGGCTGGACAGACCAGTTCACGGCCAGCGGCGATGGCCGAGGCGGCGTCGAGGATCAGTTGCGTCGCCAGTCGCTGGCCGGCTTCCCAGGCATTGAACGGATCGCTTTCGTGTGCCAGCAATATGGTGAGCTGTTCCTGCGTGTAGTCGAAATCGAGATAGATCGGTGCCGAGAAATCACGCAGCAGTGAGGGAACGGGGTCGGCTGCCACGTTGTTGAAGACGAAGGATTGCGTCGTGGCGCTCAGTTGCAGCAGGCGTTCGCTATCCGGCAACAGGCTGCCGCCTTCGGTGAACAGGGCGACGCGGATGGGGATGAGATAAGGAGCCGCATCGCTGGCGCGTGGGTTGGATTGGGTGCAGGTCAGCGTGTAGCTTTGGCTTTCGCCATCAAAATAGCCGTCGACCGTGACGCGCGGCGTGCCGGGCTGGTTGTACCAGCGCATGAATTGCGTGAAGTCGAAACCGCTGGCGGCAGCCATGGCGGCGACGAAGTCTTCGCAGGTGACGGCCTGGCCATCGTGGCGACGGAAATATTCCTCCATGCCGGCGCGGAAACCGTCGCGCCCGATCAGGGTCTGGATCATGCGGATGACTTCGGCGCCCTTTTCATAGACCGTCGAGGTGTAGAAATTGTTGATCTCGACGAAGCTGGACGGACGGATCGGGTGGGCCATCGGGCCCGCATCTTCCGGGAACTGAGCGGCGCGCAGGCCGCGTACCTCGCGGATGCGTGCTGTCTGGCGATTGTGCAGGTCGGCGCCGAATTCCTGGTCGCGGAAAACCGTCAAACCTTCCTTGAGCGAGAGCTGGAACCAGTCGCGGCAGGTCACGCGGTTGCCGGTCCAGTTGTGGAAATATTCGTGGGCGACGACGCGGTCGATGTTCTCGAAATCGACGTCGGTGGCGACGTCACTGCGCGCAAGCACGTATTTCGTGTTGAAGATGTTGAGGCCCTTGTTTTCCATGGCGCCCATGTTGAAGTCGCCGACAGCGACGATCATGTAGTGGTCGAGGTCGCATTCGAGGCCGAAGCGCTCTTCATCCCACTTCATGGACTTTTGCAGCGCCGCCATGGCGTGCGGGCATTGGTCGAGTTTGCCCGGTTCGACGTAGATGGCGAGCTGGACGTCGCGGCCGGAGGCGGTGCGGAAAGTGTCGCGCAGGACGTCGAGCTTGCCGGCAACGACGGCGAACAGGTAGGCCGGCTTTTTGAACGGGTCGGCCCATTTGGCCCAGTGGCGACCGTCGGCCTCGTCGCCAGCAGCGACTGGATTGCCGTTGGCGAGGAGCACTGGATACGTCACCTTGTCGGCGTGCAGCGTGACCGTGAAAGTGGACATGACATCCGGCCGGTCGAGGAACCAGGTGATGCGGCGGAAGCCCTGGGCTTCGCACTGGGTGAAATAGCCGTCGCGCGAACGGTACATGCCGGAGAGGCGGGTGTTGCCGTCCGGCTTGATGCGGACGACGGTTTGCAGCGTGAATTCCTCGGGCAGATCGTCAATGGTCAGGTGGGTTTCGCTTGCCAAAAAAGCCGCTTTTTTCGAGTTGACCGTGACAGACAGTGTTTCCAGTTCTTCACCGTCGAGCACCAGTGCTTGCCGTTCAACGGCCGGGTTCCGGCACATTGCGAGCGTTGCGGTGACCGTGGTGTGCCCGGCTTCGATGTTGATATCGAGATCGACCGTGTCGATCCAGTAGGCCGGTGCGGTGTAGTCCTTGAGGTAGATGGTCTGCGGGGTATCGGTTTTCATGGTGTTTATCTGTGGTGCGGAATACCCCGGATGATACGTGAAGCAGGAGAAATCCCGGAGTTGGCGAGGTGTTCAGGCCCGACAGGCACCTCGGGTGCGACGATTTGACACGTTTTTGAACTAGCCGTCTCGCATAGAATCCGTTGCGTTTTTTGGGCCGCTAGTGGGGGCGGACCAAGGTGGAAAGACAAAATAAGGGGAGAAAATGAGCGCTGGAAATATGGATGGTTACAAGGGGGCCTTCAAATCATCGGTGCTGGCAGTTACCGCTTTGTTCAGCGGAGTATGTTGCCAGTCCGCATTGGCGGAGGAAAATCGTCTGGATGGGATGGGTGATACGCTTCTGCCTCAGGTCATCAGTACG
Source organism: uncultured Dechloromonas sp. (assembly GCA_964583695.1). Lineage (GTDB taxonomy): Bacteria > Pseudomonadota > Gammaproteobacteria > Burkholderiales > Rhodocyclaceae > Azonexus. The sequence goes on from CAZOWA010000031.1 coordinate 26,043, forward strand.
GCAACACGAAGCGAAATGGCGCTGGAGTTTGCGCCGGGTAATTCCAGCGTTGTGACGCGTGCCGATATTGAAAAGACGCCGCGTGCCAGCATCAAGGAATTGGTACGTAACCAGGAAGGGGTGGTTACCGGCCAGTTGCGTGGTCAGTCTGATCTGGCTCCCGAAATTACCTTGCGTGGTGTGCCTAATCAGGCGCGTACGATGATCCTGATCGATGGTATTCCGGTCCAGACGAGCTACAGCGGTCAAGCACAGGCAATTGGCGGACTGAATGTTGATGACGTCCAGCAAGTAGAAATAGTCCGAGGCCCATTCTCAAGTCTGTACGGTAGTAGTGCTATGGGCGGTGTGGTTAATTTCGTGACGGCTATGCCGAAGGCTCGCGAATACAAAGCCAGTCTTGGCTATGGCGATGCGTTTGAGGATGGTCGTGCGCAGAAACAAATGGTGCGCGGGTACGTTTCAGGATCCGAAAATTTCAACGATCTTCTTAAAGTCAAAGTTTCCTACGGCTGGCTGGATTCCAAGGGCTACCGCTCCGATTTCGCTACTTCGTCATTGGCGCCAGCGGGGGGCGTAACCGGCGCAGATCGTCAAACGACAACAACCGGAGGCTCGCAGTACATCATCGGTAACAAGGGGCGTGGCGCTCTCGACAAGTATGATTTGTCGGCAAAAGCTGAACTTACTCCCAATAGCGCGGATGTGCTTTCCGTTGCGTACATGAAGTCGAATCTGCACAACCAGTATGAAGATCCTGAGTCGTATCTGCGTAATGCCGCGGGGGTCACGGTTTTTAGTTCGGCTACGACCAGTCCGGCTCGCCCGATTCGCGAGTCGGCCTTTATTAATGCAGCTAACGATATCACCAACGATATCTTTTCCCTTGAGTGGAAACATCGGTTTGCTGATTCCCGTTTGAGTGTGAAGTTCGCGCGCCTGACGGTGGACGAGTGGTATACGACGGCCGGCACGGGGGCTACGACGACGCTTGCCAGTGGTCCGGGAACGTTGACGCCGCGTGAGTCCGAAAACAACTACCTTGATGTGCTCTGGGAGAAACCTATTGGTGAAAGCGTCTTGTTGCTGGGTGGTCAGTACAAGACAACCCGTTCGGTTGCCGAGACTTTCAATCTGAGCGATTGGAGTAATGAAAATACCAAAGGAGCCAAAACAACGAGTTCCGGCGGCAAAGAGCGGGTTATCGCCTTTTTCGGCGATCTACAAATGCCGATCACCGAAAAATTCAGCGTCACCGCAGGTGGACGCCTTGAACACTGGACAGGATATGACGGCTACACGGCAGACTATACGCAGCCACTGAATACAACACTGAACAGAAGCTATTCGTCGCAGACCCAGAACAATTTTTCGCCCAAACTGACTGCTGCTTACCAACTGTTCGAGAAAACCAGGCTGAAAGCATCCTGGGGGACCGCATTCCGGGCTCCCGATGCATTGAATCTGTATCGAAACTATGGAACGTCGACTGTTTATATTTCAAATCCGGCTTTGAGACCGGAAACCAGCGTTTCCTATGATGTTGGAGTTGAGCAAGGCACCCTGCGCAATGGCTTGCTGAAAGCTTACCTTTTCGAGACAGTGATCGAAGATCTGATTTCGACACGGGACATGAATCCGGCCGGGACCATCAAGGAGCGTATTAATGTGGGCAAGGCTCGAAGCCGGGGGATGGAGTTGGGTCTGGTACAGCCGCTTCCGTACAATCTGAGTCTGTCAGCCAATTACACGCTGCTGCAAACCAAGGTGCTTGAGAACGAGTACGAACTGACATCCGTTGGCAAGCAATTGCCCAATGTGCCTAAAAAAATGGTCAATCTGGGAATTTCCTATGACGACTCTGTGCTGTTTGGTACGCTCAATTACCAGTATATGGCTAAGCGCTACCTGAATTCCTCGAACAACGACACTGTGAATGGTGTGCCAGGGGCTTACGACCCCTATTCGCTTGTAAATGCCAAGCTGGGCTATCGAGTGAACAGGAATTTCGATGTCAGCCTGGCGATTTCCAACCTGCTCGACAAAAAGTTTTACAACTCGGTAATTACTGAAGGGCGCGCCTGGTTCGTTCAGGCGAAGGTTAAATTCTGATTGATGGCTGTAGACGGTGCTTGCCTGCTCGGGTCAGCGCCGTCGCCAGACTTGCCAGCGTTCCCGGCTGGCGAATACGGGGATGGAATCGTAGACTTCGGCGTTTTCGATGCGTTCAAAATTTGGCGTGAGCAAAGCCTCCAGCTGTTCTGGCTGAATGCCGAAAGGCGGGCCTTTCAGTTGATCGCACACAAAAAAGAACCCGGCCAGCAGTGCGCCGGGCGGCAGCAGTTCAGTGACACGCCGGCCCCAGTCGTCCCACAGCTTGCGGGGCAGGGCGCAGAGGAAGGCGCGTTCGTAGATCAGGTCGAGCGGGGCGGGGGGCGTGTAGGTGAAGAAATCGGCGCAAACGAGATCGACCGGTGCATCACCGAGTACATCGCGGGCGAGTTCGACCGCTGTGGGCGAAAAATCAAGTGCGATCACCGGCCAGGCATGGCCCGCCAGATAAGCCGCGTCCCAGGCGCTGCCGCAGCCGGGGATCAGGGTGGTGAGTGGTTTCTCTTGCGCGGCGACGAATTGGCGAAAGGCATCCTGAACACCGCCGGCATCCCAGGGAGTAACGCCGGAACCGAAGCGTTTGCACCAGAAATCCGGGTGTTCCGGACGCTGGTCCGCGGGTTTCATCACGCCTTCGCTCATTTCTTGAGTGCCCTGCTCGATTGTTCAATGGCGTCTTCGAGATAGCTTTGATAAAAGTCAGGCAGACGGGCGCCGACGATGGGATCGGCCAGTTTGCGTCCGTCCGGGCCGTAGAAGGCCACCACGGGGACGAGTTTCACTTTTTCGGCCGCCGCTACCTGCGCGTGTGTCACGGCGTTTCCCTTGAAGTCGGTGAGCGCTTGCTGTTCGCCATCCTGGTTCACCTGGCGGATTACGACGCGATCCCGGTAACGGGGATTGGCGGCGAGCGGCTTCAGGTAATCACGTTTGACGGCCTTGCAGAAGCTGCAATCCTCCCGGCTGTAGATGACGATGAGCGGCCCGCCGGCCTTTGCGGCACGAGCGGCTTCAGCCTGCAGGTTGCTGGCGGCTTCGATATCGCCAGCCGCAAGGGATGCCATGGTCTGACATGCTAGAATCAGCCCTCCCAACAGCCCTGTCCAACGTCTTGCCATGCCCGCTCCTTCCAGAATCATCATTGCCACCCGCGAATCCCGTCTTGCCATGTGGCAGGCCATCCATGTGCAGGGCCGTCTGGCGAGTTTAAATCCCGAATCCGATGTTGTCATTCTCGGCATGACGACCAAGGGCGACCAGATTCTTGACCGTCCGCTCGCTGAAATCGGCGGCAAGGGCCTGTTCATCAAGGAACTGGAAGTGGCAATGGAAGAAGGCCGCGCCCATCTTGCCGTGCATTCGATGAAGGATGTGCCGATGGTGATGCCGGAAGGCTTCGTGCTGGCGGCTATTTCGGCGCGCGAAAACCCGCTCGATGCCTTTGTTTCCAACAAATACGCCGGACTCGACGATCTGCCAGCCGGTGCCGTGGTTGGTACTTCCAGTCTGCGCCGCGAAGCCGTGCTGCGGGCGAAATATCCGTCGCTGGTCATCAAGAGTCTGCGCGGCAATCTCGATACGCGCCTGAAGAAGCTCGATGCCGGTGAGTACGACGCGATCATCCTGGCGGCAGCCGGCTTGATCCGCCTTGGTCTGGAAAGCCGCATCAAATCCGTGTTGACCGCGGAGCAGTCGCTGCCGGCCCCCGGACAGGGCGCACTGGGTATTGAACTGGCCGAAGGCGCAGCCGATATGGCGGACGTTGTCGCGCCGCTGAACGACGCTGACACGGCACACTGCGTCAAGGCCGAACGCGCCTTTTCGCGTGCCCTGGGTGGCAGTTGCCAGGTGCCGCTTGGCGGCTATGCCATCATCGACAACGGTCGGCTCTGGTTGCGCGGTTTCGTCGCCAGTGTCGATGGCACTGAAATGGTCAGCGCCGAAGTGCGCGGCAACCCGGCCGATGACGAAGCGCTGGGTCTGCAACTCGCAGCAACGCTGCGCGCGCAGGGTGCCGAGGCCATTCTGGAAAAGCTCGCCCACTGCCAATGAGCCCGAGCGGTCCGCTCGCCGGCCGGAGCATCGTCGTGACCCGGCCGCAAGCCCAAGCGGGGACGCTGGTCGATGCGATCGTCGCGGCCGGTGGCCGGCCGCTGATTTTTCCGCTGCTCGAAATTTCTCCGGCGGCCGCTGGCGAGGCTCTTGATTCAGCCGCTGCCGCCCTTTCCTCCTACGCGCTGGTTGTGTTCATCAGCCCGAACGCCGTTGCCCATGCCCTGCCGGCAATACTTGCCCGTGGTCCCTGGCCGGTTGGGGTGATGCCTGCCGCAGTGGGGCCCGGCACCGTCAAGGCACTCGCGGCGCAGGGCGTAAACGGCTGCCTGGTGCCCAGCGAACGTTTCGATTCCGAAGCCTTGCTGGCCCTGCCTGAACTGGCGGCGTCTCACCTTTCGGGTCGGAAGGTGCTCATCCTGCGCGGTGATGGTGGCCGTGAATTGCTCGCCGATACGCTCAAGGAGCGTGGTGCGACAGTGGATTGCGTGACCTGTTACCGGCGTGCCGCACCTTCCGGCGATGCAGCGCCACTGCTCGCTGCCTGGCGTGCCGGAAAGCTGGATGCACTCACGGTGTCGAGCAGCGAGGCGCTGCGCCATTTGCTTTCCATGCTCGACGAGGAAGGGCGCGCCTTCCTGCAAAAAACGCCGCTGTTCGTGCCTCATGCCCGTATTGCCGAAACTGCGCGTGGACTCGGTCTGGACAGGATTGTGCTCACCGCAGCGGCCGATTCCGGCCTTCTGGCCGGTTTGCTTGCTTATAATTGGTTGCCATGATGCCCGAAAACGATTCGTCTCCCGTCGCGCCGCCCGTTCCCGCCAGATCGAATACCCCGGTGGTGTGGCGTGCCGTTGCAGTACTTGCCTTGCTCCTTGCCGGCTGGCAATGGTTCGATTCGCGCCAGAAACTGGCCGATATCCGGCAAGAGGTCGCGCAGCGCATGGCCGAAGCCAGCGAGGAGCGCGGCGCCCGCAATCAGTTACGTGAACAGGTTGAAAGTCTGCACGCGCGCCTCGGCGTTGTTGACGGCCGACTGGCGGAATTCAGGGGGCAAAGCGAAACCTTGCAGGCGCTCTATCAGGATGTCGCGCGCAGTCGTGAGGAAGCGACATTGCTCGACATCGAACAAGCGTTGGCGCTATCTGCGCAACAACTCAAGCTTGCCGGCAATGTGCCGATGGCCAAACTGGTTCTGCAAACGGCGGATTCGCAGTTGGCCCGTCTCGACCAGGCGCGCTACCAGCCGCTGCGCAAGGCTTTGGGCAAGGATCTTGAGCGCCTGAATGCGCTGCCTTTCGTCGACGTTTCCGGGATCAGCCTGCAGATTGAACAGGTCGTTGCCGGTGTCGATAAATTGCCGCTTGCGGCCTACGCCCGACCTCCCCAGAAAGCCCGAAAGGCAGAAGAAAAGGCCTCCCCAGAGGAGGCGCAGGCCTGGTGGCAATTGTTTGGCAGCGAACTCTGGCAGGAGGTGAAGGGGCTTATTCGCATCCAGCGTTTTGATCTTGAAGAGCCCGTTTTGCTGGCACCCGGGCAAAGTTTTTTCCTGCGTGAAAATCTCAAGCTGCGTCTCCTGAATGCCCGGCTTGCTCTGCTCGCCCGCGATCAGTCGACCTTCCGACATGAAATGAAGGTTGCTGAAGAATGGCTGGGGCGTTATTTCGACAGCGGTGACAAGCAGGTTCAGGCGGCACAGGCAGTTCTGCATCCGCTGATCAGTACCGCGGTCGTGAGCGAGCTTCCATCACTGAACGAAAGCATGGAAGCCCTGCGCAGCCTGCGTCAAGGCAAGGACAAGCGGTGAAAGGCCTGTTCTGGAGCATCGCATTGTTCGGGCTGGCCGTCGCCCTGGCGCTAGGCGCGAGGGTCAATGACGGCTACGTGCTGGTCGTGCTGCCGCCCTATCGCGCTGAAATTTCGCTGAATCTGTTCGTGCTGGCCCTGCTCGCCGTGATTCTGGTCTGCTATGCCGTTTTGCGCGGCTTGTCCTTTACCTTCGGCCTGCCGGCACGTGCACGCCAGTATCGTGAGTTGCGGCAGCGCGAACAGGCCGGACAGGTTTTTCAGGATGCCGTACGCCTGCTTTTTGAAGGTCGTTTCGGTCAGGCTTTGAAGAAGGCGGGTGAAGCCTATGCGGCGGGAACGGCAACGGGCTTGTCGGCCCTGATCGCAGCACGGGCCGCCCAGCGCATGCGCGAAGCGGAAAAGCAGCAGGACTGGATGGCTCGTGCCAAGATCGAGGATCCGCGTACCGAAGCAGCCACGCTCATGCTGGAAGCCGAGATGATGAACGAGGCTCGCCAGTTCGACGCAGCCCTGCGGGCACTGGAAAAATTGCAGGCCCGCCAGGGGCGTCACATCGCGGCCTTGCGCCTCGAGTTGCGCGCCCGTCAGGGGGCGGGTGACTGGGATGGCGTTCTCAAGCTGGCGCGCCAACTGGTCAAACGTGATGCGCTGCCGGTTGAGGTGGTCAATGAAATTCGCACGCAGGCGCACTTGGCCAACATTGCCCGGCGCAGCGGCGATGCCGACGAACTGGTAACTTATCTGAAAGCCATGCCGGCAGAGGAGAGGGCTCCACGCGTCGTGCTGGCTGCAGGGCGCAGCCTGAGCGCGCTGGGGGCGGATAGTGAGGCACAAAAACTGATCGAAGCCGCGCTTGATTGCTCCGGCGAGGACTGCTGGCAGCCTGATCTGGTGGCAATTTACGGTTGTCTGGGCAATGACGGCCTGACTGCCCGCATTGCCAAGGCCGAGGCCTGGCTGCGCCAGCATCCGTACGATGCCCGCCTGCTCATAGCACTGGGCCGCATGTGTCTGCGGCAGCGCTTGTGGGGCAAGGCGCAAAGCTATCTCGAAGCCTCGTTGTCGGTCGAGCCGACGCAAGAGGCGCATCTTGAGCTGGCTCATCTGCTCGATCAACTGGATCGTGCAGAGGAAGCCAATCAACATTACCGGGCCAGCACCCGATTCAACGGGCGTTAGGTCGGGAAGAAGACGGAGCGGGGAAAATGCTGAACATCGACATGCGCAAAATCTATAATTTTTACCCGCTCGACCCGGCGCCGGAGCCCGGTGCCCTACCCAGCGGCGGCGATCTTTACTATGAATGCCTCGATTGCTCGGTGGTGGTGAACTCCGTCCCGCATATCAAGGCAGCCTGCGCTTGCGGCAATCTGGAAGGTGGCGGTGGCAATCTGGCGGTAAAAAACCCGGAACGTGTCCGGGTGGTCAGAGGCAAGCTCAAGTAAGGCTTCAGACCCAGTCCCGAGGCTTCAGGAAAACCTCGTAGAGTTCGGCCTCCGGCGAGCCGGCTTTCGGCTGCCAGTCGTAACGCCATTTCACGATGGGGGGCATCGACATCAGGATGGATTCGGTGCGGCCGCCCGACTGCAGGCCGAACAGCGTGCCGCGGTCCCAGACCAGATTGAACTCGACGTAACGTCCGCGCCGGTAAGCCTGGAAATCGCGTTCGCGTTCGCCATAAGAGGTGTTGCGGCGCTTGGCCAGCACTGGCAGATAAGCTTTGGTGAACGCGTTACCGACGGACTGGGTGAGGTTGAAGCAGCGTTCAAAGCTGCCCTCATTCAGGTCGTCGAAAAATACCCCGCCGACACCGCGCGGCTCGTTGCGGTGCTTGAGGAAGAAATACTCGTCGCACCATTGCTTGTATTTCGGATAAACCTCTTCACCGAACGGTGCCAGCGCATCCTGGCAGGTCTGGTGAAAATGCACCACATCTTCGCGTTGACCGTAGTAAGGCGTCAGATCCATGCCGCCGCCGAACCACCAGACGTCCTCCTCGCCTTCCTTGCTGGCGACGAAACAGCGCACATTCATGTGGGCTGTCGGGCAGTAGGGATTGCGCGGGTGCAGGACAAGCGACACGCCCATCGCCTCCCAGGCGCGACCAGCCAGTTGCGGGCGGACAGCAGTTGCCGAAGCCGGTAGCGAGGTGCCGGTGACATGTGAGAAATTGACCCCGCCACGTTCGAAGAAATTGCCTTCCTCGATCAGGCGGGAGATGCCGCCGCCGCCTTCCGGTCGCGTCCAGCTATCGGTGCGGAAAGCCTGGCCGTCGAAGGCCTCGAGTTCGCCGACGATGCGGCTTTGCAGGCTGGTGAAGAAAGCCTTGAGTTGGGTGGTGTCCATAAATCTCCGGGGTAAAAAAAGGCGGCTCATTTAGAACAATGAGCCGCCCTTTTGATCGGTTGTTTTGCTTAACGGCTGATCGCGCGGTAGCCGATGTCCTTGCGGAATTGCATGCCGTCGAAGCTGATCTGGACAGCAGATTCGTAAGCAAGTTTCTGTGCCAGTTTGACATTTTCGCCAAGCGCCGTGACGCACAGCACGCGGCCGCCGCTGGTGACGACCTTGCCGTCGGCTTCTGCGGTGCCCGCATGGAAAACGTGGGCGTCCTCGCCGAAGCTGTTGCCGTTCGGTAAGCCTTGAATGACATCGTCCTTGCGCGGGGTGTCCGGGTAGTTTGCGGCAGCTAGCACGACGCCGAGTGCCACGCGACGATCCCATTCGGCCTCGACCTGATCCAGCGTGCCGTCAATGCCGTGTTCCAGCAATTTGACGAAGTCGGACTTCAGGCGCATCAGGATCGGCTGGGTTTCCGGGTCGCCCATGCGGCAGTTGAATTCCAGGGTCTTCAGCGAGCCGTCCTTGCCAATCATCAGGCCGGCGTAGAGGAAGCCGGTGAAGGGGATGCCGTCGGCGGCCATGCCGCGCACCGTCGGCAGGATGATCTCGCGCATCGCCTTGGCGTGGATTTCCGGGGTGACGCAGGGGGCCGGGGAGTAGGCACCCATGCCGCCGGTGTTCGGGCCTTGATCGCCGTCGAAGATGCGCTTGTGGTCCTGGCTGGAGGCCAGCGCGAGGACGTTCTTGCCGTCGACCATGACGATGAAACTGGCTTCCTCGCCGTCGAGGAAGTCCTCGATGACGACGCGGGCGCCGGCATCGCCGAGCTTGTTGCCGGAGAGCATGTCGTCGATCGCGGCGTGCGCCTCTTCCAGGCTCATGGCGACGACGACGCCCTTGCCGGCGGCGAGGCCGTCAGCCTTGATGACGATCGGTGCGCCCTGCTTGTCCACATAGGCGTGCGCGGCGGCGACATCGGAGAAGGTCTCGAAGCCGGCGGTCGGGATGTTGTGGCGGGCCATGAAACGCTTGGCGAAATCCTTGGAGGATTCGAGCTGGGCGGCTTCCTTGGTCGGCCCGAAGATCTTCAGGCCGCGGGTGCGGAAGACATTGACTACGCCGGCCGCCAGCGGCGCTTCCGGGCCGACGACGGTGAGGTGGATGCCGTTCTGCTCGGCGAAATCGGCGAGCGCCACCGGATCGGTGATGTTCACGTTCTCCAGTTCATGCTCGCGCGCCGTGCCGGCATTGCCAGGGGCGACATAGACCTTCTGCAGGCCGGGTGTCTGCGCCAGGCGCCAGGCCATGGCGTGCTCGCGGCCGCCGGAACCGATGACCAGTAGTTTCATGGCTGATCTCTTCTCTTGATTTTCTGTTGGTTTGGGTTTCGTCATTCCCGCCGGAGCGGGAATGACTTGTTCTCTGCTTAGTGTCGGAAATGCCTTGCGCCGGTGAACACCATGGCGATGCCGTGTTCGTCGGCCGCCGCGATGACTTCTTCGTCACGCATCGAGCCGCCCGGCTGGATGACCGCCTTGGCGCCGGCTTCGGCGAGGACGTCGAGGCCGTCGC
>CAZOWA010000032.1:0-33814 GCA_964583695.1 uncultured Dechloromonas sp.
CAAGACCGAGGAGCTGACAAACCGATTACGGTGCAGGAACAACACACTGCCTGGAAATCCCGAAGCCCGGAGTATGGGGCAGTGCCGCCGGATTGCAAAGCCTTTTTTGGCTTTTTTCGGCCTTTTCTGCGGTCAACCGGAAAAAAGGCCGTATTTTGCCAAGCCGGAAAGTGGCTCAATGAACGCGTTTGACACTCGCTCCAAGCCTGGCGAGCTTTTCCTCGATCCGCTCGTAGCCACGATCCAGATGGTAGATGCGATCGATCAGGGTTTCGCCCTGCGCCACCAGACCGGCGATGACCAGCGAGGCCGAGGCACGCAGATCGGTGGCCATGACGGTAGCGCCTTCCAGGCGAGCCACCCCGCGCACGATGGCGTTGTTGCCCTCGATCTGGATGTCCGCCCCCAGGCGCATCAATTCGCTGACGTGCATGAAGCGGTTTTCGAAAATGGTTTCACGAATCGTCGCGACACCATCAGCCACGCAGTTGATGGCCATGAACTGGGCCTGCATGTCCGTGGGGAAAGCCGGGTACGGCGCCGTACGCAGACTGACCGCCTTGAGACGCTGCGGCGCGACAAGGCGGATGGCGTCGCGCTCGACCGTGATTTCACAGCCGGCGTCCATCAGCTTGTCGACCACGGTATCGAGGTAGGCGGCAGAAGTTTTCAGCAGGCGGATATTGCCGCCGGTAGCTGCCGCTGCACACAGATAAGTCCCGGTTTCAATGCGGTCGGGCATGATGGCATGCGTGGCCCCATGCAGTTTTTCGACGCCCTGAATACGAATGACATCGGTTCCGGCGCCGGAAATACGCGCCCCCATGCTGACCAGACAATTGGCCAGATCGACCACTTCCGGTTCGCGGGCCGCGTTTTCAATAATCGTTTCGCCCTCGGCCAGACAGGCGGCCATCATCAGGTTCTCGGTGCCGGTCACCGTCACCATGTCGGTGCAGATACGCGCCCCCTTGAGGCGTGCAGCCTTGGCATGGACATACCCCTGCTCGACGCTGATTTCGGCCCCCATGGCCTGCAAGCCCTTGATGTGCTGATCGACCGGCCGGGCACCGATGGCGCAACCGCCGGGCAGCGACACCCGCGCTTCGCCGCAGCGAGCAACCAGCGGCCCGAGGACAAGAATGGAAGCGCGCATGGTCTTGACCATTTCGTACGAAGCCACCGGATTGTTTAGCCCACCACCGTTCAGGACCAGACCATCGATGCCATCCAGCGTCACCCCAACCCCCATGTCACCCAACAGTCGCAACATCGTGGCGATGTCGTTGAGATGCGGCACGTTGGTGAAATGCACCGGCTCGGACGTCAGCAATGCGGCACACAGGATCGGCAACGCCGCATTCTTGGCGCCAGAAATGGCGATTTCACCCGAGAGGGCATTACCGCCTTGAATCAACAACTTATCCACGCTGTGCGCTCCATTCTTCCGGGGTCAGGGTTTTGAAGGAAAGGGCGTGCAGTTCCCCGGTCGCCAGCTTTTCCTTGAGAGTCTGATAAACCCGTTGCTGACGCTGGACGCGATTCATGCCGGCAAATTCGGCACTGACCACGAGGGCCTCGAAATGCTGTCCATCGCCGTCAAGGGCGAGATGTTCGCAGGTCATGCCGGCGAGTATGAGTTCTTTGATCTGGTCGGGGTGCATGGGTTCAGGCTCTGAGTTTCCAGCCGCGCTTGAGAAGATTCAGCGTCAGCAGTGTGATTGCGGCAAAGCAGGCAAAAACGACGCCCAGACTGACTTCGGGTGCGACATCGGAAACCCCGAAGAAGCCATAACGAAAGCCGTCAATCATGTAAAAGACGGGATTGTAATGCGACAGGCGCTGCCAGAACGTGGGCAATGTGTAAATCGAGTAGAAGACGCCGGAAAGCATGGTCAGCGGCATGATCAGAAAGTTCTGGAACGCCGCGAGTTGATCGAATTTTTCCGACCAGATACCGGCAATCATGCCAAGTGCGCCGAAAAGCGCTCCGCCAAGCACGGCAAAAGCCATGATCCAGAGCGGCGCGACCACCTTCAACTCGGCAAACCACACGGTTGCCAGCAGAACGCCAACACCGACCATGATGCCTCGCGTCATCGCAGCCAAGGCATAGGCGGCAAAGAAGCTGCCATAAGGAATCGGCGGTAGCAGCACGAACACAATGGAGCCAGTCACCTTGGCCTGAATCAGGCTGGACGATGAATTCGCAAAGGCATTCTGCAAGACCTGCATCATGACCAGCCCGGGAATCAGGAAGCTGGTGTAACGCATACCATGAACCTGCACATGATCATCAAGCACGTGGCCGAAAATCAGCAGATAGAGCAGTGCCGTCATCACCGGCGCAGCAACGGTCTGGAAGCCAACCTTCCAGAAGCGCAACAGCTCCTTGCGAAAGAGTGTCCAGAATCCGATCATTGATTCATCGTCCGGACAAAAACTTCTTCCAGCGAGGCGCCCGGATGGGCTGCCATCAGGTTTGCGGTGGTATCGAGCGCGATGACCCGCCCCTGCTTCATCAGTGCGATCCGCCCGCACAGCATCTCTGCCTCTTCCAGATAATGCGTGGTCAGAATGATGGTATGGCCTTCACCGTTCAATCGCCGCACAAACTGCCACAAACCCTGCCGTAACTCGACATCGACACCGGCCGTCGGCTCGTCGAGCACGATCACCGGAGGCTTGTGCACCAACGCCTGTGCGACCAGCACCCGTCGCTTCATGCCTCCCGACAGGCGGCGCATGTTAACGTTGGCTTTACTCGTGAGATCAAGGTTTTCAAGAACCTCGTCGATCCAGTCGTCGTTTTTTCGAATGCCAAAATAGCCTGACTGAATGCGCAAGGTTTCCCGCACATTGAAAAACGGATCGAAAACCAGTTCCTGTGGCACAACCCCAAGCAACCGACGCGCCTGCCGATAGTCGCTCACCACGTCATGCCCAAGCACTTTCAGGCAACCCGAATCCGGCCTGACCAAACCTGCCAGGGACGAAATCAGTGTGGTCTTGCCGGCGCCATTCGGGCCCAGCAGCCCGAAAAACTCACCCTGTCCAATTTCCAGGGAAACACCTGCCAGGGCTTTGAGCGAGCCAAAATTCTTGACGACGTCAACGATGGAAACCGCGGAGACCATATCGGCCGCGTTCAGGCAAGCGGCAGCAGGTCGCTAACGCCGTACAGTTCGGCCAACGACAATACACCCGCCGGAATATTGGCAAATTTTACGGTTGACCGTGACATTTCAGCCACACGCAACCAGCCGAACATCACAGCCAGCGCCGATGAGTCTGCTGCCCCAGCCTGAGAGAAATCGAAAATCTGCTCGCCTGGCTGCAAAGCAGAACGGCCTGCATCGAGCAGGCCGCGCGCATTGACGATGGTGAGCGGCACCCGAACCATCAGGCGCCCAGCTTCCGCAACAATCACTTCTTGTCCACTTTGGCCAGATTGTTTTCCAGCGACTTGTTCTTGGCTACAAGCGTACTGATCAGTCCGTCGATGCCGCCATTGCGAACTTCCTGGGAAAACTGGTCACGATAGTTGGTCACGAGACTGATGCCGGCGACCGAGACGTCATAAACCTTCCAGCCGTTGTCGAGCTTTTCGAGACTGTAATCGAGCTGAACCGGCTTGCTTCCTGGCTGCAACACCTCGGTGCGAACCAGCACATCCGTCTCGGCCGGAGCCATTTTGAAGGGCTTGAAAACAATCTTCTGGTTCTTGTAGCCGGTCAGCGCATTGGCATAAGTGCGCACCAGCAAGGTCTTGAACTCGTGGACCAATTGCTGCTGCTGCTGGGCATTGGCCCTTTTCCAGTCCTTGCCCAAAGCCAAGGCCGACATATGCTGGAAATTGAAATGGGGCAGCACCTTCTTGTCGACCAGGTCGATGACCTTTTGAGTGTTGCCGTTCTGGATATCCTTGTCCTTGCGAACAATATCAAGAACTTCATCCGTCACCTGTTTAACCAGAGCGTCCGGCGCTTCCTGAGCAAAAACCGCCGTCGCAAAACAAACGGCAAAAATCGAAACAAATAGCTTTTTCATCATTGAATACACGGTTGGAAATCAGTCAGCCAAACGCGGGGCGCGGCCGTCGAAAATCTGACTGCGTCGACGTTGCAGATAACCATCGCGAATGTATGCGTACTTATCGAGCGCAGCCTCTTCAATGACTTTGTCCGACGGCAACAAGCCGGCACGGATATCGACAAAACGAACCGTCACGGCGCTATTGCGCGCAGAAACCGGCGACGTACGCCAGATCGGATCGACCGCTGAATCCACCGCCCACCCGGCGGTATCGCGCAAGGTACGCGGACCAATGATGGGCAAGAAAACGTAACCGCCGTCTCCGACGCCCCATACTGCAACGGTCTGTCCGAAATCCTCGTCATGCTTGTCCAGACCGAGTTCGCTGGCAACATCGAAAAGGCCAAAAATACCAACAGTGGAGTTAATCAGCAGACGACCGATATCAACACCGGCGTCCGACACCTTGCCCTGCATCGCACTGTTTGCACCAATCCAGAGATCGCCCGCATTGCCAAAGAAATTGCCGACACTGGCCTTGACTGGAAGCGGAACAGCCTTGTCGTAGGCCTGAGCCACCGGCTTGGCAGCATACTTGTCAACTGCCTCATTCACCGAGAACATCGTACGGTTAAAACCTTCATAGGGGTCTCTCGGGTTGCCTTCCGCAGCGGCTGCGCCCGAAAAAACGAGGGCCAGACCGCCCCAAGCCAACAGCTTGCGCGCAAAGCCGATTCCCGAATTCATGACCATCCCCATCATTTCGTATCCTGTCCGTCTGCTGCCTTGTTGAAAAGAAACTGGCTAATCAGTTTTTCAAGCACAACCGCCGATTGAGTCTTGCTGATCGTATCACCCGGCTTCAACATTTTTTCGTCACCACCGACATCGAATCCGACATACTGCTCGCCCAGCAAGCCAGCGGTATAGATCGAAGCGAAAGTATCCTTCGGGAATTGGTAACGACCGTCTATATTCATCGTCACGACCGCCTCGTAAGTAGCCGGATCGAACTTGATGTCGACAATTCGTCCCACCACCACTCCGGCACTCTTCACCGGCCCACGCACTTTCAAGCCTCCGATATTATCAAACTTAGCCTGAAGCGCGTATGTTTCGGAAAGGTGAGCTGACGAAAGATTGCCGACTTTAAGTGCCAAAAACAACACCGCGGCGATACCAATCGCCACGAAAAAGCCGACCCACAAGTCAAGAACAGTACGGTTCATGAAGTTCCCCGGAACATGAACGAAGTCAGAACAAAATCCAGCGCCAGAATAGTCAGCGCAGAAGTCACAACAGTACGAGTAATCGCCCGCGAGACTCCTTCTGCCGTCGGCACGGAATCGTAGCCTTCGAAAACGGCAATCAGCGAAACCGCGACGCCGAACACAAAACTCTTGATGACACCGTTTACGATGTCATAACGAAAATCGACACCCGCCTGCATCTGCGACCAGAACGCGCCATCGTCAACACCGATGAACACCACACCGATCAACCAGCCACCTAACACACCCATCGCTGAAAACAGTGCCGCCAGCAAGGGCATCGAAATTACTCCGCCCCAGAATCGCGGTGCGACTACCCGAGCAATCGGATTTACCGCCATCATGTCCATAGCCTTAAGTTGCTCAGTAGCTTTCATCAGGCCAATTTCCGCTGTAACAGATGAACCGGCGCGCGAGGCAAACAACAAACCTGCCACCACTGGACCAAGTTCGCGCGTCAGAGACAGCGCAACCAGAATTCCCAATGCTTCGGTCGAACCGTAACGCTGCAGCGTCTCGTACCCCTGGAGCCCAAGCACCAGTCCAACAAACAACCCGGAAACCAGAATGATCAACAGCGACAACACACCACTAAAGTAGATTTCGCGCAAAGTCAGCGGGAGTCGCCTGAATGAGGCACCAGAATACTTGAGAACAGCAAACAGGAAACGAGTTGCAAATCCCAGTCGCCAAACTCGCTCGACGGTGGAGTGCCCGAGTTTGCGAAGAAGTTCAGCGGGACTAGGCATGCCGCCCCCCGCCAAGAAAATCCTGTCGCGGGGTCGGCGCCGGGTAATCGAAATGTACCGGCCCATCGACTTCTGCATGAACAAACTGATGCACGAAAGGGTCGGCAGATGCACGTATCTGCTCAGGAGTTCCCTCGGCAACGACGCGGCCGCCATTCAGAAAATAAATGTAATCGACAATCTGCAGAGACTCCTGCACATCATGGGTCACCATGATCGAAGTTGCCCCCAGGGCGTCATTCAGCTTGCGGATGAGCTGACCGATAACCCCAAGCGCAATCGGATCAAGTCCGGTAAAAGGCTCGTCATACATCATCAACATGGGGTCAAGTGCCACCGCCCGCGCCAATGCCACACGCCGCGCCATACCTCCGGATAGTGCTCCGGGCATCAACTGGCCAGCACCGCGCAAGCCAACTGCCTCCAGCTTCATCAAAACGAGGTCCCTGACCATTTCTTCCGACAAGTCTGTATGCTCCCGCAGCGGGAACGCAACATTTTCAAACACCGTCATGTCAGTAAACAGTGCTCCAAACTGAAAGAGCATGCCCATCTTGCGACGCAGACGATATAGCTCGTCATGCGACATGGCGCATACCTGATGCTGCTCCAGACGAACGCGCCCGCCGGTGGGGCGCAACTGACCGCCGATGCATTGCAGCAGTGTTGTCTTGCCACATCCCGACCCCCCCATGATGGCCACCACCTTGCCACGCGGAATCTGCATATTGATTCCCTGCAAGACAGGACGACCGTCATAGTTGAATTGTAGGTCTTCAATATCGACCAACACGTCGTTTGACAAAAGAATATTCCCTAACTGAAAAGTCGGGCGATTTTAGCAGAGTAGGAAGCAACCTCGTCGGACTGGCAAGGCTATAATCAAGGAAAATTTCATCCGGAATGAATCTTTTTGCAAGCAGCCAAGCCACTCCTGCTGATCGTGGATGATGACTCGCTTATCAGTGAGTCACTCGGATTTGCCTTGGCAAAAGATTTTGATGTCGTAATCAGCGATTCCAGGCCACATGCTCTGGCGCTGATTGGGGAACTGAGACGACATCCGGAATTGGCGCTGGTCGACCTTGGGCTCCCTCCCTATCCTCACCGCCCGGACGAAGGCTTCGCATTGATCGGCGAATTGCAGAACATTTGCCCGGCCTTGAAAATCCTGGTGCTCTCCGGACAGAACGACCGAAACAACGCACGCCACGCAAGAACGCTTGGCGCCGTCGAATTCATTGAAAAACCCTGCGATCCCGGGCACCTTACTGCACTACTCAAACAGGCGCTCAGTTTCACCCAAAATCCGCAAAATATTCAGCCAACCGGGCTAATCGGCGAAAGCCCTGCTTTGCAGCGCCTCCTGCTTCAACTCGGCCAATACGCCAAACTCGCTTTTCCCGTCCTAATCGTGGGAGAGTCCGGCTGCGGGAAAGATATCGTCGCCAGCCACTATCTGCATCAACTTACGGAACGCCGCAATGCGCCATTTCTCGCCATCAACTGCGCAGCAATTTCGCCAACATTGCTCGAACCAACCCTATTTGGTTATGCAAAGGGAGCCTTTACCGGAGCCAACACCGCGAAATCAGGATATTTCGAGGAAGCCGGCTGCGGCACACTTTTTCTTGATGAAATTGGCGAACTTCCGCTCGAACTACAGCCAAAATTACTCAGAGTTCTCGAAAATGGCGAATATCAGCGAGTCGGGGAAACCCAAACCCGGGTATCCCAAGCTCGAATCATTACCGCAACCAATCGAGACCTTAAACAGGAAGTTCGTAACGGCCATTTTCGCGCTGATCTTTTTCACCGCCTTTCGGTATTTACCGTAACAGTTCCCTCGTTGAGAGAAATGGGCGAGGATCGCATCAAACTTCTCGAACATTTCAAAAAATTCTACGCAGAACAATCCCGCTCCGCTCCTTTCTCATTGACGGCGGATGCGCAACGCTTATGGCTGAAATACTCGTTTCCGGGCAATACTCGGGAATTGCGTAACATCGTAATCAGGCTTACGGCCCACCATTCAGGACAAACCGTATCTTCCGAGCAATTGCTCGCCGAGTTCGATTCGACAGACACCCGCGAGTCAAGTGACTCGAGTCACATGCCCCTCCCTGAAAACCTTGACCAAGCCCGCCGATCAGCCATAAGCCATCTTGATTCAGCTGGCCAACTGAATCTGGACAGTATCCTGGCCCTCTGGGAACGCAGCTATATCGAAGCAGCGGTACAACTCTGTGCCGGAAATCTTAGTCAGGCTGCAAGACGCCTCGGTATCAACCGCACCACACTTTATAACCGTATGGAAAGCTGGGATCGCAAATGAGCCTTTATCTCAAGCATTTCGGGTTGCGCGAACCACCCTTCCGGATTACTCCGCACACGGATTTTTTCTTCTCAGGTGCAAACCGTGGGCCAACTCTCGATGCACTGATTTATGCGATCACCCAAGATGAAGGAATCGTCATCGTCACAGGAGAAGTGGGCAGCGGCAAAACCATGCTTTGCCGTATGCTTCTTGAACGACTGCCTGAAAATGTCGAAACGCTTTACTTGGCCAACCCGTCCTTGTCCCGCCACGAAATCCTGGGCGCCATTGCCGACGAACTGGGCATCCCGGCTGATGGAAAGGCAACGCACTCTCTCACTCGAGCCCTTCAGGACGAATTGATCCAACGCTATGCCTCTGGCAAACGTGTGGTCATCTTGATTGACGAAGCTCATGCGATGCCGGTTGAATCCCTCGAAGAAATCCGCCTGCTCTCCAACCTTGAGTCAAAAGCAAACAAGCTGCTTCAGATCGCTCTTTTCGCACAGCCGGAGCTGGACGAAAGGCTTTCCTCAGCGGACATGCGCCAACTCCGGGAGCGTGTCACACAACATTTCAGCCTATCGCCGCTCAAAGCAGAGGAAGTCGCGGTCTATATCGAATTCCGGTTGCGAAAAGCCGGATACTGTGGACCAAACCCATTTACCAATGAAGCTGTAAAACTGATTGCCAACGAATCGGCCGGGCTGTCCCGCAGGATCAACATCCTCGCTGACAAATCGATGCTCGCAGCCTATTCAAAAGGAAACCACCAAGTGAACCGCACCGAAGTCAAAGCCGCTGCTGATGACGCCCAATTTTCTCCTCTTCACCCCAAACAGACAACGAGACTTACGCCCATCCTGTGGGTAATGCTCGGGGGCATCTCTGCGATGGTGCTTGTTTATCTCGCAACAGGCCTCAACTTCCCTGACAAATGGCGTCCCTCGGAATCCCCCCCCCCCGCAATCAAGCCGTCTCTCCCCTTGGCCCCCACCCTGTCTCCCGCCACAGGCGAAACACCAACGAAAATTCGTTTCGGGCCATTAACTCGAAAATATTTCGATCAGTTCGAGGAATGGATTGAAACAGCCCCCCAACGAAACTACTTCATTCAACTGCTTGCTACCGATGCACAACACACGGGCGAGATTGAGGGCTTTCTGGCCAAGGCCACTGAATACCTTAATCCCGAAGAGATTCGCGCCTATCGCTCCAGTCTCTCGGGAAGAGATCGGGTTGGCGTGATTTATGGGAGCTACCCCACCCGCGAGGCTGCTGCCGAGGCAATGCTAACGCTCCCGGAGTCAATCAAGGCTGCTCAACCTTTTCCGCGACAAGTCAGCAGATTGCGTTGAATCTCTTTGAACAAGCCCCACCGCTCATCAATTAACATGCTAGGATCAAGCCCGTAGAACGTTATCCATGATCCACCTGCACAAGGGATTTGCGGGCGATGAAAGTTAGTTTCTTTGTCGTGACACTGCTCTTTACGGGGCTTGTATCCTGCTCCGCGCCTGTTCCACGCGAGCCACTCAGAGGCCACCTGAGCACTGAGAGTGCAGCCCCGTCCGCACGTGGTGACATCCCTGCTCCTGTGCAGCACACCTTGGCTCTGCCCACCCCAAAAGCAGCACTCAAGGCAGAAACTTACAGTGTCGTGGTAAACAATGTTCAGGTTCGTGATCTGCTTTTTGCTCTGGCGCGCGATGCCAAAGTAAACGTTGACATTCATCCGGGTATTGTCGGAACAGTCTCCCTGAATGCGATTGACCAGACATTGCCGCAATTGTTAACCCGAATTGCGAAACAGGTCGACATGCGCTTCGAACTCGACGGACCAAATCTTTCCGTAATGCCCGACAGTCCTTTCCTCAAGCACTACAAGGTCGATTACGTAAATATGGCGCGTAACGTCAACGGCACCGTATCAACCAACACACAAATAGCCACAGGCACCATTGAAGGGAATGCCCCCGCTGGTTCCGGAAACGGCAATGTTTCAAATACCCGAATCGAAAGCTCCTCAAAAAATCATTTTTGGGAATCGCTGGAAAAAAACATCAAGGACATCCTTCGAGAAACTGACAAAGTGTTCCCAGAAGGCTCCAGCGAAACGCTCGTCGAGCAAAACAATTCACAGAGCGCTACTGGCACTGCCGCATTAGCACCTCAAAACAGCGGACAACGTGCTGCCCAAGCAATCGCCAGTGCCTTGCAAACCATCCAGACACCGAGTTCAGCAAGTCAGAGCAGTGGCAACTCAATCGTCCGGAGGAACACTTTTAGAGAAGCGGCCTCCGTCATTATTAACGCTGAGAGCGGCGTGGTAACAGTGAGAGCAACCCAACGCCAGCATGAAAAAATTCAGGAATTCATCGACCGGGTAGTAAACGCATCCCGCCGCCAGGTTTTGATTGAGGCAACTATTGTTGAGGTGGCACTTAATGACGGCTATCAACAGGGAATCAACTGGAAACAACTTAGCCGCGGAGGAGCACTAAGTTTCATCGGCGACGCCCTAACCAAAAATGCGTACAACCTCCAATACACGCGAGGCGGAGACCCTGACGCATTAATCACATTGCTCGACACTTTTGGCACGGTCAAGGTTCTTTCCAGCCCGCGAATTTCCGTATTAAACAATCAGTCTGCGCTACTCAAGGTCGTGGAAAACTACGTATATTTCAACGTCAAGGCGGACACAACCACAACCGCCAATGTTGGAACAAACACAACTTATACAACGACCCCCCAGTCAGTTTCGGTGGGACTGGTCGTCAGCGTCACGCCGCAAATCAGTGACAGCGACACCATCATACTGAATGTCAGACCAACCATTACGAGTGTTGCAAGAGAGGTCTCTGATCCGAATCCCGATCTAAAGAAAAACGATATAAACAATCTCGTACCGGTCATAAGAACACGCGAGATAGAGTCTGTAATGCGTGTAGGCAGCGGGAATATCGCCATTCTGGGAGGGCTGATGGAAGACAAGATTGACTACCAAACCCAAAGAGTCCCGATCATTGGACAATTGCCCGTTGTCGGCGAGGTTGTTAACAACCGGAATAACCAGGCACGCAAAACCGAACTTGTAATCTTCTTACGGCCTGTTGTCATCAAAGATGCCAGTCTGGAGGGTGACTATGCGGGCATGCGCCGCTTTCTGCCCAGCGAAAGCTTTTTCAGCCCCCCAAAGGAGGCCGAACCCTTCAATGTCGCACCTAATCGCTGAGGACCGACATGAGCCTCTTGATGGATGCTCTGAAACGAGCAGAAGAAACTAAGCAAGAGGCCAAGTCAGCCACTCACTCTCAAAGGGAGGACGCAACAGACTCCGTCCCGGGGAATCTCTCCCTGCGGCCCATCGATGAGATCCATATTCCACGTAACGACGGTCCGCTACCTGATCTGGCGGCCCATCTGGAGGCCGTAGACGCAGATCTCGCTGAAACGGCCAACCCCACGACTCATTGTTTGCCGAACCGAAAACCATCGATTCCAGAAAAAGATCTCGACGCAATACGCAATATCTTCACCGTCAAACAGGGTCAGACGTCATCTAGAAAATACCGAGTATCGATTGGTGTCGGCATCGTTTTCGCGTTGAGCGCCATGATCGGCGGCTATTTCTGGTTCCAACTCAAGTCTATAAATTCCATTTCCTTAGCGAAACCTATTGCCCCCCCCCCCCCCTCCCACACACTCCCAGAACGAAAAATAGCACCTGTTGCAGAGAAACAAGCGAATATAGACATTACGATTGACCAACCTTCCCTCACATTCCCGAAAGAATCTTCTCTTTTTACTCCCACTCGCGACAACAGAAGCCCCCACCAATCATCAGCAGACAATTTCGAGCAACCAGCCGATCAGGTCCGACTGACACGTACCAACCCAGAGACGGACCCCGGGCTGACTCTCGGGCAAGCGCATCTCCTACAGAATCAAATTGAATTGGCAAAAGAGAGCTTCGAACAGACTCTTCAGCGTGACCCAAACAATACTGATGCGCTACTGGCTCTGGCCGCAATTGCCCATCGCCAGCGCCGCCCCTCGGAAGCAGAACGTCTCTATCAACAGGCCTGGGTTGCGAATCCTGCCGATACTGCGGTTCAAGCTGCTCTGTTGAGTGGCACTTCGGCTGATAGCGACAGTCAGAACGCAGAAAGTCGTTTAAAAATGCTTATCGACAGACAACCCGATTCAGCCGCACTGAATTTCGCATTAGGCAACGTACTAGCGCGTCAAAACCGCTGGATTGAAGCACAACAAGCCTATTTCAATGCAGTTGCCGCAGAGGGAGACAATCCGGACTATCTTTTCAACTTGGCCATCAGCCTTGATCATATTAGACAACCAACTGCCGCCGCCCAGCATTATCGCCTCGCTCTGGAAATGTCAGCACGCCGACCGGCCGCCTTCAATGCCGAACAGGCGAGGAAACGCCTAGCCGCTCTCTCTCCTGAACCAAAATGACGGACTCGACATGAGCACCTCACATGTCCAACGCAGGCCCCTTGGGCAGATACTGATTTCCGAGGGCATCCTCTCGGAAGATCAGTTGCGCATTGCGCTGCTTGAGCAAATGAAGCTCAATCAGCCAATTGGCAAACTTCTTGTTTCTCTCGGCTTTGTATCGGAAGCCACCTTGAGGCAAGCACTCTCGGAAAATCTCGGAAAACAGAGTGTTGACTTGGCGCATGCAGTAATTGATCCACAAGCACTGAAGATCGTCCCAAGAGACTTGGCAAAGCGATACCGCCTGCTACCGCTCGATTTTGACCTCCCCAATCATCGACTCACAATAGCCATTTCGGACACCAACGATATCGTTGGACTAGATCGAGTCCGCAGCCTGATCGATGAAAACGTAGAAATCGAAACCTTTCTTGCTGGCGAATCGGAGATTGACCGCGCAATCGATCAATATTACGGCTACGAACTTTCAATCGACGGCATCCTGCATGAAATAGAGACAGGAGAAGTCGACTGGAAAAGTTTGTCGTCGACAGACAACGAGTACAGCCAGCCTGTCGTCAGGCTTATCGACTCGATACTGACCGATGCCGTCAAACGAGGCGCATCGGATATCCACTTCGAACCCGAAGCAAACTTCCTTCGTATCCGCTATCGCATCGATGGAATGTTGCGCCAAATACGAGCACTCCACAAATCATACTGGCCGGCGATGACTGTTCGCATCAAGGTACTTTCAGGCATGAACATCGCCGAAATGCGTGCCCCACAGGATGGCAGAATCGGTCTCTCGGTCTCAGGACGTGCCGTAGATTTTCGGGTTGCGAGCCAACCCACCATACATGGGGAGAACATCGTCCTCCGGATTCTGGACAGACAGAAGGGCATTGTTCCTCTTGAAGAGTTAGGACTTGGTGACGAACACCTGCACCAGTTGAAGCTGATGATCGCGAGACCAGAGGGAATTATTCTGGTTACCGGGCCGACCGGAAGCGGAAAAACAACAACGCTGTATTCGGTACTCAACCACATCAATTCCGAGGGCATTCATATCATGACCCTCGAAGACCCCGTCGAATACCCGATGGCGCTTGTTCGTCAGACATCTGTTTCCGAAACGGCGAAACTCGATTTCGCAAACGGAATTCGCTCGATGATGCGTCAAGACCCTGACGTGATTCTGGTTGGCGAGGTTCGTGACAACGAGACCGCTGAAATGGCTTTCCGAGCTGCCATGACCGGACATCAGGTATATACCACCCTGCACACAAACTCCGCTCTCGGCGCCATTCCCCGCTTACTCGACATCGGCGTACTACCGGACATCATGGCTGGCAACATCATCGGTATCGTCGCACAGCGTCTGGTTCGGCGTTTATGCGAACATTGCAAGAGTCCATATCACGCCGAAAGCCATGAGACCCGCCTGTTCGGAAAGCTCATCGAAAGCGAAAGACCCATCCTGTTCAAGGCAACAGGTTGTTCTCTCTGTGATTTTCAGGGATACCGGGGGCGTATTGCGATCATTGAATTACTTCGCATTGATCCGACTCTCGACGAGTTGATTGCGCGCCGCGCCACTACCCATGAGATCAGGAGCAGGGCACTCTTGCAAGGATTCTCGCCCTTGGCTGAAGACGGTTTGAGGCGCGTCCTTAGCGGCGCGACATCGCTGGAAGAATTGGCGCGTGTCGTGGATCTGACAGACCGGATGTAGAACATGCTCTTCAACTACAAAGCAATTGGCACAGACGGAAGAACAGCCCGCGGCAGGATCGATGCGATCAATCTTGTCGATCTTGAAATGCGCCTCAAACGCATGGAATTGGACCTGATTAACGGTGCTCCGGTTCAGCATCGAACCCTGTTCGGCAAACGCAGCATTCCCCGCCCCGAGTTGATTAATTTCTGTTTTCACCTAGAGCAACTTGCCCAAGCAGGCGTCCCTATTCTTGAGGGGCTTTGTGACCTACGTGACTCCATTGAACACCCAGAATTCAGGGAAGTCATCGCCGGGTTGATCGAGTCGATTGAAGGAGGACAAACCCTGTCGCAAGGGATGGCAGCCCATCCCGACGTGTTCAGTCAGGTTTTCGTCAACCTGATTGCGGCAGGAGAAGAAAGCGGAAAACTAGCCGAAATTCTGAATACCCTCGCTGAATCACTGAGATGGGAAGACGAGCTGGCATCTCAAACAAAAAAAATCCTTATGTATCCCGCTTTCGTTGCCACCATTGTGCTTTCAGCAACGGTTTTTCTCATGGTTTATATGGTGCCGCAGCTTAAGCTCTTCGTAAAAAACATGGGGCAAAGCTTACCAACACACACCAAGCTGCTTTTTTTTCTGTCTGATCTGTTGGTCAACTACTGGTATATATTTTTACTGACCCCCGTAGTTGTAACTGTTATAGCAATCGCGACTCTTCGCAGCAATCCACTGGCCAGATTACAAATGGATGGACTCAAACTGAGATTTCCGTTGATCGGCCCCATTCTAAAAAAAATCATATTGTCCCGGTTTGCCAACACATTCGCGATGCTTTATTCAGCAGGAATCCCCATCCTTGATTCGGTTCGCGCCACCCAGCACATCGTCGGCAATCGAATGATTCGGCGAGCCTTGCAAAGTGTCGAGCAGTCAATTCGCGAAGGGCGAAATGTAGCAGGCGCCTTTCATGACGCAGGAATCTTTCCCCCTCTCATCGTCCGGATGCTCAGAGTTGGAGAAAATACGGGAGGACTGGATAAAGCGCTGCTAAACGTTAGCTATTTTTATACTCGAGACGTCAGGGAGTCCGTAGGCAAGGCTCAAACGATAATTGAACCAATGTTGACTGTACTGATGGGCTCTTTGCTTGGCTGGATCATGTTATCCGTCATTGGCCCCGTTTACGATGTAATCAGCAAGATTAAGACGTGAGTTCCTTCAGACTTCTTTATCTCGACACCCATCATCTTTCCGCTTACACATGGCGTGACGGAGAGTTGCGACTCGAAGAGAGTTTCGAGAAAAACGAAGAAGGCTTTAACAGTTTTACTCGACACCTCCGAAATCATCCTGCCAGCACCTATTCGCTCCTTGCCAATGTTGCCGAGGAAGGCTACGTTCAGGAGACGATTCCTTTCGTTCGAGGCAAAGACCGGGAAACACTGATCACCCGAAAAATTGGCCAGCATTTCTCAGGCACAGCACTGACTTCTACAGTTTCTCTTGGCTACGAAAAGAGCAAGCGTAAAAATGAGAGGCTATTGATATCGGCACTCACCAATCCCAGCCATTTCGAACCATGGCTATCCCGCATTCTGACAACAGAAACCCGTTTGACCGGGATTTTCAGCACTGCCCAACTCGGGGGCGTGTTACTGAAAAAAATGGGATTGGAAAAAGGCCGGTGCATCCTGCTAACAGCACAAGATCACTCGATCAGAGAAAGCTATCTTATCGATGGCTTACCCCTGTTCTCTCGTATGGCTCCGCTGGTTGACAGCAGTATCGCGGGAGTCGCCAGTAGTTTCGTTGCCGAGGCAGGAAAGCTTCATCAATACCTGGTTGGACAACGCCAGATAAACCGCGACGAGACAATCCCGGTCTACGTACTCGTTCACCCACTTACTGCCAGTGCTCTGGAGAATGCAATCCAGAATCAGGATAGTCTTGAGTTTTTAGTTATCGACGGCCAAGCGGCTGCCGGCAAACTGGGGTTAAAAATACCGATAGTCGACAACAGCAGTGAACACTTATTTCTTCACCTGCTAGCAACGGCACCGCCGAAAATTCAGTACGCCGATGTGCGCCTCCAACACAGTCATCACTTGGAAAGGATTCGTCACGCATTGATTGGAACTGGAGTAATTACTCTCCTAGTCTGCTCACTTTTTACAATCGCGGAGATCTATCGGGCACATCTCTTGAAGATCGAGTCGCAGGAACTGGCATCAAAGGAATCAGACCTTAACTGGCGCTATCAGGAAATATCGGCGACGTTCCCACAGCTAGGCATCGATAATGAGACCTTACGACGGGTAACCAATCGCTACAACAACCTTAACCAGCAGCAACTACTTCCTGCTGCCGCGTTTGCGAGAGCAAGCAAGGCCTTGTCAGAAGTCCCGTCTATTCAACTTGAGAGCCTTGAATGGCAGATTATTTCTGCCCCCGCCACCCAGACCCACTCAAGAAATACACAGGAGGTTACAACCATCAAGGGTTTTATCCACAGCGGGCAAAATGCCACCCCGCGGGAAATCCTCACCATATTCGAGCACTTCGTCACTCTCCTTGGCAACGACAAAACCAGTACAGTTCAAGTGCAACGCCAGCCCTTCGAACTCGAATCAGGAAGCAGATTGCGCGGAGGAGACAGTGAAAACTGGAAAAGCACTCCTCGCCAGTTCGCGATTGAAGTATCGCGGGAAATAGAACCATGAAGTTCCAGAAAGGCGATTTTCGGAAACTGCGTCCAGCGCTGGTAACCATGGCCTCCTTAACCTGTGTCGCCATCATCATGGCGTGGTGGAGTAACAGTGAGGAACAACAATCCTCAGAAGCTCGAAACCGTGCACTTTCAAGCAAAAATCAGGCTGAGCAAAAGCTTCTGCAAGTTCGCACTGAAGAGCAGGAACTTAAGACGCGAACCATCATTTTCCAGAAGCTTCAAAATGCGGGGGTTACTGGCGAGGAGAAAAGACTCGACTGGATGGAAATGCTCACCAATACGCAACACGAAATGCGGCTGCCGGGCATGGATTATGAGTTTGGCGCACAGATTCCGCTGGAAACAGTAAATGGGGCGGGCTATGCTTTCTTTGCCAGCCCAATGCGCCTGAGACTCCGTCTCCTGCATGAAGGAGACCTGCTGAATTTTCTGGCCCGCATCCAAAAGGAAGCAAGCGCGATGGTTCTGGTGCGTAACTGTAAACTCTACCCGACATCAAGAAATAATCAGGGTGGAGAGTTGTCCGCCCAACTTGATGCAGAATGTGACTTGCAATGGATAACCTTAAAGCGCTCAACAGGAAAAAAATAAGCGCGCTTCACGTGCTCTCTCTGGTTTTCTTGAGTCTTCTGCATACAACCAGCAATGCAGAGGGAGATGTGCTCGGACGACTCTTTTTCACCCCTCAGCAAAGAGCTTTCCTCGACAGACAAAGACAGCTGAACGCGAGCATCGCCCCCAGTGCCATGTTGAGCGAAAGTCGACTAACCTTCAACGGCGAGGTGCGCCGTAGTAGCGGACAAAACACACACTGGATTAACGGCGAGCCTACACCATCGATCGCCACTACGACACCCGGAGTTCCCGTTGGAGACACCTTCCTTCCGCAAACAGGAGAGAAGGAAAGCCTGCTCGGCGATGGCAAGATAACCGTAAAACCCGCATCCCGATCGCCATGAAACACCCTCCGACGGGCATCAGAAAACATTCCGGAATTGCGCTTGTCGCTTTATTGGTAATGCTCGTATTGGCAGGCAGTTATGCTTTATACCGAGGGGCAAACATTCGTACCAGTGCTCAAGGGGCAAGAGATAAACAACTCCAACAACTGATTCTGGCCAAACAAGCTTTGATTGCCTATGCGGTAACTGATTTGAAAAGGCCTGGGCGCCTGCTCTGCCCGAATCTTTCCGGAGATGGCATTTCCCCACTGCTGACCCGCGATGACTGCGATAGTTACAGTGGATTCTTGCCATGGAAATCACTGGATCTATCGGAGGGCACAGATAGTACAGGAACAATGCTTCTATACCATCTCTCCCCGCTTTTTGGAGGAGATCGCTCCACTCCAGTCTTAAACAGCGATACAGAAACCTCGCTGAAACTGGATATCCCAGAAGGATCCCCCAGCAATGGAATCGCTGCACTCATCATCGCCCCCAGAGGAAGCATCGACCCCAGGAACGCTGATGGAAACGAGTATTTTTACATTGGCACGAGCGATCTCCCGGGAGATGACGACTTAATCATCTCAATTACCCGTCAGGAGCTGATGGCGGCAACCGAACTACGCATTGCGAATGAAATACGAAGCTGTTTGGCGCAGCATGCTGCCAGCGCAGAAAACATCGAACACACCTACCCGTGGCCGGCACCATTGGTCAGCGAAAGTTTTGCCGGACAAACCGGCAGTCTTTTCGGAAGGCTCCCCTTCACCCAACCAGAAAGCCCTGATGAGGCATTAAAAAAATCAAATGCGACTCTCGTAAGGCTACGCGACCAACTTGCCAATGCATCGACACCAGACAGCCAGCTTGCCGTATTAGTCGAGCTAAACAACGCGACAATCTACGCAAAGTCACTGTATGACGGCTTGTACATTGCAGCAAAAGATTTGCAGGAGAAATCACTGTCCACCAAAAACAGCTTTGGAGAGCTTGATTCGGAGATCGTTGCAGCAACCGCAAACAGCAGCGCCTTCAATGCCCAAGCCGGCAATTTGCCGACAGCCATCCAAAGCAGACTTCCCTCACTGAATGCTTTCAGCAAATCATTGAGCAATCTTGGCCTGGATATTTTCTCAATGGAAGCAGCGCTTCAAAACAGCGTTCTGCACTCCCGCATCGGCAATGCTCAAAGCGCCCCAAGTTCGCTGACTCTGGGAGCGCTCCAGTCACAAGACAACGTTTTTCAAAACAAATTACTTGCTTACAGCACAACACCAAATTACGAAATCAGCACCGTCCTAAACGCGAGTATGCTGACCTCGGGAACCGCGGCAGAAGATGCAAAGCAGGCGAAGGCTCAGCCTGAAAATATCGAACAGGTAAACCGGGCAATAGGCAGCGCCAGAGCATTGCAACTCATAACCGAAGAGTTACTAAAATTAATTGACAACAATCGGATATCCCAGGATGGACAGGAATACAACTTCCTCTCCCAACAAATTCTCAATGCCTGGACAGAGTCATCCTCAACTGAGTCAGGCTACGGAACGCTGATTTCTGCATTGGAACAGGCAAGTACCCGGATTACAACTCTAAGCACCGCCAACAGTATAATCACCACGGCCAAATCGAATGCTCAAAACTCAGTTCTATTGGCACTCTCCGCCACTCATCCACCGGTTGAGCAAACAAGTTTGCAGCTAGCAACACTGGCCACAATTAGCTCTCTTGACACACTTGCCTCGAGCTTGAACAACAATGGCGACAATGTCGCTCTTGAGAGCCTGAAGTTCGCCAACAATACACTCGCCGTCTCCAGCCGGAGCGTACCCTCAACCATTACGGCTGGACAAGCCCTCCGCCAGCCAGCCAAAGCAGTAATTTACTGGGCAGACATCGCCGAAAATCATGCTTCCGATGTGGCTCGTGTGGCTAGAAAAGGGGTCACCGCCACCTATGAAAACAATAGCTCCGCTTATAGCGCCGCAAAAAAACTGCTCTCGGCGCTAGACGGAGAAAGCGGAAGCATCTATTTGCTCCAGCAGTACATTGCAAACGAGACTCCCACGAATAAACTGGCTGCGCAGACAGCGATTGGAGACGCAAAAACATCTTTGGACAACTTGCTAGACAAGACCAGCACTCTGGATAATCTTCTCGAAACCAGTTGGGCCAATGCCGCCGTTCCAACGACGTGGCAGGGTACTGCCTGTTCACCATTCATGACGGACTCCTGGTGGAAAACAAATCAGTGGGAAAAATTTTTCTTTTATCAGATAAGCGATCGCAATTCGTCCGCACCAGGAAAACTTATCGTCAACGGTAGGGGCAACCACAAAATTGTTGTTATATCCTCCGGAACATCTCTCCCCGGACAAGACAGAAACGTTAGAGAAACCCGCAATTATCTGGAGGGATTCAATCAGGATGCATCGCGTGATGGCGAGGCAAAAGCCCCCGTAACGCGCTTCAC
Source organism: uncultured Dechloromonas sp. (assembly GCA_964583695.1). GTDB lineage: Bacteria > Pseudomonadota > Gammaproteobacteria > Burkholderiales > Rhodocyclaceae > Azonexus. Next base: position 20,711 of record CAZOWA010000032.1, read on the forward strand.
AAGCACACCGGCTTCACCGAGCTTCAACGACCGTCTAGCCTATTGAAACCATGCTCACTAACACAAGGTATCTTTCGTTAAATTTGTCACAACAGGGTTTTTCCCTGGTGGAACTGGCTGTGGTTCTTATCGTTGTTGCTCTGCTGAGCAGTGGTGCGCTGTACGGCATTTCCAGCCAACACAGGCAAATGCAACTTGATGAATCTGCAAACCAAGCAGGAATAGCCCGCGAAGCAATCATCGGTTTCGCAATGTCAGCAGGGCGTCTTCCCTGCCCTGCTGACCCTTCCATACCCTCAAGGAGCGGTGGAGGAAAGGAAGAAGTGATCTGTACTCCCGGCGGATGTGACCCAAAAAGTGTCGGATGCGAATGCACGTGCAAATATGAGCATGGCGTCATCCCATGGCAAACACTGGCCATTGCTGAGACAGATCCGTGGGGTAACCGAATGACATATTTTTCTGGCAGGGAATTTTCCAACCCCATATCGTACGACGATGAAATCAAGGGCATCAAGGCACGCTTTACACTGGAAACGATTGGCCGAGCCAATATCCAGAACGAAAGCGGGTCTAATATCGCCAGCGACATTCCCGCTGTAATTGTCAGCCATGGTGCCCGATCCTATGGAGCCTACACAAATGAGGGGCAACAGATTGCTGGCGCGACGGGGCACGAATTGACCAACGCCAGCGCTACATTGACTTTTGTCAGCATGAGCCCAACCGATCTGTTCGACGATCAGGTCACGTGGATCATCCCGACGCTTCTAAAATCGCGTATGGTCAGCGTCGGAAGGTTGCCGTGACCTCAACAAGCTTTCTTTCCTCGCTAAAAAATGCCGGCATTCATCCCGAGGATGACGCCGAAACCCGTCTGAAAAAATCGCTGTTGATTTTTGCGACGGGGCTTCTCTGCCTTGGCGCCATGCTGTGGCTGTTTCTCTACAGCCGGGTCGGCGCACAATTTTCAGCAACTGCCCCTTTTGTCTTTCAATTGCTCCTTGTAGGTAACCTGCTTTTTTATTTCCGTAGTGGAAATTTTGATTTCTTTCGCCACTCCCAATTAGCTCTATTTTTATTTGCTCCATTCGCCGTTCAGTGGTCCATAGGTAACTTCATTACCGCCAGCGGCATCAGCCTATGGGGGCTACTAGCCCCCATAGGAGCCCTGCTCGTCTTCGGCACTCGCGAATCAATCGCATGGTTCTTTGCCTATCTTTTCCTGACCGGGCTATCAGGACTTTTTGACTACTACCTCGCCGACAGCATTCAGGCGCAATCTCCAAGTGTTCCCATACGCACCAGTGTGTTCTTTTTCGCGCTCAATTTTGCTTCTGTTTCAAGCATCGTTTACCTGTTGCTTCGCTACGCCATACAAGAAAAATCGCGCTCACAGACTGCCCTCGAAAACACCTACCGTCTGTTACAGGATGAACAGGAACGATCCGAACGACTGCTCTTGAACATTCTGCCAGCACCAATTGCAGATCGTCTCAAGCACAACAAACAGACCATTGCAGATGGTTTCTCAGACGTTACAGTGATGTTTGTGGATATCGTCAATTTCACGAAAGTAGCGGAAGGACTATCGCCTCAGCAGGTCTTCGCAATGCTTAACCGGATATTTTCATCGTTCGACGAACTGGCTGAACAGTTCGGGATGGAAAAAATAAAAACCATCGGCGATGCTTACATGGTAGCCGGCGGCCTCAACAACGATTTGGGCAATTATTCCAAATCGATCGCCGAACTGGCGCTCGCCATGCGCGATTTGCTGCACCGCGACTTTGTCATCAACAACATGCATCTCGAAGTCCGCATCGGAATCGGCACCGGCCCCGTCGTTGCAGGCGTGGTCGGCAAGAAAAAATTCATTTATGACCTGTGGGGCGACACCGTAAACCTCGCCAGCCGGATCACCAGCGAAGGAGTTCCTGGCATGATTCAGGTAGATGAAATTACGTACCGACGCTTGGTATACGACTTCGTCTTTCACGAACCACAAACGATTTACCTTAAGGGGAAGGGCAACACTATCGTCTATCGACTGGTTGGACCACGCTCGAATCAATCCCATCCATCGAATTAGTCGGCGGACGGGGAGATAGCCTGAATACCACCCTGCCCGCTCGACTCTCGCGGAGCTGAAGCACATAACCAGCCCTATCCGCCTGCCGGGCTGCATGGAACAAACCTATCCCCAGCCCCCCCTCTGATTTAACCGGCGCCAGAAACAGTCTTTCGGCAATCCGGTCTGGAACGGCGGAACCATCATCGGTTACGGAAAGTATCTGGCCGTCAAAGCTGACATCGATTTGCAAGGCGGTTTCATGCTGACGTTTTCTGAGCGCGTTCTGAAGAAGGTTCTCTGCCACGCTATCGTAAAGCGTAAGTGGCAGCATGCATCCTGATTGCCCGCAGCCAAACCAGTTAAGGTCGCAATTGGCATAGCGCTCCTGCAAACTCTGCCACCAAAAGACGGCATCAACCATCTCCCCATCAGCCCCCTTCGGCGATTGCAACTTCTCAAGCGTCAATTTGAGACGCTCGACAATCTGCGGCAACTGACGATTCAACAACACAGCGAGTTGAGCAGGATCAGTTGGATGGGCCGCCGTATAACAAAGCGTCTGCATTGATTGCACGAGATTTTTTACGTCATGCGTAACCCGAGCTCCGGTTTCATAGACTGCTCGCAGATAGCCCAAGTCCTGGAGTTGGTGCGCCTGACGTTTGACCAGGTAAAACTCGGCCATCAAGTGCAACAACATTTGCGTATGCCAGCGCATCGCTGGAGAAGGCTCTTTGCGGAAACAAATCACCAAAAACAGATCTTCTGCCTGGTAAGAGTGCACGAAAGCGGTCTGCTCGCCAAAATCCCCTTTTTGACCTTCTGCTCTCCATACCCCCCCGAGAACCCACGGAATTCCCTGAAGGCGCTTCATCGCGGCATCCAGAAAACGCAGAGGATCAATTTCACGCTCGCTTTCCTCTGCCAGTTCGACCAGCCACTGTTCCAGAGGCATTCCCACTGAAAGCAGGTAACGAGAAATGGCAGAACCGATTCCGGAAAAACCGGATCGTGGATTCCATGCCCAACCAACGAGCAACAATGCCACAGCCACGGTCAACGAGGTTTTTGCCAGAGATTCGACATATCCAACCTGGCCAACCATCATGTAGGCAAGCGCCCCGAGAACGAAAACTGCCAGGACGAGGAATACCAGCATTCCATAAAACAAATCAAAAGCATCGCCTGAACGCCGCGAAGGCGAACGGGCCGGGAAAATGAACATGAGGGGCAGCAGCAGGGGCATGAAATGCGAAAACAAGGTTCTTGGCAGCGGATCGAGCACGACCGCAGGCGCAATTTCTGGCACCACTCCAAAGACGGTTACGCCAACAAGATACCCAAAACCAATCAGGTACCCCCAGCGCTCTCCACGCCGCTCTGTCCACAACACCCTGCCACCGATTGCAGCGGCAAGGGCACCACACCAAATCAGCAATAGCCATGGCCCAAGGAACCATGTCGAGCAAAGCACCGCCATAAAAAGCATGCCAGCCTGAAAAGGCGTTATTTTTTGTTCACCTGCAATAAACGGCTGCCAGATCAGGAACACGCCCAGTGCAACCATCCATAAGAGGCGTACGGCAGGTATCTGCCACCCACCGAAAGACAGGGCGTGCAGCATAACCAGATGTATGACCAGCAACAAATGAGGCCATGCGCTCAGGCGACCAACAAGCTGATACAAAAACCTGATGTTCATTTTTGGATAAAACTGTCAGTTTCTGAACACATTAAGACGAATCCGGCATCTGATTCAACGATTTTTAGCCTCCATCTCGGGCTCAATACTTGCTTTAGCCACTTCAGATATCTTCTTCAGGAGAATGCCATGAAAAATCAACAACGGGGCTTTACCTTGGTCGAAATTGCCATTGTTCTGGTAATTATCGGCTTGTTGCTTGGCGGAGTACTTAAGGGCCAGGAATTGATCAATAGCGCCAAGGTCAAAAACATCGCCAACGATTTCCGAACGATCCCCCTGTTTATCTACGGCTACCAGGACAAGTTCAAACGACTCCCGGGAGACGACCCCAACGCTGACACCCGTTTTGGCTCAAACGGCACGAAAGCCACCTCCCCTACCGGTTTGGTTCTGGGCGACGGCATCATTGCCGGCAAGTGGAACTCCCAAACCACTACTGATGAAAACGTTCTGTTCTGGCAGCACGTCAGACTCGCTGGCCTGGCAGCTGGCTCCACCGACTTTTCTACGGCAGCAAAAGCCAGCCTGCCCACTAATTCTGAAGGCGGCACGGTAGGCATCCAGATGACAGCCCCGATCAAGGGACTCAGTGGAACGTATTACATTTGCTCATCCGGCATCAACAGCAAGCTTGCTCAGCAACTGGACACCACCCTCGATGATGGCTCGGGAGACAAAGGAAGCCTTCGCGCTCAGGAAGGTGGAGATACGGACCCCGCAAAGGACGGTGAAGCCTACGCTGACAACAAGACCTACGTGATATGCTTGGCTTTCTAGGTCAGTCGCACTGTTCCACCAGGCCCGCTTCGGCGGGCTTTTTATTTCTGCAACAGCCTTTGTTCGGCTGCCATCACTGACTCTGTATCTCCCAGAACCACGATCACGTCACCAGCCTCGAGACTGGTATTGGCATCCGGCTCCACTGCGCGTATCCCACGCCTGCGAATTGCACTCACCTCGCACCCAAGCCCATCCAGGTCAAGCTCGGCCAGCGTTTGCCCTATACCCGCAGCCCCCGGGGTGAGCCAGATTGAGTGCAGGCGCTGCTGATGATCCTCGTCCTCATCCCTGTCCGTCATGCCATGATAGAAACCACGAAGAAGCCGATAGCGTTGTGACCGCGTCTGCCGGATACGTTTCAGAACACGATTGATCGGCACACCCAGCAGAACCAATGCATGGGACGCCAACATCAGGCTGGCTTCGAGCGTTTCCGGAACAACTTCAGCCGCCCCCGCCTTGCTGAGGCGCTCCATATCACGCTCGTCTATCGTGCGCACTACAACCGGCAGATCGGGGCGTAACGCCTGAACATGGTGTAATACTTTCTCCGAAAGGGGGGTATCACTCGTCGTGACAATAACGACACTGGCACGCATCAGGCCGGCAGCAATCAGCGCTTCCTTTCGTCCGGCATCACCGTAAACCACACTTTCACCACCTGCTGCAGCCTCTCTCACACGGTCGGGATCGATATCCAGCGCAATGGAGTGGACCCCTTCCTGCCCCAAAAACCTGGCCAGATATTGCCCGTTTCTACCAAACCCGCAGAGGATGGCGTGCCTCTCCGTACCCATCGATTGCGCGGCAATTTGCGTCAGCTGCATGGAGCGCATAAGCCATTCGCTAGCGACAAAACGCATGACGAGTTTTTCGCTGTAATGCACGATGAAGGGCGCGATGAGCATGGAGAGCACTAATGTAGTCAGGACCACCTGTTCGATTGCCTTCGGCAGATGAACAATTTCACCCAGCAGAACGAATCCGAACTCACCTCCCGCACACAACCAGAGCGCCGAGCGAATTGCGTTTCCGGGCGTAGCGCCAAGGCGCCATGAAAGCACCCCGACGATCAGACTCTTGACCAGTAACAACCCGCCAAGAACCAGCAATACCTGCCACCACAAACCGATCAGGATATTCAGGTCAAGCTTGACCCCAATGGTCACGAAAAACAAACCCATCAGGACATCACGGAACGGCTTGATATCCTCTTCAACCTGCAAACGATATTCCGTTTCCGAAATAAGCATGCCGGCCACGAACGCTCCCAGTGCCAGCGAAAGGCCAGCCAATTCGGTCAACGTCGCCAGACCAAGCGTAATCAGCAGCACATTCAACACAAAGACTTCCGCCGACTTCGCACGGGCCACGAAATAAAACCATTTCCGCATTAACCCCTGCCCGAACACCAGAACAACAGCAAGCACGACCACCGCCTTGAGCAAGGCGATTCCCAGCAGGGCAGCCAGTTTTTCCGGCGGCTGAGTAAGGGAAGGGAGGATAACCAGCAGCGGCACCACAGCGAGATCCTGAAAGAGCAACACGCCCATGATTTCTCGCCCATGAGCCGAATCCAGTTGCATGCGCTCGGCCAACAATTTGGTGATCACGGCAGTAGAGGACATAGCAAAGACACCGCCCAGCGCAAAACCGATTTGCCAGCCAATCCCGAAAAGCATGACCAGGGCGGCAATGAACATCATGCTGACCACAACCTGGAGCAAACCAAGACCGAACACGATGCGCTTCATCGCGTAGAGTTTGGGCAATGAGAACTCCAGTCCGATCGAAAACATCAGAAACACGACCCCGAATTCAGCCAGGTATTCAGCTCGGTGCACATCGGCCATCAAATTCAAGGCATGCGGCCCGATCATGCTGCCGACAAACAAATAGCCAAGAACCGGCGGCAAATTAAAGCGCCGGAACAGCAAAACTGCGAGGACTGACGCACCAAGCAGGAGAAGGACGAGGGAGAGTGCGCTCAAGAGAGGATCACGATTCAGGTATACTCCGGCCATCATAACCGCAGCCCAGCCATGAACCCAAGCCTCTCGACCCAACGCTTTTCGCCTGAACGCGCTCAGGCTCTTGGACGCCAGACCATCGAGATCGAGGCCGCTGCTGTCGACGCACTAAAAAATCGCATCAGCGACGATTTTTCACGGGCCGTCGAACTGATCCTGCTCAGCCAAGGCCGACTGATCGTCAGTGGCATGGGAAAATCCGGACACGTTGCACGCAAGATCGCAGCCACCATGGCCAGTACGGGCACTCCTGCCTACTTCGTACATCCGGCCGAAGCCAGCCATGGCGACCTCGGAATGATCACCCGTAACGACGTACTGCTTGCCCTGTCAAACTCCGGCGAATCGGAGGAGTTGTTGCGCATTGTCCCGCTGGTCAAGCGACAGGGCGCCAGGCTGATCTCGATGACCGGCGCACCAAACTCGACACTGGCTCGCGAAGCCGATGTCCACCTCGATGCTGGCGTCACCCAGGAAGCCTGTCCGCACAACCTCGCCCCGACAGCGAGCACGACTGCTGCGCTTGCTCTGGGTGATGCCCTTGCCGTTGCACTGCTTGACGCACGCGGCTTCGGCCCTGAGGATTTCGCACGCTCACACCCAGGAGGCTCACTCGGGCGCCGCCTGCTTACCCATGTCAGCGATGTCATGCGCCCGGCAAGCAACGTCCCGGTCGTCCTCCCGGAAGCCGACATCACTTCGGCAATCATCGCGATGTCTCGCGGTGGGCTTGGTCTGGTCGTAATCGCCCGCCCTGACGGAAAGGTTCTTGGCATTTTTACCGACGGCGATCTGCGTCGTGCCTTCGAAAAACGCCTCGATTTGCAGCAGGGACGTATCGACTCGGTGATGCACCCGGCCCCGCGCACCATCCCGGCAGATAAACTGGCCGTCGAGGCTGTCGAAATGATGGAACGCCTGCGCATCAATGCGCTGCTTGTCACTGACGACAAGGGAACCCTGCAAGGTGCACTCAACATGCACGATCTGTTTACTGCCAAGGTTATCTGATGGCAATGATCGTTTCCATATTGAGACTCATGCCATGACCAAACACTGGCCGAGTCAACTTTTCCCGGTAATCACGCTTACGCTGCTCGCAGTGCTGAGCTTTTGGCTGCAGGAAGCAGTAGATATCGGAGCACCGCGCAACGACGGGAAATCCAGGCATGATCCTGACACCATCGTCGAGAATTTTTCCATTCTGCGTTTCGACGCAAGCGGTCAGGTGAAATACCGCCTGAACGCCCCCTACTTGGAACACTTCCCGGACGACGACTCTTCAGAACTGAAGATGCCCACACTGATCAGCTATCGGCCTCAGTCCCCCACAATGACCATCAAATCTGGACTAGCCAAGGTTACCTCCAAGGGGGAGATCGCCTATCTCTATGACGGGGTTAAGGCGATTCGTGCAACCACCGATGGCCGCCCTGAAATGATTGCCAGCATGCCCGATCTTACGGCGAACCTGAACGAAGGTTACGCATTTACCAACAGTCCGGTCGAGATCACCCAGGGTGAATCCTGGATCAAGGGTGTTGGGGCACATCTCGACGACAAGACATCCACCCTGATTCTGCAATCGCAAGTAACAGGCCTATACATCCGACCAAAGGCAACGCAATGATGATCCGCCTCGCCTCGCTGACGCTCTGCCTTCTCCTGCCGTTTCAGGCTTTGGCCGAAAAGGCCGATCGCGAAAAACCGATGCAGCTGGAAGCCAATCGTGTTTCGATCGATGACGCCCAGAAAATCCAGATTCTCGAAGGCGATGTCATCGTGACCAAGGGAACAATGGTGCTCAAGGCCGAGCGTATCGTGATTACCGAAGATCAATACGGCTTTCAGAAAGGCACGGCATTTGCCGGCAAGGGCAGCCTGGCCCGTTTCCGGCAAAAGCGGGAAGGCAAGGAAGAATACGTAGAGGGTGAAGCTGAGCGCATCGAATACAACACCAACACCGAAGTTGCCGAACTCTTTCATCGCGCATGGGTAAAAAGCGGCGAGGACCAGGTCAAGGGCGACTACATCTGGTACGACGCCGTCAGTGAAAAGTATCTGGTCACCGCTGGCGACTCACGTGATCCCAAATCCCCGGCGGCGCGCGTGCGTGCCGTTATCCAACCCAAGAACAAGGGTAGCGGCAACGAAACGACCTCCAGTAAAGGCGAGCGACTTGAGCTCAAGGGCTCTGGCTCACTGAGCCTTCCGAACGCACAGCAATAGTGCGCTGCCCCGCAATAGACCAGCCAGCCAGGACAAAACAGCCCGTCACAGCCAGGCTAGCCCAATGATTTAAATGGGTTTTTAATATTTTTGTGCACCGCACAAAAATATTGTTGACAATGCCACAATCACTTCTATAATTGAGGCCATGGTGCAGTGCAGCATTGGTCTTCGGAGTCACTGCAACGGTTCTTACTGTTTAGCATGACCTTTTCAATTTAGGAGATTCCCCATGTTCAAGACCCCTGAGCAATTCGCCTCTGCCAACAAGGCAACCGTTGATTCCCTGCTGTCTCTGGCTAACACCGCACTGGCATCTGCCGAGCGCATCGCCGCCCTGAACCTGAACACCGCCCGTTCCATGATGGAAGATTCCGTTTCTGGCGCCAAGGCCCTGATGGGTGCCAAGGACGTTCAAGAAGCGATGTCCATCCAGGCATCCCTGGCTCAGCCGAATGTCGAAAAGGCCGTTGCCTACTCGCGCAGCGTCTATGAAATCTCTGCCCAGACCCAGGAAGAGCTCTCCAAGATGGTCGAAGCACAATTTGGCGATTTCCAGAAAACCGTTGCCGGCCTGCTCGACCAGGCTGCCAAGTCTGCTCCGGCTGGTTCCGATGTTGCTGTTGCCGCAGTCAAGAGCGCCATCGCTGCCGCCACTTCTGCCTTCGACAACATGAACAAGGCCGCCAAGCAAGTTGCCGAAATCGCTGAAGCCAATGTTGCCGCCGCAACCAACGCGACCGTCAAGGCTGTTGGCGCCTCTGCCGCTGCCGGCAAGAAGAAGTAATCAGTTGTTTGAGCCCCCGCCGCAAAGCGGGGGCTTTGTCGCATCCGCACCACCTAATTCAAACTGGAGAAGATGATGAACAACCCGAACATCGAACAACTGGCCGCAGCTCAAAAAGCCAACACCGAAGTCATGATGGCCCTGCTGCGCACCGCTTTCAACGGCGTCGAGCGTCTGACCGCCCTCAACATGGCCGCCTCCCGCGACTTTTTCAACAACACCGTCGCCACCACCCAGCAACTGATGGCTGCCAAGGATGCCAACGAGGTTGCCAAGCTGAACAGCGAACTGGCCAAGCCGAACGTCGAGAAGGTTGTTGATTACTCGCGCAGCGTCTACGACCTGGTTGCCGAGATGCAGAAGGAAATCACCTCGGTGATGGAAGCCCAGTACAGCAGCTTTACCCAGAACGCCTCCAGCGTTGTCGAAAAGGCAACCGCCAGCGCACCGGTCGGTGGTGATGTGTTTGCCGCCACAATGAAGACCATGCTTGGCGCATCGACCAAGGCCTTCGACCAGATGACCTCCATGGCCAAGCAACTGTCCGACATCGCCGAAGCCAACATGCAGGTTGCCACCAAGGCTGCCGCTCCGGCCAAAACCAGCGCCACCTCGGCTGCTGCCAAGAAGTCCACCGCCAAGTAATCCGCGTCGTCTTCCACAAAAAACCCGCAAAAATGCGGGTTTTTTCACGTTCACCGCAGCATTTCTACGGTCGCCACACCCAGGTGATCCCACGCTTTTCGACCTCGAGACGAATCTCTTCCATCGCCTTGTCGACCAGCGTGGGCGCTCCCTCCACCCCCAGCTCCAGGTGTCTGCGCTCCTTCCCAATCAGGGAGGGCAACGAAAACAAACGCAGGCTAGGGTACTCGGCGACGATGTGTTCCATCAGATCAAGCAGCGCACTTTCATAAGCAGTCGGCCCGGTTAACAGGAAAGCCTTTTCGATCAGGCCATCGACAGGCTTGAACAGATCCCTGTAAAAAGTATCCAGCGCCCATTCAATCATCGGATGCGCCATCTGTGGAAAGCCCGGCACGAAATAGTGCTCGTTGGCCATGAACCCAGGAATCCGGTTGAACGGGTTGGGAACGATCTGAACGCCCTGCGGGAAGGTCACCAGCAACTTGCGCTTGTCGGTGATCTCTTCGCCGGCAAAGCGCACCTTCAACTCCTCGAAACCTTCCGGATGCAGTTCGAGATCGACACCAAGCGCCGCTGCCACCGCCTGCCGGGTATGGTCATCCGGCGTGTTGCCGATGCCACCGCAGGAAAAAACCACATCCCCCGCTGCCATCGTACGCCTGAAGGTAGCCGCCAGACGTTCACGATCATCGCCCAGATATTCGACCCACGACAGGCGCAGACCACGAGCGCCGAGCAGTTCGGCGATTTTGGCGAAGTGTTTGTCCTGGCGCTTGCCGGACAGGATTTCGTCGCCGATGATGATGGCGCCAAAGGTACGGCTCATACTTTTTCTCCCCCGATGGTGACCAGCGCGCCCCCACGCAAGCGGCGCAGTGCTTCCAGCCCGTAGTGCACGAATGATAGCGCGCTCAACGCCGGAACCAGCAACCCGACAAGTGGCACATGGGCCAGCAACGCCATGGTCAAACCCAGCATGAACAGCGGTGTTTTCTGTTTGCCTCGAATTTCCTGCCATTCGCCGTTTGTCGCATGCATCGACAAGGCATCATAAGAAAACGTCCGACGATTCAGCCAGCCCATCAGCAACAGGGGAACAAGCAGGGAAAAACCGGGGATGATCCAGAGCGGAATGGTGATCAACCAGCCAACAACAAACACGAAGGAAGCAACGAGGCTGTTCGCGGCAGCAGCAATGAAACTGTCCTTGCCCATCGGTGCGACATCGCGATACTCGCCCTCGGAAAGATGCTTGAGCATCAGCGGCATGATGACAATCGCCGCCAGAAGCGAAGCCACCAGATAAGCGACTGCGAAGATCGCCATCCAGCCGCCAAGATAAGCCAGTATGTACGCCAGCCAGAGCATGCCCCAGCCTGCCAGCAGGGTCATCGGGGGAGAGCCCATCATTTGCTGGACGATCCAGCCCAACGCCCAGATTGCCAGCACAATCGACAATAACAGCGACAGTACGGCGGGTGTCAGCACGTACAGCCAGACCCGACCGCTCCTCAGGCTGGCGAAAGTGCGCGCCAGCGCCTGCATCACATCACCCATTCCTGATTCCTTCCCATTGCTTTTGCAGCCGTTTCACCGACACCGGCACCGGCGTGCGCAATTCCTGCGCGTAGAGGCCAACGCGCAGCTCTTCCAGCAGCCAGCGGAATTGCTCGACCTGTGGATCGACCGCGCCCATCTTCGCCAACTGGATTGCGCGGCGTTCGTAGTTGGTCCACAACGGCGCGTACTCGGCCATCAACTGGGCGTCGCGTGCGGGGTTGGCCTTCAGTTTGTCGAGCCGCACGCCAACCGCCTTGAAATAGCGCGGGTAGTGCTGCAAACGCTCGAAGGGCGTGTCGACGACGAAGGTCTTGCCGATCAGTCGCTTCAACTGCGCCTCGATGTCGGCGACGGCCGCCGCGTGCGCCTTGAACGCCGGCAGCTTCTTGACCGCCGCTTGCCATTCGGTGAGCACGGTGCCAACCAGACGGCAGACTTCCTGCATGATCAGCCCGAGCCGCGCCTTGGCCTCGCCGCAGCGCGCCTTGAAGGCGTCCGGTGTGGTCGGCAGCGGTTCGGTCAGGCAGGCGCGCTCGAAGGTCAGTTCGACGATCTGCCGCTTCAGGTCGTCGCTGCTGCCCAGCGCCATGAACTGCATCGCCATCTGGGTCAGGCCGGGGACGTTCTTGTCGAAGTACTTCACCTGCTCCTTGAACTGCAGCATGAACAGGCGCGACAGGCCCTTGCGGTGCGCGTCGGCGGCTTCCTCGGCGGAATCGAAGACCTTCAGGCTGACCGTTTCGCCGTCGTCGATCAGCGCCGGATAGCCGATCACCGTCTGTTTCCCGACCGGCACTTCCATCAGTTCCGGCAGTTCGCCAAAGGTCCAGTCGGTCAGTTGGGTGTATTCGGACGGCGTTTCGTGCAGCTCGGCGAATTCCTCCTTCGCTTCCTTGCCCCATTCACCACGCAGCGCAACCAGGCTGCGGTTCATGTCGAGTTGCCGGCCATGCTCGTCGATCAGCTTGTAGTTCATCGAGAAGTGCGGCGGCAGCGCGTCGGGGCGGAAGGCGTCGGGCGTCACCGCCCAGCCGCGCGCGTTCAGCCCGCGCGCTTCGAGGATGAACTCGATCAGCGGCGTGACGATGCCCTGGTTGAGCTTGCGGTCGTTGCCTTCTACGGTCGACAGGAATTCTTCGACAAATTCCGGCACCGGCACCAGCTTGGCGCGGATTTTCTGAGGCAGCGTCTTGATCAACTGCACCAGCTTTTCCTTGATCAGCCCCGGCACCAGCCATTCCATGCGCGCCGCCGGAATCTGGTTGAGCTGCGCCAATGGCAGCGTCAGCGT
>CAZOWA010000033.1:0-33077 GCA_964583695.1 uncultured Dechloromonas sp.
CCGGCGCGATCGAAGGCGGCGGCCATTTCGTAATGGCTGTTGACGCCCTGCTCGCGCAGGATGGCGACGCGCGGACGACCGCTGATGTCCTGATAGACCTTGGTGAAATCCTCCTGCGGATCGAAAGTCAGCTTCGGCGTCAGGCCGGGATCGGCGACGTCGAGGATGCGGTCGAATTCCTGCTGCGCGCAGCTCGGGTTGTCGCGCATGGCCTGCATCTGGTAGCTGGTCTCGGACCAGGCACGTTGCAGGTCGACACGCTTCTCGCGCAGCACGCGCTTGGCGTTGCGGGTGACGCGGATTTCATCCCACTCGTTCATCGTGCCGACGAAGTGGTACGGCACGCCGCAGGCACGCAGGATGGGCGTAACCTTTTCGCGGTCGGCACGGCGGATCTGGATCAGGGCGCCGAGTTCTTCGTTGAACAGGGCGCGCACGATATTCTCGAAATCGCGGCCGGCCAGCATGTCCGGGCGCTTCTCGGCGCCATCGATATCCAGCGCCTGCGCGTCGAAGCACAGGCCGTCGAGGTCGAGCGACACGCCACGACGGCTGGCGAAGGCCATTTCGCAGGCTGCGACAAACAGGCCACCGTCGGAACGGTCATGGTAGGCGAGCAGCAGGTCATCGCTGTTGAGCTTCTGCACGGCGTCGAACAGGCCCTTGAGCTTGGCCGGGTCGTCGACATCCGGCGCATCGCTACCAGTGGCGTTGTACACCTGGGCCAGCGCCGAGCCGCCGAGGCGGTTCTTGCCGAGATCGAGCAGCAGCAGTTCGGTTTCGCCTTGGTCGACAGCCAGTTGCGGCGTCTTCGTCTTGCGCACATCACCGACGGCGGCAAACGAGGTGACGATCAGCGACAGCGGCGAGACAACCTGCTTCTTGACGCCGCCCTCGTCCCAGGCCGTGCGCATGGACAGGGAATCCTTGCCGACCGGGATCGACACGCCGATCTGCTTGCACAGCTCGGCAATGCCTTCGACCGTGTCGTACAGGCGAGCATCCTCGCCCGGCACGCCGCACGGCGCCATCCAGTTGGCCGACAGCTTGACCTTGTCCAGGCTGCCAACATCGGCGGCGGCCAGGTTGGTCAGCGCCTCGCCGATGGCCATGCGGCCGGAAGCCGGCGCGTCGAGCACGGCAAGCGGCGTGCGCTCGCCCATGGCGAAGGCTTCACCCAAATAACCTTGATAGCCCATCGTCGTCACGGCGACGTCGGCCACCGGTACCTGCCACGGGCCGACCATCTGGTCGCGGGCGGTCATGCCGCCGACGGAGCGGTCGCCGATCGAGATCAGGAAGGTCTTGTCGGCGATGGTCGGCAGACGCATGAGGCGATACGCGGCATCCTTGAGTTCGATGGCGGTGGCGTCGAAGGAGACGAAGGTTTCCGGCTCGTGCTTGACGTCACGCGTCATGCGCGGCGGCTTGCCGAGCAGCGCTTCCATTTCCATATCGACCGGATTGACGCCGAAATGGGCGTCGGTGACGGTCAGATGGCCGTCGCCGGTCGCTTCGCCGACCACGGCAAACGGGCAGCGCTCACGTTCGCACATGGCCTGGAATTCGGCGATGCGGTTCGGCGGAATGGCCAGGACGTAGCGTTCCTGCGATTCGTTGGACCAGATTTCCGCCGGCGACATGCCCGGCTCTTCGGTCGGCACCTTGCGCAGATCGAACACGGCACCGACGCCACCCGAGTGGGCCAGTTCCGGCAGGGCGTTGGAGACGCCACCGGCGCCGACGTCATGCACGGACAGGATCGGATTGTTGGCACCCATCTGCCAGCAGCGGTCGATGACTTCCTGCGCCCGGCGCTGGATTTCCGGGTTGCCGCGCTGGACCGAGGCGAAATCGAGGTCTTCGGCATTGACACCGGCCGTCATCGACGAGGCGGCGCCGCCACCCAGGCCGATCAGCATGCCGGGGCCGCCGAGTTGCACGAACAGCGTGCCGACCGGGAAGGTCTCTTCCTTAAACGACTGCTGTGCCTGGATGGAGCCCAGGCCGCCGGCGATCATGATCGGCTTGTGGTAGCCGCGTACGGTGCCGGCCACATCCTGCTCGTAGGTGCGGAAATAGCCGGTCAGGTTCGGGCGACCGAATTCGTTATTGAAGGCGGCGGCGCCGATCGGGCCTTCAAGCATGATGTCGAGGGCGGAAGCGATGCGCGACGGGCGGCCGTAGGCGTGTTCCCAGGGCTGCGGCGCATCCGGCAGATTCAGGTTGGAGACCGAGAAGCCACAGAGGCCGGCCTTCGGCTTGGAACCCTTGCCGGTGGCGCCTTCGTCACGGATTTCGCCGCCGGAACCGGTAGAGGCACCGGGGAACGGCGAAATGGCCGTAGGGTGGTTGTGCGTCTCGACCTTGGTCAGGATGTGCGTCAGCTCTTCCTTGTAGCTGTAACCGCGGTCGGCGTCCGGGTAGAAACGCTGGATGGTCGCGCCTTCGATGATCGAGGCGTTGTCGGCGTAGGCCATGACCGTGCCTTGCGGATTGGCCTGGTGCGTTTCGCGGATCATGCCGAACAGCGTCTTGTCCTTGGCCTGGCCGTCGATGACCCAGGAGGCGTTGAAGATCTTGTGGCGGCAATGCTCGGAATTGGCCTGGGCGAACATCATGAGTTCGACGTCGGTCGGATTGCGGCCGGCGGTCGTGAAGATGTTGAGCAGGTAATCGATTTCGTCGTCGGACAGCGCCAGGCCGAGGGAGCCGTTGGCCTCGACCAGCGCGGCCTTGCCGCCAGCGAGCACATCAACGGTGTTGAGCGGCTTCGGTTCGAAGTGGCGGAACAGTTCGCCCGCCGCGTCGAAGCCCGGCAGGACGGATTCGGTCATGCGGTCGTGCAGCAGGCCGGCGACGGTCTTCTTTTCCTCGGCGGTCAGGGCGCGGTTGTTGCGCACGACAACATGGTAGGCGATGACGCGCTCGATGCGCTCGATGGCGTCGAGGTCGCAGTTCCAGGCGATGTCGGTGGCCTTCGACGACCACGGCGAAATGGTGCCAATACGCGGCGCGACGAGGAACAGTTCGCCGCCATCGCTGCCAGCCGCCTTCTCTTCCAGCAGCGTCGCCAGCTTGGCGCGCTCGTCGGCATTCAGGGCGCGCTTTTGCGCCACGACATGCCAGTAATCGGCCACGACCGACTCGATATCCGAGACAGCCGCCACCAGGCGGGCTTGCAGGCGTTGCAGACGGAAGGCGGAAAAGGCGGCGTCGCCCTTGAGGCAAAGAATGTCGGCCATGAGAAGTGGGGTCTGGTTAGGCGGTGAGGCGGGCATTATACCTGAGGCAGCAGGCTGTTCCGGGCTGCCGACGAAATCGCCGGCAGCAGCGAGACCGCATTATTTGACCCGTCGGATCTGCCCGGCCGGCAACCAGCCAGCGCGAACACCCCGATAAGGGTCTTGCAATACGAGCGCGTCGCTTGCCGGGTTCATCACCACGAAAATCCAGCGCTCCTTGCCTTCCGATTCACCCAAAATTCGCCCTCTCGCGCCTGCCATGTAGGTTCGGACGGTGTTTCCGAATGTCGCGTGCCCAAGGAAATAGCTTTTCCCGTCGTTGTATGCGTCACGAACTACAGGCGTCGCCCGAAGCTTCGTCTGACGCACCACGGCAAAGGTTCGCGGGAGGAGCAGATGGGCCGGCAATTGCAGTTCCCTGGTTATCTGAAGCACTTCATTCTGCCGAAAATTCTGGTAGTTACCGAAAGCGTAGGTGTCCGTTATCGCACCACAACACCCTCTTTCCACGCTGATTGTCTTCTTGCCATCTGGCGCTACGCGCAGCAACAGGAGTGGCCACATCGCCGGTTCGTCGAGTGTGTAGCCGTCGGGCGAGCCCAGCCAGATAACTGTGCCATCTCCTTCGGCGCAGAGGGCACTACCGGAGTAAACGATATCGGGGAAACCATCACCATTCAGGTCAAAGCGACGAAATCCGGCGGGGTCGCCCGCTTCAAATACACGCTCGCTAAACGAGCAGCCTTGCCCCTCCAGAAAGCTCTGCCCGGATGCCTTTGCGCGAAATGCCGTTGCCAGCGAATTTTTTACGCCCGCCAACTCGCCTGCCGAAAGCGAGGGATAGCTCGAAAACAACGGCAAGGAGCGGGATTCCGGAAAAAGAACGGAGGACACAGCAATAAAATCCGGTTCGACCTGCGCCAAACCCTGATTGCTGATGACCCACAAAGTCATCAGGACGAGAAGAAAACGCTTCATTGGTTTGTTCATCCTGTCACCGCTCGGAAATACCGGAGCGCTGAATCTGAAAAGTGATATTGATTGGCGCCGAAGGACAGCAGCCGGGGTCTTTGTCCTGCCAGGCCATCCCGCTGATGGTGACGGTGTCTTCTGAAATGATCAGCGAACGCCAATCGAAGGTGCGCCACCCCCGACCACCAATTTGCGTCACGCCGATCAGTCGGTAGGGACGGGCTTTTTTCGCCGTGGATACTGGCGCGAAGACAGCCATGTACTCCGCATGGTAGTTGCCGCCATCGAACCCTTCGATGCTGAAAAAAGCGATTGCGCTATCTGCCTCGTCATCGAAAAGTCGTGTGAAATGGATTTTCCGGAATTCCGGATAACTCACGGCATGACCATCGCTGAACTGGTTGATCAAAACCGAAATGGCGTTGTGAATCGGCTTCGTGTCCAGCGGAGCGGCATGAATCGGGCCGGCTGTCAGAAGCAGCAGACCTAACAGGAAAGTTAATGACGACAGCGAGAAGGCTCCCGTGCGTCCGGAAGCCATTCCCTTTTTTTGGGTTTTTTTCAGGTTCACCGCAGCACAAGGAAAATCCCCTGGTGCAGTGGAAAATATTGGAAGCTGGGTGCTATTCGTCATGTTTTTCCAGTTGGACATCAACTGATGGCTGAACGTCACCCAGGCCCAGAGAACGGCGTCGATACGAAGCGCTTTGTACAGGGCCATTCAGTCAGCCGGAAACCTGCGCCATTTCGGCACAGAGCACCAACGCCAGGGCGATGGCTCCGGGTAGTGCCTGAACGAAAAGAATTTTTTTGCTTGATGTGGCGGCGCCAAAAACACCGGCCACAACAACGCAACTCAGGAAAAATACCTTGATCGCAAGGCCTGCCGGCCCGAGCCCTATCCCCCAGAGCAGTCCTGCCGCCAGAAAGCCGTTGTAGAGTCCCTGATTCGCCGCGAGTGTTTTCGATGCTTCGGCAAATTCCTGCGTGAGGCCGAAGGTTTTTTGGCCCTTGGCGGTCGTCCACAAAAACATTTCCAGATACAGGATGTAGCAGTGCAGCAAGGCTACCAGGCCTGTTGCGATTGTTGCCAGGGTGTAGATCACGTTGCGCCCGTCTCGTCTTTTCGAAATCGGAGATTACCGTGAATTTCCCAACCCGGGCAGGAATCAGGCATTTCCGTTGGTACTGGATGTCGGACAAAAAAAGGAGGCGGCAAAATCGCACGCCTCCGAAGTGCTACAGGGTGGGGGGAATTTGAGTCAGTGTTTCTTGCGCGTAGCGGTCATCGCTGCGTTGGTGGCGGCTTCGATATTCGACTGAGCCAGTTGGCCGGCCTGCTTCGCTGCCTTGCTCAGATTTTGATAGACCGAGTTCGCACCCACAAAAGCGCTCTGGATTGCGGCAACGGCGACTTCAGAACCGAGGGGCGCCGCCTTGGCTGTTTTTTCGAGATAGCTGCCGATTTTTGCCTGCATGTCGGCAATGTTGTCTTCAAGAAGTTTGCTGATCTCTTCGTTCGTTCGGGCGGAAATGTCATAAATCGAACGTGAATAGGCCACCGCTTTCTCCACACCGGGCTTCGCCATCGAGACCTGCAGCGCCAGCGCTTCCTTGGCATCGTTGGTGCCCAGGATTTCCCGCGTGGTCGTCAGGGAATCCTCGATGGCCGAACGGAAAGCCGTCATGTTGAGGTTGGTCAGGCGTTCGATGGATTCGAATGAGGCATTGGCCAAGGATAAAAAAGTATCAGCACCTGCCCGTTGGACAGCAGCAATTTTCTGGGGATCAAACGACATATATACCTCCTGTTTTTTTAACTCGAAAATAGACCGTTGTCATTATCAGCAACAAGCGCCGAACTTGCAATCCGCATGTCATATATTTAGTTTCGATCGGTCTACAAATCAAGCAAAAACGGATTTAGAGCGTAACCGTCAGAGTGGAGCCATCAACGCCTGTCCGTATTCGGCCAGTGGAAATCCGCTACCGGCAAGCGAAGTCATGCACAATGGCGCCTTGTTCTGCCTCGCTGGGTGAATATCGGGGCATCAGATCACGGAAATCATGCAAACCATCACCAGAAACCAGGCCGTTCGCGAATGCACCGGCTACGCCTGCATCGGCCTCGATAACCCGAAAGGCCCGGAAAACGTCGGCGCCATCATGCGCGCTGCCGGCTGTTACGGCGTCAATTCGGTCTTCTACACCGGCAAGCGCTACGAACGCGCCGCCGAGTTCCGCACCGACACCAAGCAGGTGCATCTGCAACTGCCGCTGATCGGCGTCGACGACCTGCAATCGGTCATTCCCTTCGGCTGCACGCCGGTCGCCATCGAGATCCACCCGGATGCCAAACCGCTCACCGAGTATCGCCACCCGGAGCGCGCCTTCTACATCTTCGGGCCGGAAGACGGCAGCCTGAAAAAGAAGGTGACGTCCTGGTGCAAGGACATCATCTACATTCCGACGCACGGCTGCATGAACCTTGCCGCCACCGTCAATGTCGTGCTCTACGACCGCATGCTCAAGGCCGGCGGCTGGCGTCCCGGCGCCGACTGAGCAGACACGGATAAGCGACGAGCATCAGTCGTCAACGCCAGATGCAGTACAGGGGCATTGCCGTTTAAACTTCGCCCTTTCCCATTCTGCAGCCCGGCATGCGCATCCTTCACACCTCCGACTGGCACCTCGGTCAGCACTTCATGGGCAAAAGCCGGCAAGCCGAGCATCAGGCGCTGATCGGCTGGCTGCTCGACCAGGTGGAAGCGCAGGCCGTCGACGCCGTGCTCATTGCCGGCGACATCTTCGACACCGGCACGCCGCCTAGCTACGCCCGCGAGCTCTACAACCAGCTCGTCGTCCGCCTCAGCAAGGCCGGCGTCGGGCTGCTCCTGCTCGGCGGCAACCACGATTCGGTCGCCACGCTCGGCGAAAGCCGCGAACTGCTCGCCCACCTCGGCACCACCGTCATCGCCGCAACACACCCGGATCCCGTCACGCAAGTCATCACGCTGACCCAGCGCAACGGCGAAGCGGGTTGCCTTGTCTGCGCCGTGCCCTTCGTCCGCCCGCGTGACGTGCTGCAAAGCCAGGCCGGGCAAAGCGCCGAAGACAAACAGCTATCGCTGCAATCCGCCATCCACGACCACTACGCTGCCGTTTACGCTGCCGCCGTCGAACGCCAGACCACCCTCGCCGCCCAACTCGGCCCGAATTTCGGCCGCCCCTTGCCCATCGTCGCCACCGGCCACCTGACCACGGTCGGCGCTAGCAGCAGCGAATCGGTCCGGGAAATCTACGTCGGCGCCCTCGACGCCTTTCCCACATCTGCCTTCCCGCCGGCCGACTACATCGCCCTCGGCCACATCCATCGGCCGCAGAAAGTCGGCGGATTCGAGCACATCCGCTACTGCGGCTCGCCCATTCCGCTCGGCTTCGACGAGGCGAAGCAAACCAAGGAAATGCTCCTCGTCGACCTCGACAGCGACGGCCTCAAAACCGTCACCGCCATGCCCGTACCGTGCTTCCAAAGCCTCGTCGCCGTCAGCGGCAATCTTGAAACGCTGGCCGGCGCCATCGCTGCTGCCGCCGCCCAGGGCACGCGCGACTGCCCGGCCTGGCTCGAAGTTACCGTCGCCGAAGACGACTATCTGGCCGACCTTCCAGCTCGCATCGAAGCGCTCACCGAAGGCTGGCCCGTCGAAGTCCTGCGCATCCGCCGCCAGCGCGACAACAGCGTCGCCCAACTGGCCAGCCACAGCGAAACCCTCGACGAACTCAGCCCGCACGACGTCTTCGCCCGCCGGCTGGAACAGGAAACACTCAGCGACGAGATGCTGGCGGCACTCAACGAACGCTACCGCGCCGTCGTCGCCG
Organism: uncultured Dechloromonas sp.; assembly: GCA_964583695.1. GTDB lineage: Bacteria > Pseudomonadota > Gammaproteobacteria > Burkholderiales > Rhodocyclaceae > Azonexus. The sequence goes on from CAZOWA010000033.1 coordinate 8,097, forward strand.
GTTTACAAGGCGAAGAAGCATGAAAATCCTCAGCCTGCGCCTGAAGAACCTCAATTCGCTCAAGGGCGAATGGACCATCGACTTCACCCAGCCGCCGTTTGTCGACAACGGCCTGTTCGCCATCACCGGCCCGACCGGTGCCGGCAAGTCGACGCTGCTCGATGCCATCTGCCTCGCGCTCTATCACCAGACGCCGCGCCTCGACAAGATTTCGGCCAGCGACAACGACATCATGACGCGGCACACCGCCGACTGTCTGGCCGAGGTCGAATTTGAAGTGAAGGGCGCCGTCTATCGCGCCTTCTGGAGCCAGCGCCGTTCGCGCGACAAGATCGACGGCGCCTTGCAGGCCCCCAAGGTTGAATTGGCCGCTATCGACAAAAACGGCGACGGCACCGTCCTCAGCACGCAGGCCAAGGAGAAGCTGGAGCGCATCGCCGACATCACCGGCCTCGATTTTCCGCGATTCACCAAGTCCATGCTGCTCGCCCAGGGCGGCTTCGCGGCTTTTCTCAACGCCAGCGCCAATGAACGCGCCGAACTGCTCGAAGAGCTGACCGGCACCGAGATCTACGGCGAAATCTCGCGCCGGGTCTACGAGCAGGCGCGCGAAGCCAAAAACCGGCTAGACCAGCTCAGGGCCCGCGCCGACGGCGTCGAACTGCTCAGCGCCGAAGACCGCGCCGCCAAGGCGCAAGCCGTGCTCGCCCTCGACACCCAACTCGCCGACATCCAGCGCCGCCACGCCCTGGCGCAGGCGCAACGCCAGTGGCGGCTCGATCTCGCACAAGGCGAGCAGGAGGTCAAAGCGGCCACAACCCGCCAGCAGGACGCCGACGCCGCGCTGACTGCCTGCGCCCCCGAACTCGAAAAACTCGCCGCCAGCGAACCGGCCGAAGCGCTCAAGCCCCTGCACCAGCAATGGCAACAAGCCGACGCCGCCTGCCGGCAGACCGCCGCCGACATCCAGGCCCTGCACACCGAGCGCGAAAAACTGCAAGCCGAACAACTCGCCCGCCACGATGCCGCCAGCCACTACAGCGCGCAACTCGCCGCCCAGGCCGAGCAAGCCCGGCAAGCCAGCCTGCGCGAAGCCCGCGAACTCGACGACTTCTGCGCCGCCCAGCCGCAGCGCGCCCAACTCGGCGAACGCCTCGGCGTCTGGCGTCAGCAGTTCGAACAACGGGCCAAACTCGGCCGCGACCTCGCCGCCCAGCACGAAGCGCAGCAAAAACTCGCCCGGGAACTCGCCGAAACCGCCCAGCAGATCAAAAAACAGGCTTCCACGGTCAACCTCAAAAATACGGCAAAAACGCAAGCCGACGCCGCGCTGGAAAAAGCCCAAACCGACCAGAATCAGCGCCTCGCCGGCCAGACCCTGGCCGAGCTGCGCCAGCTTTGGCAACATAAACAAGCCGGCCTGAACCGCTGGCAACAACTCGAAACCCTCGCCCGGCGCCGCCGCGAACTGGCCGCGCAACAAACGACGCAAAGCGCGCAGCTGCAAGCCATCCAGGAAAATATCGCGGCCCGCGAAAAAACCCTGACCGAACTGCGCGAACAGCACAAGGCACTTGCCGCCCAGGTCGCCGACAAGCAAAAACTGCTCGACCAGGAACGCCGCATCCAGAGCCTCGAAGACCACCGCCGTCAGTTGCAGGCCGGCGAAGCCTGCCCGCTGTGCGGCGCGCACGACCACCCGGCCATCGCCGACTACGCCGCGCTCGACATCTCGGCCACCGAAGCCGCCCTCAAGGCAGCGCAAACGGTACTCGACGCCCTCGTCCAGAAAGGCCAGCAAGCCCGGGCCGACCACGCCGCCGCCCTGGCTACGCAAAAGGAATGGCAGGCCCAGCAAACCAGGACAACGCAGGAAGCCGACCGCCAGCAGGCCGAATGGCGCGAACTGCTCGCCGCGCTCGGCGACAGCACGCCGCTCGCCGCCGACGCCTGGCAACAGGCCGAAACCCTCGCCGCCGCCTGCCGCATCGCCGAAGAATCCGTAGCCCGCCTCAGCCAACGCCAGCAAGCCGCCGACCAGGGCGAACAAAGCCTCAACGCCGCCCGCAAAGCCGCCGCCGACGCCGCGCAAGCCCAACTCAACGCCGACAACCAGCTCAAGCTGCTGCAACAGACCGCGCAAACCAGCCAGCAACGCCAGGCCGAACTCACCAAAGCCACTCAGGCCGTCGCCCAGGAACAAGCCGACCTCGATGCCACCCTGCGCACCACGCTGACCGCCGCACACTACGACATCCCCACCGATCCCGCCGCCTGGCTGCACGAGCGCGACGCCGAATGGCAACACTGGCAACAGACGCAAAAACGCCGCCACCAACTCGGTGAAATCCTCGTCAAGCAGCAGGAACAATTGAATGCCGCGCAAACCCAGGCCGCGCACTGGGCGGAACAACGGGCAAAACTGCCACACCCGGCGGGCGATTGCTACGTGCCACACCCCGAGGGTGCTTCCGTTGGGGCGCGGTCAACCGGAAATTTCGCCCAAAATCAAAATCCGGAAACCAACGACCCGGCCAGCGCCCTCGCCCGTTGCGCCGAAGCCATTGCCGACCTGAACGGCCAACTCGCCGCCCAACAAGGCCGTCAGGCTCAACTCGCCGCCACCCTGGCGCAACAGCAGAAAGCCCAGGCCGACACCTCCGCCGCCTGGCAAACCGCCCTCGCCACCAGCCCCTTCACCGACCTCGCCGCCTATGGCGCGGCCCTGCTGCCGCCCGAAGAACGCCAGCGCCTGCAACAATTGAAAGAAAGCCGGCAACTCGCCAGGCAACAAGCCGAAGCGGTGCTCAAGGCCGCCAGCGAAAAGCTGCTACGCCTGCAAAGCACGCCGCCACCCGGCGATTCGGTTGATAACCCGATTCCGCCCCTGCCCGATCTGGATGCCACCCTCGCCCAACTCGACGCCCAGCGCCGCGAACTCAGCGAACAACTCGGCGCCCAGCGCGCCCTGCTCATCCGCGACGAACAAGCCCGCCAAAACCAGCAAGCCCTGTTTGCCGAGATCGCCGCGCAGACCACCGAAAGCGACCTCTGGCAACGCCTCGACAGCCTGATCGGCTCAGCCAAAGGCGACAAATACCGCAAATTCGCCCAAGGCCTCACCCTCGACCACCTGCTCCACCTCGCCAACCACCACCTCACCCGCCTGCACGGCCGCTACCTGCTGCGCCGCAAAGCCACCGGCGAACTCGAACTCGACATCGTCGACGGCTGGCAAGGCGAAGTCGCCCGCGACACCCGCACTCTCTCCGGCGGCGAAAGCTTCCTCGTCAGCCTCGCGCTGGCCCTGGCCCTTTCCGACCTGGTCAGCCACAAAACCAGCATCGACTCCCTCTTCCTCGACGAAGGCTTCGGCATGCTCGACGCCGACACCCTCGAAATCGCCCTCAACGCCCTCGACACCCTCAACGCCAGCGGCAAGATGATCGGCGTCATCAGCCACGTCGAAGGCATGAAAGAACGGATCACGGCACAGATCCGCGTGGAAAAAGGCGGCGGGGTCGGGTACTCGCAGTTGAGGATATGAGTGCATGAGAGCAAGGCGCTCCCTGAAGATGTTGCTCCCCTTCCTGCTGGTTGCCCAGTTGGCGGGGTGCCAGAAGGAAACCGTCGAGCCTGAGGAATGGCTGCGGGTCGGCTCATTTGAAATCGGCCGGTGGAAGATCCGCTTTCAGTCCGGGGAAAATCACGCGCGACCTGATGACTATTACTGGAACAGCATCGTCCGGTTTCAGGGAAAGCAGATCGACTTTTGCACGCCCGCGGGTTGGGGTGGCGAGAGCCTGTGTTCCGAAAAGAGCCGTCGGGGCCGCTTCGATCACGCCTATGTGGTGTCTGACGCCCCTCCGGCAGTGTTGTTGCAATACGGCGGATCATCCGGAAACAGCGACGGCGAGCTGTGGCTATTCACCGAGAAGGACCAGCAGATCGAGCGCAGGCGAATCGCCATCAACTACAGCGACAGATTGCAGGAACGCAATGATGGCCGCTTCGGGCGCGACGACGAGTGGGATTTGCGGAAGCAGCCCTTTGTGGTGGTTGATGATGATGTCTGGCTCGAAACCTCGCCGTTTCGTCATCTGGAACTCTCCCACCCGGTCGGCGCGGATTATCTGAGGCTGGCCTCACGCTCGCCGGATGGCCAACGCATCGCGCGAATCGGCTATTCCGACCTGTTGGGCCGGGAAAACAGGTTGCTCATTCTGGCGCTTTCGACCCTGTCGAACCCGCTTGTGCCCGAGGTGTACGTGCTGGAAGGCCCGGCAGCCGGCGAACCGGATTCACGGGATGAGATCACCAGGCGTTTCGCCGATTATTTTGAGTGGAACACGGAAAGCAACGGCCTGCGCGCCCTGAAGCCGGCGCAGTTGAACAACCGCCTGGTCAACTCTGTGATCGCCCTGGACAGCCTGAGGGATGTCCCGCCGGACATGCGTTTCCATAACCCGACCCGATTCGTGCCGAACGCCGACGCAACCCATCTGGCTGCCTTTTGCGAAGCGATTTTTGCGGGCATTCCCGACGCTTCGCGCTCAATCGATCTGTCGCCCGCCGAGCGCAGCATCGAAATGCAGGGATGGGGCACCATCCACCTGCGTGCCACCGACCGGGGAATCGAAATTACCGACCCTTCTTCGAACCATTCCGCGCATGGGGATGGATCGATGAGCTATGTTGCATGGGTGCTGCAGAAAGCCTTGTATCAGGGTGAACTATCGCTGGCCAACCCGAAAAAACGCGCCATTCGACCGGCGTGTCAGCACGACAAATAGGCGATGGCCAAAGCGGTTCCGAACTGGATGATCCTCGAAGAGAAATCGGCGTTTGTCTATAGCCTGCCGGAAGCCCATCTGTTGAACTCGCTTCTGAACGAGGACAGTCTGCTGGTGCAGCACATCAGAACGCAGGCCATACCACCTGGCCGGTTTCTGGCGAACGTATTGCTCTTCGATCCGCTATTTGTCTCCTTCGGGCTGATGCCCATTGCGGGAATCATCCTGAATTTCGTGCCGGGCACCGAGCATTGGACATTGGCAGAATGGCTGACGCCGGTGCTCGGCATCCCTATCTCCTGGCGCTGATTGCAACCTGTCGCTGGCGTTATTTCAAGGCTTTTCGGGAGCGCCACCAGCATGTCGGCGAAAAGCGCATCACGCTGGATTTCAAACAGGGCGAGTTGCGGATTGAGGAGCACATCGATTCCATGCCCCATCGAAACTCCTGCTTCGTTCTCGCATTCAACCGATTGCGACCCAACATCAAAATCCACCTGCACGACCCCGATTCAGATGTTGATTTCCATGATGAAATGCGGCTCCACCTTGGCGTGCCAAGCGCCCTGAATCTGCCTGACTGGGCGCGCTGGAAACTCGACCAGCCAATTCATGTCTGCACCTTCGACAACGGTAACGAGCAGGACAAAACAATCACCGGCAAGAAAATACAAAAGCTGCTCGAATTGCTGATGCAGCGCCTCAATGGTCACGCCGCAACTTCCACGGTCGACCCGAAAAAATGACGTTTTTTCGGGTCGACCGCAGCAAGGCAGTCTGGCTTCGCCAAATTCCAGGCCAATGACACAGGCCGAATCAAAAAAGCGCGCTTACCCCAATCCATTTGAATAGACAAATGCTTGCGCCATATTCGGCGCTCAATTAAGCTGCGCCTTCCTTTCACCCGTCTACACAACGATGACAGCAAGCCGCCCCCGCGAGAACAGCGCCGCCGGAACTTCCGTCATCAAACGGCTCAAACCTGGCGCTCCCGGCACCAAACGTCTTGTCGAACGCTTCGGCGATGCGCTCCTGTGTGTGCGCTACCGACACGACCCACTTCGGAAGTGTCGCCAGACCACAGTCGAACTGCTCGTTGAAGAACGGCCGGAAAAACCCGAGAAAAAAGCCTGGATACGCGTTGCCTACAACGAAACCGAACTACGCTTGCGTGTCAAGGAAGCCGGTGGCGTCTGGCATCCAGAACGCAAACTCTGGCTGGTGTCAGTCAAAAAAATCAAGGCGTACATGCTCGAAACAAGGATGGTGACAGATGCCTGGTAACGGATATTTCGGAATATCCAGCGATGGAAATACGCATCCATATTTGGCAGCTTCGCTGTCTGCCGTCGGCTGAGCTAGCACGTTAGGCAGCTTTTCTGCCGTCAAAATCAAAATGAAAACACTCATCCTATTTCTCGCTCTCTCCATTGCTCCAGGATATTATTTTGGTCGCCATGAAATATCTCGCCATTTCATAAACGAAGCGATTTCTAAGTCCCCAGCTATTGCTCCTGCTCGTTTCGATTCAGTTGAGAAATCAGGCTTCAAAAAATTCACTTCCTTTCAGGTGCGGTACAAATTTCTAGTCAACAACTCGGAATACTCGGTCCTTACTACGCCAACAGATGAACGTGGAGTTTTGAAGTACAAATCTGAAACCGACACACAAGTCGTCTACTACTCCAACGACCCTTCAGTTAACACGCTGAAAAAATACTACGACTTGCGGCACACGACCGGAACACTTGGCCAGTCAGTCGTAATTGTCGGAATTGCTTCAACATTGATAGCTCTGCCCATAGCACTATTTATCAGTTGGCTACTTGGATGGTTCAAACGAAAGAAACCAGTTGCCAATGCGTAATCTGCCTAACCCATCATTCCAAAGGACGCGCCGCGATAAAACCGCATCGCGCCCCTGAATTCAAACGTTAGCCGTCACATGCAATCCCGCACGCTCACACACGAGGAGGTCGACGCCCTGGCCGTGCGCGTGAATGACTTCGAGGAGCCACTTGAGTCTGCGGTCGACTACTCTGCACGCTTCCGAAAGACACTCCCGCACTTCCCGCACGAAATTATTTCGCAGTGGTTTTACGAGCATCGCCAAGCCATCTATCAGAATTCTTGGCTGCCGTTGTCACGGTTCCGTTTCCGCCTTGAAGAATTTTCACTGGCAGCAGTATCGCAATCGGCTTTCTCAGAGAATCCGATCATCGCGCAGTACAGAGTTCACTTTGAGAACGAAAACACAAGTCGTCGTATGGGGCGCATTGCTGAATTCATTCTGAACCACGGTACTTGGCCATGCGCCCCTATAGCCCTTGCCAACCCTGAAGGAACTTTCGCTTCACCATGGGGCATGAGGTGTGACTCACCATATCATCTACTTGAAGGGCATCACCGCTTTGCGGTACTTCTCGCAAGAACCAATGCCAATGGCGTTGCTCCCTGTCACAAAATTTGGGTCGCCCAATGCGTCGATTGACGGCTAACCGCCTAGTCAAACCGCGCCTTGCAGGCGCTTGGACGTACCGCAATCGGCACGCCATTTACTTTGAACGTTAGCGCTCATCATGCACACGTTCGATGTCTATTGCGGCAACTTGCTTGTTGGTCATTCCAGCCTTGAGAGTGGAGACCCACCAATGGGTGTCGCGTTTGGCCGATTCATACCATCTGACGGCTACCAGACAATTCGAAAGCAGTGCATTGAGAACCACACAGATCAAACTGCGCTGAACCTTATCGTCAAGACGCTGAACAATGAAACAATCATTTGCGCTGGCGTCGGAATCTTGGACTACTCCGAACAGATGGGAGAAGAACTCATTGAACTCAACGTTCTAGGCATTTCCAACCCATCCTATGAACAATTGTTTCCAGAGCATGTGGCTCGGTACGAACAGCAGTTCAAGTAACTCCATGTGCGTTCCTTCCGCCCTTGAATTAATAGGGTACACGATTCATCTTACATACCAGTTATAACCGCGATCTGTCACCGTTTTACTCCTGTCACTGCTTCTTCTGCCATCGCTCGCGAGGTTCACAACCCCATGAATACAGATTCCAACGGAAACCCCTTGCTTGATCAGTTCAGTGAGGAGGGGTTCGTCGACTGCGTGCTGCGAATTGTTGATCGCTCGGAGACCTCTGATCACTATCGGCTTCGGCTGCAGGCCAGTCATGCTGGTCAGGTTGTTGGCATGGAGGTTGTCGTAGTCAAGAACATCCAGGGTGGCTTCGACTCTGAAATGAACATGCAAAAGGCGCACGTTTACCAGCGAGGAGTCGTGTTCTACCGAACCGGGCCAGAAAGCGACAGGCTGGTAACGGCTTTGGCAACGCTATACAGCCAAGAGAAAATACAAGTTCTCCGCATGACTGCGGAGGAAACGTTCACGGCGATCGCGCTGCACCAAGGTGCGCTCGACATGGAACAAGCGCCAGTGAAGATCAAGATCTTCGGGCGCGATGCCGAACCGTTTGACGAGGACGCCTACTACGAATCGTTTTTCAATCTCGATTTAAAAAATGGCCTTGTGTTCTGGAACGAGAAGGATCAAGAGTATCGCGTCCCCTTGATTCGTGCGCTCGCGGAATAAGGCCTGACGCCACGCGAGGCCCTCAGCTTCACGTCGTGCATCTGAAATAACCCGCCAAAAACTCGTAGAGGAACGCCAATCTTGAGCCCCCGTTATTTTTTGCTGCTGCTTTTCCTGGCTGCACCGTCTTTCGCAGCGCCCTCTGACGCACTTGCCCGGTGGGTGCCCAAGGGCTGGAAGGTTCTCGCCAACCACGCAGGAGACCTGAATGGCGATGGAATTGATGATGTGGTTCTTGTTGCCGAGGAAACCAATCCTGCCAATTTCATGAAGCAGCCAGAGGGTTCTCTTGGGCCGGCTACCCTGAATCTGAATCCACGCCGTCTTGTCATTCTCCTGCGGTCATCCTCCGGGCTTGAGGAGGTTCTACGCAGGGATGATCTGCTCCCCGGCGAGAATACGGAAGGCATGGAATGCCTGGCGGATCCGCTGGCGAACGGTGGTGTATCGATTGTCGGTGGCAATCTCGTCATTGAATTACAGGATTGGCGAAGCTGCGGCAGCTATGGCGTGGTGAGCGAAAAATTCACTTTCCGCACTCAGGGTACCCGCTTTCAACTTATTGGTTATGACCGCTCGGAGTCTTCACGTAGCACGGGCGAAAGATCCGAGTACAGCACCAATTACCTGACGGGGAAAAAGAAGACTACGACGGGAATGAATGATTTCAGCGACTTCACGGCCAAGGTTTCGTGGAAGAAACTTCCCTCAAGAAAGGCTTTTTTCCTGGATGAAATTTCCCTCCATTGCGACACGGTGGATCCAGCGCAAAAGGACCATTGGTGTCAGTAGCCATGTGTTACCAGGGGCGCATCACTACGTGGAAAGACGACAAGGGCTTCGGCTTCATCACTCCCAATGGTGGTGGCGGGAAGGTTTTTGTACACATCAGTTCCTTTTCGAGCCGCCAACGCCGACCGGAGGGAAACGAACTCGTAAGCTACGAACTCAAGGTCGATGGCAGGGGCCGCGCTCAGGCCAGTGCTGTTGCGTTTGTGGGTGAGCGGCCTACTTCGTCTGCGCCAGCCGGCCGCGGCAACTTCCCTCCCCTGTTTGCCGTTTGCTTTCCGCTTCTGGTTGCCGGCGCCGTTGCCGCAGGCCGCCTGCCCGTCGTTGTCCCCGGGTTTTATCTTGTGGCCAGTCTCGTCACCTTTTTCGCCTACGCCTTCGACAAATCGGCCGCGCAAAGGAAGCAATGGAGAACGCAGGAAAGCACGTTGCACCTGCTTGCCCTTGTCGGTGGCTGGCCCGGTGCCCTGGCAGCACAGCGGCTGTTCCGGCACAAGTCGGCGAAGGCTTCCTTTCAGTTCGCTTTCTGGTTCACCGTCGTGCTCAATTGCGGGGCACTCGGCTGGCTTCTTTCGCCTTCTGGCGCCAGAGCGCTTCAGTCAGTGCAGGGTGTCTTGTGACACTTCATGCATCAGGCTTCCACGGTGAACCCGAAAAAATGCCGTTTTTTCGGGTTGACCGCAGCAAGGCGCTCAGGCTTCGCGAAATTCCCAGTGCTGGGTCGGCGTGCTCAGGCGGAGGCTGCCGTCGTCGCCGGGGGCTACTTCGAGACCGGCGCAGGCCAGGCTGAAGACGGTGTCGAAACGGGGTGCGGCGTTACCGACCAGATAGCCGATGTCGAGTTTGCCTTCACCCGGCCGAATTTCGAGCCGTCCCTGGCAGTGCGGACAGCGGGCGGAGAGGATGCCGAGTTCGGCGTCGGCGAGTTCGTCGCAGGCGTTGAGCAGGTCGAGCGCGGAGAGTTTTCCGCCGCACAGCGGGCAACCGGAATGTCGATGGGTCATGGCTTGGCGTGGATGGATTGGGGAAGTTTGCAGCTTACCGCACTCGCCTGTCTTGTGCCTGTTCGCGGAGGATGGCGTTCATGGTTTCGGCGCAATTCGCCCGTTGATAGGGGTCATCGGCGTCGTTGAGTGATGCGAGCACACGGTCTGCACCGAGATGTTTGGCAAAGTCGCAGCGTGTCGGCAGCGATGTGCGTGCCAGGAAGTCGGTTGCGGATATTCCCGCCATGTTCAGAAACCGGCGGATCAGTTGTTCGTCGTCGGCAAGAAGGATGCCCCAGGCCAGCAGCGAGTGGCCGGAATAGTCGGCGTCGGGAAGAGCAAGCCAGCGTTCGCGGGGCCAATCGGCGAGCGGCGTGGCATTCCCTGAGCGGACGGCCTTGATGAGGGTGGCCAGTTCGGGACTTTCGGCCAGGCCGGCTGCGAGCATGACGTCGTAGACCGCCCATTTCGGCATATCACCATCCAGCGCGCGGTGTCGCAGATGAGGTGCGTAGGCGGGCCAGTCTGCGCGATCCAGCCGCAGACCGGCTGCGAAAAACCGCTGCGGTGTGGCGGCGTCACCTTCGTACGCGAAATCGCCCAGGCGCTGCCCCAGGCTGGCTGCAGTAAACGCCGGGTGATCCGCGTGGCCGTCCGTCAGATATTGCAACATCGTGGCGAACAGCACCTCATCCGACACCAGTCCGTACCAGGCGCCGCGGGTGATTTCGAGATGGCGATCGAGCAGTTCGCGCAAGAAGCCGCCCCGTGTGTCCCCGGCCGTTGCGATGGTGGACTCCCTGTCGAGCCGGAGCAGCCGGCTCAGGGCTTGAGTCAGTTGGTCATCGCGGCAGGCGTTTTGGTCGAGGTGCTGCTGAAAGCCTTCGAGGTTCTGCACTTCGATGAGGCGTTCCAGCACGTGATCCGAGCAGCCGCCCGTTTTTGCCAGGGCTTCGTAGACGCCGGGCAACATTACGGCGGCCGCAATCGCGATCACCAGACGAAGCCGCCAGCCCATGCGAGCCAGTCTGAGGGGGCGGTGCGTGCGCTGCCAGACCAGCTGGAAGGCACCGGCGAGGAAGCTGAGGGCGGCGACATACGGGAGATAACGGGCAGCTCGCCAGTAGCGATAGATCAGATCCGCGTCGAGCAGCCAGACGATGCTGGCCAGCGCGGATATCAGCAGGCAGGCCAGGCCATACAACGGCCAGACCAATGTCAGTAACGGGCGGCGCGGAAGGTCAAGGTCGTCAGGCTGATCGGCGCCCTGGCGGGCGGTTTCTACCCATGAGCGTACGGGCCGGGCTTCGGTTTTTTCCGGTTGGCGAAATATCCAGGCGGGAATGGCATAGAGCGCAGTCAGTGCCGAGGTCAGGACGACGTCGGTGAGCAGAATCCAGGTCGCCACCGTGGATATTTCAAGTGGAATGCCAACCATCGACAGCAGCATTAGAATCCAGCCGATGTAGACCAGGGCGGCCAGCACCGGAATGAGGGTGATGAAGGTCACCAGCCAGACGATCATCAGGTGACGCGCCAGGCTGTCTCTCTGCGGTGGTGCGGGTCTTCCGGTCCCTGTGTTTGCGCTGCTCATGCCCTGCCCCGGCGCTGATGGCGATGATTCGTCGGCAATGGCAGGAAGGCGTTTTCTGGATGGCGTGACATGAAGGCGGAATATATCGCCGTGGGCGACGGCGGGCAATCGCTCTGCATGCAGAGTTGGGGAAAGCCGGATTCCGCGGTGAACCGGAAAAAACGCGATTTTTTCCGGTTCACCGCGATATTCTCAGTTTTCGCAGCAGACTTCCTGCCGCGGCGATGCCGGCCACGCCAGCCAGAGCGCGGCACCGGCGATCATCATGCCGCCCAGCCAGCCCTGGGCGCCGAGACTTTCACCGAGCCAGAAGACCGCAAACAAAGCGCCCCACAGGGGTTCGCTGCCCAGCAGCAGCGCCACCTTGCTGGGGCTGCTACCGGCCAGCGCACGATTCATTGCCCAGAAGGCAAACAGGGTGCAGAACAGCGTGAGATAGGCGATGGCCAGCCAGAATTCTCCAGCCACCGGCAGGGCCGGCAGACCACCAAACAACCAAGGAGCGACGAGAAGCGCGCCGAGGCCGACGAATAGCCCCTGTGCGGCGGTCAACCCCATGCTGTCGACCTGTTTGCCGGCCGTCAGGCGGGTGGTCAGGCAGGTCTGAAAAGCACGAATCAGGGCTGCGAGCAGCATCAGCATGTCGCCGTGATTGAGTTCGCCCCGACTCATGCCGGTGAGCAGCCAGGTGCCAAGAAGCGAAACGATTGCGGCCAGCCAGAGGCGCGCCGCCGGACGCTTGCCGAACCAGGCCCATTCGACGGGCGGCGTGAGCAGCAGACAGAGGCTGACCAGAAAGGCGGCATTGCCCGCCGTCGTCTGCTGAACGCCGGCAGTCTCGGCGAAAAAAATTGCCAGCAGGCCCAGGCTGGTGGGCAGCGCGACCAGCGCCGTTACGCGTTTTTGTGCGGCCGGCAGGGCCAGCCAGTAACGCGTCAGGAGCAGCGCCGTCAGCAGGAAACGGATAGCGATGACACCGGCCACCGGGTAATACACCAGCGCGGTTTTCACGACGCTGTAGCTGCTGCCCCAGATCGCGGCGATGAGCAGCAGGAGCAGTTCGGCGGGCAATAGCTTGGGGGACATGAGGGAATCCTTGCGTTGTCTGAGCGGTAGTATGAAACTGACGTCTCGCGTTGATAATCCACCAATAATGCAAATGATTTGTGCCTTATGAGAACAAATGAACTCTTGCCGCTGCTTCCCGATCTGGCCGTACTGGTCACCGTCATCGAGGCGGGATCATTCAGCGCCGCCGCCCGTCTGCAAGGCGCCACGCCTTCGGCGGTCAGCCGGCAGATCGCCCGCCTTGAATCGGCGCTGGGCATCACCCTGCTCGAACGCAGCACACGTCGTCTGCGCCTGAGTGCCGGCGGACAGGAGGTTGTGCGCCACGCCCGCATCATGCTTGATGCCGCTCGTGCTGCCTGCGACGGGGCCGCCAGCCACGCCAGCCAGGTCGAGGGACGGGTTCGGCTATCGGCACCCAAGGCTGCGCTGCGCCAGTTGATTCACCCGCGTCTGCCGGCGCTGCTCAACGCTTATCCCCAGTTGTCGCTGGAGCTGCACGTCACGGATCAGGTCGTCGATCTGATTGCCGATGGCGTCGATATTGCCCTGCGTCTGGGCGACCCGCCGCCGGGTTACGTGGCGCGACCGTTCATGGAAGTGCGCACCCTGCTCTTTGCCACGCCGGCCTATCTGGCGCAGGCCGGTACGCCACAGCAACCGGCCGACCTCGCACAACACAGCTGCCTGCACCTGGCGGAATTGCCGGGCGATGACGAGTGGTGCCTGGTCAGCGGCAATGAGCGCTGCGTGGTCAATGTTCGGGGCCGCTACGCCAGCAATCACAGCGAAATGCGCCGCGAGGCGGCGGAAGCGGGATTGGGCATCGCCTGCCTGCCCGATTTCAGCGCCCGCCAGCAGGTTGCGGAGGGCAAACTGGTTCAGGTATTGCCGGGTTGGCAGTTGCTCGGGCGGTATCAGGGCAGCAGCTGGCTGGTGTACAGCGCCGACCGTTATCGGGCGCCACGCGTGCGTGCCGTGGTTGATTTTCTCTTGCAGATCGCCGATCGTCTGGGACGCACCGAGTAGGGGCAGGCTTCCACGGTCAACGCGAAAAAACGGCTGTTTTTGGCACGGACGATCCGCGTGCCGCGCAGCCCTGATTGTTAACAAGTGTTAAATATTTAACACAATAGACCAGATTTATTGAACCAATCGAAACGATTGCCGCGGCGCGATCATGGCGATATATCGCCGTTTTTTTCATGCCTGGACGCCGGCTGATGCAATTGACATTCATCCGAACTGCCGCCTAAATGTAAATTATTTTTCACACAACAGGTTCAGGGATGGATGGGTTTTCCCACGGGAAGCAAGCGCCGGTGTTGAATCATTTCGTCATTCTCGCGCCGCCGAGTTCGCAGAACAGGCTGCTCGCCGGTTTTATCGAAAAACAGCTGGATATCCGCTGCACGGTGTGTGCCTGGGCAGACTGCTTGCCGATCAAGACTGCCAAAACGCAGCAGATCCTGATCCTCATCGACATGGGCGCGATTCCCCCGGAAGGGGTTCAACAACAGCTCCTGCGCTTCAATGACATTGTGTCAAGCATTGCCCTGCTCAATGCCGACCCAGCCCTGCACAACGACTGGGTGGTGCGCTGGCCGAAGGTGAAGGGCGTTTTCTATCGCGACACCGACGAACAGCAACTGATCAAGGGGCTTCGGGCGTTGCGCGATAACGAGTACTGGCTGCCGCGCAAGATTCTCACCGAATCCCTCGAGCGAACCCGCAGCAGGCATGCGCCGGCACTGGACGAATGCTGCACCCTGACCCGCCGCGAAAAGGAAATCCTGCTGGCCATGGGCTCCGGTGCCTGCAATACGGAAATCGCCCGCCAGCTCAACCTGAGCCCGCACACCATCAAGACCCATATTTACAACCTGTTCCGAAAAATTGAAGTGAGCAATCGTGTGCAGGCGGTTTCCTGGGCACGTACGCATCTCGACACTGCCCTCCACGCATGAACCCGCTATCTGCCTGCCGGCTTGTTCTGATCGCGGGCCTCCTGCTCGGCGTGGTTTCCGGTCGTGCCGGAGCCGAGGAAGAGGCGCTCGAAGCCTCCGGCAGCATCGAGCTGTTCAACGCGCCGCTGGAACAGGCCACGGGATTCGTAGTGGACCGGACGGTCACCAATTTCGGCGCCCAGTTCGTGCGTGATTTTTCCCAGGCGTGGCGCGCGCTCGGTTCGACTGAAAACGTCGACCTGACCATCGTCGAAAAGCCTTCGGCGCGCTGGGGCAGCACCATTTTCATCGAGCACAACAACCACCCTGTAGCGCGAATTTTTCTTCAGGCCGGGCGCAGCGCCGCCATCAAGCCGCTGGCTGAAAACGCGGCGCGCTACATGGCGACCAAGGTGGCTGACAACTCCCTGCTCGGCCTTCTGATGCGGGATCCGGATCTTGCCGGCGATGAACTTCCGCGCTGAATTTCACCGATTTTCTACTTCGACCTCGTTGATTGAGAGGATCACCATGCCTTATCGACCACCCCAATCGGGGCCGCTGGCCATCGCAGCCGCCCTGCTGCTTCTGGCCGGCCCGCCCGCCTTCGCCACGGAAATCGTGTACCAGCCGATCAACCCTTCCTTCGGCGGCAATCCAATGAACGGTTCGGTGCTGCTCAACAGTGCCAACGCGCAAAACAAGCACACGGCACCGTCGAGCGGCTATAGCGGCTACACACCGCCCACCGCGCTGCAATCCTTCAATTCCCGCTTGCAGGCACTGATTCTCGATCGTCTGGCCAGCTCGGTCACCGACAGCCTGTTCGACGCGAATGGCAACTTCCAGCCCGGCACCATCGATACGACCAACTTCACCATCACCATCGTCGATCTCGGCAACGGCATGATGCGGATCACCACGACCGAAAAGAGTTCGGGCACTTCGACCACCTTTGAAGTCAGCAACGTGCCCTGAGGAGTATTTCCAATGACAACCATCCGGGGCATATCTTTCCCTGCGCCCAAACACGCTGTGCTGCTCGCTGCACTCGCACTCTCTCTCGCCGGCTGCACGGTCTTCGATCGCGAACGCGACGCCGCGCTCGCGGCGAGTTCCCAGCCCGCCGGCCTGACACCGGTCTCGGGCGTGCATCACGACCTGACCAACCTGCCGCCGCCCAAAGGAAAGATTGTCGCGGCGGTCTATGGTTTTCGTGATCAGACGGGGCAATACAAGCCCTCGCCCGACAGCTCGTTTTCAACCGCCGTAACGCAGGGCGCGGCCTCGCTGCTGAACAAGGCCATGCTCGATTCGAACTGGTTTATCCCGGTCGAACGCGAGGGGCTGCAAAACGTGCTTACCGAACGCCGCATCGTGCGGGCCATCGACGCGCAGCAAAACAACGGCAACAATCTTGCCGGCCTGCTGCCGGCCATCATCCTTCTTGAAGGCGGCATCGTCGGCTACGAAAGCAACGTGCGAACGGGCGGCGCCGGGGCGCGCTTTCTCGGCATAGGCGCCTCGGAACAGTTCAGAACGGATCAGGTGACCATCAACCTGCGGGCCGTCGATATCCGCTCCGGGCGCATTCTGGTCAGCACGACGACGACCAAGGGCATCTATTCCTACAAGCTGGGCGCCGACGTCTACCGCTTCACCTCGTACCAGCACCTGCTGGAGGCCGAAGTCGGCTATACCCGCAACGAACCGGCCCAACTCTGTGTGCAGGAAGCCATCGAGTCCGCGCTCATCCATCTCGTTGCCCAGGGCATCAAGGACAATCACTGGACGCTCAACAATCCCGGCGATGTCGAATCGCCCGTCCTGAAAACCTATTTTCAGTCGGCAGCCCGGCAACTCAGCCTGAGCAAGGAAGAAATTGCACGGCTTATGGAACAGGAAAACAAGCTTCCATCGCCCCAGAATTAGGCGATCTTTCGATCAGGACACATTTTGGCCAGGCCGGGATTGCTCACGGGGCAATTCCGGCTTTTTTCACGTCGCTCCATGGCGAACTCAGGCAAAAGTATGAGTCGGTTCCATGACGTACCCCACTTAATGCGTAGAAAATACAGCGCAAATACCGCCTGACGCCCGATTGTGGCAAAGGCTTGCATCAACCAATCTGAGGCCATGTCAAAAAAGGTGGCCCGGATGTTTTTCAGTCGGTTTCGTCAAGCTCAATCGGTTCTCTGCACCCTGCTCTGCCTCGCCCTGCCGGGCAGCGTTCTCGCCGCCGATCTGGCACCGGATGACGAATTGTTCGACAGTCAGGAGATCGCCGCGCTGCGCAGAACGGCAGTCAGCGGCACCGGACACCATGTCGCCGACATCCGGCAGCAGGGCCATGCCAACCGTCTCAATGCCTATCAGATCGGCAGCGCCAACCTGATCTCGCTCGCCCAGCAAGGCGAACTCAATCAGGCCCAGTTGTACCAGCTTGGCAGCTACAACGAAATTCTCCTGACCCAGGACGGTGTGGCCAATCGGGCCGGCATCGTTCAGGTCGGCAATGAAAACCTCGCACACGTCTATCAGGCCGGCGTCAACAACCTGGCCATCATCCAGCAGAACGGCAACCACCTGAACGTGAGCGTTTCCCAAACCGGTAATAACAACGTGGCCCGCGTCACGCAACGGAATTGAACCGGAGGGAAGCCCCGGTTCGTTTATCACGCTTCAAGACAGGAGAATCAAAGTGAACTTCAAACTCAGCATCCTTGCCCTGGCCATTTCTTCGGTACTTTCAACCTCGGCACTGGCCGCTTCAACGGCCGACGTTACGCAGAATGGCAACAGCAATACCGCCGACGTGAGTCAGGAGGCCAACACACTGACCAACACTTCGGTCTACCAGAACGGTGACGGCAACACGGCAACCACCAGCCAGGCCAGTAGCAGAGAAACCACCGCGACAAGCAGCCAGACCGGCAATGCCAATGTTGTCACCATCGACCAGATTTATGGCTATCAAACGACGGCCAATGTCACCACAACCGGTAACGGGAATACCGCCAGCGTCAGCCAAAATGATGCATATTTCGCCAACTCGACGATCAGCCAGACGGGTAACGACAACAATGCGGTCACCAATCAGGATGGCAGCTATGCCGATTACGCCCATGCCAGCATTACCCAGGTCGGCGATGCCAATACCGGCACGATCCATCAGTCCAGCACCTTCCAATACACTGACACGGGTGGTGTCACTGCTGCCATCAACCAGATCAACGGTGCCCGCGGCAACAACGCGCTGATCAATCAAACCGGCGAGTCATACCGTTCGGTTGCCACGATCAATCAGGACGCCGAAGCAGAAAGCAACGCCACGATCAATCAAACCGGCCCGGATCAGGTCGCCACGGTGAATCAGCTTGGCGGCTGGAAAAATGGCGCTGAAATCAACCAGAACGGCTCGGCACAAGCCGCCACCATCAACCAGACGGGTTGGACCTGGTATGCCAATGCACGTATCGACCAGGCCGGCAGTGCCAATCAGGCAACCATATCGCAGAACAGGGCTGATAATTCGAATGCAACGGTCAATCAGAACGGCACGGCCAACGCAGCAAGCGTCAATCAGGACGGCGTGTTCGGCTACGTCGCCGCCTATGCGTACGTTACCCAGACCGGCGAACTGAATAGCGCCAGCACCAATCAGTTGCACTCCTGGTATTCAACCGCCACCGTCAACCAGAATGGCAACGGCAATCAGGCCTCCGTCCTGCAAGACAACTCGTCCTACTCAAGTGCGACGGTGAACCAGAACAACGCCAATAACCTGGCGTCAGTAGCGCAGACTGGTTCCAACACCGTTTCTGCCATCATCAATCAGAACGGCAGCGACACCGCCACCGTCAGCCAGACGGCATCGTCCTTCTCGACGGCCACGATCAACCAGACCGCTGATTTCAATACCGCCACCGTCAATCAGAACGCCGCGGCTTACTCGACCGCAGCGATCACCCAGTCGGGCGGCAGCCTCAACAATGGCACGGTCAATCAATCCGGCGAGTTCAATGATGCGACCATCCTGCAAAGCGGTTCCGGCCTGACGGCGACCATCAACCAATCCGGCGTCGGCACCAGTGCCTTGCACAATGTCGCCCTGGTTGATCAGGCCAACAGCGGCCATGTCGCAACCGTTTCACAAAGCGGTGGCGCCGGCAACTACGCCAAGGTGGTTCAGCGCTGATCGATCACAGCAAGTTTGTGCCGGCGGATCCGTGCCTTCTGGCCGATCTGCCGGCTTTTTCTGCAACAGGCCGTCTACATGATTCTTTTTCGCCGATCTCATTTCGCCGGTCTATTCACAATTTTGCTGACCATTCATATGAGTGCTGTAGAAGCCGTGCCGCCAGGCGCTGGCAATTTCATCCTGACCGCAGAAGTGAGCGAACAGAATCACTTATGGACGATAAGCCCGGAACTCAGGGCGCCGGACGAGCTATTGCTGCAATATGAGATCGTGACAGAAAAAACCGGCCCCTCCGGCCGTTCGCAGACACGCCAGAGCGGACGGGTGAATGCCAGCCCTGACCACCCGGCCAAACTGGCTCGTGTCACTCTGGGGTTGAGGCCGGAGGACAATTGCACCGTGGATATTCGGGTATTCACCGACAGCGCGCTGATTGCCGAAACGCAGGTCAGGCTGCCCCGATAGCCTCTCGGCGCAGCAGCGAAGCCGTTACTTTCCCTTATCTGGCACAAATTTCAGCACATTGCCGTTGATGCAGTAACGTTTGCCGGTCGGCGGCGGGCCGTCATCAAAAACATGCCCGAGATGGATGCCCGAACTGGCGCTACGCACCTCTACCCGGCGCATGCCGTGGCTGACGTCCACGTGTTCGGTGAGCGCGCCGGGCAACGGGTTGAAGAAGCTGGGCCAGCCCGTACCGCTGTCGAACTTGGTATCGCTGCGAAATAGCGCGGCACCACTGACCGGATCAACGAAGGTGCCGGGGCGTTTTTCATCGAGGTGCGAGCCGGTACCGGGGCGCTCCGTGCCCTGCTCGAAGGCGATTTTCTGCTGCGCCGGGGTTAGCAGGTGAAAACCCAGCCATTTCCAGAAGCGCTCTTTCTCGCCGTTGTAGCCGGTATAACGAGAAACCTCCTTGCCCTTCTCGAACAGCACGATGGTCGGCGTCGCAAACAGGGCTTTTTCCAGCGTCCAGCCATTCGGCGCGCTGGAACTGAACGAACGTGCAATGGCCACCGGCGACTGCCAATGATCGAGGATTTCCGCCTTGAACTTCTTGCAATATGGACAATCATCCGATTCAAAAACAATTAGTTGCCGTTCATTGTTCAAGTGTTTTATATCAAGTGGAGCAGCCTTGGCTGAATCCGTTTTTACCGTGCTGGCCGCACTGTTTTCGCCCGGATACTTGATCCCGGTGCCTCCCAGGCCGCAGTAGCCGTTCGGATTCTTTTGCAGGTAATCCTGATGATATTGCTCGGCGGTGAAATACGCCTTGAGCGGCGCAATTTCCGTGGTGATGGCGCCAAATTTACCGGCGCTCAGCGCCTTCTGGTAGGTATCGCGCGTTCTGATTGCGACCGCCTGCTGGGCCTCGCTATTCGTGTAAATGGCGCTGCGATAGTTGCTGCCGATGTCGTTGCCCTGACGGTCACCCTGCGTCGGATCATGGCTTTCCCAGAACATGGTCAGCACTTTCTCAAGAGCGACCTGAGCGGGATCAAAGGTCACCTTGACCACCTCGGCATGGTTGCGTTTGCTGGTGCGACCGGCACGCAATGCCTTTTCATGCGCCAGAACCGAATCATAGGTGCCGCTGATTTCCCCGTTGGCGTAGCCGCTTTCCACGTCGGTCACACCGGGAATGGCCGCCATGCGTTTTTCTGCGCCCCAGAAGCAGCCCATGCCCAGCACAATACTGTCGGTCGGTCCCGTTGCCTTCGAAGGCGTGCGTGGTGCGTTGTCGGCCGCGCTGTCAGCGCAGGCGCTAATCAGAAAGCTGCTTGAAATAGCCAAGATAAATCCTCGCAGGAATCTTACGGAAAACATGGGCAGAACCTTTCGCCACAATGTGAAGCGGTTTGCGCTTTTTGACTCAATTTTATGAGTTTCGTTCGATCCTTCGGGCCATTTCCGTTTAGCATACTGCTTTCACTCGCCACGAGTGTCACCAGACGGACAACAAAGTGAAGATCCTGCTCATCGATGACTCGAAAGCGGTTGCCATGATGACCACCGCGCGCCTTGAATCATTTGGCCACGAAGTCCAGCATGCCGCAGACGGACCGACCGGTATCGAGCTTTTCCGCAAAGCGCAGTTCGACCTCATCCTGATGGATATCGAAATGCCCGGCATGAACGGTTTTGAGGCCACCACCCGCATTCGTGCGCTGGAGGGCCATGAGCCCTGGGCGTGGACCCCAATCATCTTCGTTACGGCAACCGATACTGCAACCAACGTGGTCACCGCCATAGAGGCCGGCGGCGACGATTTCATCTCGAAAATGGCGCCGGAAAGCGTTCTGCAAGCCAAGATGAAAGCCATGTCGCGCATTGCCGCCTTGCGCACCCGCCTGGCACTCGCCAACCAGAAATTGCAGGGGCAAGCCAATCGTGACGGCCTGACCGGCCTGCTTAACCGGCGCGCCATGGACATGCAGGTCGACCGCCTGTGGGATGACGCAGTCGCCAACCAGCGCTCCTTCGGCCTGCTTATGATCGACATCGACAACTTCAAGAAATACAACGATCACTACGGCCATCTGGCCGGTGACGACTGCCTGCGCATCGTTGCCAAAAGCCTGGCAAGCACGGTGGAAAACGCCAATACAGGTTTGACCCGTGGCGCTTTCGTCGCCCGCTACGGCGGCGAAGAATTTTGTGTCGTCATCCCCGAAGCGACTGCCGGCAGCCATGTCGCGCTGGCCACGACACTCGTGCATGACCTCGCCGACCTGCGCGTACCGCACGAAAAGAACGGCGAAGGCATCGTCACTGCCTCGGTTGGCGCCGTGCGGATCGCCCCGGCCATCGGCGCCGTCGTCAACGTATTCCGTCACGCCGACGATCTGCTCTATCAGGCGAAAGAAGCTGGCCGCAACCGCGCCGAGTGCAACTGAGGCGCGATCCGCCTTGCCAAAAAAGGCCGTTTTTTCCGGTTCACCGTGGAAGCTTCTGGCACCAGGCAATTTTTCGCTCCAACCGGCCGGTGATCGATTACAGCCCCAAACACCAAGCAGCGCCGGCCCATGACCTCGCCGACGGTCAAGAACCCTGCCCCTCTGCCGCTGCCCATGCCTGCCTGATCCCATCCGCCAGCACGCCAGGCTCCTCGGCGCACTGGATGCCTGACTGGCGGGCAAAGACGAAGGTGGGTACGGAGCTGACGCCCCAGCTTCGGGATTCACGCTCCATTTGCAGAACGGTGGCCGCATCCTCGTCGGAGTCGAGATAGGCGAGCACTGTGGCCGGGTCGTGGCCGCAGGCCACAGCAAGCCGGGCGAGGACAAGACGGTCACCGACGTTTTCGCCCTGCTCGAACTGGGCCTTGAACAGCCCTTCAACCAGCCCGGAAGCGTCGCCACGTTGTTGCGCCCAGTGGATCAGGCGGTGCGCCGCTAGCGTGTTGGCGCGCACCTGGATTTTCTCGAAGCGGTAGTCGATACCCAGCGGCACACCAATGCCACGGATACGCTGCCAAATCCCCTCGACTTGCTCCTGGCTGCCGAATTTCTGCACGAGAAAAGGCAGATAGGGTTCGCCTGCCGGCGGCGTATCCGGGTTCAGAAAAAAAGGGCGCCAGCGGACTTCGTAGCGAAAATCGGGCACTTCGGCACAGACGATGTCAATGGCCCGCGCCAGCCGGCGCTGGCCGATGAAACACCAGGGACAGACGACGTCCGAGACGACTTCGATAATCAGTGGTT
This sequence comes from uncultured Dechloromonas sp., assembly GCA_964583695.1. Classification (GTDB taxonomy): domain Bacteria; phylum Pseudomonadota; class Gammaproteobacteria; order Burkholderiales; family Rhodocyclaceae; genus Azonexus. The sequence goes on from CAZOWA010000033.1 coordinate 30,789, forward strand.
CGTGGTGGCTCATGTACTTCCCCATTCTTCAATTCGGCGTAAGACAACGCCTTCCAGGAATTGGTGCCGTTCTTTGGTTCACAAGGATTGCACCACCGCCGCCTCGAACTTGCCGTCGCGGTAGTCGCGCAGCGTCTGCTCGATCTCGGCGCCGGTGTTCATCACGAAGGGGCCGTACTGGGCGATGGGTTCGCCCAGCGGCTGACCGGCGATGATCAGGGCGCGGGCATCTTCGCTCGCCGCCAGCACCACACCGTCGCCACCGTCGTTGGCGAGGATGGCCATGTGGCGGTCCTCTACCACCGTGCCGCCGACCTCGACGCTGCCGCGATAGACATAGACGAAGGCATTGTGTCCGGCCGGGATGGCCTGTTCAAAGCGCCCGCCGGCCGGCAGATGCACGTCCAGGTAGAGCGGCTGCGTCGCCTCGCGCTGCACGGCGCCGGCCACGCCCTGGCTGCTGCCGGCGATGATGCGCACGCGCACGCCCGCCGCCGTGGTCGCCTCGGGAATCTGTTCGGGCGGGATGTCACGGTAGCTGGGGGCGATCATCTTGTCGCGCGCCGGCAGGTTGAGCCAGAGCTGGAAGCCTTCCATCAGCCCCTCTTCCTGTTCCGGCAGTTCGGAATGGATCAGGCCGCTGCCCGCCGTCATCCACTGCGCGCCGCCCGGCCCGAGCAGGCCGGCGTTGCCGGCGCTGTCGTGGTGGCGCATGCGGCCGGCGAGCATGTAGGTGACAGTCTCGAAGCCGCGGTGCGGGTGATCGGGAAAGCCGCCGATGTAGTCCTCCGGGTTCTCGTTGCGGAAGGCGTCGAGCATCAGGAAGGGGTCGAGCCGGCGTTGCAGGTTCTGCGTCAGCACGCGGGTCAGGCGCACCCCGGCGCCGTCCGAGGTCGGCTTGCCCTGGACCAGGCGCTCGACTCGGCGGCTTTGCAGGACGGTGGATAGCGTTGCAGTCATGGCATCAGTCTCCATTGGGGTTGGGGCGATTGGCGGCGTGGTCAGCAATCAGACCACGACTTCCTCGATCCGTGCCGCTGCTTCGGCAAAGGCCTTGTTGGCCGAGTCGGCGCCCATCGCCAGGCCTTCGGCGTAGATGAACTCGACGTCGGTCATGCCGAGGAAGGCGAGCACGCTCTTCAGGTAAGGCACCTGCGAATCGGCTGGCGTATCGCGGTAGAGGCCACCACGGGCCAGCGCGACATAGACCTTCTTGCCCTTGAGCAGCCCTTCCGGCCCGTTGGCGGTGTAGCGGAAGGTGACGCCGGCGCGGGCGATGGCGTCGATCCAGGTCTTCAGTTGCACCGGTACGCCGAAGTTGTACATCGGCACGCCGAGCACGATCACATCGACCGCCTGCACCTGGGCGATCAGCGCATCGTCGAGCGCGACGCGGGCGGCCTGTTCCGGCGTGCGCTGCTCGGCCGGGGTGAACAAGGCGCCCAGCGCCGGCTCGTCGAGTACCGGGTGCGGCTGCACGGCGAGGTCGCGCAGCTCGACCGTAGCGCCGGGATTGCGGGCGAGCAGGCGGGCGCTGATGGCATCGGCCAGACGGGTGGAATTGGCCCCGGCAGAACGGGCGCTGGCGTTGATTTGCAGGATCTTCATGATGGCTTCTCCAGGTGGTTGCTTGGGTTCGGTTCGGCGTTGGCTTGCGGATCAAGCCCGCCGTCACCATGGAGCCCATTCTATTGACGCAATTTCAGCACCGGAAGCCGTTGAAATGGGTATCATCGTTCCATCAATGGAACAATAAGCCACCATGGAACTCGACGCCAACGACCTCATCCTCTTCGCCCACGTCGTGGACAGCGGCAGCTTCGCCCGCGCCGCCGAGCGCGTCGGCCTGCCCAAATCGACACTGTCGCGGCGCCTCGGCGCCCTCGAAAGCCGCCTCGGCGAACGCCTGCTGACGCGCAGCACGCGCCGTCTGACCATCACCGAATTCGGCGAACGCATCCTCGACCACGCCCGCCGCCTGCAGGAAGAAACCGAAGCCGCCGCGGCCATCGCCCAATATCGGCAAGGAACGCCGCGCGGCGTGCTGCGCGTGTCGATGCCGCCCGACTTCCGCGAACTCGACCTGACGCCCATCCTGCTCGACTACGCCACCCGCTACCCGGAAGTGCGTCTGGAACTCGACCTGTCGCCGCGCCGCGTCGACCTGCTCGCCGAACGCTTCGACCTCGCCATCCGCGCCGCCGCCCGCCTGCCCGACGACGCCACGCTGGTCGCCCGCCAGCTCTGCGAGATGCACTGTGGCCTCTACGCCAGCCCGGCCTACCTCAA
>CAZOWA010000034.1:0-32820 GCA_964583695.1 uncultured Dechloromonas sp.
GCCGGGCAACGCAGGCGGCGCAGCAGCGCGATCAGGTCGGACAGCGGCGTCGTCAACACCAGGCCGAGCAAGGCCGCCAGCGCGGCGAGCGAACGGCCGGCCAGCGCGGCGACCTGCGGCCAGGCTTCCGGTGCCCAGCGCCAGCCGCTGTCGGGATCGACCACCACCAGCAGCCCGAGGCAGGACAAGGCGAGAAAACCCGCCGCCGGCGCCGCGACGCGCAGGTAGAGGCCTGCCGGCACGCCGGCACCGACGCAGGTCAGCACGGCGGAACACAGTGCCAGGCGCAGCGCCGCCCCCGGCGACACCGCGGCAAAGGCCGCCAACAGCCCGGCCAGCGCGAACGCCGCCTTGGCCGCCGGGCTGACGCCGCGCCAGCGGTTGGCGTAGGCCGCCTGTTCAATCAGCACGCGGCGCCTCTGCCTCGCCTTGCTTGCGCAGCTTGTCGCGGGTCACCGCGCAGCCCAGCCAGTAACCGATGACGCCGGCCCCCAGCGCCGCCTGCAAGGCGAACAGCAAGGAGGCTATCTCGCCGCTGGCCGGCTCCAGCAATGGCTCGAACCAACGCTGGTAGCCCGGCGCGACGGCAGCGATGGCCTGCTGCGCCTTGTCGTCGGCGCCGCCGAACAGTTCGCCGTCGGCGCCGCCGATGCCCAGATAAGGCACCAGACACAGCGGCAGCACGGTCAACAGCACAACGGCGGCCAAAATCAGCAGATTCTGCTTCTTCATGCCTTGCCCCCGTTTCCGGCAAACAGCGGCAAGCCTTGCAGTTCCTGAGCGTTGAAGCGGGTCAGGGTATTGACCACCAGCACTGTCAGCAGCCCTTCGCTGATCGCCAGCGGAATCTGCGTGATCGCGAAGATGCCGCCGAACTTGAGCAAGGAGGCGGCAAAACCGCCGGCCGGATCGGGAAAGGCCCAGGCCAGCTGGATCGCGGTGGTCAGATAGGTGGCGAGATCGCCCAGGCAGGCGGCGGCGAACACGCAAACGGCGAGCGACAGGCCGCAGCGGTGACCGAGGCGGAACAATCCAAAGGCGACGAAAGGCCCGACGATGGCCATCGAAAACACATTGGCGCCCAGCGTCGTCAGCCCGCCATGCGCCAGCAACAGCGCCTGGAACAACAGGACGACGAAGCCGACCGGCACCATCGCCAGCGGCCCGAACAACAGCGCGCCGAGCCCGACGCCGGTGGGATGCGAGCAACTGCCGGTGACCGACGGCAGCTTGAGCGCGGAGAGGACAAAAGCAAAGGCGGCGGCAACGCCGAGCAACATGCGCTGCTCCGGCTGCGCCTGCAATTGCCGGCGCACCGAATGCACGCCCCAGGCAAGAAACGGCGCCGACGCCAGCGACCAGCCGATGGCATGGTCCACCGGCAAAAAACCTTCCATGATGTGCATGATTCTCTCCCACAGCGAGAAATGGCAAACAGCACCAAGCCGCAGAAGAATCCTGAAGGTCGGAAGAATGGCTGCAATCAGGGCATTAACGAAAAATGCCGGCAGCAACTCAACAGAACCTCGCCCTCACCCCGGGGATTGGTACTTCGTTGATTTGGGCCGGTCTTCTGGCTCGCCTTCAATCTTTTCCACCAACCTTCCCATGCGATGCACAGTGGCGTGAGGTGGAGTCGTCAGGCTTACAGCAGCGGGGGCTGCGCCGGAATGTCTGCTTTTACAGAGTCACCGGCTTCCCGTTTCACCCGCCCCACGAATGTGAGGCAAGGCACCCAAAACGGGGCGAATTGTACATGAAACCTTATGCCTTGCAATTATTCCTGATTAAGTCGCCTCAGGATTTGTTAAGGCCTGCAAGGACTGCTTTATTTCCAGGAGCGATCGGAGTCTTGATGAGAGTCCAACGTCAGCTTTGGCCGAATTGTGTGAATTGACCTTCCAGCAGTTTTTGAATTCAGCACTCGCTCAGAACTGTTTCCTGCGGCTTCGAATGGTCGTTGCTTGCCAGCAACAATCTGTAACAGCTTGCCGCGCTGCGGGCGCGCTAAACTAGCGGCCATGTTGATTTCGCCGATTCGCCTTCTTCCCCTGTGTTGTTGTCTGGCTGCGCCGGCTTGGGCGGGCGGGCTGGATGATCCGTTTTCTACCGACGGTATGGCACCGCTGAGGCCTTCGCCGCAATTGTCGGCGCGGGTGGGCGAGGCGCCCTGTGCGACGGAGATTCCTGCGACCCCTTTGACGGCGCTCGATGCCGTTGATCTGGCGCTGTGCAACAACCCGCAGACCCGCGAGGTGTGGGCGGCGGCACGGGCTCAGGCGGCGCTGGTCGGGGTGGCGCAGTCGGCCTGGTTGCCGGATGTCGATGCCCGGGTTTCGGCTTCGCGCAACTATGCCGAATCGGGCGATTACAACCAGCGCAACGCGGCGCTGACGCTTTCCTGGCTGCTCTTTGATTTCGGCCAGCGTTCGGCGAATGTCGAGAACGCCCGGCAACTGCTCGGGGCGGCGGCCGCCAGCCAGAATGCCACGGTGCAGACGCTTTTCCTTTCGGCCCTGCAAACCTACTACACCGCGCAGGCGACGCGGGCGGCGGTGACTTCTGCCGTTGAGGCCGAGCGCGCGGCGCGCGAGAGTTTTGCGGCGGCGGAAAGCCGTTATCAGGTGGGCGCCGGTACGCCGGCGGATCGTTTGCAGGCGCAGACTGCCCTGTCGCAGGCGACGCTCAACCGCATTCGCGCCGAGGGCGATGCACGCAATGCGCAGGGGGCGCTGGTCAATGCGATGGGCTTCTCTGCCCGACAGTCGTTGAACCTTGCCGAGTTACCCGCGATGGTTCAGGAAGGCGAATTTCAGAGGGATGTCGATGCGCTGATCGAGGAAGCGGTGCGTCGGCGCCCGGATTTGCAGGCGGCCGAAGCGCAGTTGAAAGCAGCCGAGGCCAGCGTCGAGCTGGCGCGGGCGCAGGGTCGGCCGACCCTGAGTCTGGCGGCCGGGCCGAGCTGGCAATCGACGGCGGGAACAAGCAGCAACGGCGGCACGCTGGGCCTGACGCTCAATGTGCCGATTTTTTCCGGCTTCGATACGACTTATCGCGTGCGTTCGGCGGCGGCGCAGGCCGAAGTTCGCGCCGCGCAGCGCGACCGGCTGAAGAACCAGATCGCGCTGGATGTCTGGCGCGCCTACCAGAGTCTGACGACGGCGACGCAAAGCCTGAAGACGACGAACGATCTGGTGGCCAGCGCCGAGCAGTCGGCGCGTGTTGCGCTCGGTCGCTACAAGGCTGGCGTGGGCACCGTACTCGATCTGCTGAGTGCGCAAAGCGCCCTGGCCGGTGCGCGGCTGCAACGGATTCAGGCACAGCTCGACTGGAATGTTTATCGCGCCACGCTGGCCCAGAGCATGGGCGCGCTTGATTACACGCTGCTGCAAGCGGCAGCGGAGGGAAGACCATGAAACACATCGGCAAGATTCTCATTGGCGTCGGTGTCGTCGCCGGTCTGGCGGGCGGCGGCATCTGGTGGGCCAAGCAGCGCGCGGCGCAGGACCCGGAAACCCGCTACAAGCTTTCGACGATTGAAAAGGGTGACGTGACGCAGACGGTTTCGGCCAACGGCACGCTCAACCCGGTGGTGCTGGTCAGCGTCGGGACGCAGGTTTCCGGCACGGTCAAGAAGCTTTACGTCGATTTCAACGACAAGGTGGAAAAGAACCAGCCGCTGCTGGAGCTGGACGATTCGTTGCTTGCCGCGCAGGCGAAACAGAGCGAGGCGAACGTGGCTAACGCCAGCGCGGCGCTTGAACTGGCGATGGCCAACGAGGCGCGCATGAAAACCCTGTTCGCGCAGGAATACGTCTCGAAGCAGGAATATGAGCAGTCGCGGCAGAGCCTCAAGTCGGCCACCGCCCAGCTCGCTTTGTCGAGGGCGCAACTGGAAAAGGATCGGGTCAATCTGGGTAACACCATCATCCGCTCGCCGGTTTCCGGTGTGGTGGTTGATCGCGTCATCGATCTCGGGCAGACGGTCGCGGCCAGTTTCCAGACGCCGGTGCTGATCAAGATCGCGCAGGATCTTTCCGAAATGCGCATCGACACCAGCTTTGCCGAAGCGGATATCGGCCTTATCCGCGAAGGGCAGAAGGCGCGGTTCACCGTGGATGCCTTCCCCAGCCGCAACTTTAGTGGCGAAGTACAGCAGATCCGCCTGAACCCGACCAATCAGCAGAATGTCGTCACCTACAACGTGCGTATCAACGTTGCCAATCCCGAACTCGTCTTGCTGCCGGGCATGACGGCCTACGTCAATATCGGCGTTCAGAAACGCGAGGGCGCGTTGCTCGTGCCGAACGGCGCATTGCGTTTCAAGCCGGCCGATGACGGCGAGAAAAAAGGTGAAAATGGCCAGAAATCCGGGGCGAACGCAGCCATGCCCACGCCGGGCATGGGCGCCGGGATGGATGGCGGCGGGCCGAAATCCGGCGGCGAAAAGAAGGGTAAGAAGCGCGACGGGCAGGGCGGCACGGTCTATGTACTGGCCGATGGCGAGATCAAGCCGGTCAGCGTGCAACTGGGCATTACCGACAACCGCAATACCGAGATCGTCGGCGGTGAGCTGAAGGAAGGCGATCGCGTGGTGACTGGCGAAAACGTCAGCAACAGCAAGCCGTCCAGCGTCGGGATGAGAATGTTCTGATGACGGAAGCGGTTATCCGCGTGGTCGGCCTGGGCAAGTCCTACGTCACGGCGGCCGGCCTCTTTCCCGCCCTGCGCGGCGTCAACCTGACGGTGCAGCAGGGCGAGTACATCGCCATCATGGGGCCGTCCGGTTCCGGGAAATCGACCTTCATGAACCTGCTCGGCTGTCTCGATACACCGACCATGGGCGATTATTTTCTCGCCGGCGAAAACGTCGCCCACATGGCGAAGGATGCCCTGGCGAGTTTTCGCAATCGCACGCTGGGCTTCGTGTTTCAGGGCTTCAACCTGCTGCCGCGCATGAGTTTGCAGGACAACGTGGCATTACCGCTGGTCTATGCCGGCGTCGATAAGGAAACCCGCCGGCGTGCGGCGCGGGCCCAGCTCGACAAGGTCGGCCTCGGCCAGTACGCCGAATCGCTGCCCAGCCGCATTTCCGGCGGCCAGCAGCAGCGCGTGGCGATTGCCCGGGCGCTGGTCAATGCGCCGCAACTGATCCTCGCCGACGAGCCAACCGGCAATCTCGACAGCCATACCAGCGAGGACATCATGCGGCTGTTTGGTGAGCTGAACAACGAGGGCATCACCATCGTGCTCGTCACCCACGAACCGGACATCGCCGCGCACGCCCGGCGCCAGGTCAAGTTTCTTGACGGCGAAATCGTCGGCGATCACCTCACTGAACAGGTGCCGGTGTGAGCGGCACATTCCCGTTTTTGGCCGTTTTTTCGCGTCGACCGCGGAAGGTCTTGCCATGCTAAAAGCCATGTTCGGCGAAGCCTGGCTGGCCATGGGCGCCAACCGTCTGCGTACCGGCCTGACCATGCTTGGCATGGTGATCGGGGTCGGCGCTGTCGTCATCATGCTGGCCATCGGGCAGGGCGCGCAGTATGCCGTGCAGCAGACGATCAGTACCATGGGCTCGAACCTGTTCATCGTGCTTTCCGGTTCCTTCACCACCGGCGGCGTGCGCAGCGGTTCGGCCGGCGCGCCGACGTTGAATGTGGCGGATGCCGAGGCGATTGCCGAACTCGACGGCATCGTCAATGTGGCGCCGACCCACTCCGGTACCCGGCAACTGGTTTACGGCGCACAGAACTGGAGTTCCAACGTCATCGGTACGACGCCGGCCTATCTCGATGCCCGCGCCTGGACCATCGTGCAGGGGGCGGGCTTCGGTGAGTCGGATGTGCGTTCGTCGACGCGAGTGGCCGTGATCGGCAAGACGGTCGCTGAAAATCTTTTCCGCGACGAGGATCCGGTCGGCAAGACCATGCGCATCCAGCAGAACCCCTTCATCGTCATCGGCGTACTCGGCAGCAAGGGGCAAAGCCTCGACGGGCGCGACCAGGACGACACCGTGATCATTCCGCTATCCACCGCGCAACGCAAAGTGTTCGGCACGCCTTTCCTGGGCTCGGTACGCATGCTGATGGTGCAGGCGGAGTCGGCGGAAAGCATGCCGCGGGCGGTCGATGCGGTCGAGTCGCTGCTGCGCCAGCGGCATCGTCTGCGCGAGGGTATGCCCAACGATTTCTTCACGCGCAATCTCTCGGCCGCAGCTGAATCCGAAGCCCAAACGACGCGCACCATGTCCATCCTGCTCGGCGCCATCGCTTCGATTTCGTTGCTGGTCGGCGGCATTGGCATCATGAACATCATGCTTGTCTCGGTGACCGAACGCACCCGTGAAATCGGCATCCGCATGGCGATCGGTGCTCGCCAGAAAGACATCCTCACCCAGTTCCTGCTCGAAGCCGTGATGATTTCCTTCGCCGGCTGCCTGATCGGCCTAGTGCTCGGTCTTTCGGTGGCGCTGGCGATCAATGCGGTGACCGGCATGGTTGTCGTCATTTCCGGCACCGCCGCGCTGATTGCCTTTGCCGTGGCCGCGACGGTCGGCATCTTCTTCGGCTGGTATCCGGCCCGCAAGGCGGCCCAGCTCGATCCGATCGAAGCCTTGCGCTACCAGTGAGATGGCCGACATGAACCGCATTTCTTCCCTGCGCCGCCACGTGCTGGCGCTTGCCTTGCTGGCGCTTGCCCTGCCGGCCAGTGCCTTTCTCGACAAGGAAGTCGTCTTCTCGGAAGCACAGGTGCAGGCCGCGGTGGACCGCAAGGGTACGCTGAAACGCGATTTCGGCGGCCTGCTTTCCGTCTCGCTGGCACAGCCGCCGAAAGTCACACTGGGTGTTCCCGCCGGAAAAGTCAGCCTGAGCGGCAGCATGGATGTGACGCTGACCGGCCAGCCGGCCATTCCCGTTGACGTCATCAGCGAAGCGGGCATTCGTTACGACGACAAGAGCAAATCCTTCTTCCTCGAAAATCCGCAGGTCACCTCGGTCAGTTCGCCGCAACTGAAGAAAAATGCCGAGCCCTTCGTGCGCGAGGCTGCCACGCAGCTGATGGGCAACTACTTCCGCCACCGGCCGGTGTACGTCCTGCGCGACGACGGCCCAGCCGCAGAAGCCACCGCCCGCTGGATGCTGCGCTCGGTCAGGGTCGAGCCGGGCAAGGTGATTGCGGTGCTGGCGCCTTTTTGACGGAACCTGCCGGCTCAGGCCTGGCGTTACGACAGACTTCCACGGTCAACCCGAAAAATCGCTATTTTTTGCCAATCACCAAGGGTTCAAACCATCGATGCTGGTGTCGTTTGGCGCGCCGCCAGCAAAGGCATCAGGCGCCCTTTATACGGCAAACCTAAGCTGCGCGTTGCAGTGGGCGGACTTCTTCGGAAATCCGGGTCGCGCTTTCACGCTCAGCTTGTTTCAGGTCGTAGGCCGTTTGCAGATTGAGCCAGAACTGGGCGGTGGTGTCGAAATAGCGTGCCAGCCGCAGTGCGGTGTCCGGCGTGACGGCCCGCCGCTCGCGGACGATGTCGTTGATGCGTGGTGCCGGAACATGCAAAGCCATCGCCAGCGAGTTGGCACTCATTGCCAGCGGAACGAGAAATTCCTCGCGGAGGATTTCTCCGGGATGGATTGCACGCATCTGGTTGTTTGCCATGTTTCTGCCTCTCAGTGGTAATCGACTATTTCGACGTTTTCCGGGCCATTTGCTGTCCAGGTGAAGCACAGGCGCCACTGGTCGTTGATGCGGATACTGTGCTGACCGTCACGGTTGCCGCTGAGTGCCTCCAGACGGTTGCCGGGGGGCGAGCGCAGATCACGCAATTCCACGGCGGCTTCAAGCATCTGCAACTTGCGCTGGGCGACGCCTTCGATGTTGCGAAAGCGTCGCGGACTTATTCCTGCATACAGGGCAGCCGTGTCGTCGCAGCGAAATGAACGGATCGTCATGGCTAAATCTATATCGACTAAAGTTTAACGTCAAGCATTAAATGTGCGGCGATTTGGTGTTCGAGAAACAACAGCCTCACCGACGGTCAACCCGAAAAACCCCCGTTTTTTGCCAATCACCATTTGACCCGGGCGGTGTATTCCAGCACTGCGCTGCCGTTGGCCGGGACGTTGATGTTCCAGACGGCGGTGCTGCTGCTTTCCTTGGTGCTGCGGTGGTTTTCCTGGGTGATTTCCCAGTCGCCGAAGAGCGGTTCCTGAACACGGACGGTGACGGCTTCGTCCTTGGCGTTGCGCAGGTCGATGCGATAGCTGGTTTCGGTCATCGTTTCGCCGAGTTTCTTGTAATTGGTTTGCTTGCGGTCGGCCGTGATGTCGAAGGCTTCGCCGAGCCTGAGCTTGATGGTTTCGTTCTTGGCCGTGTGGTTGATGCTGTCTTCGCCGACAAACTGCGCGGCGCCCTTGCTGTCCATGGCGTAGACGCGGACGATGCCGGCCGGCAGCGGCTTGCCGAGTTCGCCACTCTTGTTGTCGAAGCTGACGAAGACGGCCGGCTTGAGCTTCTGGCCGAGTTCGCCGTAGCGGCTGCGGTAGTAGTAGTCGCTGCCGCTCAGGAGATATTCGTGGCGTACGGGAATGGCATCGGCCGAGAGCAGGGCGAGTTGCTTGGTCTGGTTGTCGGCAATGGTGGTCGGGCGCTCGACGCTGTAGAGGTGAAAATCCATCAGTGATTCCTGTGACATCACTGCCTTGGCGCGTGGAGCAGAGGCTGCAAGTGCCAGGGGCATCGGCATGCGTTCCTGGCGCTCGTACACACGATTGACGTTGCCGGCGACCAGTTGCAGGCGGGCGTCGGTATAGGCAGCGCCGCTCTGGTTGGTGAGCGTGACCCAGCCGGAAAGATTCATGTGCTTGCCGCCGCTGGCCAGGTTGGCGACGTAATCCGCTTTCCAGCGCAGCCCGCCGGTGAGGTAAGAGAGTTCGAGCGACTGGTTGCCGCCGTTGCCGTCGAGCAGGACGGAAAGCGTGGGACGGTCGCGCAGGTTGGCTGGCACGCTGCCAAAAACGATGCGCCCCGGCGCGCCGGTTTCGATGCGGTCGGCAAAGCGGAGCACCGTGCCGCCGTTATTGGCCAGCACGGTGGCCTTTTCGCTTTTTTCCTCGCCGGTGGTCGGGTGGCTGCGCAGGATGGTGACTTCCTTGCCGACGTATTTTGCAAGCAGGGTTTGCGGCGTGAGCAGGTCGAAATCGAAACTTTGTTCGATCAGGCTGATCGGAGACCCGGTGACAGCGCGTAGAAGGGCAGTTTCCGGGCGCATCTGTGCCGAGACTTCGCGCAGGCTGAGTCGCGTCATGCCGGATGTCAGATTGACCTTGCGGCGTTCCTTGATGAGCGCCAGATCGTCGTTATATACGGTGACCGCCGTACTTTCGCGGTCCTCCGTGCCGGACGTGACTTCGTGAATGACTTCGCCGCGTGCTGCGGCTGCGTGGCCGATGAACAGGGCCAAGGTCAATCCTGCCAGTTGTTTCATGCTCGATTCTCCGCGTGTGCTTAACCCGGAAAGCATAACGCAAGACGATGCTGTCGGCTTAGTTGCTGCTCTCCGGAGCGCTCCATTGGCATTCCGATACCGGCATGTCGCCGCCCGGGCTGCACGGCGTGAAGGCGCCGCTCACCGGCCAGGGTGTGCCGTCGTCATCCATCTGCGCGGCGAGGGTGTCCCAGAAAAGTACGCCGGATTTGTCGAGCTTGATGCGCAGCAGCCAGCCGCGTTTGGCGGCGGGTAGTTCGAAGCCGTCGAAAACGAAATTGCCGAGGCTGTAGATGATCGACTTGCCCCGGTAATTTTCGGCGCCCTGTGTGACGTGCGGGTGTCCGCCGACGACGATGGCGGCGCCTTCGTCGATCATCTTGCGGGCGAGGGTTTTCTGCCGCTCACTCGCTTCCGGCTCGCGTTCCCAGCCCCAGTGCATGAAGGGAATGACGAGGTCGGCGCCGGCGGCTTTGGCGGCGCGGATGTCGGCGATGACGTGATCGTCCTCGCTCCAGGCAATGCCGGGCCAGTCGGCACCGGCTTCAAAGCTGCGCGGCTTGAATTCGTTGTAGGCGAGCACGGCGATTTTGATGCCCTTGCGGTCGATCCACAGCGGCTTGTGGGCTTCGGCTAGGTTGCGCCCGCCGCCAAACCGTGCGATTCCGGCGTTGTCGAGGTGCTGCATGGTTTCGCGGAAGGCCTCGTGGCCATAATCGCCGGAATGATTGTTGGCCAGCGAGACGGCATCGAAGCGGCCGGTCAGGACGCGCACGACATCCGGCTTGGCGCGGAAGCTGAAGATCTTGTTGTCGAGCGCGGTGCCGCTTTCGGCAATCGGACATTCCAGGTTGGCGATGCGGTAATCCGCTTCCTTGAGAATGCCGGAAAATGGTTCAAGCGGATCGCCACCCTTGGCGATCAGTCGGCCGGGACCGTCGTCGAGCATGACGTCGCCGGCGAAGATGAGGGTAATCGGCTCGGCCTCGGCGGCGAGGGCGAAGCACAGGCCGGCGGTGAGAAAGCTGCGGGAAAATACGTTTGCTGCGGTCAACCGGAAAAATCGGCTCATTTTGCTTCTCCGCTCACGGTTTCGCACCAGTATTCCAGCTCGCCGTCGCGCAGCGGTTCATAGACGAAATTGAGGCCGCTGAAGCCGTGGCTGGCGGCGTTGCTCGCCGGGTAGCGATGACTGGCCTGATGCACGATGGCCGGGCCATCGCTGCGGTCGGCGTAGGTGTAGAGCTTGATGCCGGCGAGATCGGCTGGTTCGGTGCGAAACACGATGCGGAAGAGAAAATAGGAGCCGATGGCCACCGGCGCCACGGCATAAGGCGAGTCTGTCGGCCTGGCCTCGATGTGGCGGGTTTCGCCGCCATAAGTGACGTGGCAGACAACGCCAGGAGTCGATACGGTTTTGGGTGCGGCGGGTTCCGGCGTTGGCGTTTCAGCCAGTGCGGGCAGGGCGGCGAGCAGGCCGGTCAGGGCCAGCGCGAAGTTAGCGATTTTTGGCATGGCTTGCGGGTTTGAGTGTGATGGCGAGCGGCAACGGCTTCCCGTTCTTGAGTGCCGGATAGGGCTTGTCGCTCACAAAGCGACGTTTGCCGCCGGATTCGATGCGGGCAGTGACGGTGACACGGGCTTTCTTGCCGAGCAGGTCGCGGTCGATGGTCGTCGAGAAATCGATCGGCACCTGGCGTCCGGCCAGTTCGATGCGCTGTTCGGCGAGAATGCGGGGGCGAGTGTTGCGCGGCGTGTCGCGCACTTCAATGATGAGTACGGCATCCGGCGGCAGGGCGATGCGGGCGAGGTAGGTGACGCTGCCGCCTACGTCGATAAAGCTGCTGGTCACGGTCGGTTCAGGTTTTGCTGGGGGCACGCCCTGAGTGCAGTGGCGGCTGTTGCCCTTGTTGTCGGTAAACAAGGCTTCCGTACCCTGGGTGTGCAAGGAAATGCCCTCCTGACGGTAGAGCGCGCCGGAAGCGGCAGGAACTTGCGGCAGGGTGATCGCTTCGTCGGCGAAATGCAGCCTTGCCTGCGGTCGACCGTCATTTTCGGCAAAAAATGAAATGTCGATGCGGCTGCCGTTGTCGCAGGTGTAAGGGGTGCGTTCGACGTCGGCGAGTGCGCCGAGTGGCAGCAGAAGAATGCAGTGCAGCAGGTGTTTCATGGACGATCCGTAAGGGTTTGCCAGCGACCGTCGAGACGGCCTTCGAGCGGACGAAAGTTGGCTTTGTAGGCCATTTTCGGGCTTTCGGCAATCCAGTAGCCGAGATAAAGGTAAGGCAACCCGAGCGCGCGACATTGGGCGGCCTGCCAGAGAATGTTGTAAACACCATAGCTGGCGCCGGGAACGTCGGGATCGTAGAAGGTGTAAACCGAGGACAAACCATCATCGAGCACGTCGATCAGGCTGATCATGCGCACCGTATCGCCTTCCGCAAATTCGATCAGCCGGGTGTCGACGCGACTTTGCAGAAGGAACTGCGTGTATTGCTCGCGGTTGTCTTCGTCCATGCCGCCGCCGGGGTGACGAGATTGCTGATAGCGGGTGTAGAGCTCGTAGTGATCGTTGCAGAAAAGCAAAGGTCGTTCGCGGGCGAGCAGGTCGCTGTGGCGTTGCGCCGCCCGCCGCTGACTGCGGTTGGGCTGGAATTCGGCGACCGGCAGGCGGACGGGAACGCAGGCCCGACACTGGTCGCAATGCGGCCGGTAGGTGAATACGCCACTGCGCCGAAAGCCTTCACGGACCAGCAAACTGTAGATTTCTGCATCGATCAGGTGGGCCGGCGTGGCAACCTGCGAGCGCGCCTGGCGATCCGCCAGATAACTGCATGGATAGGGGGCAGTGGCGTAAAACTGGAGCAGGGAAAAAGGCAGGTCGGCGTCGTCGGGCTGTGCCATGGCTTACCACCTCCGGTTATCGAGAAGCGTCGGCCAGGTTGGGCGGGGATCGCCGCTTGCGGTCAGTGTCTTCAGACGGTTCAGGAAATCTTCCCGCGGAATTTCCCGGCCGCCGAGCGAGGCCAGATGTTCGGTGCGCATCTGGCAATCGATCATGCCGTAGCCCTGTTCGTTCAGGTAACGCACCAGATGGGCGAAGGCGACCTTCGAGGCATCGGTACGGCGAGAGAACATCGATTCCCCATAGAACATGCGACCGATGGCCAGACCGTAAAGGCCGCCCACCAGATCGCCTTCGCTATAGCATTCGACCGAGTGCGCCCAGCCAAGTTCATGCAGGCGCCGGTAGGCTGACATCATCTCCTGCGTGATCCAGGTGCCTTCCTGACCGGGGCGGGGCATGGCCGCGCAGCTGCCGATCACGCCCCCAAAATCGGTGTCGAAACGCACTTCGAAACGCCCGGAATTCAGTGTCTTGCGCAACGAACGAGTCAGGCGGAATTCTTCCGGAAAGAGCACCATGCGTGGGTCCGGGCTGTACCAGAGTGCCTGTCCCTCGACCGTGCCCCAAGGGAAGATACCCTGCCGGTAGGCGTCGAGCAGGCGGTCAGGCAGCAAATCCGCGCCGACCGCGATCAGCCCGCCCAGGTCGGCCCGTGCCCGGTGGATCGGCGGAAAGGGATCAAGCGGGCCGAGGTAAGGGATCATTGCGTCGCTGGCGACCGCTTAGCGCATTGCATCGCCAGACTGGCGGATCATCGGTTTGGCCTGGCGCTCCAGTTTGATTTCGCAAGCGGGGTCGTCACACTCTTCGTGTTTCTTGAAAGCGATGACGTGGTTGGCATCGAGGCGGATGCCGATCTTCTCGCCCAGGGCGTGATTGTGGTGCGACGGCACCAGCGAGAGGACTTCGGTGCCGCTGGCCAGACGCAGCGTGTAAAGAATGTCGGCACCCCGGAAAGCCTTGTGCAGGACTTCTGCCTGGACCGGGCTGGTATCGTCATGAACGATATCATCCGGGCGGAGCAGGATATCGACGCGGCAACCCCGGTCGCAGGCCGAGCAGGTCTCATTGCATTCGACCGGGCTGTCCGACACCAGCGTGCCCAGTTCCATGCGTACGCTGTTGCCTTCGCCCACCGTGCCGGCGATCAGCACGCCCTGGCCGATAAAATCGGCAACCTGGCGATTGGCCGGACGATGGTAGAGGTTGTAGGGCACGTCCCATTGCTGGATGCGCCCGTCGATCATCAGACCGATTTCATCCGCCATGGCAAAGGCTTCATTCTGGTCATGGGTGACCATGATGGCGGTCGAGCCTTCACGCTTGAGAATTTCGCGCACCTCGATCGACAGGCGCTCGCGCAAGCCGACATCGAGGTTGGAAAAAGGCTCGTCGAGCAGGATCAGTTCCGGTCTCGGGGCCAGCGCACGGGCAAGCGCGACGCGCTGTTGCTGGCCACCGGAAAGCTCATGCGGATACTTGTTTCCCTGGCCATGCAGTCCCACCGTGGCCAGCAACTGACGCACGCGGAGATTCTGGCCTTCTTGCTGCGTCCGGCCAAGGCCAAAGGCAACGTTTTGTTCGATCGTCAGATGCGGGAATAGGGCGTAGTCCTGAAAGACCATGCCGATACGCCGCTTTTCCGGTGCCAGGCGTTGGCCGGCGCGACTGACTGTTTCCCCGTGCAGCAGGATTTCGCCACCGGCGATTTCCTCGAAACCGGCAATACAGCGCAGCAAGGTGGTCTTGCCGCAGCCTGAAGGGCCAAGCAGGCAGGCGATCTGACCGCTTTCCAGACGAAAATCGACGCCATCGACGATGGTCTGCCTGCCATAGCGTTGAATGACGCCTTTTAGTTCAAGTTGTGCCATAGCGGTCGATTATAATTCGCATTCACTCTTATGCGCGCAGTCCACTATTCCCCCCTCCTGATCGTCGGGTTCGTCGTCGCCCTGCTGGCCGGTTTGCCAGTTGCCAGCGTCGGCCTGAACCTGTTCGTCGGTGGAACGAGCGAAACCTGGGCGCATCTGTCACAGACCGTCCTGCCAGAATATGTCGGCAATTCATTCTGGATGTGTGTCGGCGTTGGCTTCGGTGTCAGCGTGCTCGGTGTGACGACGGCTTGGCTGACGAGCATGCATGAGTTTCCCGGTCGGCGGATTTTCGAGTGGGCCATGGTGTTGCCGCTTGCCATGCCGGCCTATGTGATGGCCTATGTTTATACCGATTTCCTGCAGTTCGTCGGGCCGGTACAGACGACCTTGCGCGAGTGGTTCGGCTGGGAGCATGGCGATTACTGGTTTCCCGATATTCGTACCTTGCCCGGTGCGATCCTGATGTTTGTCTGCGTGCTTTATCCCTATGTCTATCTCCTGGTTCGAACCGCCTTTCTGGAGCGGGCGAGCGGCATGCTGGAGGCGGCGCGTACGCTGGGCATGGGGCCATGGCGGGCTTTTTTTGCGGTATCCCTGCCGCTGGCCCGGCCGGCGATTGTCGCCGGCGTGGCGCTGGCGCTCATGGAAACACTGGCCGATTACGGTACGGTGGCTTATTTCGCGGTCAATACCTTTACCACCGGTATCTACCGTGCCTGGTTTTCCTTGGGTGACCGGGTGGCAGCCGCCCAACTTGCCGCCATGCTGCTCGGCTTTGTCCTCTTCCTGCTGATGGCTGAGCGCGTTTCACGCGGGCGGGCACGTTACCATAACACCACGGGTCGAAACCGCCCGATGGCCGGCGCCCACCTGACCGGTATCAAGGCACTGCTGGCTGTGCTGGTGTGCAGTCTGCCGCTGATTCTCGGTTTCATTCTGCCGGCGGTTCTGTTGCTCAAGATGGCGTTGACCGAGGGGGATGCGCAGTTTGGCGAGCGCTTCTTCGTTCTTTCCCGCAACAGCTTTGTTCTGGCCGGAACGACGGCCGCCATCGGTGTCCTGCTTGCCTTGTTGATGGCTTATGGCGCGCGTCTTTCGAAAACGGCATTGGCGAATGGTCTCAATCGCATGGTCGGACTGGGCTACGCGGTGCCGGGGGCAGTGATTGCGGTCGGTGTGCTGATTCCGGTCACGCGTCTCGACAACTGGCTGGCCGGGCAGTGGGCCGAGTGGTTCGGTCATAACCCGGGATTGCTGTTGACGGGTGGCATTGCTGCACTGATCTATGCCTATCTGGTTCGTTTTCTGGCGGTTGCCCTGCATACCGTGGAGTCCAGCCTGGCCAAGATTACGCCCAGCATGGATGATGCGGCACGCAGTCTTGGATTGGGCCAGGGAGAAACCTTGCGCCGGGTGCATGCGCCAATCCTGCGCGGCAGTTTGTTGACGGCAGGTCTGCTGGTTTTTGTCGACGTGATGAAGGAGTTGCCGGCCACCTTGGTCATGCGTCCCTTCAATTTCGATACGCTGGCCACGCAGGCCTACACGCTGGCTTCAGACGAGCGGCTGGCGGAGGCATCAACCGCAGCCCTGGCGATTGTCGCCGTCGGCCTTCTTCCCCTGATCGCCCTGTCCCGGCAGATTGCTGCTTCGCGTCGGGGCTAGTGCGAAAAAAAGCCCCGCCTGGCGGGGCTGTGCTTCAGTTCGTGCGGTCTATTTGAATCCGGCACGGTCGTAAATGATCTGAGCCTTAGCCTGGTACATCGCCAGATTCTTCACCGGCAGCTTGTCGGCCTTGAAGGGGCCGAGTGCTTCGAGTGCCGGGTTGCTCACCTTGACGCTGGCGACGGCCGGCCACTCGTTGTTGCCATCAGCAAAATAGCGTTGCGCCTGGTCAGATGCCAGATATTCCAGGAATTGAATTGCCGCCGCCTTGTTGGGCGCAGTCTTCAGCATGCCGCCACCAGAAACGTTGATGTGTGCTCCGGTCCCGGACTGGTTTGGCCAGATGACGCCCACTTTTTCCATGGCCTTGATGTCCTCCGGTTTGGTCGAGCGGAGCATGCGGGCGATGTAGTAAGAATTGGAAATGGCAACACCGCATTCGCCGGCAGCCACCGCCTTGATCTGGTCGGTGTCGCCGCCCTTGGGGGCGCGGGCGAAGTTGGCAACCATGCCGCGTGCCCATTCTTCCGCCTTCGCTTCGCCCTGATTGGCGATAACCGAGGCCATCAGCGACAGGTTGTAAGGGTGGGCGCCGGAGCGGGAGCAGAATTTTCCTTTCAGTTTCGGGTTGGCCAGGTCGGCATAGTTCTGAACATCTTCAGCCTTGACGCTGCTCTTGTTATAAACGATGGCGCGTGCCCGGGTGGAGAAGGAGAACCAGTCGTCGGTGCGCAGATGTGCCGGGATGCGTGATTCAAGCGTCTTTGAAACTACTGGGGCAAATAGTCCGAGTTCATGCGCCTTGGCCAGTCGTGCTGCATCAACCGTCAGAAAAATGTCGGCAGGGCTGTTGGCGCCCTCGTTCTTGATGCGTTCGAGAAGTTCGTCTTCCTTGCCTTCGATCCGGTTGATGCGGATGCCGGTCTGTTGGGTGAAGTTGGCGTAGAGCGCTTCATCGGTCTGGTAATGGCGTGCTGAATAGAGGTTCAGCACCTTTTCCTGGGGGAATGCTGAACTGGTCAATGTGGCTAGTGTGGCGGCCAGCAGGAGGTCATTGATCTTCATGCGTGGAACTCCGGAAAGTCATTTGGGGAGCCCTCAGTTTAGCGAATGAGATTAATGTTGTAAATGAGAAACGTTATTGATTGATGGCGCTAAAAAAGCGGTTCGAAAACCGCTTGTCTATCAGTTGCCGTCGAGGATACGTCTTGCGCCGTTGTAACGCTTCATCCAGTAGCTGCTTTCCATGCTTTCGACCCGAACCTCGGCGCCGGCACGCGGTGCATGCATGAAATGATTGTCACCAAGATAAATGCCGACATGGGAGAAGGTGCGGCGCATGGTGTTGAAAAATACGAGATCGCCGGGTTTTAACTGGCTGGCGTCGATTTGTTGACCGACTTCACTCATTTCGCGTGCTGTCCGCGGGAGCAGGGCGCCGATGCTGTCCTTGTACACCAGGCGGACGAAACCGCTACAGTCCAGGCCGCTGTCTTCGTCGTTGCCGCCAAAGCGATAACGCACGCCCACCAGCTTCAAGCCTTGCAGGATGACATCCTGGGCAGCGTTGGTGTAACGTTCGAGAAACGAGTTCTGGTCTTCCAGTTTGCGGCTTGGCTCGAGTGCGGCCGAGGTGCCGATTCCGCTGAAGAAAAGCGCGGCGGCAAGCAGTGTGGAGGTCAGGACTTTTTGCATAGTCGCGGACTTTATGTGAAAAATGGATGACTGTAAAGACTCTGCAACAATCACCGGGAGTAACTATGTTCATATTCCGTAATTATGAATACAATTTATTTCCCAAGGCGTCGGAGAGACTATGAAACCGTTCAAGGCACTGCTGATTGAAGATCATGACGGCAAGGTGAGCAGCGGTTTTGTCAGCCTTGATGAATCCAGCCTTGATGCCGGCAATGTCACGATCCGGGTGGCGTATTCAAGTATCAATTACAAGGATGCGCTGGCTGCAACGGGCAAGGGGAAAATCATTCGTCGTTTTCCGTGCGTGGGCGGGATCGACTTGTCTGGAACCGTGATTGAAAGCAGCGACGAGCGCTTCAAGCCGGGCGATCCGGTCATCGCTACCAGTTTTGATATCGGTGTGGCACACCATGGCGGATATGCCGAGATTGCGCGGGTGCCTGGTGATTGGGTGGTTCCCTTGCCGGACGGGCTGAGTCTTTTCGATGCGATGATTCTGGGAACTGCGGGTTTTACTGCGGCGCTGGCGATTGTCCGGATGGAAGAAAACGGTTTGCGGCCGGAAAAAGGGCCTGTGATCGTCACCGGGGCAACAGGCGGAGTGGGTAGTCTGGCTGTCGATATGCTGGCCAAGATCGGTTACCACGTCGTGGCCCTGACCGGCAAGGAGGCCGAGGCTGAGTATTTGCGTGGTCTGGGAGCGGCTGAGGTTATGCTTCGCCAGTCGCTTGATCTCAGCAAGATTCGTCCGCTTGATCGGGCGCGCTGGGCCGGTGCGGTCGATAATTTGGGTGGTGACGTGTTGTCGTGGATCGCCAGCACCATGGAACAGGGCGGGACGATTGCCAGTATCGGGTTGGCAGCCAGCATGTCTTTCAATACGACTGTGGCACCGTTTATCTTGCGTGGTGTTTCCCTGCTCGGAATCGATTCCGGATATATCCGCGAGCCCTATCGAAGCGGCGTCTGGCAGAGGCTGGCTGGTGATTTGCGACCGCCGCATCTGGCGGGTATGGCGCGGCGGATAGCATTCGATGATTTGCCGGCAACTTTTGATGAGTACATCGCCGGACACGCCAAAGGGCGTGTTGTCGTGGATATCGCCGGTGACTGATAACCAGGAACTGCCTCGCATTCTGGTGGTGGATGACTCCCGGGTTGTCCGGGTTACCCTCATCCAGCATCTGAAAGGTTCTTACGAAGTTCGCGAGGAAAGCGATGGTGAGGCAGCCTGGCAGACTCTGGTGCTCGATCACTCGATTCGGGCGGTGATCTCCGATCTGCAAATGCCCAAATTGAATGGTTACGAATTGCTGGAGCGGGTTCGCAGTTCGAAGTTGCGACGGTTGCAGCAATTGCCCTTCATTCTGGTGTCAGGAGAAGAGACAGAAGAAGAGCGTCAGAAGGCGTTGGCCTTGGGCGTCTCGGATTTTGTTACCAAGGGAGCAGGGGGGGCGGAAGTTCTGGTCCGCATCAATAATCTGCTTGCCTTGTCGAGTGCTCAGGAACATCTGGATGCCGGGCGCGATCATCTGGTGCAGGATCCGGTCAGTGGTCTGTTCTCCCGGAAATATCTCGAGTTGCAGGCGGCACAGGCTTTGTCACACTCAGCCCGGCATGGGGTCGATACAAGTGTGATGGTGCTTGGGTTTGATGGTTTTGACGCGTTGTGTGAACGGCTGGGTGTTTCGGTGGCGGAAGAAGTCGGGATTCGTTTTGCCAAGATGCTGGCCGGAAAGATGCGCCATGAAGATAGCCTGGGTCATTTTGCAGCCGGGCAATTTGCCGTCGTTTCGCCGGGAACAGCGGCTTCTTATTGTGCGACTTTTGCCGAGCGTGTTCGGGAGGCGGTCGAGGTGGCGCGGCTTTCGGTGCAGGGCGAAACGGTTGCGCTGACCGTCAGCATCGGTTTGGCGAGTGCTCCGGTAGATCTGGTAAGTTCCGCCGGAGCTTTGCTCGACCTGGCGGGAGAGCGCATGCGCGAGGCGATGCAGTGTGGTGGTAACCGGACGATATCTGGTGGGGCCTTGCCCAGAACTCGGCCGATTTCAATCAATCACGCGCTGGAATTGTTGGCGGCGGATCGAGTTGGGCCAGTGAGGCCGCATGTCGATTTTCTAGCCCGGCAATTGTTGCCCTTGTGGTCATTGATCAATCAGGAATTGGGTTTGGCTCTGCCTCTGGCAGAATTCGAACGCCGTTTGAATGAGCGGAATCGTCCAGAGAAATAGTCCGTTCAGTTTTTGTAGTGCATGAAAATCTAACTAGAGGGAGCTTTATGGCGACGTACAAGGAGTTTCACCAGTATTCCATTGAAAAACCGGACGAGTTCTGGACAGAGCAAGCCCGGCTTGTGGACTGGAAGGAACCGTTTACCCAGGTTTGTGATTATTCGCGCCCGCCGTTTGCCAAGTGGTTTGTCGGCGGCAAAACCAATTTGTGTCACAACGCTGTTGACCGCCATGCGGCAAAGCGCCCGAATGATCGCGCGCTGATTTATGTTTCTACCGAAACCGATGAAGAGAAGGTTTATTCCTTCGCCGAACTGCAGCGCGAAGTCGAGCGCACGGCAGCGATTTACAAGAGCCTCGGCGTCAAGAAGGGCGACCGCGTCCTGATTTACATGCCGATGATTGCCCAGGCAACCTTCGCCATTCTCGCTGCAGCCCGTATCGGCGCCATTCACTCGGTGGTGTTCGGCGGTTTTGCCTCCGGTTCTCTGGCGACACGGATTGACGATGCCAAGCCGATTCTGATCGTTTCGTCCGATGCCGGCATGCGCGGTGGCAAGGCTGTGCCCTACAAGCATTTGCTTGATGAGGCGATCAATCTTTCCGAACACAAGCCGGCCAAGGTGTTGATGGTTGACCGTGGTCTGGACAAGGACTTCAACAAGGTGGATGGTCGTGATGTTGACTACGCCACCCTGCGAGCCCAGCATATGGATGCTCAGGTGCCCTGCGAATGGCTGGAATCTTCGGAGCCTTCCTACATTCTTTACACCTCCGGGACGACTGGCAAGCCGAAGGGCGTGCAGCGCGACACCGGCGGTTACGCCGTGGCACTGGCTTCGTCGATGAAGCATATCTACTGCGGTGGCGAGGGCGAAACCTATTTCTCCACCTCCGATATCGGCTGGGTGGTCGGCCACTCCTACATCATCTATGGCCCGCTGATCGCCGGTATGGCGACCGTGATGTATGAAGGTACACCGCTGCGTCCCGACCCGGGCATTTGGTGGCAGATCGTTGAAAAGTACAAGGTCAACGTCATGTTCTCGGCGCCGACTGCCGCCCGCGTCCTGAAGAAGCAGGATCCGGCCTACATGCACAAATACGACCTGTCGTCCCTGAAGCACGTCTTCATGGCCGGCGAGCCGCTGGATCAGCCGACGCACGAGTGGTTCATGAACGAGCTGCAAAAGCCGGTCATCGACAACTACTGGCAGACGGAAACCGGCTGGCCGATGCTGGCCGCCTTGCCGGGCGTCGAGAAAACCCCGATCAAGTACGGTTCGCCGTCCTTCCCGGTCTATGGCTACAACCTGCAGATTTTCCGCGAGGATGGCTCGGTCTGTGGTCCCAACGAAAAGGGCATCGCTGCGGTCATCCCGCCGTTGCCGCCGGGCTGCCTGTCTACCGTCTGGGGTCAGGACGACCGTTTCGTGTCGACCTACTTCACGTTGTTCAAGGAGCCGATGGTTTACTCATCGTACGACTGGGCGATCAAGGACGAAGACGGTTACTTCACCATCCTCGGCCGTACCGATGACGTGATCAACGTTGCCGGCCACCGCCTGGGCACCCGCGAAATCGAGGAAGCGATCCAGAACCATGCCGCCATTGCCGAAGTGGCGGTCGTCGGTGTCGAAGACAAGCTGAAGGGCCAGATGCCCATGGCCTTTGCCGTGGTCAAGGATCCTGCCAAGGTGGCAACGCCGGAGCTGGTCAAGGCGCTGGAGAAGGAGGTTTTTGCTACGGTTGACGGCATCCTCGGTGCCATCGCCCGTCCGGCCCGTGTGCATTTCGTCACCGGTCTGCCCAAGACCCGTTCCGGCAAGATGCTGCGCCGCTCGCTGCAGGCTCTGGCCGAAGGCCGCGATCCGGGTGATCTGACGACCATTGACGATCCCTCGACCCTTGAGCAGATCAAGAAGGCGCTCACCAGCTAAATTTTGGCTGACCGACTGAGCAAGCCCGCCGACGAAAGCCGGCGGGCTTTTTTACATCCGCCTTTCCCATTTTTGGCCGTTTTTTCAGGTTGACCGTGGAAGTCGCTTCTTATGACAGGCTTTGTGTCGAGGTCACAATTCCTGGGCATGGTGGGTGGTAGAATGCCCGCCAACTCAAGCATCTCTGGTTTTTGAAAAATGATTTACGAAACCGTCGCCGCCGTCGATCTGGGCTCGAACAGCTTCCGGCTTCAGGTCGGGCGGGTGGTTGATGACCAGATTTATACGCTGGATTCCATGAAGGAGCCGGTGCGTCTGGCCTCAGGGCTGACGTCGGACAAGCGTCTTGACGAGCCTGCACAGCAGCGGGCACTTGAAGCCTTGCGCCGTTTCGGTGAACGTTTGCGTGGTCTGGATGCCGGGGCAGTACGGGTAGTGGCGACGAATACCTTGCGTGTGGCCAAGAATGCCGTCGAGTTTCTGCCGCTGGCCGAAGAGGCGCTCGGCTTTCCGATTGAAATCATTGCCGGTCGCGAGGAAGCGCGTCTGATCTATATCGGCGCGTCGCATTCCCTGCCGATGGCGGCGCACAAGCGGCTGGTCATCGATATCGGCGGTGGTTCAACGGAATTCATCATCGGCAAGCGGCATGAGCCGCAGTTGATGGAATCCTTGTACATGGGATGCGTCAGCTATACCTTGCGCTTTTTTCCTGATCGCAAGATCGACCGGAAGCGCTTGCGCGAGGCACAAATTGCTGCAGCCAAGGAAATTGAACTGATCGCCCACGATTATCAGCGCCTGGGCTGGAAGGAGGCCGTTGGCTCTTCCGGTTCGGCACGGGCGATTGCCGATGTGCTTGAACTGAACAGTCTCAATCCCAACGGTGAGAGTGGCATCACCCGCGAGGGGCTGGACAAGCTGTGCAACCTGCTGGTCAAGGCTGGTTCTGCCGAGGCACTTGATCTGGTCGGGGTGAAGAGCGATCGTTTGCCGGTTTTGCCGGGGGGCGTGGCGATCATGTCGGCTATTTTCGAGGAACTTGGCATCGAGCGCATGACGTATGCCGATGGCGCCTTGCGCCTTGGTGTGCTGTATGACCTGCTCGGGCGCTTTCATCATCTCGACATGCGCGACTCGACGGTGGCCCAGTTCCGTCGTCGTTATCAGGTCGAGGCGGATCAGGTTGAGCGCGTTGAAATCACCGCCTTGTCCGCTTTGGGGCAACTGGCCGGTGGTGCGCCGAGCGAGAGCGATGTGCAGTTTTTGTCCTGGGCAACGCGTTTGCACGAAATCGGGATTTCGGTGGCGCACAACGCCTATCACAAGCATGGCGCCTACATTCTGACGTACGCAGACATGCCGGGATTCTCGAAAAAGGACCAGGCACGCTTGGCCATGCTGGTGCTTGGGCATCGCGGCAAGCTCGAAAAACTGGGCGCTCTGCCGGCGACCGACAGCGCCTGGCTGCTCATCTTCTGTTTGCGACTGGCTGTGCTGTTGCACCGCACGCGCGATGATCGGGCGCTACCGACCTGGCGTGTCAAGTTGTCCGGTACCGGTTTTCTCGTTGAGCTACCGGGCGAATGGCTGGCGGAAAATCCCTGGACGGCCGCGGCGCTCGGAGAAGAAGCCGCGGTCTGGCGGCAGGTCGGGCGCGACTATGTAGTGAAGTCCAGAGCGCAGAGGAAATTGGCGTGATCAACTTTCCCCGCCTTTCGATCGAGACGGGGAAGGTTTCGCTTTCCGGTTGCTGGACTTTAGCTGCAATGCTGCCTGACCTGGCGGCATTGCAGGCGCAGTTTTCGTCCTGCAAGCACAGCGATGACTGGGATCTTTCCGCGGTCACTCGCCTGGACAGCGCTGCGGCCGTGTTCCTGTGGCGAACCTGGGGCGGTGTGTGGCCGGAACGTCTGGCGATTTCGCCCTTGCATCGTCAGGTTCTGAGGCGAGTCGCCGAATTGCCGCAGGAAATCCGGCCGGAGTGTTCTCCTTCATTGCATCCGGTAGCGTTTCTGGGGCATCTGGTTCTCGGTGCGCTGGATAACCTGAAGGGCATGATTGCGCTGTTCGGTCAGATGTTGATCGATTTGCTATATTTGTTGCGTCATCCGGCGGATTTTCCCTGGCGTGAATTTTCTGCCAACGTATTCAAGTCCGGGGCGCAAGCATTACCGGTGACTGCATTGGTTGGCTTTCTGATCGGCATCACGATCAGCTATCTTTCCGCATTGCAGTTAAAAACCTTTGGTGCGGATATCTTCATCGTCAATATCCTCGGTATTTCCATCATTCGCGAACTGGGGCCGGTGCTGGTCGCCGTGCTGGTTGCGGGGCGTTCCGGGTCGGCGATGACGGCGCAAATCGGCGTCATGCGGGTCACCGAGGAGATCGATGCCTTGTCGACCATGGGCGTGTCGCGCACCATTCGTGTCGTTTTACCCAAGATTTTCGGGTTGACCGCAGCAATGCCGCTGCTGGTCTTGTGGACCTCTGCCGTGGCCCTGCTTGGCGGGATGGTCGCCGCGTTGCTGCAACTTGATCTTTCCTTGAATTACTTCATCGCCAATCTGCCGCGTGCCGTGCCCGTGGCCAATCTACTGATCGGGCTGGGGAAGGGTGTCGTTTTCGGATTTGTGATTGCCCTGGTCGCTTGCCATTTCGGGTTACGTATCAAGCCGAATACGGAGAGCCTTTCGGCCAATACGACGACTGCCGTGGTGACAGCAATTACCACTGTTATTCTGGTCGACGCTGTTTTTGCGATTTTGACCCGCAGCATTGGTTTGCCAGAATGACCTCTCCGGATATCGTCGTCGAATTGCAGGGCATTAGTACCGTGTTCGACGGTCAGTACATTCATCGCAACCTGGACTTGCAGGTGGAAAGCGGCCAGATTCTTGCCTTGCTGGGTGGCTCGGGGAGCGGGAAAACCACGCTGTTGCGTGAAATGCTCGGCTTGCAACGTCCGACTGCCGGGCATGTGCGGCTTTTTGACATCAGTCTCGACGATCCTGATGCTGTTGCCCAACGCCTGGTCCGGCGTCGGTTGGGTATGTTGTTTCAGCATGGCGCGCTGTTTTCGGCCCTGTCAGTATTCGACAACATTGCCTTTCCCTTGCGTGAATTGCGCTGTCTGGACGAAGACTGGATTCGCCGTCTCGTTCACCTCAAGCTCGCGATGGTCGAGATGGAGCCGGTGCATGGCAGACTGATGCCGGCTGAGCTTTCCGGCGGCATGGTCAAGCGGGTTGCGCTGGCCCGGGCGCTCGCCCTTGAGCCGGAATTGTTGCTGCTTGATGAGCCGACGGCCGGGCTCGATCCGGATCGCAGCCAGGCATTTGTTGATCTGGTGGCCGGCTTGCAGCGTGCTTTGGGTCTGACGGTCGTTATGGTGACGCACGACGTGCTGGCCGTTACCGGCCTTGCGTCCCACATTGCCATTCTGGCCGATCAGGGCATCGCCGTTTCAGGGACGCGGGCGGCGGTGGCGGCCTCCAGCCATCCCTTTGTCGCCGGATTCTTTGGCCAGGATCGTCATAAGCTGCTCTAATACGTGCTCATGGAAAACAAGTCACACGCGTTTCTGGCCGGTCTTTTTGCCATCCTGCTTGGTGTGGCGATGCTTCTTGCCCTCTACTGGCTCGGTGGTGACAAGGAGAAGACCCATAGCTACGTGGTCGTTACCCGGCAGAGCATCGGCGGACTGAACCCGCAGGCGCAGGTGCGCTACCGGGGAATTCGCGTGGGCAAGGTAACCGATATTCGGCTGGACCCGACGGATGTGCGCAACATCCTGATCAAAATCGAGGTCAGTGAAGATCTGCCGCTGACCCGCGGTACCGTCGCCAAGCTCAATTATCAGGGCGTGACAGGTCTTGCGCATGTGCTGCTGTTTGAAACCGGAAAGGCGGTTGAGCCGCTTGGTGTCGATGACGACAACCCGCCACGGATCACAATGGTGCCTTCGCTGCTTGATGAGCTAGGGGAAAACGGTGCCGATATGCTGCTTCAGGCCAAGCAGTTAATGGCCAATGTTGACGCAACGTTCAACGAAGAGAACCGTCGCCACCTTACGGCGACCTTGGCTAATCTGGAATCTGCATCGGCAAGTATGAAACCGGCGCTGGAAAATTTGAGTACAACTCTCGTCCAGGTCAGGAAATTGCTCGACGATAAAAACGTGAGCAATATTTCGAACGCCGCTGCCGAGGTGGGGCCGCTGCTCGCAGATACCCGAGTGCTGGTCGGGAAAATGCAGGCAGCAACCGAGAGAATCGATGTTGCGGTTGGTGATGCTTCGTCCGATGGTGCCGCCGCACTCATGCCGCGCCTGAATGAACTGGCTACCGATCTTTCAACCACATCGCGTCAACTCAGCCGGGTGCTGACCATTCTCGAAGAAAGCCCGCAGGGTCTGGTATTCGGTGCTCCGGCACCACTTCCCGGGCCGGGTGAGCCCGGTTTTTCAGCAACAGGGGTGAAGTGACATGTGGCGTTTCGCAGTCTTGGTCATTTGCATCGCGTTAAGTGCCTGTTTCCCGTCGGGGCGGCGAGGAAGCGAACGCGTGCCCGCCGTTTACGATCTGGGTCTTACTCCAAATCCGCTGGTCGCCGAGAGAGCGCAGGCTCTCGCACTTGAGGTTCATGCTCCGTCCTGGCTGGATGCGGTTGGTATGGATTATCGTCTGACCTATCAGGATGCCGCACAGCGGCATCAGTATGCGTACGCCCGTTGGGTTGCATCGCCAGCTCAGTTGATCCAGCAACGTCTCACGCAGCAACTTGCTTTGACCAGTCAGGGACGTGGGAGAGCAGGGTGTTTCATTCGTCTGGAATTGGGCGAGTTCGGGCAGATATTTACAACACCTGAATCCAGCAAAGGGGTGCTGCTCGGCAAGGCTTACTGGCTTGATCGCTCAAGACGCCCGGTGGCGGAATTGGTTCTGGACATCGAAAAGCCCGCACCGACGCCCGATTCGAGCGGTGGGATCAAAGCGTTGCAGGCAACTGTGGATCAGCTCTCTGCCGATCTGCTCGTCTGGGAAAAACGTCTTCTGCAGAGCGGAAAAATCAATGGGTGTGCCGGCTAGCTGGCAACAATCCGCTCGGCGATGCGTTGCTTCAGATCATTGAGGTTATCGTCAAAATGGCTGTAGTGCATCAGCGAAAGCCCGAATACGCAGGCGTAGAGAAGCAGGCTGCGGCTTTTTGCCTCGGCGTCAGACATTCCTGCTGCTACAAACAGTTTGCGCGTGCATTCAAGGCGGTACAGGTCGACCGATTCGACAACGGCGGCAGCGCGGACATCATGGCGCGCCCAGTCACGTACGGCCAGCTCGATCGACATGCCTTTGCGGTTGCGGCTGGCTCCATAAACTTCGATGGCATAATGAAGCTGTTCCCGCTCGTTGCCCGGCGTGACTGCGGTGGTCTTTTCTATGTCGATGATGCGCCCGGCCTTCCAGCGTTCGAGGACAGCGTCAAGGAGCGCCTGTCGATCCTTGAAATGCCAGTAGAAGCTACCTTTTGTGACCCCGCAGCGCTTGGCCAGCACCTCCACCCGCAAACCGGAGACACCTTCGCGCGCCAGTACGTCAATGGCTGTCTCGACCCAGCGTTCGGGGTCAAGTTGAGTGCGGGGCGTTTTCGTCCGGCGGCTGGCGCCGGATGACGATGATTTCATAGAGGGCTTGACAGGCTTATTTTCCATACGCTACCGTATGCTTTTCCATACGACACAGTATGGCCATTGTGCGGATTGAGTAAGACTCTGTCAAACAGACGATCTGATTTTTGCGTAACTAACGGATAAAAAAGGAGAACCTAGTGAAAATTCTCGTTCCCGTGAAACGGGTAATTGACTACAACGTAAAGGTGCGGGTGAAGGCCGATGGTACGGGCGTTGATCTGGCTAACGTCAAAATGAGCATGAATCCGTTTGACGAAATCGCGGTGGAAGAGGCCGTTCGTTTGAAAGAGGCGGGAGTGGCTACTGAAGTGATCGCTGTCTCCTGCGGAGTTGGCGCCTGTCAGGAGACGCTGAGGACCGCCATGGCCATTGGCGCTGACCGCGGCATCCTTGTTGAAACTGATTCAGAGCTGCAACCGCTCGCCGTGGCGAAGCTCCTCAAGGCACTTTGTGACAAGGAAACACCGCAGCTTGTGATCTGCGGAAAACAGGCAATCGACGACGATGCCAACCAGACTGCCCAGATGCTTGCTGCTCTCGCTAATTGGCCGCAAGCAACTTTTGCTTCCAAAGTGGTCATCGCTGATGGTCGTGCTACCGTAACCCGCGAAATCGACGGCGGCCTGGAAACACTCTCTATGAGCCTGCCTGCGGTCGTGAGTACCGATCTGCGTCTCAATGAGCCGCGCTATGCCACATTGCCGAACATCATGAAGGCCAAGAAAAAGCCGCTCGACATTGTCAAGCCGGGAGATCTTGGCGTTGATGTCACCCCCCGCCTGACCACGCTCAAGGTAGCCGAACCCGCCAAGCGTTCCGCTGGTGTCAAGGTCGCGGATGTTGCCGAACTGGTCAATAAACTCAAAAACGAAGCCAAGGTGATCTGATCATGACCATTCTCGTTATTGCTGAACACGATCATGCAGGCCTCAAGGCTGCAACGCTCAATACCGTTGGCGCCGCTGCGAAAATCGGTGGTGAAGTCCATGTTCTGGTGGCCGGTTGCAACTGCGACAGCGCTGTGCGGCAGGCAGCGGCGCTGCAAGGGGTTGCCAAGGTTCGGGTGGCTGACGCTTCATGTTATGAAAGCCAGACCGCAGAAAATGTTACCGCGCTGATTCTCGCTAATGCAGCTGGTTACAGCCATATCCTTGCGCCTGCGACTACTTTTGGCAAAAACCTTTTGCCCCGCGTGGCTGCGCTGCTTGATGTAGCACAGATTTCCGAAATTACTTCTGTTGAATCGGCCGACACCTTTGTTCGCCCGATTTATGCGGGCAATGCACTTGCAACAGTGCAAAGTGCAGATGCGGTCAAGGTAATCACGGTGCGCAGTACGGCGTTTGACGCGGTATCCGGTGGTGGTGCTGCCATAGTCGAGGCGATTGCCTCGGCCGGAGACACGAACCAGACTCAGCTTACACAACGCGAGCTGACCAAGTCCGAGCGCCCGGAACTTGGTGCTGCCAAGATCATCGTTTCTGGAGGTCGCGGTCTGGGTAGTGGGGAAAACTATCATCAGTTGCTTGAGCCGCTTGCCGACAAACTAAACGCTGCACTTGGCGCATCCAGAGCTGCCGTCGATGCGGGTTTTGTTCCGAACGATTATCAGGTCGGACAAACGGGCAAGATTGTTGCGCCGCAACTCTATATTGCGGTCGGTATTTCCGGCGCCATTCAGCACTTGGCTGGGATGAAGGACTCCAAGGTGATTGTGGCTATCAACAAGGATCCTGATGCTCCGATTTTCCAGGTGGCAGATTACGGACTTGTTGCTGACTTGTTCGAAACGGTTCCTCAGCTCGTCAGCGCCGTAGGCTGATAGCGAAAAGCAGCCGGGAGCACTAGAATAGTCGGGTGAATCTGACTGACTCCCTGATGGGCGAAGAGTGGTACTGGACGGCGTGGGTCGTCTGGGGGCTGTTCTTCGCCCGTAGTGTCTGGCAAGCTCCGTGGGGACGCTTGCGTGATTCCGAACAGATGAATGTCTGGTTGGGTATGGTGGTTCTGCTGACCGTTGTCTGGAGCCTGAAAGCTGGAATCAAGCCGGGCTTGGCGCTACATCTGCTTGGTGCAACGGTATTTACCCTGAGTTTTGGTCCACATCTCGCATTCATCGGACTTTCCCTGGTTACTGCAGGGATTACCTTGAATGGTGCTTCCGGCACGTTTGCTTACGGAATCAATGCGCTTTTGCTGGCAGGTGTGGCAGTCAGTTTGAGTCAATTGTCATATCGTGTTTTTTCGAGCATCCTGCCCAAGCATTTTTTTGTGTATATATTCATCAATGGATTTCTCGGTGCTGCGCTGACGATCATTGGTGTCGGGTTTTGTGCCACCCTGTTTCTTAGTTTGACTGGGGCATATGAGTGGGATTACCTGATCAGTGAATATTTTCCTTATTTTTTGTTGCTGGGTTTTTCCGAAGCATGGTTGTCGGGCATGCTAATGACTCTTTTTGTGGTTTACAGGCCTGCCTGGGTGCTCACTTTCGATGATTCCAGATATTTGGCAGGCAAATAATCGCTATAATCCGCCTACTTAATTGTCATCCGGGGCCGAGTCGTTGAACTTTCATACCGTTCGTTGTTTGCCGTTCCTGTGCCTGTTGCTTGTGCCGGGTTGGGCCTCGGCGCTGGGGCTCGGAGAATTGAGGGGGCAGATTTATCTTGGGCAGGGTCTGAGCGTAGAAGTACCGATTATTGGCGGCGAAAAAACAAATCTCGATGCCGGGTGTTTTCGTCTGGTTCAGCCCTCCGCTGCTGGTGATTTGCCATGGCTGAAAAAAGCCACCCTGAGCGTCCGTAAGGGGGGCGTTCCTGTACTGGTGATTCGTTCCGAAGCACCTGTGCGCGAGCCAATCGTTCAAGTGGCTGTCGAACTTGGTTGTGGGCACGAAATTTCGCGTGAATACGTTCTTCTGGCCTCTCCCGCCCAAGAGAGGGCGCCGGCTGTTCAGGAAAGACCTGCTGCGGGAGAGAGCCTTTCATCAATCCCGTTGCAGCGGAATAGTCGTTCAGAGCGTCTGCGACCCGAGGCAAAGCCGATTAATCCTGTTTTACGGCCAGCTGCACCTGTGCCCAGCGCACCCCGGATGGCGGCCAATCCGCTCCATGATCGGGTGATGTTGTCGAACGATGCGGGTTTTGACGAAATTTCCCTGCGTTTTTCAACGGATCTCTCGGTGTCCGGAACAGAGGCTGTCCGTGAGGAGCAACGTGAAATTCTGCGTCTGGAATTCCGCATGCTTCAGGCAATGCACGACCAGGCGACCAGTCAACTGGCTACCGCGGAAAAGCTGCGTAATATGGAGGCAACGCTGGGCGAGTTGCAGAAACATGCGGCTACCTTCTCCGAACGTATTGACGCAGGTGCAGCAGCACCAGGTGAAGCGTCCGCCACAATAGCGTCTGCCCAACCTCACGTGCCGGTACCTCCATCGGGCAATATGCCAGACTCTTCAGGCACGAAAAACTCAGCCCAGTGGCTTTCCGAGTGGACCCTTTATGGTCTGCTTGCGGGCGCATTGCTTGGTTTGGCAGGCTGGCTTGGGTGGAGGGAATATCGGGAGCGCAGGCAGATACTTGCGCGTGAGGAGGAATTGTTTTCTCAGTCGGTTCCCGATGTCGATCCGAAACGTGCCGATGAGTTCGATGATGTTGATTTCCCTCTCGGTGTATCACCTGAAGAGATGTCGATGCCGGTTGATGTGGAGCTTGATGCTGCAGACGAAAAACCGGCTGGTTCATCAATGCCTGGAGTGAAAAAGACACCGCTGGGCCATGATTCAATCATGTCCATAGGTAGTGCAACGACTGTAGACGAGCATTTTGAGGCCAATCCGGTGATGGAGCTGGCCGATATCATGCTCTCCTTCGGGCGGGTTAAAGGTGCAGCTCAGGCGCTTCAGGAATATATCGACAATAATCCTCAGGAAGCTTTGCAACCCTGGATCAGGCTCATGGATGTTTATCGCATGGCAGGAATGCGTTCTGAGTTTGAAAGTGTTGCGCATAACCTGAATCAGCATTTCAATGTCGAGGTTCAGAGTTGGGACGATGCACCATTATTGCCTGAGGCCCCCTCGGGGGAGGCCTCTTCCGACGAGGCTCATGCCCTTGAGCTTGTTCCGGTGGAGACAATGCGTCCGGGTTCGATCGAAGATATGCCGCGCCTGATGAACGCGATTATCGAGCAGTGGTCAAGCGGTGATGTTGTCGGTTATCTCTACCAGTTGCTTCGTGATAATCGTGGTGGAAAGCGTGCTGGCTTCGCGCTTCAGG
Source organism: uncultured Dechloromonas sp. (assembly GCA_964583695.1). Classification (GTDB taxonomy): domain Bacteria; phylum Pseudomonadota; class Gammaproteobacteria; order Burkholderiales; family Rhodocyclaceae; genus Azonexus. The sequence continues at coordinate 31,782 of CAZOWA010000034.1, forward strand.
TCGTTGAGGACATCTTGTTCTTGATTGAGCTGAAGGAAACCTCGAGTCGTATGGAGAAGGAAGCGTAGCCAGTAAGTAAATTGGTTAGGCCTTTTGTTTTTCAAGTCGTTTCCCGACACAGATGCTGCTAGATGCCGCTATTTAGGGTTTGATAGCGATAGAGGGGGACTGCTTATAAATATTCTGGTTTTTTGTTCGGTAACCTCGCGATAGGTGATATAATTGCGGGCTTTTCAACCTTGCCCTACCGCGAACGCATGGCGGAGGGTATATCCCAAAAGGAGTTTGCATGCGCCATTACGAAATCGTCTTTATCGTCCATCCGGACCAAAGCGAACAAGTGCCCGGCATGGTCGAGCGCTATCGTTCCATCGTGACCGCCAAGGGCGGCTCGATCCATCGTCTGGAAGACTGGGGCCGCCGCCAGCTGGCTTACCCGATCCAGAAAATCCACAAGGCCCACTACGTTCTGATGAACATCGAGTGCGACGGCGAAACGCTGGGCGAACTCGAGCACGCGTTCAAGTTCAACGACGCTGTCCTGCGTCATCTGACCGTCAAGATGAAAGCCGCAGTGACGACTCCTTCCCCGATGATGAAGGAAGAGAAGTCCAAGTCCCTGATGGGTGGTGATGTGGCTGCTGCTCCGGTTGAGCAGGCTGCTGCCTAAAGCATATTTGTGCGGGTTTTTGCAGGAAACAACGACTGAACTGTATCGAAATATCCGGTCAGCTGATCGAGCGTAAAGCGTTGCGCTATACACCGGTTGGTGTGCCGGTCAGTGAAGGAAAGCTGCAACACAGCTCGTCACAGATCGAAGCAGGTACAGAGCGTCTGGTAGAAGTTGAAATCGCTGTTCTGGCCATGGGTGAATCTGCCCGCTGGTTGCAGGCAGCCCCCTTGGGAGGGGTGGTCAAGCTGACTGGATTTCTCGCTGCCAGAAGTCGAACCAGCAAATCGCCCGTGCTGCATGTGAATTCAATAGAATTTTTGGAAGGAAACGAAAATGGCTCGATTCTTCAAGAAGAAGGATGATGAC
>CAZOWA010000035.1:0-32620 GCA_964583695.1 uncultured Dechloromonas sp.
GCCGACACCGTCGAGATGTAATTGGCAAAAATCGGCCGGTTTTTCCGGTCGACCGCGCTACAAAGGAAGCACTCCTGTGGTGTTTCAATATTAACAATCCCCCGTCGGGAAACCGGCGGGGGATTTTTTATGGGATCAGTCTGCCCCTGACATCTCCCCAGCTGACTGAGCGACTGTCTTCTTGATTTGACTGTTGCGGGAACTGCCGGAGGACGATCAGGCCTGCCCGAAGGTCGGACTAAGAACTCGACCTATGTGTCGTCTGGTAAAGCAACTGCGCTGCATTGGTGGCGAAAAAAAGGACGCCTTCTTGGCCGTGGCGAATGGAAGGGAGAGAGTAGCGGCTTGTTGCGGGACGACTCGTGGCAGCAGACGATACTTCTGCGTGGGCGAGTGAGTTTTCCCGGCGAAATTCTTGTTTGAGACGGGATGAAAAACGCCGGGATACTCGCTATAGAGGCTTTACCTCCGTCGAATCAGGTCCGGAAGCGGGCTGCGCTTTGTTCAAGATTGCGGGCCACGCCTTCCAGCGAGCGAACCTCGCTTAACAGGCTACTGGCCTGATGACTGTTGGAATCGGCCGCCTGAGCGATGCGCTCGACGGCCTGGGCGATTGAATGGCTGGTCACGCCCTGCTGCTGGGCCGCACTGGCGATTTCGGACGACGCCTCGACCGAACGATGACCGGAAGAAGCAATTGACTCCAGCGCCATTTCGGCCTCTGCCGCAAGGCGGGCGGCCTCGCGCGCCTGCACCGCAATCTGCTTGGCGGCCTCGGCCGCACTGGCGGTCCCGGAAGAGGTTGCGGCAACTGTCTGTGCGATCTTCGTCGTGAATTGCGTCGATTTTTCGGCCAGCTTGCGCACCTCGTCGGCAACCACCGCGAAGCCCCGTCCAGCCTCTCCGGCACGTGCTGCTTCGATGGCTGCGTTCAGAGCCAACAGGTTAGTCTGGTCTGCCAGTTCGGAAATCGCTCCGGCCATGCCGGCGATTTCCTGCGCATTCTTGGCCAGTTCGGCCATCAGAGCCTCCGCGCTGGCTGTTTCCTCGGCGATTTTGCGCATTTCGGCACTCACCGCAGTCGCCGCCGAACGACCCTGCTGTGCGAGCCCCAGGGTTTCTCCCGCTGCGGCTTCGGAATGGCGTGTCTGGTCAGCCGTATGCGTGATGCTGACTGACAGTTGCTCGACCGCTGCAGCCAATTCACCGGCCGAGGAGGACTGTTCCTCGGCAGCAGTCGCCACTGACTGGGCGAGTCGCTCCAGGGATTCTGCCGAACCGAATGCGGCCGACGCTGACTGGGCAATGCCGCGAATCAGACCACCAATGTTCTCGCGAGCCGTATTCGCTTCATGGGCAATCACGCCGATTTCGCAATTTGCCGACGGAATGGCCTGCGAAAAATCGCCGGCGCCCATCCGGCGCACGCCCTCGGCAACCGGCATCACTCCAGCCAGGCCGCGGTTCGCCGCCACCCAGGCAGCCACGGCGCTGAGCAGCGCGCCGAACAGGCAGGCCAGACTCAATTGCCAACGCATCGATGTGGCATTTTTGTTGTACTCGTCTATCCAGGTGCCGCCCGCCACCGTCCAGCCCCAGGAAGGTGCCTGCTTGAAGACGACAATCTTGTCTCGCTGTACGCCACTGTCGTCCGGATAAGCGTAACGGATCGTGCCGTTTTCCTTGCCAGACATTTCCTTGGCCAGCATCAGCAGCGGCCCGTCGACTTCACGGGTATTCTTGCCTTCGAGCTTGGGATGCAGTGTGAAGAAGCTGTCTTCAATCGTTTGCTCGATCTTGACTGCATAGGGATAACCGGAATCACCAAATTTCATGTGCTTCAGGGTTTCGTTCAGGCGCGCCATTTCCTCGCTGACGTCGGTACGCACCGACCAGGCACCCACCACCTTGCCCTGGGTATTCTTGATCGGCAAGAAGGCGCTGACGTAGAACTTGCCGGCCCGCTGCACGACGCCGGCCCATTCGTTGCCTTCGAGTACGGTCTTGGTTTCCTTGGCATCGGCGGCAATCGGCTTGCCAACCATGCTTTTGCCTTCCTTGTCCTTGAGCAGCGTGGCCACCCGCACCATTTCGCCCTTGTCGTTGAACAGCAGCAAAGCAGGCTCGGCGATCAGGATTTCCTTCCAGCGCATCAACAGGCGGTCATTGCCGTTCACGGTCTCGTTGCCAACCTTAAATACAGGCAGGCCGAAGGCGTCCTTCTCACCGGTTGCGTCGGCATTCTTCAAGGTATCGCCGAGCAGGTTCTTGAGCACCCCCAAACGCCTCCTGCCGTTGGCCTCGTGATTGCGCGCCGTCAGTTCGAGCAGATCGACGACGGCAGCCACTTGGCCGCGCGCTGCCTCTTCTGCTGCCTCGCCTTCGGCCCTGGAGAACAGGGAAAGGGAAAACACCGCAACCGCAGCGAAGGCAACAAAACAAACGATGGCCACGGTAAAGGCCACGCGGTTCGCAAGCTTTTCAGACCCCATGAATTATTCCTTCAGTAATTGTTTGCGGCCGGATTCTGTCCTTTTCCAAGCTGTAGCGCAACGCTGTGGAAAGAAGAACCTCCTTGCGTAGAGGTGGATTCCGTCTTTTTGTAAGCAGGAAATGGTCATGTCTGCCCTCTCGATTATCTCGAAAGGGTTCCCAATGCCCTGGTCTACGTCGACGCCATCGATATGACGCTGAGTCTCGCCAGCACCTTTCAAACTCCACCAGAACTTTTCAGGTGCGTCAAAGTGGTTTCCACTCATTGTTTGTCCGGCGGGTTTGTCGATAGGGAATCTATGCGGTAAGTTATAGATTGTCACCACCCATTGTTACCTTAGAAGAGCTGGAGATTGAGCAAATGTCGATAAGGACCGGTCATTCATTGGCCAGTGATCCTCGTCAGGCCGTGCAGGAGTTGCATCAAGCCGTTGTGCAGCCCGAGACATCCTTGGTAGTTTTCTTCTGCTCCAGCGATTACGATCTCAATGTCCTGGCCGAGGAGATCAACACGCAGTTTCCCGGTATTCCGGTGATTGGTGCGACGACGGCGGGAGAGATCGGTCCGGCCGGATATCGTGCGGGAAGTCTGGTTGGTGTCAGTTTCTCGGCGGACAGTTGCATGCCTGTCATTGGCCGTATCGGCGGCCTTGCGAATATTGGCGATGCGGCAGTGCAGGCCGATGTGTGGGCCTTGCGGCGGCAGGTGCAGGACGAGGCAGGTAGCAGTTTTGCGCTGCTGTTGATGGATGGTCTGTGTGGTCGAGAGGAGTCGGTAGCCCATGCTTGCCAGTCGGCACTGGGAAAAATTCCGCTGGTAGGTGGTTCGGCTGGGGATAACCAGCATTTCGTTGCGACGGCGGTATTCGTCGATGGCGCTTTTCAATCGGACAGTGCGGTCGTTGCCATCCTGACCACCAAGTTGCCGTTCAAGGTTTTCCGCTCGCACCACTTCACCGGGACGGTGGAGCCGCTGGTGGTTACCGAGGCCGATGCTGGCCGCCGCATCGTGCGCGAAATCAATGGCTGGCCTGCGGCTCAGGCTTATGCCCAGGCTATTGGTACTCCTCTGGAAGACCTGACTGCTGCACATTTTGCGGCGGCACCACTGGTCGTCCGGATCAATGGAAGCGATTACGTCCGCTCGATTCGCCAGATCAATGCTGATGGCAGCCTGACCCTTTATTGCGCTATCGACCGTGGCGTCGTGCTGCGTGTCGCGAAGAGCCTCGATTTCATGCAGATTCGCCGGACGCTGTTTGACAACTTGCGGCAGAGCATTGGGGCGCCCCAACTCGTTCTTGGCATGGACTGTGTGCACTGCCAGCTTGAGGCGCAGGCGCTGGACGGAAAAGCGGCTATAGAGCAACTTTTTGTCGGCAACCGGGTGGTCGGGTTTTGCAGTTATGGCGAACAATTCATGGGGATTCACGTGAACCAGACTTTTACCGGGGTAGCCATTGGCGAGGTGAGGTGAGGCATGCGTCGCGATGGCTGCATACATGACGAGCTGGGCCACTTGCGCAGTGAGTTGGGCCGTCTCGAAAAAATCGTTGCGGCGCTGATTGGCCGGGCTGAAGCCGACAGCAATCGACTTCCCTCCGATTTCGGCGTATTTCATACGACCGTCCTGCTCGAGGATCTGGTACGCACGCGAACCAGCGAACTGAATATTGCGATGCAACTGCTCGAAGCGTCGAATCAGGCGTTGCGCGATTCGCGAGCGAAATTTCAGGCTGTTTTCGATCTGATGCCGGACCCCGTTACCCTGTCTACGCTGGAGGGGGTGTTGCTTGAGGTCAGTCGCAGCTTTGCCGAGTTTTTCGGCTATACGCCAGCTGAAATGACAGGGCACCACACAGGGCCGGAAGACCTTGCACTCTGGGCGGATCCGCAGGATCGGGGGCGTTATTTGGTGGCGCTTGAAGCAGGGCAGGGTGCGGTGAGGGGATTCGCATGTACGGCACGGCGCAAGGACGGACGGCTTGCCAATATTGTCCTTTCCAGCCGCATGGTCGCTGTCGACGGTGCGCAATTGCTGGTCAGCGAGTTTCATGATGTTACCGAAGCGACCCGACAGGGGGTGCAACTGAGGGAACTGGCCGAGCACGATGCGCTAACCGGCCTGCCTAATCGCCTGCTGGTCCTGGATCGTTTGCAACAAGCCATGGCTCTGGCGCGCCGCAATGGCTCGAAGCTGGTGGTTGCTTACCTCGACCTGGACGGCTTTAAGGCGATTAACGACTGCTATGGCCATCAAGCTGGCGACCGGGTTTTGGTCGAGGTGGCGCAACGCCTCAAATCGGTTGTCCGGACCAGCGATACCGCCTGTCGCATCGGGGGTGACGAGTTTGTCGTGCTGTTGCAGGGAGGTGTCGGGGGCGATTCCTCTGAGGTGTTGGAACGTATCCTCGAGGTTCTCCGCCACCCTTATCGGCTGGATGGAGGGCAGAGTGGAACGGTGGGCGCGAGTATCGGGTTCACAGTCTTTCCTGAGGATGACGGTATCCCGACGGTGCTTCTCGAACACGCCGACCAGGCGATGTACGTGGCCAAGCATGAGGGCAGGAATTGCTGTCGTCGATTTGTCCCGTCGCCTGGCGAAAGGGAGGGCGAGCAGTGAGCGAAGATCTTGTGCGCGACCTGTCGGCCGAGAATATCCGTCTCAAGAAAATGGTCAGTGCCCTGATGGATCGGGCTGAACAGGAGTTTTTCACCATCAGGCTGCCGGTCAGGCAACCTGCCGGTGGGGCCGAAATGATTGCGAGGGTATTGGAAAAATCGCCCGTTTTTTCAGGTTGACCGTGTGAACTCAAGGAAACACTCACCAGGTGTCGATGGCGAAATGGGTCCATTGGGGAAATCGGCAGACTTCGTTGCAAGTTCAAGATTGAAGGGGTTTCCGGAACCTGTATGAAAAGCTTGAGCCATCCTGTATTTACTTCCTGAGTGGCTCCTCCTATGCTAACCGTCGGGACCGTGGGGCACTGGTGTTGGGGCGCTAGTGCGGTTCCAGCACTCTCCTGAAAAACGCAGCCAATCACAATCGAGGGAAAGCCATGTCCATCGCCAAACGTTTGATTCTTCTGCTGATGACTTCTGTTATCGCGCTGATCGTTCTCACTGTTGTCAGCCTGGTGCAAATGGGCCGGGTTTACGACACGGCAAATTACAGTAACGACAATATTGTTCCGAGCATTCTTGTCCTTGATAAAGCGCTCTTCGAGTTTGCCCATATCCGGGTACGTCTCTATCGTCACGTGCTTAACACCGATGCCAAGGCCATGGCAGACATTGAAAAAAAGATCCATGAAGCGGAGGACGAAGTGACCAAGGCTTTAAAGGACTATGAGCCGCTGGTCACCAACGAGGAGGATCGTAAACTTCTCGACGAAGACAAGCGCTCTTTCACCGCGTATATGGAAGTGGTGCGCAAGACCCTGGCCTTGTCGTCCGCTAACCAGAATGTGGAAGCCACCAATGCCCTGACTCAAGCTGCCAGCGTTGCCGAGCACTTCAACGATGCGCTGGAAAACCATATGCATTTCAATGAAAAGCTGGGGAAGGCGGGGGCAGAAGAGGCTGTCTCGGCCAAACGCACGGCCACGATTGGCAGCGTGGTCGTAGTGCTCATCGCCTTGGTGGTGGTGGGGGGGCTTACCTTGCAGATCCGCAGCAGCATCGTTTCCCGTCTGGCGGAGGCCAACCAGCTTGCCGAACGGGTGGCTGCGGGTGATTTGACGGGTCGAGCCGAGGGAACGCAGTCCAGTGACGAACTGGGCAACCTGATGCGCTCCATGGAAAAAATGCGCACCGATCTGGCGGCGACCGTGGCACAGATTGCCAACAGTACCCAGTCGCTGGTTTCCTCTGCCGGGCAGCTTTCAACGGCTGCCCAGCAGGTTTCCATCAGTACCCAGAACCAGTCGAGCGCTACCGCTTCGGCTGCCGCGGCTGTGGAAGAACTGACGGTTTCCATCGACCATGTTGGCAGCGGAGCTGATGATGCCAATGATCGGGCCCATGAGGCTGGTGTTGCGGCAGTGCAAAGTGCACGCGGTGTCGACGAGGCTACCAGCCAGATTGGACGTGTTGCCCAACGGGTCGAGGAAACTGCTCGGCAGATTCAGGAGCTTTCTGAACAGGTTCAGACGATAGGCAATATCACCACCGTGATTCGTGAGGTAGCCGATCAGACCAATCTGTTGGCTCTAAACGCCGCGATCGAAGCTGCTCGTGCAGGAGAACAGGGCCGCGGTTTCGCCGTGGTGGCCGACGAAGTGCGCAAGCTGGCGGAACGCACTACGCATTCCGTGCAGGAAATCAGCTCTGTCATCGGCAGCATCCAGGCCGGTGTCAGCGGCGCGGTCGAGAGTATGGAAGCCAGTCGCACTGTAGTGGGCGAAGTTGTTGTCGTGGCGCAAAATGCCAGCGCTTCCATGGGTAACATCCAGACTGCGACTCAAACTGCCCGGGATGCCATTACCGGTATTTCGGAGGCTCTGCGGGAGCAGCGTACTACCTCCACTGAACTGGCCCGCAATGTTGAGTCCATCGCCATGATGTCTGAGGAGAACTCTGCTGCAGTGGCATCGGTGGCGGAAACGGCGACTCGATTGGCGAGCGTGTCGGATCAGCTGAAATCGGCGGTGTCACGCTTCCGGGTTTAACCCTTGACAATGTGCGGCGGCCGGATCGTGATGCGGTTGGCCGTCGCTCCCGGTCGGATCGGACTGGTTTTTCACACGGCCATGGCGGAGGGCGCCAAAACGGTCGAGAGACCATTGGAAAAATAGCCCGTTTTTTCAGGTTGACCGTGGAAGATCGAAAGGCCCGCTCGTGGAAACGGCGGGAACTCCTTACATCTGCCGGAACAGGTGCGCGTAGCTTCGACTGACCGCGATGCGCTCCGGGCGGTCGCGCAGGCTGAGGGAAACCTTGCCGAGTATCTCGTGATGAGCGGCGACGATCTGCTGCGCATTGACTACCGTGCTGCGATGGACTTGCCAGAACTGTTGCGGGTCGAGCTGGCCGATCAGTTCCTTGAGCGGGGTGCGCAGGAGCAGTTCGGCGTCGCGGGTGAGAACCAGGGTGTATTTGTCGGCCGACTGCAGGTAGCAGACATCCGCTACGGCAATCAAACGAACGCTTTGCCCGACCTGGGCGCGCAGCCAGCGCAGTGGTTGCGGGCTGGCCGGGGTGGCGAGCAGGTGTTGCAAGCGGGCGAGCAGTTCGTCGGGTGCCGTGGCGGCGTGTTGCTTCAGTCGTTCGACGCAGCGTGCCAGGCGCTCATCGGATACCGGTTTGAGGAGGTAATCCACCGCCGCCTGTTCGAAAGCCTGAACGGCGTGGTCGTCATAGGCGGTTACGAAGACGACACGGCAATGGGCAGGGGCGGAACGCGCCGCCTCCAGCCCGCTTTGCCCCGGCATGCGAATGTCGAGGAAGGCGATGTCGGGCTTGATCTCGGCCAATGCTGCTGCTGCCGTCACGCCATCGTGAACCACGGCGAGGATCTGCAAGGCGGGCCACAGGCCGAGCAGGCGGCGCTGAAGATCGTCGGCCAGATGCTTTTCGTCGTCGGCGATGAGCGCTTTCAAGAGATTTTCTCCGTGATTGGCAAGCTGAGTCTTGCGGTGATGCCGGCATTGGCGTTGTCGTTCAGTGTCAGACTGCCGGCATTGCCAAACAGGCTGGCCAGGCGGGCGCGAATGTTGGTCAGCCCGGTGCCGTTGCCGCTGCTGCCGCTCAGGCCCATGCCGTTGTCGCTGACTTCGATGTTCAGGCACTTCTGGTCGAGCGCCGCGCTGATGCGTATCTCACCGCCACCAAGTTTGGGTTCGATGCCGTGGCGCACCGCATTTTCGACCAGCGGCTGCAGCAACATGGGCGGAAAGGCGAGCCGGCGCGTCGTGTCGGGCACGTCGATGTGCCAGTTGAGGCGTTCGCCGAAGCGGATTTTCATGATCTGCAGGTAGTTGTCCAGCATGTCGAGTTCATCGCCAAGGCTGGCGTGCGTACTTCGGGTTCGTGCCAGCGCGAAGCGCAACCAGTCGTTGAGGCGTTCGAGCAAGGTTTTGGCGAGATCAGGATCGCTGTCGATCAAACTGCTGACATTGGCCAGGGTGTTGAACAGGAAATGCGGCTCGATTTGTGCCTGCAAAAGCTTGAGATGGGCTTCGACCTCGCGCTTTTCACTTTCACTGGTGAGGAGCTGGCGTTGTTTCACTTCGGCATCGATCCGTTCGGCAAGGAGCAGCGCAATGGCGCCGATCAGGCCGAAGAACAGGCCGATGGCCATGGCTTGCCCGGTGCGTGGTTCACCCCAGCTACCGAGGCCGGTGATCGGGAGGGCAATGCTGATGCCTATCGCCACGCTGACCGGAAGGGTGAGCGCAAGCGCAATTGCCCGGTGGCGGGTGTCTTTGATACTGGAGAGGATGAGCAGGCTGCCCAGCGCAATGCTCAGTCCGATGCAATGCGCAAAGACGAAATTGTTGAGAAATCCGACATCGTGCAGCACCAGTGTCAGCAATCCGGCAATGGCGGTGTTGAATGCGAGCGTGGCGAGCAGGTAGGACATCGTCTTCTTCATGCGCGGATTATCCGTGCCCTTTCACGGCAGGGCAATTTTCAGTCCCAGCGTAAGACTGCGCCGGAGCAGCGCCGAGAACTCCTGATGAGCATTGCCCAGAGGCAGGACGACCAGTCCGTAGGCACTGACTTTCTGGCTGAGAACGGTTTCGCCATAGCCGGCGAGTTCGCTGCCGTGATCGGTTAGGTTGTGGCTGAGCATCAGGCGCCAGTAGCCGGTTTCGTCCATCAGGTTGCTTTGCCAGACGAAATGCAGATAGTCGCGGCCGAGCAGGCGCGGGGCCAGCCCGAGGGCAATGGCGGGCTGCGTGATGGCGCGCCGGAAATAGGCATCCTCGCCCGCTGCGGTGTAGCCGTGGCCATCGTGGAGATATTCGGCGGTCAGCGTCTGACCGTTCTCGAAGGTGTAGGCCGCGCCAAGCAGGGCGCTTGTTCGCCGTGGCGAGGTGGCCTGTACCGCAAACGGCTGGCCGGGTCTGCCGGGGGGCTGGAGCGCCCAAGGGTGTGTCGAAGAACCGATTTCACCATAAAGCAGCAGGGCATCGCTCAGCGTGCCCTGCCCATGCGCGCCATAGAAGGCGGGGGTGTCCGGCGTCTTGAGCGCGACTAGACCCAAGGCCCAGTCGTCGCCGCGGCGGTCGAACTTGGTCAGCCAGCCATCGTGCCATTCGTCCGTGGCGCCAGTGTTATGTCCGGTGCCAATGATGCGGACCAGGCTGGCACTGCTTTGCATGTCAGGGGTCCAGGAGAGCTTCAGGGAATCCATACCGACCAGTTCGCGCATCGGATCGCGGCGCCCGTTGTCGAAGTAGAACGGGCTGGCCGGCGAGCGAAACTGGGCGGCTCCCCAGTTCAGGACTTCGCGTCCGGCCGCGATGTGCCATCCCTCGGCGGCGCGCAGGCGGATCTGCCACTGGCTGAGGTAGCCATCGTCATCCTGCCGGGTAGCGAAGCCGTCGCTGCTTTCCTGCCATGTCGTGATGGCACGTGCCGTCAGCCGCAGGGTTTCGCTTTCTGCCTTGACGTTGAGGCGCAGTTCGCCGACAGCGCTGCGTTCCGGCAAATGGGCGATGCGGTTGCCGGGATTGAGCATGCTGTCGTCGCGCCAGACGTTGTGCTTGGCGTAGCCGTAGAGCGTGCCGTCCCAGGCAGTGCGCCAGTCGGCTTGCACAGAGGCGCTGGCCAGACAGAGGCACAGGGCTGGCAGGGCGAGTTTCACTGCATCTGCCCGAGGTCGAATTCGGCAGGTGCGATTTTCTTCACCTTCACCGTGCCGAATTCCATCGTCGTTTCAGCATCGATCAGCGCATCGCGGATCGTCATGCGGCTGACAAACGGCGTGCGCCGGCCTTCGTGCTCAATCGTGTTGTCGTACTCGAAGAGCGCGGTCTTGAGCAGTTTGCCGCTCACCGAGTAGAACTCCGCCTTGAGGCCGACATTGCGTTTGGCGGACACCCAGTAGCGGATGCGGTCGTAGGTGGTGCGCTTGTGTCTGGCGGTCAGGTCGAGGATGTGGCAGGGCTCGCCGTCCAGCGTTTCGTTGCCGTCCAGTCGGGCGTCGTAGTCGCCGGCATAGTTTGTCGCGGCAATGTCGCCATTCGAGGCTTGCCCGCTCATCCGCTGGCGCGGCGAAATCGGGATCGGCTTCGACAGGCCGGGCCGGGTCAGCCACATGTTGCGTGCTACTTGCAGCAGTTTCGAACCCTTGAAGCGAACCGGTTCCTGCGTCTCGGCAACGCTTGATTCATCGACCGCCTTGACGATCAGGCGCTGCGCTTCACCAAGGCGGTCGCCGTCGCGCGAGGTCAGTCTGATTTCCCATTCGATGCCGGGCAGGCCACCGCCGCGGGCGCGATCGGAGGCTTGCAGGATGCCTTGGGCATCGGGGGCGGCGCTGGCCTGTTGGGCGAGGGCGAAGAGGAAGAGCAGCGACAGCTTGAGAAACTGGTTCATGGCGTACTCCTCAGACGTGCCCGAGCGCATCGATGATGTCCTTGCGTGCGGCTCGCCGGGCCGGCATGTAGGCAGCCAGCGTACCGACGACACTCATCAGGATGAAGGTGAAGGTGATGCGGGCGATGTCCATGTCGACCAGCAGTGGCACCGGGGCGACGCTGTTAGGCGGGATGTAGGAGATATTGGCGACATTGATGCCCCAGCGTACTACCAGCGTGATGCCCAGGCCGAGCAGGCAGCCGATCAGGGTGAGCAGCATCGATTCGGTGGTGAACAGGCGGACGACGCCGCTGCGTTTCAGGCCGATGGCGCGCAGCGTGCCGATTTCACGGGTACGTTCGATGACGGTCATGCCCATCGAGTTGGCAACACTCATGACGACGACGGTCAACACGATGGAGGCGATGAAGCCGAAGATCATGTCGAACATGCCGTGCACCTGGTTGTAGAAATCGGACAGTTCGCGCCAGGTCTGGATCTCGACATCGAAGCCAGCGGCATTCAGCTTGGCCTGCAGGCGGGTGCGCAGTACTTCGGTCAGGTCCACCTCGTCGAGCAGGACGGTCAGGCGGTCGGCGCGTCCCTCAGCATCGAGCAGGGTGCGCGCCAGATCCAGTGTCAGGAAAGCGAATTTGTCGTTGCTGCGTGCATTGCCGGTGTTGAAGGTGTGTCCGACGCTGACATCCAGCGCATTAGCCTGGCCACCCAGCGTATTGACCAGCATCGCGCCCTGTCCACCAGTCGCCAGATGCAGCATGGCGGCCAGGCCTTCGCTCAGTTCGACGACCTCGGGGCGTCCGGCAGCGAGCCGCTTCTTCATCTTCGGGTTCGGCCCGTTCTCCTGCAAGCGTTCCATGGCGACCGGCTCGACGCCCTCGGCAATGAAGATGGTGCTGGCGCGGCCATTGCTGAGCAAGCCGCTCAAGGCCAGGCGGGGAGCGACCAGCTCGACATGCGGCTCGTCGCGCAGCAAACGGCTGATGGCATCGACCTCGGCCTGGGTGAGCATGTAACGTTCCGGGTCGAGTTTGCCTTCCTGGCGCATGCCGCGCTTGCTCACCGTCAGATGGCCGATCATTTCGTCGTGGATGGATTGGCGCGAAAGTCCGTCATACACGTTGTGCGTGTAGCCGGCGAAGAGGGCGACGGCGGAAAATCCGAAGGCAATGGCGAGCAGTGTCACCAGCGAGCGACGGCGGTTGCGCAGGAGACCACGCAAAGCCAGTTTGAACGTATTTTTCATGCCATCACCTCGTCGCTTTCGATGCTGCCGTCACGCAGCAGGATCTTCCGGTCTACGTGATCGAGCAGGCGGGGGTCGTGGGTGGTGAATACGAAAGTCACCTGGCGGGCGCGATTCATTTCGCGCATCAGGTCCACCACCATGCGACTGTTTTCGGAATCGAGATTGGCTGTCGGCTCGTCGGCAATCACCAGCCTGGGCTCGACCACCAGCGCCCGGGCGATGGCGACGCGTTGGCGCTGGCCACCGGAAAGCTTGTCCGGCAGTGAATTCCGGAAACGTTCCAGGCCGACGTCCTGCAGTGTGGCAGAAGCCAGTGCGCGCGCCTTATGCTCGGCGACGCCGCGAATCTGCAAGGGCAGCATGACGTTTTCCAGCGCCGAGAGCACCGGTACGAGGTTGAAGTTCTGGAACACGAAGCCGATGTTGCGGGCGCGAAAATCGGTCAGGGCATTGTCATCCATGCCGGCAGTTGCCTGTTCGCCAAAATGTACTTCGCCGGCAGTGGGGGTGTCGATCAGCCCGACGATGTTCATCAGGGTCGATTTGCCGCTACCGGACGGTCCCCAGACCGCCAGAAATTCACCGGCATGGATATCGAGGGAAACCGAGTTCAGAGCGTCGATCGTGGTTTCGCCGAGTTGGAAGCGGCGGCGAACGTCGCGCAATCTGAGAAGAGAAGTGTGATCAGGCATGGTGGTCTTGTCGTTGGTCCGGTTGGCCAGCTTGCAGCAGGTGAGACCAGCGTACGCAGCGTTGTCTGATGAGGGGAGCGGTTTGCGACGAATTGCTGAAAGAGTGGAGCGAAGCGTCTATCTGGATCAGGTTTTACCCATTTCTAGAGTGAATCAAATGAATATGGTTTTTGTGTTTATACGTACGACATTTTCATATATGCTTTGTGGGTATCTGTTTCATTCGGAGATTCAGGGATGTTGAGTAGTTTGATTCAAACGCTGTTTCGTCGCGGGCGTCCCGCCAAGGAGCGGCGCCGTCTGCCTTCGGCAGGTGACTGTCCTGGTGTTGGTTCAACAATCTGCAGGCGTCACATGATGATGACCGTAACCCAGCCGTTGCAGCAGGACCTCTGGGACTGGCTGGTGCTTATGGGGTGGCGGGAGATGAGAGTGAGACCGGATAGAAGGCGCTACAAGCGCTTGCCGGATACGGCGATTGCCAAACTTGTTGGCGCTGATCGTGCTGAACGGGAAGAAATCTATCAGGATGTGACAAGAATGGCCTGAACGTCGGTTTCTGACTGGTGTCGAGCCAATCAGAAACCGCTGTTTCGGATGTTTTTCCATGCTGATTTTATGGGCGTCGCGGTAGACCACAGATACAGATGCGCGATGACGTAGTAAGCATCTGCTTCATCTTTGCAGTGGCCCTGTTCGGGATTCTGGTCGACTGTCTTTACCCGCGTTTCGTCCGGCGCAATCCGGCGCTCGGACCGTTTCGCAAGAATGACGGCGGTTGCGGCTGCTGCGCCGCCAAGGAAGCCTGCAACAGCGGTTCCTGCGATTTGCCCTGAGCTGCGGCTCAGGCAGCGCTCATCGCTTCGCCCAGACGTACCGGACAACCGGGCGTCCAGTCCGGATTGAATGCGGTGCTGTCTTTCGGGAAGAGCATGACGACGGTTGAGCCGAGCAGGAACCTTCCCATTTCCTGGCCTTTTTTCAGGTTGACCGCGGAAGCCGGGTCGTCATAGCGCCATTCCCGCAGTACGCCGGGCCGTGGCGGATTGACCGTGCCGTGCCAGACGGTGGCCATGCTGCCGACAATGGTGGCACCGACCAGGGTGAGCACGAAGGGGCCGAAGGCCGATTCGAAGACGCAGACGACACGTTCGTTGCGTGCGAACAGGCCAGGTACGCCACGAGCTGTGGTCGGATTGACCGAGAATAGTGCGCCAGGCACATGGATCATGCGCGTCAGCCGGCCGTCGCAGGGCATGTGGATGCGATGGTAGTCGCGCGGGCTGAGGTAGATGGTGGCAAAGCTGCCATTCTCGAATTGCGCGGCCAGTTCGCGATCGCCGCCGACCAGCGCTGTTGTTGAATAACTGTGGCCCTTTGCCTGGAAAATCTGGTCGCGCTCAATCGGGCCAAACTGGCTGATGGCACCATCGACCGGGCAGATCAACCCGGCCCCGGCGAGCGGACGGGCACCGTCCTGAAGCGGCCGCGTGAAGAACTCGTTGAAGCTCTTGTAGCTGGCGATATCCGGGTTGGCCGCCTCGGCCATGTTCACGTTGTAGCGGCCGACAAACCAGCGGATGACATTGGTCGTCAGGCTGCCCGCCTCCTTGCTGGCGAGCTTGCCGGCGAGCATGGTCAGCGCCTGTTTCGGGATCAGGTATTGGGGGAGAACGGCAAGGCGGTCGGACACGGTCGGAAGCGCAAAAAAGGTGAGGGGCGATTATACGGAATCGAAGCGCGCTTCGCCGACCGGAGACTCCGGTGAGCCGGTTTCGCTCCAGCGTGCCTTGCGCCATTTTTCGCGTTCGCCGTTGCCGCAGAAGGTCCAGGCGACAAAGCGGCTCTGTTTCTGGCCCTGGGCCATGGCGATGGTGCGAGATTCGACGACTTTCGCCTTTTTCAGCGCGGCTTCGATATGCACCAGGTTGTCGGCCTGCGAGACCAGGCTGGTGAACCACATGACGCGCTTCGGAATGTTGGCGCTTTGTTCGATCATGTTCTTGACGAAGGCGCGCTCGCCGCCGTTGCACCACAGTTCGGTGCCACCGCCGCCGAAATTGAGACGCGGCTGCTGCACGGCGCCTTTCCTGGCGCCGGGCCTGTTGAGGTTGTTCCACTTGCGCTGGCTGACCGCATGCACGTCATCCGGCGAATTGTGAAAGGGTGGATTACAGATGCTCAATTCGAAGTTCTCGCCGGAGCGCAGCAGGCCGGTGAAGATGTTGTCCCAGACCGGCTGGTGGCGGAGTTCGATCATGCCGGTCAACTGCTCGTTTTTGCCCAGAATCATATGCGCATTTGCCAGCGCTGCTTCGTCGATATCGACGCCGAGGAAGTGCCAGCCGTATTCGGCAGCGCCGATCAGCGGATAGACGCAATTGGCACCGACGCCGATGTCGAGCACCCGTACGCCGGCTCCAGTCGGGATCGTTTTTTTGTTGCTGGTCGCGAGCAGGTCGGCGGCGTGGTGGATGTAGTCAGCGCGGCCGGGAATCGGCGGGCAGAGGTAGCCGGCCGGGATCTCCCAGCCCTTGATACCGTAATGCAGGGCGAGCAGGGCGCGGTTGAAAGCTTTGACGGCAGCGGGATTGGCGAAATCGATACCGGGCGTCCCTGCCTTGGTGGTGATCACGTACTTGACCAGGCCCGGCGCGACGGCAGTCAGTGCGGCGAAGTCGTAGCCGGCGATATTCTTGTTGCGCGGATGAAGTCCGGGTTTGGGGGCGGGGGTGGTCATGCGCGTTCCGATCATTTTTCTGGGTGCGGAGTATCCCATGGATTGATTGTTACAAGAACGACACGGGCGGCTTCTCAGCAACTTATTGTTTTGTTGTTGTTTTATGGCAGTGCCGGCTGGGCACGGAATTCGCTGCTGTTTGGCAATTCGTCTCAACGGAGTCTTCCTCAATGAAACTGCAAATCGAACGCCAGCATATCGAGGCACTGCTTCAGGGTTTTCCTCGTCTCGATTTTGTCCGGGAACAATTGCGCTTTGGCAACAAAGTCGAACTTTCCTTCAGTCAGTTGACTGACGAGGAACTCGCCTTCCTCGAGGATTTGTATTCCAAGGATGGGCCTGAATTGCGGGCGCGGGCGGCGCAGATCGCCACGCTGCGCCAGGCGCTGAGCGAGGGTGGCAAGCGTTTCGAGCCGGAGGAACTCGAAATGGCCGTGCCGGCCATCGCTCGCTACTTGGCCGAGAACGCGTCGCGCGGCTGGATGTTCTCGGCGGCGATCACGGGCAAGCCGCTGGCTTATGTCGTGACGCGCCTCGACTTCACGCCGCCTTCGGAGGAGGAAACTGGCAAGATTTTCTTGGAACTGAAGGCCAACGCCCGGGCACGCATGGCGACGGCGACGCTGCGCATTTCCGGCCCCGACATCGCCGGCCGGACGATTCCCGAAATCTTCGCCGCCAAGGGCTTCGTCAAGGAAACGCCGGCCCTGCTCGCCAGCTATGATGAGGCCGTCGAACGTTATTTCGACTGGCGCGCGCAGTATGGCGCGCAGTTTTCCGGGACGGGTGTCGGCTATTTCGCCGAGAACCCGACGGCGACGCATCGCGACACCGATTATTCGCGCAAGGACCTCATCATCCTGTCGTCGACCGGCAGCCCGGCGCGCCTGGTCAACGACGAGAGCATCCTCGGCGAGCGCGTGCTGGCGCTCGATGCGACGGGCGACATCCTGGCCAAGTTCGTGCGCCGCGTGCAGCGCAATTCGCGGCTGTCCGGCAAGGAGGAGGCGGAGATCGAGGAAACCCAAGCCGGCATCGCCAAGGGGCTGTTCACCGAGCTGCCCGTGCATTTCTACATGCTCATGTTCCACCTCGACCTGCACCACTACGTCTGGGTGCACGTCGACGACATGCAGCCCTACGCCTACCAGCCGGAACTGAAGACCAAGCTCGTCCTGCCGCCCGAGCAGACCGACCTCATCGACATCCTGACGGCCGAGATGGACGTGCTGATGGACGACATTGTTTCCGGCAAGTCGGGCGGGACGACCGTCCTCTGCGCCGGGCCACCGGGGGTGGGCAAGACGCTGACCGCCGAGGTGTACTCCGAGATCATCCGCCGGCCGCTCTACCGCGTGCATTCCGGCCAGCTCGGCCTCAACGTCGCGGCCATGGAAACGGCGCTCAAGGAAGTGCTGACCCGCGCCCAGCGCTGGGGGGCGGTCATGCTCATCGACGAGGCCGACGTATACATCAAGAAGCGCGACGACAACATCACGATGAACGCTGTCGTCGGTGTCTTCCTGCGCGTGCTCGAGTACTTCAACGGCCTGCTCTTCCTGACGACCAACCGCGTCGACGACATCGACGAAGCCATCGTCTCGCGTTGCATCGCGCTGATCCGCTTCCAGGCGCCGGACCGCGCCGACCGCAAGAAAATCTGGGGCGTCATGGCCGCGCAGTTCGGGCTGAACCTGGCGCCCGAACTGCACGACCGCCTGCCCGACATCTTCCCGCAAGCCTCGGGCCGCGACATCAAGGGCCTCGCCAAGCTCGTGGCGAAATACTGCAGCCAGAAGGCTGTGCCGCCGACGGAAGAGGTTTTCCGCCGCTGCTCGATGTTCCGGGCCATGGATCAGGCCGAAGCGTTGGCAAAAGTGCCGGCCTGAAGATTTCGATTTTGGGCAAAATTTCCGGTTGACCGTGAGATCGTGAGACCTCCACGGTCAACCGGAAAAAACGGCCAAAATTGAAATTTTCCGGCGGTGATCATGCCTCCGTCGGGCAGTGGCAGCCGATGCGTTGGCACAGGCGGTCGGTGCCGAGGATGGAGAGGATGCCGTGGCGGTCGCCGGTGCGTCGCATGCCGTTGACGATCCCGACGGTCAGAGCGTTGGCGCTGACGGAAACCTGGCTGACCGACTGGATTTCGCTGCGGGCGATTTCAGGAATCTCGCCAAGCTGATCGACCAGCAGGCCCATGCAGACCTTGCCGTGCGTGCGCACGATGACGATCTGCCGGGCCTTCTCGGGCAGCGGCGCACCGGGCGTCAGCAGGCGGGGCAGGTGGAGCACGGAAATGAGTCCGCCGCGATACATCTTGACTCCGGCCACCAGGTCGTTGTTGCCGCCGAGCACCGGCGTCAGGTCTTCGGTGCCGACGGCTTCGACGACATCGGCGGCAGCGACGCCCAGCCACTGTTGGCCGATGTAGAAGGTGGCAATCTCGACGACATCGTCGCCATTGCCAATGCGGCGGGCCCGGCCTTGGTTGGCGGTGGTCGCCGTGTGGCTGTCCTCGACTTCCTCGCCGACGGCGCCGAGCGGATAGGCAGACAGCGCAAGCACGTCGTCCACCTGGCCGTCGCTGGTTTTGTACTCGCGGTAGCCGGCCGACATGGCGGCGCCCAGCGCGTAGTAGGTTCCGTTGAGGACGATGATGTCGGCGCTGCGTTCGCCGCGTCCCAGGCGGGTTTGCGCCTCGCCGAGCGGAAAGCGGCTGCCCGCCGGGTAATCGGCATGGGTGCCGGCCAGCACGCGGCCGTCGCGGGTGGTGTACAGGCCCATGGCACCGGCGACGCGCTGACCGGACGCGTCGCGCGGCAGCGTATCGCCGAGGATGGCGTTGAACTGCGGCGTGCCGTCGAAGACGATACCGATGCCGCCGACCACGCGCTTGCCGTCCGGCTCGCACACGGCAGCGGCGTAAACGTAGGTCGACGCGCCGTCGTAAAGCGGCGTCGGCTCGAATTGCGAGAAGACGTAGCCCTGCGAGGAGGTCAGCGCCAGGCAGCGCGAGACCCATTCTTCGTTCAGGCGGTGGCCGACCAGCTGCTCGGTCGTCGGGTTGGAGACGGCGACGACCTGGCCCTGGGCATTGAACAGGATCAGGTTGTGATAGACGGTGTAGAGGCCGTTGATGTAGCGCAGGATGTCGGCGCAGGCCCGGCTGTCCGTTTCGCTCACGGCCGGCTCGGCCAGGGCGCGCCGGAAGCTGGCGTTGAGCGCCCACCAGCGGCAGTCGTTGGCCCGCTCGTAGAGATTGCGGTCCATGACGTCGATGCAGAACGCGGCGCGGGCCAGACCGTTCTGCAGCAGCGCGGCGACGACGGTTTCGTGGAGGTTGCCGATCGACTGCTCGAAGGTCGCCTGCGTCTTCCGCCCGGTGTTGGAGATTTCCCAGAGCAGGGTCTTGGCGAAGGAGGCATTGGCCTCGCCGGTCGCCACCTGACGCACAGAGCCGTTCCACACCGAGCGGTTGAGGTCTTCCTGAATGTGTTCGGCGAGCGCCGGAATGCGCCGGAGCTCGTCGGAAAACAGCGTCGGGTGATGCGCCACGGCCGACAGTGCCTTGCCGTCGATGTTGCCGAGCAGGGCGTTGTCGCTGCTCTCGAAGGCGAACTCGAGCGGGATCAGGCCCAGGCCGCGCCAGCCTGGGCCGGGGTAGCCCTGGTAGCTGTGCGCCGGGCAGGCGACGCACAGGTATTCGCGGCCGGCCAGGCGGACCACGTCGCCGCGCCCGGTTTGCAGTGGGCGGTCGAGCAGGGTGCCGACCGGCAACTGGATCGCCGACGAGGTGGCAACGACCTTGCCGTGGGCGTCGAAGGTGGCGAGCAGCGAGAAATCGTTGCTGCCCAGCAGGTTGCTGAAGATGCCCTTCATCTCGTCTTCGAGACGGAAGACCAGGGTCAGCACGCCCAGCGCCTGACCGTCGCGGTCCTCGATGCGGTAGGCGTAAACCAGATGCTCGCCGGCCGGCAGGAAATCGCCGCTACCAAAGTATTCGACGTAGCTCGCCGAGGTCGAGCGGGCTTCGTTGAGAATCGGATGCGTGCTGGTTTCCAGCGCATTCGGCTTGAGCCGGGCGACGATCCGGCTTTCTGCGTCGAACAGGACGATGTCGGAATAGACGGTGTATTTGTCGACGTATTCCTGGAAACGCTGTTCCAGTATCGGGCGCGCCATGCTGCCAGTCGCCAGGAATTCACGGATGTCGTCGTCGGCGGCCAGGAAGCCGATGTCGGCCGTTCGCTCGAAGAGGTTGCGGACGAGAATGTCGATGCTGATCTGCGTCTTGGCGTGCAGGTCGGTAATCGCCTTGCGCCGGGTTTCCTTGCCCAAATGGTTGAGCAGGTCGCCGGTCAGCTTCTCGAAGGCCTCCCGCGTGCCGGACATTTCGGTCGCCGCGCCGGTCAGTTGCCCGAGCAGGCTGAGTATGTCCCAAGCGCCCTGCAGCTTGCCCAGCACTTCGCGATAGGCCTCGACCCCCTGCATGTGGCGGATGATGCCCGCCAGCGAAGGATCGATCTCGATACCTTTATAAATTGCCATGGTGTTCCTCGTTGTTGTCGCGATCCAGGGTCGATAAAAGGTGTCGGGGGCGACCATGGCGGCATCCGTTTCCCGGATGCTTGTTTTGTCTATAACGAAAGCAATATTTGTTCCGTTTTCACAAGCCGCATCAGTGCTTGCTTCGGGGTGCAATTGTCGGAAAAACGTCGCAAAATGCCTGTGTGAATGACGACAGCCGTGTCGTGGATGCGACACGGTTCAAGCTCGTTTTTGGGCACTTCCGACGGTCAACCGGAAAAATCGCCCAAAATTGAAATCAGGCAGCGAGGCGTGTTTCGTCAACGAGCGCGGCGATCACCGATCCACCCACGGCATCGATCGGATCCAGTGCGACGACCCGGCCGATGGCTTCTGCCGCCTTGTCCGACTGGCCGCTGCGCAGATAGACGAAGGCCAGCCCCTTGAGCGCGGCCAGCGCCGATCCGGGCGCTTGCTGCCAGAGCAGCCAGTCGTTCGGCAAGCAGGCAAGTCGGGCAGCGGCGGCGACCCAGTCCTGTGCTGCCCGGCGTGCCAGCCCGAACTGGCGGTAGCGGTTGTAGTGCTTGACCAGGCAACGGTAGGCTGGCAGCGCATCGGGGGCTATGGTGATGGCCATCCGGAAGGCGTTTTCGGCCAGTTCGGGGTCGGAGAAATGCGCCGCAACACCCTGTTGCAGCAGGCTATCGACGGCCGGCGGCAGGGCGCCGAAATCAAGCTTGTCTTCGTCGTCAAATGCGATCATGGTGGCTGGTATCCCGTTTGCTATGTCACCCTACTAGCAACAAGCGTGCGCACCATGCGCTGACCCCATTTCAAGGAGATTTCATGTTTCTCGCCATGAACCGATTTCGCATCGCCCTGGGCAAGGAAGACGATTTCGTCGCCCACTGGCGCAACCGCAACAGCTACCTCGACGAGGTGCCGGGCTTCATCTCCTTTAACCTGTTGCGCGGCGACACCAACGACGAACGCACGCTGTTCGCCTCGCACACGGTCTGGGAAAACGAGCAGGCTTTTGCCGACTGGACGCAGTCCGACGCCTTCCGCAAGGCGCACATGCAGGCTGGCCAGTCGCCGCGCGACTTCTACCTCGGGCCGCCTCAGCTGGAGTTGTTCGAGGCAGTTCTGTAGCTATCCGGCGTGTTTGGCCATGAAGCGGTCGAGCGCGTTGCCGAAGGCCTGGCGGTCAGCTTGCCCAAATGCGGCTGGGCCACCTGTTTCGATGCCCGCGCTACGTAGTCCTTCCATGAAATTGCGCATGGTCAGGCGTTCCTGGATGTTGGCCGTGGTGTACAGCTCGCCACGTGGATTTAATGCATGGGCACCGCGTTCGATGACGAAGGAGGCGAGCGGAATGTCGGCGGTGATGACAAGGTCGCCCGGGTTCAGTTGGTCGACAATGTGCCGGTCGGCAACGTCAAATCCCGAAGGCACCTGAATGGCACGAATGAATTTCGACGGCGGCGTGCGCAGCATCTGGTTGGCGACCAGCGTCGTCTGGATGTGCAGCCGTTCGGCGGCGCGAAAAATGATTTCCTTGATGACGCCCGGACAGGCGTCGGCATCGACCCAGATTTGCATCAGTGTTCCTTGCCGTCGATCCGCGGCTGCAAAAGGAAGGGAATATACCGCCAAGCGAGCAATCCGAAGCAGAACATCCAGCCGGCGGCCGATAACTGGATCCACAGCAGGTAATGGCTTGGGCTGATTTGTGGCAAGGCTACGCGAAGCATGAGCGTGCCGAGCATGATGTAGAGGGCGGTTTTGTCAAGCCCGTCGAACACCACGCGACGTCCGGTATGTCCCTTGGCAATGCGGATCATCATGGCGGGAATGATGGTGCCCATGACGCCGAAGGTGAAGAGATGGACGGAGAATGACCCGACCCAGGTGAGCGAAAGGAAATGACCGAGGGCCTCGATTACCAGTTGGGCGGTGAGGGCGAGGTAGCCGATGTACATGATGCCGATGTCGATGCGGCGGATGGCAAGGAAGGGCTTCCAGAACGTTACGCGGTAAAACAGCAGGCAGGCCAGCAGGAATGAGACGGTCGCGCTTACCGGGCGGGGTAAGGCAAATTCGAGCACCAGCGCCAGGGCCATCAGCTTGATGCTCATGTCGAGTTCGGGGCGGCGCAAAATGACGACCTGGAACGCCGCTTTCATGAACTGGCTTAGGGTGCGCTCCAGCATGACCAGGAAGGCAAGGCGGAAAAGCGCGATGGTCATGGTGTATCCGGCGATGAAATGGTCGCCATCGAGGAGCATCGTCTTGGCTGCGAGAAAGGCGGGAAGCATGACGATGAAGAAAATATTGTCGCGGTAGCTGTCGCGGTGCCGGTGGCGGATCAGCGTCCAGACGAGCAGGGCGCTGATGCAGCCGAGAAAGAGATAGTGCGAGGTGAGGCGCAGGGCATCCGGCCAGTGCCGGCCGAAGCTCATGCCGAGTCGCTCGATGATCCAGGCCGCGGCAAGCAGCATGAGGACGGGGCCGTGGTAGCCGCGGATGTTGACCCAGTTCTTGGTCGATGTCAGGAGAAAACCCCCGAGTACGGCCCAGCCGAAGCCGAAAAGCATTTCATGGGCGTGCCACTGGGTGGAACCGAAGCCGGGGTCAGGACCGTCGATCCAGCCGCTGAAAATCATCGCCCAGAGTACCGGCAGGATCACGCCGCTCAGGCAGGCCAGCACAAAAAACGGGCGAAAGCCGACCAGCCAGAGCGGGTGTGTTGGAAGAGGCATGCAGAACCTTTCGGAGAACTGTTGTTCAAAAGCCTCAGTCTAGTGATTCCGTACCTTGCTGAACTTGATTTATCCCAAGGCGGGCAAGCAATACGACTTACATTCGCGTAAAATTACGGGCTTGGTCTGGCCGTGGTTGAGCTATCCGGTGCAGACGGTTTTTCTGAAAGATGAAGATGAAGCGTGTGGACGATTTCCGCTTGCGGCTTGGCAAGCACGAGCTGGTGCCGATCATGATCGGTGGCATGGGGGTTGATATTTCGACTGCCGATCTGGCTCTGGAGGCAGCACGTCTCGGAGGGGTCGGCCACATTTCGGACGCGATGATCAAGACCGTTGCCGATCGCCGCTACGACACCAAATACGTCAAGGAAAAGCTCGCGCTCTACAAGGCCAACGTCAATAACGAGGATAAATCGTCGGTCAAGTTCGATCTTGGCAAGGTGGCCGAAGCGACCCGCCTGCACGTCGAAAGTGCCATGAGCCGCAAGCAGGGCGACGGTCTGATTTTCATCAATTGCATGGAAAAGCTGACCATGAACGCGCCGAAGGAGACGCTCAAGGTTCGCATGACGGCGGCGCTTGATGCCGGCATTGACGGCATTACGCTGGCCGCCGGCCTGCACCTCGGTTCCTTCGCGCTGATCGAGGATCACCCGCGTTTTCGCGATGCCAAGCTGGGCATCATCGTGTCCTCCCTGCGCGCCTTGCAGCTCTTCCTGAAGAAGACGTCACGCATCGGTCGTCTGCCTGATTACGTTGTGGTCGAAGGACCGCTGGCCGGCGGTCACCTCGGTTTTGGCATGGACTGGGCGGAATACGATCTGGCGACCATCGTTGCCGAGATCACGCAGTTCATGAAGGACGAGCATCTAGACATCCCCATCATTCCGGCCGGCGGCATCTTCACCGGCAGCGATGCAACGGCTTTTCTCGAAGCCGGTGCCGGCGCCGTCCAGGTGGCGACGCGGTTTACCGTGGCCAAGGAGTGCGGCCTGCCCGAAAACGTCCAGCAGGAGTATTTCAAGGCCAGCGAGAAAGATATCGAGGTCAACCAGATTTCGCCGACAGGCTACCCGATGCGCATGCTCAAGGGCAGCCCGGCGATTGGTAACGGCATTCGCCCAAATTGCGAAGCGTACGGCTATCTGCTCGACGCCAACGGGAAGTGCTCCTACGTTACCGCCTACAACCGCGAGGTTCTGGCGCATCCCGGAGCGCGCAAGATTTCGGTGATGGACAAGACTTGTCTATGCACGCACATGCGCAACTTCGACTTGTGGACCTGCGGTCATCTGACCTACCGCCTGAAGGATACGACCCACAAGCTGGCTGA
Organism: uncultured Dechloromonas sp.; assembly: GCA_964583695.1. Taxonomy (GTDB): domain Bacteria; phylum Pseudomonadota; class Gammaproteobacteria; order Burkholderiales; family Rhodocyclaceae; genus Azonexus. The sequence continues at coordinate 24,350 of CAZOWA010000035.1, forward strand.
TGGCAGCTATCAGGTTCTTTCTGCCGAGCATATTTTCAAGGATTACCAGTTCAGTACCGACAACAAGCTGGCTCTGCCGGAAAAGGCTGCCTGAGTTTTCAGTCGGGTAGCTGCCAGCCAAAGCGCTGAAGCAGGGCGGCGAACTCGCCGCTGAGCGGTGCCTTGATCCGTATGGCCTGCCGGCTGACCGGGTGCTCGAATCCCAGTTCCAGGCAGGCCAGCAGCAGCCTGCGGCACGCCAGCTCTTCAGCAAAGAAACGGTTGTGATTGCCTTTGCCATGTGTGGCGTCGCCGATGATCGGGTGGGCGATGTGCTTGAGATGGCGCCGCAACTGGTGCCGGCGCCCGGTAAGAGGTTCCAGTTCAAGCAGCGCATAGCGGCTGCAAGGGTAGCGATCGACCGGGACCGGAAGTTCGATTTCAGCCAGTTTCCGGTAGCGGGTCAGGGCAGGCTGTGCTTCCGTACTGCTGTTTTCTCCCTTGAATTCCCGACGGTCACGCTGGCGTGTCAGCGGATGGTTGATCTCTCCCTCCGCTTTCGGGTGGCCGCGAACGACCGCACAGTAGCGCTTGTATACCGTCCCGGATTCGAATTGCCTGCCGAGTTGGCTGGCAATTTCCGCGCTCAATCCGAAAAGCAGGACGCCCGAAGTACCGCGATCCAGTCGATGCGCCGCCCAGACGCGCTGGCCGATCTGGTCGCGCAGGATCTGTATGGCGAAACGTGTTTCGTGGCGGTCGATTTCCGAGCGGTGAACGAGCAGGCCCGGCGGCTTGTCGATGACGACGATGTATTCGTCACGATAAAGGATAGGCAGCGGAACTTCGCATGTCGCGGACGAAATGCCGTTCCCGGCCTGGGTTTTCTGGATGCTGCGGTGAACCGGAAAATCAGGCAAAAAATCGATCTTTCGTGAGGGCGGGTACATCCATGCCAGTGATCTGGGCGCGCTTGAGGAGTTCCCAGTAATAACGGTAGGAGGCCCGGTCATGTAGTCGGCCCTCGTGCTGGATCGGTCCCCAGTCCTTGTCCTGGGCTGCAATCAGGATTTCCCCGGCGGCCTGCACCTCGGAAAAGTCAGGGCGCATGGCTTCGACGATGGGTACGATCTGGTTCGGATGGATGCTCCACATGCGCAGGTAGCCGAACTCCGTGCGGGCGCGCAAAGCGTCGTCACGGATGACGTCGATGTCCCTGAGTTCAGTGGTGACGTTGTGTGAGGGTACGACACCGCAGGCCAGGGCGGCGGCGCTGATTTCGCATTTGGCGCGTGCAACCAGCGGGTGTTCGAACTGGCCCGGGCTTTTCATGGCATTGCCAGGAATGGCGCCGTGGTGACCGGAAACGAAATCCATCAGGCCGAAGTCGAGGGATTCCACCCCGGGAAGGGTGGCGATCTCCCATACGTCGCGCAGAGCGCCATGGGTTTCGATGAGCACATGGACGGGAATTCTGCGGTCAACCCCAAATTTGCGCTCGTTTTTGCGAAGCGCTTCGATCTGTATCTGCACGTCTTCGGTGCTGCAAGGCTTGGGCAGGGTGATGAAAGGCAGGCGGTCGCCGATCGCGCCGATGAGGATTTCCAGATCATCGTTCCAGTGCGCGTGGGTTACGTCGTGAATGCGTGCGCCGATCCGGTTGAAACGATTGTCCGCCGAGGCGATGATGCTGGCCACCATTTCGGCGTGCTCGCGTTCGGCACCAGCGTGGGCGCCATCTTCACAGTCGCAGGTGATGTCGAAGATTGGTCCGAGTTCATTCTGCAGTTGCAGCGCCTTTTTCATCAGCTTCTCGGAACCGGCATAATGGTCGACTGCGGGCAGGACGGGAAAGGGCTTCTCGCCGGCAAAAAGAACGGAATCTGGATGGCGCATGATTTTCGTCATCAAAAAAGAAAAGGCCGCGGTATTTTACCGCGGCCTTTTCGTGTCGCTAAGGGGAAATGCTGCGGCCTGTTGCCGCTCCCCTTGTGCCGGAAAGAATGCCGGTTACAGCATGCCCTTGACGGCTTCAGCTTCGTCGGTCAGTTCCTTGAGGGTGATGTTGATCTTGCCCTGGCTGTATTCGTCGATTTCCAGACCCTGGATGATCTTGAACGAACCGCCCTTGCACTCGCACGGGAAGCCGAACACGATGCCGGCCGGAATGCCGTAGGAGCCGTCGGAAGGAACGCCCATGGTGACCCATTCGTCGGAACCGAGCACCCAGTCACGGATGTGGTCGATGGCTGCATTTGCGGCGGAGGCGGCGGAGGAGAGGCCGCGAGCGTCGATGATGGCTGCGCCACGCTTGCCGACGGTCGGCAGGAACACATCGTTGTTCCAGGCTGCGTCGTTGATCAGAGCCTTCACGCTGTCGCCGTTGGAGGTGACAAAACGATAGTCGGCGTACATGGAGGGCGAGTGATTGCCCCAGACCACCAGCTTCTTCAGGGAAGAAACGGCGCGACCGGATTTCTGGGCCAGTTGGGTCAGTGCGCGGTTGTGGTCAAGACGCAGCATGCCGTGGTAGTTGTTTGGATTGGTGCGGCCAACCTTCTTGGCAGCAGCGCCAGCGATCAGGGCGTTGGTGTTGCAGGGGTTGCCGACAACCAGAACCTTGACGTCTTCCTTGGCGTTTTCGGCAATGGCCTTGCCCTGGACCGTAAAGATGGCGCCGTTGGCAGCCAGCAGATCGGCACGCTCCATGCCGGGGCCACGGGGACGGGCGCCAACCAGCAGGCAGACGTCAGCATCCTTGAAGGCGACATTCGGGTCGTCAGTGGCAACCATGCCGGCCAGCAACGGGAAGGCGCAATCGTCGAGTTCCATCATCACGCCTTGCACGGCCTTCTGGGCTTGCGGCAAGTCGAGCAACTGAAGAATGACCGGCTGGTCTTTGCCAAGCATTTCGCCGGAGGCGATGCGGAACAGCAGGCTATAACCGATTTGGCCGGCGGCGCCGGTAACGGCAACGCGCATTGGGGCTTTGGACATATGTCGCTCCTGTATGAAACAGCGTGATTAAAATTGTTCCTTGTTTGCTCAAACGCCCGCTTGAATAAGCTTCCTTGCGTCGGCGAGCGCGAGAGACAAAGATGTTAGAAGTTCGGCGTGCGGCTGTCAATTCGTCTTGTGTCTTATATAAGACAACTTTTCGTAGACGCTCGGTGCAAAATGTGCTGAAATTTGGATTATGAACCGTGACGCCAATCGTCCTGCCGCGCGCATCCCTTCGCCGACCTTCAGTCCGCTCTATCGCCAGATCAAGGATTTTCTCATCCGCAGTCTGGAGGCGGGTGAGTGGGGGCCAGGAGATGCCATTCCCAGCGAGGGAGAGCTCGCGACGCGCTTCAATGTCAGCCAGGGAACCGTGCGCAAGGCCATTGACGAAATGGCTGCCGAGAACATGCTCGTTCGGCGGCAAGGCAAGGGAACCTTTGTTTCCACGCACACTGATCCGCGGGCGGCTTATCGTTTTCTGCGGCTAATGCCGGATGATGGCAATGTTACTCAGGCCGTCAGTGAAATGCTCTCTTGTGAGCGCGTTCCGGCGGCGTCCGATGTTGCCGGTGTGCTCGGGTTGACGGTAGGTGATCCGGTTATCTGCGTCCGGCGGGTTCTGCGTTTTGATGGTCAGCCGGTGGTTTATGATCAGATTTTCCTGGCTGTGGAATTATTTGATGGTTTGACGCTCGAAGGCTTGCGGCGCGGCGAGCGTTCGCTATATAGCTTGTTTGAGAGTGAGTTCGGGGTCCGCATGATTCATGCCGAAGAGCATTTGCGTGCGGTTGCGGCAGATGTTGAAAGTGCGGGTTTGCTGAGCGTCCGCGAAGGGCATCCTCTTCTGTTGGTTGAGCGTACTGCATATACGTATGGAAACAAACCGGTCGAGTGGCGGCGTGGCTTGTACAGCACCCACCGGCACTACTACCGGAACGAGTTGGGTTGAGAGACAAGAAGCCCGGAGCTACCTGCAAGTCGCCCGCAGAGGCGTGTTCGGCGTAGTTTTGAATGTATAATTATGGTTCTTTTCAAACGACGTACAAGCGGAAAACCGCACATTTACGCGAGGGTTGACGTTCATGGCAGAAATGTCCATCAAGAAGCGTCCAAAAAACTTGGACTTGACGACTATCAGGTTGCCGCTGGCGGGTAAGGTTTCGATCCTGCACCGTATCAGCGCTGCTGGCCTGTTTCTTTTTTTTCCGCTGCTGCTTTGGCTGTTTTCGGCTAGCCTGAATTCCGCAGAAAGTTTTGCTGCTTTCAAGGAAGTGGCTTCGTCTCTTCCGGCGAAAGTTGTTCTGGCAGGTCTGATCTGGGCTTTCGTTCATCACTTCTGTGCAGGTATCCGCTTTTTGTTGTTGGATCTTCATATCGGCATCGAAAAAGAGGCTTCCCATAAGTCGGCAGTGATGGTTCTGGCTGTCAGTATTCCTCTGACCCTGGTTCTTTGGGGGGTGTTGCTGTGATCAATCGTACTGTTGTTGGCGCTCATTATGGCCTCAAGGACTGGATTGCCCAGCGTGCGACCGCTGTCATCATGGCCGTTTATTCGGTGTTGATTGGTGCGGTGGTGCTGGTTGTTCGTCCGACTACCTTCGAGGCTTGGCAAGGTGTGTTTGCGAATGGGGTCATCAAATTTCTGACCTTCCTTTTCTTCGTTAGCCTGTTTTACCACGCCTGGATCGGCGTGCGTGATATCTGGATGGACTACGTCAAGCCGGTCGGCCTGCGCCTGACCCTGCATGTCCTGACCATTGCCGCGCTGGTGGGTTACACCGCGTGGGCTGCTGCGATTCTCTGGAGGCTGTAAGCGTGAGTATTCCTGTTCTCAAGTTTGATGCGGTGATCGTTGGTGCCGGTGGTGCCGGTCTGCGTTCCGCAATTCAATTGTCCGAAGCCGGCCTGAAGACCGCCGTGCTGTCGAAAGTTTTTCCGACCCGCTCGCACACGGTTGCGGCGCAGGGCGGTGTTGCTGCGTCCCTCGGTAATTCCGAGGAAGATCACTGGACGTGGCATATGTACGATACCGTCAAGGGCTCCGACTGGCTCGGCGACCAGGACGCCATCGAGTTCATGTGTAAGAAGGCCAACGAAGTCGTCGTTGAACTTGAGCATTACGGCATGCCTTTTGACCGTACCGATGACGGCAAGATTTATCAGCGCCCGTTCGGCGGTCACATGTCCAATTTCGGCGAAAAGCCGGTGCGTCGTTCCTGTGCTGCGGCTGACCGTACCGGTCATGCCATGCTGCATGCCATGTATCAGCGCAACGTCAAGGCCAACACCCAGTTCTTCGTCGAATGGATGGCACTTGACCTGATTCGTGACGAAGAAGGTCATGTCCTTGGTGTTACCGCCATGGAAATGGAAACTGGCCAGATCGTGATTTTCCACGCTCGTGCCACGATTTTCGCGACCGGCGGTGCCGGCCGCATCTTCTACTCTTCGACCAATGCCTTCATTAATACCGGTGACGGCTTGGGTATGGCGGCGCGTGCCGGCATTCCGCTCGAAGACATGGAATTCTGGCAGTTCCACCCGACCGGCGTGGCCGGCGCGGGCGTGCTGATTACCGAAGGCGTGCGCGGTGAAGGTGGCATTCTGCGTAACTCCAGCAAGGAACGCTTCATGGAGCGCTACGCGCCGAACGCCAAGGATCTGGCTTCGCGTGACGTGGTCTCGCGCGCCATGGCGACCGAAATTAAGGAAGGTCGCGGCTGTGGTGTCAACAAGGACTACGTCCTGCTCGACATTACCCACCTCGACCCTGCCACCATCATGAAGCGCCTGCCGGGTATCCACGAAATCGGTATCCAGTTTGCTGGCGTCGATTGTCTGAAAGAGCCGTTGCCGGTCGTGCCGACCTGTCACTACCAGATGGGCGGCATCCCGACCCACTTCTCCGGCCGTGTTGTCGAGCCGAAGAATGGTGACATGAATTCCGTCGTGCCTGGCTTCTATGCTGGCGGTGAGTGTGCGTGTGCTTCGGTGCATGGAGCCAACCGCCTCGGTACCAACTCGCTGCTCGATCTGCTGGTCTTCGGCAAGTCGGCGGGTGATTCGGCGGTCGAGGATCTGAAGGCTGGGCGCGCCCATCGCGATCTGCCGAAAGATGTTGCTGACAAGACCCTGGCGCGCATCGCCGCGCTGGACAGCCGCAAGGGCGGTGCCAACGTGCACGAAACCCGTCTTGCCATGCAGCGAACCATGCAGGATCATGCCGGCGTGTTCCGTTTTGGTGACATGCTGAAGCAGGGCGTCGAGAAAATTCTTGAGGTCGAAAAGGCAGCTCGCCAGCTGGAAATCAAGGACAAGTCGATGGCCTGGAACACGGCCCGGACCGAAGCCCTCGAGATGGAAAACCTGATCGAAGTCGCCAAGGCCACCATGATCTCGGCCGAGGCCCGCAAGGAGTCGCGCGGTGCTCACGTGCGCGACGATGCTCCGGATACCGCTGAGTTCCCGAATGGCCGTAATGACAAGGAATGGCTGAAGCACACGCTGTTCTCGCCGGTGGATAACTCGATCTGCTACAAGCCGGTCAACATGCAACCCCAGACCGTCGAGCCGGTGGCGCTCAAGACGCGCTCGTACTAATTGGAGTCCAGAATGAGCAAACGCATGGTTCAATTCAGTATTTATCGCTACGATCCGGACAAGGACGACGCGCCTTACATGCAGGATATTTCGGTTGAGATCGAACCGACCGACCGCAAGCTGCTTGACGCGCTGACCAAGCTCAAGGCTAAGGACGACACGATTTCCTATCGTCGTTCCTGCCGTGAAGGCGTCTGTGGTTCCGATGCAATGAATATTAACGGTAAGAATGGTCTGGCCTGTCTGACCGATATCGACAGCCTGAAGCAGCCCATCGTGCTGCGTCCGCTGCCGGGCTTGCCGGTCATCCGCGACCTGATCGTCGACATGACCCAGTTCTTCAAACAGTACCACTCGATCAAGCCTTACCTCATCAACAATGATCCGCCGCCGGAGCGCGAGCGTCTGCAATCGCCGGATGATCGTGAAGAGTTGAATGGCCTGTACGAGTGCATCCTGTGTGCCTGCTGCTCGACCTCTTGCCCGTCGTTCTGGTGGAACCCGGACAAGTTCGTCGGCCCGGCCGGGCTGCTGGCTGCTTACCGCTTCATCGCCGATACGCGCGACCAGGCGACCAACGAGCGTCTCGATAACCTCGAAGACCCGTACCGTCTGTTCCGTTGCCACACCATCATGAATTGCGTTGACGTATGTCCGAAGGGTCTGAACCCGACCAAGGCCATCGGCAAGATCAAGGACATGATGGTTCGTCGCGCAGTCTGATGGAGAGGGCTGACTACGAACGTCTGCGTTGGCGCTGTGTTCGTCGTGCGTTACTTGAGCTCGACATTACGCTGACGCGTTTTCTCGATGACGGCAGTTTTGACCGGCTGAGCGAAGACGAGAAACAGGCATTCGTGGAATTGGCAGATATGGAGGATTACGATCTCTGGGACTTGCTTACGGGTAAGGCAGAGATCGATGATTCTCGTCTGGCGCCACTTGTGGCGTTGCTTCGTAAGAGTTAAGTAAGGTTTATATACTAACTTGATAGTGTTTACCGCTTATTTGGCAGTGCAGTGATAACTAACACCTGAACAGGGAAAAAACCATGACGACCGAACGCAAGGCAATTTTGACGATTGATGGGCAAGCGCCTGTCGATTTCCCGATCATGTCCCCGACGCACGGCAATGACTGCGTCGATATTCGTACGCTGGGTGGCAAGACCGGCTTGTTTACGTATGACTCCGGTTTTTTGTCGACCGCGAGCTGCAAGTCAAAAATTACCTTCATCGACGGTGACAAGGGTGAGCTGTTGTATCGAGGCTATCCGATTGAACAGCTCGCTGAAAACTGCAACTTCCTGGAAGTGACTTATCTGCTGAAGAATGGCGAACTGCCGAATGCCCAGCAGAAGAGCGATTTCGAAAGCACCATCAAGAAGCACACGATGGTCCATGAGCAACTGACCAAGTTCTACTCTGGTTTCCGTCGTGACGCCCACCCGATGGCCGTGATGACCGGCGTTGTGGGTGCGCTCTCGGCTTTCTACCACGATGCGATGGATTTCTCCGATGTCGAGCACCGCAACGTCAGCTTCAACCGCCTCGTTGCCAAGCTGCCGACCATCGTGGCGATGGCGTACAAGTACAACACTGGCGCGCCGTTCATGTATCCGGATAACGACCTGGACTACACCGCCAACTTCATGCGCATGATGTTCGGCAATCCGTGCGAGAAGTACGT
>CAZOWA010000036.1:0-31605 GCA_964583695.1 uncultured Dechloromonas sp.
GAACCTTGCCGCCCATGTGGCCGCACTTCTTGACGGAAGCCAGCTGGTCTTCCCAGTGCACGCCAGCAGCGCCAGCGCGGATCATGGCCTTCATCAGTTCGTAGGCGTTGAGCACGCCGCCGAAACCGGCTTCAGCATCGGCGACGATCGGCAGGTGGTATTCGACATGGCCGGCATCGCCCGGGTTGATGTTCTTGGACCACTGGATTTCGTCGGCGCGGTTGAAGGCATTGTTGATGCGCTCGACAACCTTCGGCACGGAGTCGACCGGATACAGCGACTGGTCCGGGTACATGGCGGCGTATTCGTTGTTGTCAGCAGCAACTTGCCAGCCGGACAGGTAGATGGCCTTGATGCCGGCCTTGGCCTGTTGAACGGCTTGACCGCCGGTCAGGGCACCCAGGCAGTTGACGTACGGCTGGTTGTTGACCAGATCCCAGAGCTTCTCGGCGCCACGGCGAGCCAGGGTGTGCTCAACCTGGAAGGAGCCGCGCAGACGAACGACGTCAGCAGCGGAGTAGCCGCGCTTGATGCCTTTCCAGCGGGGGTTTTCAGCCCAGTCTTTTTCGAGGGCGGCGATTTGCTGTTCGCGAGTGCTCATGTGTATTCCTCAGTGAATGGTTTTGGGGACGGTTCCGGAAATTTTTTCGCCTGACCGTTGATGAGAAGTATAGGGAGTTTTCCGCATGGCAGCAATAGTCTTATATAAGACATAAGACAATATTTTTATGTTTAAAAACATTGTATTAAAAACGTTATTTCACAATACGAAACGCTATTTGGTTTCGTGAAATGAGGTGCAGCATTCCTTGTGGATTTTGAAATGCTCTCGCTACATTGTTTCGGAGTTGACGCAGGTTCTGAATGGGGGTTGAATTTGGCAAATTTGTATTTTTGGGTGATTAAATGGGCCTTTTCCGGCGACTGTATGAATGGAACGAGCGAACTTTCTGGAACTCGCTCACCAAGAAGTTGATGAGTTTTCTTCTTCTCTTCTTCATTGATACGGTCTATCTCGGCATCTATATCTATCAAAAGGGTCTTGTGGCCAAGGAGATAGGGCAGGCGCCGGCCAATGCAGAGATTCTGCAAAGAGTTTCCGCCAGTATGGATTTCGGTTTGAAGTTGATGATCAGCCTTACCGTTCTGGCGCTGCTCTGGAATTTGCTGCAGATTCTCTACATTCGTTATCTGATCTTGCGTCCGATCAGAATGATTTCCACTATCTTTGACGAGATTGGGCGAGGCGAAGGGGACTTTTCCCGAAATCTTCCGACGATCACGCATGATGAGTTAAGGACATTGGCCGAGGCGTATAACCGTTTCGCTGACAAGATGCGCGAAATCATCGGCGAGGTTCGTAAAATGAGTGTGAATATCGCGCGCGAGGCGGTCGTGGTCAAAAAGACCGTGGCGTCAACTGCGGCGAGAGCGGATCGGCAAGGTGAGATTGCTGGCGACGTATTCGGTGCAAGCAGCGAGGCGATTCGGGCCATTCAGGAAGTTTCTTCTTCTGCTGAATTGATTTCGCATTCGACCGACGCCAATTTGCAGACGGCTCGGGGCTCTCTGGACGAGATGCGGGAAATCGTCAGCAAGGTTCAAACCGTCAGTGAAAAGCTCGAAACTTTCAACGATACGGTGGAGCATCTTGCAGAACGTTCGGAGAGCATTCGGCAAATAGCAGGCCTAATCAAGGATATTGCGGACCAAACCAATCTGCTGGCATTGAACGCAGCGATTGAGGCGGCGCGGGCGGGCGAGATGGGGCGTGGATTTGCTGTTGTGGCTGACGAAGTTCGTAAACTCGCTGAGCGCGTTAATGTGGCGACGCAGGAAATTACCGAAAACATCGGAGGCATGATCGCTTTGGTTCGCGAGACGCAAAGCGAGAATGAGGTCATCAACGCGGATATTTGCCAAACCCGTCTGGTGGTTGAGCACTCATCGGAAGAGTTTGACCAGATGGTCGGTAATTTCGGACATACGGCCGATCAGTTGAACCAGATTGCCTCGGCGATGGAGGAACTGACTGCGACGAACGGGCAGGTTCACGAAGCTGTTACCCAGGTGCAGGTCTTGTCGGAGGAGGTTTCCGGAAGCATGAGGGCATCGGAACAGTCGACCCTGACCTTGAGTCAGGCTACCGAAAGTGTCCAGGAACTGGTTTCCCGTTTCAAGATCGGCCGCGGTTCGTTCGATTTTAACGTCGATCAGGCGCGTGCCTTTAGGGATGCAGTGCAAAAGCGCCTGAACGAAATTGCAGGCCGCGGTGTTGATATCTGGGACCAGAATTATCGGCCGCAGCCCAAGACCAATCCACAGAAATACGAGGTCAGTTACTGCCCGGCTTTCGAACAGCAACTCCAGCCCCTGCTGGAGGATGCGCTCTCCAGTTTGAGAGGTGGTGCCTACGCGTTGGTTATTGATGTCAAAGGCTATGGCGCGATCCATAACCAGAAATTCTCGCGACCGCTAACTGGAAATTATCAGAACGACCTGGTGGGAAATCGTACCCGGCGCATATGGGATGATGCCACCGGTCAACGTGCGGCAAGGAACACGCAGCCAGTACTGGTACAAACCTATGCCCGGGATACGGGGGAAATTTTTTCGGAAATCAACATGCCAATCATGGTCAATGGCCGGCACTGGGGGGCTGTCAGAGTCGGTTGTGAGAGCGCTGCTTTGCTGGAAGGGTAAAAAAACCGGGTTTCCCCGGTTTTTTTAGACTAACGCTTTTTCCGAAACGATCACGCCATCTTCGTCGGCATAGACGAACTCACCGGGAACAAAAGTGACTCCGCCAAAAGTGACGTTGATGTTGCGGTCACCCACGCCTTTTTTGATGCTTTTTTGCGGGTGGGTATTCAGGGCGCGTACGCCGATATCGATGTCGTTGATGTCGGCCGAGTCACGGATGCAGCCGTAAACGATAGCACCTTCCCAGCCGTTTTTCTGGGCAAGGATCGCCAACTGATCGCCGACCAGTGCGCAACGCAGGGAGCCGCCGCCGTCAATGACGAGTACCTTGCCTTTCCCGCTTTCGGCAAAGGCCTCGCGAACCAGGGAGTTGTCCTCGAAGATCTTCAGCGTGACGATCTCGCCGGAAAAGCTGGTTCGCGCACCATAACGTTGGAACATCGGCGCCACGACCCGCAGGGTCTTGCCGAGTTCGTTTTCGAATTGGTCGCAAAGATCAGGTGTTTTGAAAGTCATGAACGTTTCCTTGGCAGAAAAAAAGCCATGCGTTGCATGGCTTGTTGAAAGTTGATTGAAACTTAAACGACGGCTTCGACTTTTTCTTCCTCAAAATCTAGGGTGATTTTTTGCTCTTTATTCAGGTCGACCGTGACACGTCCGCCGTTGGCCAGGCGACCGAATAGAAGTTCATCGGCCAAAGCTGCACGGATGGTGTCCTGAATGAGGCGGGCCATCGGGCGGGCGCCCATCAAGGGGTCGAAGCCTTTTTCGGCGAGCAGTTCCTTGACTGCATCGGTAAAGTGGGCCTCCACCTTCTTCTCGTGCAGCTGTTCTTCCAGTTGCATCAGGAACTTGTCGACCACGCGCATGATGACATCGTGATCGAGCGGCGCGAACGAAATGGTGGCGTCGAGACGGTTACGAAATTCCGGGGTGAACAGGCGCTTGATCTCAACCATCTCGTCACCCTTCTGTTTCGAGTTGGTAAAGCCCATACTGGATTTTTGCAGGTCGGCAGCACCGGCATTGGTGGTCATGATGATGGCCACGTTGCGGAAATCGGCCTTGCGTCCATTGTTGTCAGTCAGTGTGCCATGATCCATCACCTGCAACAGGATGTTGAAGATGTCCGGGTGCGCTTTTTCGATTTCGTCGAGCAGCAGCACGCAGTAGGGCTTCTTGGTAATGGCTTCGGTCAGCAAGCCACCCTGTTCGAACCCGACGTAACCCGGTGGCGCTCCGATCAGGCGGGAGACCGCATGGCGTTCCATGTATTCACTCATGTCGAAGCGGATCAGTTCGATGCCGAGACAGTAGGCCAATTGCTTGGCCACTTCTGTTTTGCCGACACCGGTTGGGCCGCTGAAAAGGAACGAACCGATCGGCTTGTCGGGATTGCCCAATCCGGAGCGGGAGAGCTTGATCGCTTGGGCAAGTGCGTCGATCGCCTTGTCCTGTCCGAAAACAACTGCTTTCAGATCGCGGTCGAGGTTCTTCAGTGCGCCCCGGTCATCGAGAGTCACGTGCTGTGACGGGATGCGGGCGATCTTGGCGACAATTTCCTCGATGTCGGTCTTGTTGATGGTCTTCTTCTGCTTGGATTTCGGCAGGATGCGTTGTGCAGCACCGGCTTCGTCAATGACGTCGATCGCCTTGTCCGGAAGATGACGGTCGGTGATGTAGCGGGCCGAGAGTTCAACGGCAGAAGTGATGGCGGTTGCTGAATACTTGATGCCGTGATGTGCTTCGAAACGTGCTTTCAATCCTTTCAGGATCTCGACTGTTTCAGCTACGGAGGGTTCATTGACATCGATTTTCTGGAAGCGGCGTGAAAGCGCACCGTCCTTCTCGAAAATGCCGCGAAACTCCGTGTAGGTGGTTGCCCCGATACACTTCAGATGGCCCGAGGATAGTGCGGGTTTGAGCAGATTGGAGGCATCAAGCGTACCGCCGGAGGCTGAGCCGGCTCCGATCAGGGTGTGAATTTCGTCGATGAATAGAATGGCGTTCGGATTCTCGCCGAGTTGCTTGATGACCCCCTTCAGCCGTTGCTCGAAATCACCGCGGTATTTCGTCCCGGCAAGCAAGGAGCCCATATCCAGGGAATAGACGTTGGCTTTTGCGAGGATTTCCGGGACATCGCCTTCGACAATCTTGCGTGCCAGACCCTCTGCGATGGCGGTCTTGCCAACACCGGCTTCGCCTACCAGAAGGGGATTATTCTTGCGCCGCCGGCAAAGGGTCTGGATGACTCGTTCCAGTTCCTTGTCGCGACCAATCAGCGGATCAATCTTGCCCTGCAGGGCAAGTGCGTTGAGGTTGATGGTGTATTGCTCAAGCGGCCCGGCTTCTTTCTCCGCAGATTCGCCTTCCGTTGTCTCGCCTTCAGCGGGCGCCTTTTGTTGCGGTACCTTGCTGATTCCGTGGGAAATATAGTTGACGATATCCAGACGGGTTATGCCCTGTTTTTGCAGGAAATAAACTGCGTGGGAATCCTTTTCGCCGTAGATGGCAATCAGGACATTGGCGCCATTGACTTCCTTTTTTCCAGAGGACTGCACGTGCAGGATGGCGCGCTGGATGACGCGCTGAAAACCAAGGGTCGGCTGGGTGTCGATGTCGTCTTCACCGGATACCGTGGGGGTGTGTTCGTCGATGAAGTTGCCCAGATCCTTGCGCAAGGCGTCCGGTTTTGCACCGCAGGCGCGCAGGGCGTCGGAGGCCGACGGGTTGTCGATCAGCGAAAGGAGCAAATGCTCGACGGTGATGAACTCGTGGCGTTTTTGACGTGCCTCGACAAAGGCCATATGCAGGCTGACTTCGAGTTCCTGGGCAATCATCAGTTTTCCTCCATGACGCAAGCAAGCGGGTGCTGGTTCTGGCGGGCGAATGCGCTCACCTGTTCCACCTTGGTCGCAGCGATGTCCCGCGGGAAGATTCCGCAGACGCCTCGACCTTCGTTGTGAACTTTGAGCATGATTCGTGTCGCTTGTTCAGTATCGAGAGAAAAAAAACGTTGAAGAACATTGATGACGAAATCCATGGGTGTGAAATCGTCGTTCAACAACATCACCTTGTACATTTTGGGCGGCTGCAACTTGTTTTTCTGAGTTGCGAGAAGCCCGTCTTCCTGAAACCTGGTAGCCATGCGTCCGATTCTATACAGTCCAATTCAATCTGCAAGCACAAACATGGGGTGGTAATCCGCTATTTCCAGAGTAGGTAAAGCAATTTTTTTGCCTGATTTATGTTGCGCTGCCACATTGAAATGTGTTGACGCAAAAATTCAACTGGCGTAGAAAGCGATTGTGTTTGGATTCAAGCTGCATCAAGGTTGCCGTAATGCACCGGGTCACTGAGCTCAAACAGGGAGTCGGGGCGACCCGGAGTTTGTTCGTTTTTTGTATGAAAGTTGCAAACATGGCAATCGGTACTGTCAAGTGGTTCAATGATTCCAAGGGCTTTGGTTTTATCACTCCTGATGATGGCAGCGAAGATCTCTTCGCACATTTCTCCGCCATCAACATGAATGGTTTCAAGACCCTGAAGGAAGGTCAGAAGGTTTCTTTTGACGTTGTGCAAGGCCCGAAGGGCAAGCAAGCTTCCAACATCCAGAGCGTTTAAGCGACGGATCGTCAAGATTCAAAAGCCCGTCTGCAAACAGACGGGCTTTTTTCTTTTGGGCAATCCGGTCAGGCGACGGTGATTTCGTCCGTCCGCTTGTCGCCGGTGTTGTCAATCCAGCTGACGCCGAGTTTGTCGCCGGGTTTGATGCCGCGCGCCCTGAAGACGAACAGGGGGTTTTTCGAGATCGACGTGTTGAGTTGTCCGTCGATCATTTGCCTGCCGTTGTGGCTGACGGAAAATTGCTGAATGAAGTGAGTTGCGACGGCCTGCCCTCGTTCATCCCTTCTCTGCCCGGTTTCCATGGCATGCTGCAAAAGGATGCGTATTTCCGTGGTCTCGCCCTGAAGTTGTGCGCGAATCTTGATCGGGTCTGCCATGTTCAGCCTCCGCATCCACCAAGGGTTACCTTGACTTCCTTGAATGCCACGTGGGATTTGCCGTCTGCGGTTTTGACAACGACCCGAACCCGCGTCGTTTCTGCGAGTTTTAGCTGAACTCGGGCAAAGGGCAGGATATTTCCGGATAAATCGAGAACAGCACAGAGCGGCATTGGGTTCCTGTCGGCAAGAACGGCAATGCTGCGCGTGTTGGCGAGATTGCTGGAAATTTCGATGTCGACCTTGACGCCATTTTCGGCGATTTCCGGTGCGTTGATCGTGATATGGCGCGTTTCGATCATGTTGCCGGCACCGATGGCCTTGAGGGCATCTCCGATGTTCTGTGCGGTGAAGGCGCTGCGTTTCCATTCAGCAGCCAACAGTTGTGTCGGCCTGAGCAGTCCGGCTGCCAGCAGGGGCAAGAGTAGCCCGGCAGAAGCGCCGCCTTTGAGCAGCTTGCGCCGGAGTTCGAGGCTGATTTTCTCAGTCATGGTGATTTCGCATGCCAATGACCGGATTTTCCGCCGGACTTTTCGAGCAGGCGAACACTATCGATTCGCATGCCGCGGTCGACGGCCTTGGCCATGTCGTAGATGGTGAGCAGGCCGACCGATGTCGCGGTGAGTGCTTCCATTTCGACTCCGGTCTTGCCGGAACATTCGGCAGTGACTTCGCAGTGAATAGCATTTCGTGATTCATCGATGGTGAAGTTGACTGCTACGTGGGTGAGGGCAATGGGGTGGCATAGCGGGATGAGGTCGCCCGTGCGCTTGGCTGCCTGAATGGCCGCGATGCGCGCGATTCCGAGGACGTCACCTTTTTTGCTGTTGCCGCTGCGGATCAGATCCAGGGTTTCCTGCTGCATGAAGATGCTGCCAGCGGCACGGGCAACACGGGTGGTTTCGGCTTTGTGGCCGACATCCACCATATGCGCCTGCCCGGCGTTGTCGAAATGGGTCAGTTTCTGCTCGGTCACGGAAATTTACACAGGGTTACGTTTCGCCGGGAAGGCGGAATTGACGGCTGCGGTATCATAGCACCATGCCATTCGTGAAACGATTCGTGGCCGGGATTCTGGCCTGCTCCCTGATAGTGCAGCCGTTGCATGCCGACGATTTGCCCGAGTTGGGCGATGTCGCGAGCAATGAGCTTTCGCTGAGCGCCGAGAAAAAAATCGGTCAGCAGATCATGCATGAAATTCGCTGGCACGAGCCGTCCTATCTCGATGACCCGGATATCGAAGCCTACCTGAATCAGGTCGGCGGACGTCTGGGGGGGGCCAGCAGCGATCCGGGCATGGGATTCTATTTTTTTGCCATCAATGATCCGTCGATCAACGCGTTTGCGATGCCCGGGGGTTACATCGGCGTTCATACGGGCTTGATTCTTTCCGCGGAGACGGAGTCGGAACTGGCCGGGGTGCTGGCGCACGAAATCTCACATGTGACGCAACGACATATCGCCCGTCAGATATTTCAGTCCAAGCAAATGGGGATGGCTTCGATGATCGCCATGGGATTGGCGTTACTTGCGGCACGTTCGAACTCCCAGGCGGCCAGCGCCGCCATCGCGACGACTCAGGCGGGAGTGCTATCCGCCCAGCTCGCTTTTTCGAGGGATTTTGAGCGCGAGGCCGATCGTCAGGGGTTTGAAACGCTGGGGCGCGCCGGTTTTGATGTGCGTGGCATGTCGGTGTTCTTCTCTCGTTTGCAGAAAGCGGTGCGCCTGTACGAGAACAACGCAACCGCCTATTTGCGTACCCACCCGCTGACCGGTGAGCGATTGACGGATATGCAGAATCGCGAGCAGTCCGTGACCTATCGTCAGATTCCCGATAGCCTCGATTTTCAGCTGGTGCGGGCCAGGTTGCGCTCCATGCAGGGGACACCCGCCGAGGCGGTGAAGGAAGCGGAGCGTTTGCTCAACGAGAAAAAGTTTGCCTCGGAGATTGCCGCACACTATGGCCTTGCCTGTGCTTTGGTGCGTGCCAGGAATTGGGCGGGCGCAGAGAAGGAATTGACGCTGGCGAAGAAATCCAAAGGGGCAGCTTCGGGAATGCTTGATCGCTTGCTGGCGGAAAGCCGTATGGCTCTGGGGGACGCAACAGGTGCGCTGGCGCTCTATCGTGAGGCGCTGAATCGCTATCCGATGAACCTGAGTCTGGTGTATGGCTATGGTGCAGCCCTTATTTCACAGCGCCGCCTCGACGATGCATTACGTTTTGTCTCGTCACAGCTTCAGCTCCATCCGGATGATGTTCGGCTTTACAAACAACTGGCAGAAAGCCATGCCAGTCTTGGTCATCGTGCTCAGCAGCATCGCGCATTGGCCGAGTCGTTTGCCTTGCAGGGTCAGACTTCCGAGGCTATCGAGCAGTTGCAGCTGGCGCAGAAGGCGGGCGATGCGAATTTTTACGAGATGTCGGTCATCGACGCGCGCCTGCGCGAAATGAAGCGCAGGCAGCTTGATGAGATCAAGGAAAAGCGCAATTAGGGGTAGAATCTTGGCTCCGATATACAAGCCAAATGACCATGGAATTTGATCGCGATCTCGACGTCAAGGGTCTGAATTGCCCGCTGCCCATCCTGCGTACCAAGAAGACGCTGGCCGAAATGGAGTCCGGCCAAGTGTTGCGGGTGCTGGCGACTGATCCGGGTTCCCTGAAGGATTTTCCTGCTTTTGCCAAACAGACCGGTAACGAACTGGTTGAGCAGAAGGAAGAAAATCGTGTCTTCGAGTATTACCTGAAGCGCAAATAAGGTGCAAATAAGGTCCCTTTCCTACGCATTTTTTGAAGACCGGCGGGCGCCAGAGGGCGAACCCGCCGCTTGGCGCTTTGAGGACCCGATTGATTGTCTTACGGTCCACGACGCTACTTCGCTCGAGGAGGTCGTGCTTCGTCTTGAGGCAGAGCCTTGTTGGGCGGTCGTGGCGCTGGATTACGAACTCGGTTATCTGTTTGAACCCGGAGCTGCGGGCTCTTCTCGAGTGGAGAGGATGCATCGTCCGCTGGCGTGTATCTGGCGTTTTAGCCGGTGCATCGAGCTCGACCGGGTGGCGGCGGAAACCTGGTTGTCCGCTCAGGCGGGGGGGCAATCGGCGGGTGTGGCCGGCATTCAGACTGGTGTTTCCGAGAACGACTACATTGTCGCGGTCAACCGGATAAAACGCCTGATTTTCGAAGGTGACTGCTATCAGGTGAATTACACCTTTCCGCTCGATTTCGAGTGGTTCGGATCGCCTCTGGCGCTCTATGCCAGGTTGCGGCAACGTCAGCCCGTACGTTACGGCGGGGTGCTCGGTGATGAAAGGCAGGGCATTGTCTCCCTGTCGCCGGAACTGTTCGTCGAGCGGCGGGGCTGCCGTTTGTTGACCCGGCCGATGAAAGGCACGGCGCCGCGTGATCAGGCTCCAGAAATATTGCGCGATTCGGCCAAGGATCGCGCCGAGAACCTGATGATTGTCGACTTGTTGCGCAATGATCTGGGCCGTATTGCAGCCCATGGCAGCGTTCGTGTGGACAGCCTGTTCGAGATCGAGGATTACCCGACGCTGTGGCAGATGGTTTCGACGATTTCGGCCGACGTCGGCAACGCCGGTCTGGGCAATGTCCTGCGGGCGATGTTCCCCTGTGGCTCGATCACCGGTGCGCCGAAGATTCGCGCCATGCAGATTGCTGCCGAGCTGGAAAGTCGGCAGCGCGGGCTGTACACCGGCGCGCTTGGCTGGCTCAAGCCGAATGGCGATTTTCGCCTCAACGTGGCGATTCGTACGCTGGAACTGGCTGTGGACGGGAAGGGGACGCTGGGTATTGGCAGCGGCATTGTGGCCGACTCGGCGCCCGAGGCGGAATGGCAGGAGTGCCAGTTGAAAGCCGGATTTCTCCGTGAGTGTGACCCGGGTCTCAAGCTGATCGAAACCCTGCGTCGTGACAACGGCGGTTATCCGATGTGGGCCGGGCATTTTGCCCGCTTGCAGCGCTCCGCCGCCTGGCTAGGTTTTCCGCTCGACGAACAGGCGCTGTTCCGGCAACTTGGGGCGCAGCCGACAAGCGGCACCTGGCGGGTGCGGCTGACGCTCGACAAATCCGGGCAGATCGAAGTGCAGTCGTTTGAGCTGGATGGAGCGCCGCCGGCCTTGCAACAGGCCGTACTGTCCGACGTGCGCATCGCGTCGGGTGACCCGTTGCGGCGCCACAAGACCACCGAGCGCCGTCTCTATGATGATGCCTTGCGTGATCTGCCGGGTGACGGTTCGGTGTTCGACGCCCTTTTCCTGAACGAGCGTGGCGAAGTCGCCGAAGGGGCGCGCAGCAATGTTTTCGTTGAACGCGATGGGTTTTTTCTGACGCCGCCGTTGAGCAGCGGTTGTCTGCCCGGCGTTCTGCGTGCCGAATTGCTGGCGTCCGGCCAGGCGCGCGAAGCCGTGTTGTGGCCGGATGATCTGAAGACGGGATTCTGGCTGGGCAACGCCCTGCGCGGCCTGATGCCGGCAATGCTGCGGTCAACCCGAAAAAACGCCGATTTTTCGGGTTGACCGCAGCAATCCTTATTTCCGACGCTGGCTCAGGTAAAGTCCGATCAGCGTGAGCAGGGCGCCGCCAATGGCGATGAGGAAGACCTTGCCACTGATTTCCTGATATTCGACCAGAATCGGCATTTCATTCTCGATGCGGTAACGCACCGTGGTCTGGAAATTCCACGCTGAAGCCTTGGTTTCGATCAGCTTGCCCTGCGGCTTCCATTGCAGGGTAATCTTCTCGTAAGCCGTTTCGCCGGCAGCAACTGGTGGTGTCACGGCGAGCACCTTGCCGCTGCTGCGCGCCGCAGCGATTTCGCCATGCGGCACGGCGCAGACAGTGTTGTCGGCGCAGGTGACGACCAGCGGAAAGTCCGGCAGCCATTCACCACCTGTCTGCCAGGGCCAGTACTTCAGGAGTATTAGCCCCCAGATCCAGACCAAGGCGCAGAAAATCATCAGTGCCTTGAAAATGCTGGCAAAACGCTGGTTCGGATTGGGTGTGTTGTCTGCCATTTCAGCTGCCCAGCTTGGCGAGTTGCGGCTTAAGCTTTTCCAGCGTTGCCGTGAAATCCGCGACGCGTTGCTTTTCCTGATCAATCACGGCGGCCGGTGCGCGGGCGACGAAACCTTCGTTGGCGAGCTTGCCCTGGGCGATTGAAATCTGCTTTTCCAGCTTTTCGATTTCTTTGGCCAGACGGATTTTCTCGGCGGCAACATCGATTTCCACCTTGAGCATCAGGCGGGTCTCGCCAACGACGGCGACCGGTGCCATGGCGTCGGCCGGCATGTCATCCACGATTTGTACCTCGGAGAGCTTACCCAGAGCTTGCAGGATTGCCGCGAACTCGGAAATTTCGGCACCGCCGCCAGCCACCAGCAGCGGCATGCGCTGCGCCGGGGAAACGTTCATCTCGCCACGCAGGTTGCGGCAGGCGTAGGCCAGGGCCTTGAGTCGCTCAACCTTGGCTTCGGAGGCGGGGTCGAGCTTGTATTCCTCGGCGCGCGGGTAGGCGGCGAGCATGACCGAATCGTGCGTCTTGCGGCCGGCGATCGGGGCCACCGTCTGCCACAGCTCTTCGGTGATGAACGGAATGAGCGGGTGGGCCAGGCGCAGAACGGCTTCCAGTGTGCGCACCAGGGTCCGACGGGCGCCGCGTTGCTGGGCATCGTTGCCGGTCTGGATCTCAACCTTGGCGATTTCCAGGTACCAGTCGCAGAACTCGTCCCAGATGAACTTGTAGATGGCCTGGGCGATCAGGTCGAAACGGTAGTCGGTAAAGTGCTGTTCGACTTCCTTTTCGACGCGCTGCAACTGGCTGACGATCCAGCGGTCCGCGAAGCTGAATTCGAGCGGGGCGTTGCCGCCACAGGACGGCCCGTTCTGCTGGTGTTCGAGGGCCAGGTCATGGCCTTCGACGTTCATCAGGACGAAGCGCGTGGCGTTCCACAGCTTGTTGCAGAAATTGCGGTAACCGTCGCAGCGGTTCAGGTCGAACTTGATGTCGCGGCCGGGCGAAGCAAGGCTGGCGAAGGTGAAGCGCAGGGCGTCGGTGCCAAAGGAGGCGATGCCTTCCGGGAATTCCTTGCGCGTCTTCTTGGCGATGCTTTCCGCCTGCTTCGGATTCATCAGGCCGGTCGTCCGCTTCTCGACCAGCGCGTCGATGCCGATGCCGTCAATGAGGTCGATCGGGTCAAGCACGTTGCCCTTCGATTTCGACATCTTCTGGCCTTCGCCATCGCGAATCAGGCCATGCACATAGACGTGCTTGAACGGGATCTGGCCGGTGATCTGCTTGGTCATCATGACCATGCGGGCGACCCAGAAGAAGATGATGTCGAAACCGGTGACCAGCACCGACGACGGCAGATATTGCTTGAGCAGCGGGTTGGCGGCATCGGTTGCCTCGTCGCCTGTCCAGTCCAGCGTCGAGAACGGCCACAGGGCGGAGGAGAACCAGGTGTCGAGGACGTCTTCGTCGCGGCTCAGCGCGCCGGTGTAGCCCGCTTTGGCTGCTTCGGCCTTGGCTTCTTCCTCATTGTGGGCAACGAACACTTCGCCATTGCTGCCGTACCAGGCCGGAATCTGATGGCCCCACCACAGCTGGCGGGAAATACACCAGTCCTGGATGTTGTTGAGCCACTGGTTGTAGGTATTGACCCAGTTTTCCGGATAGAACTTGATCTCGCCGGAATGGACGACGTCGAGCGCCTTCTCGGTGATCGACTTGCCGTCATCACCCGGCTTGGACATGGCGACGAACCACTGGTCGGTGAGCATCGGCTCGATGACCACGCCGGTCCGGTCACCGCGCGGCACCTTGAGCTTGTGCTTGTCCGTCTTTTCCAGGATGCCGAGGGCTTCGAGGTCGGCGACGACAGCCTTGCGGGCGTCGAAACGGTCGAGGCCACGGTACTTTTCCGGGGCATTCTCGTTGACCTTGGCGTCCAGCGTCAGGATCGAGATCATCGGCAGGCCATGGCGCTGGCCAACCGCGTAGTCGTTGAAGTCATGCGCCGGTGTGACCTTGACACAGCCCGTACCGAATCCGAGATCGACGTAGCTGTCCGCAATGATCGGGATTTCTCTATCGGTAAGCGGCAACTTCACCATCTTGCCGATCATGTGCTTGTAGCGTTCGTCTTCCGGATGAACCATCACGGCGGTGTCGCCGAGCATGGTTTCCGGACGCGTCGTGGCGACGACCAGGCTATCCGAGCCGTCGGCCAGCGGATAGCGGATGTGCCACATGAAGCCGTCTTCTTCCTCCTGCACGACTTCGAGGTCGGACACGGCGGTGTGCAGCTTCGGGTCCCAGTTGACCAGGCGCTTGCCGCGGTAGATCAGGCCTTCGTTGTAGAGGCGGACGAAGGTTTCGGTGACGACCTTGTTGAGGCCGGCATCCATCGTGAAGCGCTCGCGCGTCCAGTCCGGGCTGGTGCCCATGCGGCGCATCTGGCGGGTGATCGTGCCGCCGGAGTATTCCTTCCATTCCCAGACCTTTTCCAGGAATTTCTCGCGGCCGAGGTCGTGGCGCGAAATGCCCTGGGCGTCCAGTTGGCGCTCGACGACGATCTGCGTCGCGATGCCGGCGTGGTCGGTGCCCGGTTGCCACAGCGTGTTGTGGCCGCGCATCCGGTAGTAACGGGTCAGCGCGTCCATGATCGTCTGGTTGAAGCCATGGCCCATGTGCAGCGTGCCCGTGACATTGGGGGGCGGCAACAGAATGCAGAAATTGTCGGCCTTGCTGCTATCTACGCCGGCGGCGAAGTAATTCCGGGATTCCCATTCAGGGTACCAGCGACGTTCGATGTCGGCGGGTTCAAAGGCTTTGGCGAGTTCCATGGGCTTGTTGCAAAAGGGGAAAACCCGCAATTATACCGGAGCGCTGCCCCGGCTTTCAGGTGTTGTCGGTCACGTTTTGGGAATCGGACCTGTTTTCCTGTTCAGCCAGAAAGTCGCGTACTGTGGCTTCTATGATGCCTGGCAAGGCAGCCAGAAGCCGTTTTTCGACACGGGATGCCAGTTCGAAAATGAGCGCTTCGTTATTCGTCTTGTCGATCGGCATCAGCTGGGCAAAGGGTTCGGCCGGAACGTTGTTTCCGGGCAGTGTGCTCTCTGCGACGAACGGGGTTTCCATCATTGCAACGGGTTCGTCAGCGATTTCGCTGGCGAAGAGCACCGGAATATCGTCGTCTGAATCAGCGGGATTGCTTCCCACGCTGTCGGTCAGCACTGGAACGTCTTCGGAATCGGCCAGATTCTGGCGTCTGCGCTGCATCAGTGCGTCGGCTCGAGCGAGTACGGGGCTGGGCATCCTGGTTCCTTTATCGCTCGTTGAGATCGAAGTAGCGGACTTCGTAGCCGCGATCCTTGTAGAACTTGACTCGCGTTCTGGCGGCGTCGCGTTCAGCGTCTTCCTGGCCGACTACTTCGATCAGGCTTTGAAAGCGGGAAAATCCCGGCGGGATTTCCTGGCTGAGGTTCATCAGGCGTTCATCCTGAGGAATGGTGTCCAGCGAATCAGTGATCAGAATCGGAGTCTCGCCGGCCAAAGGCGAATCTGCACGGCAGTGAGGAATGAAGCTCAGTGCAGATTGCGTCCAAAGCATGCGATCAATGCTGTTTGCGATTTCCTTGTCCGGGGCGAAAACCAGCATCGCTTTCTTTTTCGCGTAGGCACCACCGAGCAATGCACAGGCAGCGGCAATTTTGTCCGCTGCGCCATGATAGAAAAAGATCTGGGTCAATTGAGCAACCCGGCGCGTTGCATGAGGTAGTGGGCGAGCAGGGCGACTGGGCGACCCGTCGCTCCCTTGTCGCTACCCGACTTCCAGGCAGTGCCGGCAATGTCGAGATGCGCCCAGTCGTATTTTTTGGCAAAGCGCGACAGGAAACAGGCTGCCGTTATGGCGCCGCCCCAACGTCCGCCGATATTCCCCATATCGGCGAACGGGCTTTTCAGCAGATCTTGATATTCGTCCCACAGGGGCATGTGCCACGATCGATCGTGTGCTTCTTCACCGGCATCGAGCAGGTCGCGGGCGAGGCTGTCCTTGTTGGCGAACAGGCCACTGGCCACGCCGCCCAGGGCCACGACGCAGGCGCCGGTAAGCGTGGCAACGTCAATTACGGTATCCGGTTCGAAGCGTTCGACGTAGGTCAGAGCATCGCAGAGGATGAGGCGGCCTTCAGCATCGGTGTTGAGGATTTCGATGGTTTGTCCGGACATTGATGTGACAATGTCCCCAGGGCGGCTGGCGTTACCGCCGGGCATGTTTTCGGTCGCGGGAACGACTGCCACCAGATTGAGCGGCAATTTCAAGCGGGCAACGGCGCTTAGCGTGCCGAGCACGCTCGCGGCGCCACACATGTCGTATTTCATTTCGTCCATGTCCGCGGCGGGTTTCAGCGAAATGCCTCCGGTGTCGAAGGTGACGCCTTTGCCGACCAGAACCAGAGGTTTTTCATCGTTCTTGCCACCCTTGTAGGTCAGCACGATCAGCTTGGGCGGCTGATGGGCTCCGCGAGCGACCGACAGCAGTGCATTCATGCCGAGCGCTTCCATGTCACTGCGTTCGAGAATATTGCACTCGAGACCGAACTCGTTGGCCATGGCGCGGGCCTGCTCGCCGAGATAGGTCGGGTGACAGACATTCGGTGGGGTGTTGCCCAGATTTTTCGCTAAGGCAATACCTTCGGCGATGGCCAGGCCCTGGTTCAGGCCTTCTTCCGCAAGGGAAAGCTCGTTTCGCCGTTCAACAGCGAGCGTGAGCTTGCGCAACGGGCGACGTAGCTCGTCCTTTTTGCTCTTGAATTGATCGAAGCGGTAGGTTGCATCGAAGGCGACGATCACGGTTTGACGGATGCGCCAGGCAATATTGTGTTTCTTGACCGGGAGTTCGGTCAGGAAAATCGAGGCATCGAAGGCGCCGGTTTCATTCAGCGTCTTTACTGTTGTACGGATGGCCTTGATGAATTCCTTTTCGCGGAATTCCTTTTCCTTGCCGAGACCGACCATGAGGATTCGGTCACAAAGCGTTCCGGGTACGTTGTGCAGCAGAAGCGTCGTCCCTGCCTTGCCTTCCATGTCGCCCCGCCGGACGATATCGGCGATGTAGCCATTGGAAGCCTTGTCGAGCAGTTCTGCGGTGAGTGTCAGTTTTCGCGACTCGAACACGCCAACAACGACGCATGCACTACGCTGCTTTTCCGGGCTGCCGCTTTTTATGCTAAATTCCACACGCTGCTCCTGGTCGGGGAAATATCAGTATCCACGGGATTATCCCCGTATTTTTTTGGTTTCGTCAAAGCATGATATTCGAGCGCGCCGCCCGGCGCGAATTTGCTCAGGCAGCCGCCGGTATCAGTATTGCACTGCTGGCCATTCTGCTTTCAACCCAGTTGATCCGCCTTCTCAAGGATGCGGCGGGGGGGCGTATTGCGCCCGAGGCAGTGGCGTCGCTGCTTGGCTTTGCGGCACTGAATTATCTGCCGGTGCTGCTGACCCTGACACTCTTCGTGACGATCGTCATGACGATTTCCAGAAGTTACCGGGATTCCGAGATGGTTGTCTGGCTTTCCTGCGGGCAGCCCCTGACCGCCTGGATTCGTCCTGTCATGCGATTTTCCTTGCCAGTGGTTGCCGTGATAGCGGCGCTTTCTGGGTTTCTGTCGCCATGGGCCAGGTATCAGTCGGCTGACTACAGGCAGAAGCTTTCTGCACGCAGCGAGTTGTCGCAAGTTTCACCGGGTGCTTTCCGCGAGGCGCAGAACGGACAGCGCGTATTCTTCATTGAGGCACTTGACGAAGGAGCGAGCCAGCTCGGTAACGTTTTTGTGGCATCGGTTCAGGATGGAAAGCTTGGGGTCGTCATGTCCGACTCGGGGCATCAGGAAATGGCGCCTAACGGAGATCGCTTTGTGGTGCTCGAGCGCGGGCGTCGCTACGAGGTCGAGCCGGGAACGCCCGCATTCAAGGTCATGGCCTTTGAGCGTTACCGGGTGCGCACTGAAGATAGCGAGGCAAAACCGGCTGAACGCCTTCCCAATCGCCTGCCTTTCAATGAATTGCTTGCAGAAGGCACCACCAAGGCGCGGGGGGAGATTCTTTGGCGAGTCGGCATGCCCCTGTCAGCGATTATTCTTGTCCTTCTGGCCATTCCCCTCTCGTTCGTTAACCCCCGAGCAGGACGCTCGGCCAATACATTGATCGCGATTCTGATCTATGCAATCTACAACAATCTTTTGTCTGTAAGTCAGGCCTGGGTTACGCAAGGGAAATTGCCTTTCTGGGTTGGTCTGTGGGCAGTGCACGCCGTTATGTTGATTCCGCTGTTCTGGCTTTTCTATCAACGTATTGCGGTCGGTAAAGCCTGGTGGAAGCGCCAATGATTTTTCGCACGAGTTTGTATCAGCGCTATTTGATGCGCGAGACGTTTGGGGCTGTGTTTCTGGTGCTGGCTGCCTTTCTCGCGCTATTCAGTTTTTTTGACCTGATTGGCGAGTTGGGTGATCTCGGCAAGGGTGGATACCAACTGGGCCAAGCCTTGCTGGTCGTCGTTCTGGGTTTGCCAGGGTTAATTTACGAGTTGATCCCGATTGCGACACTGATTGGTACGCTCTATGCCCTGTCCAGACTTGCACGGCATTCCGAAATTACGGTATTGAGGGCTTCGGGGTTGGCGACGCGAGATCTTCTGATGACTCTGTTTCGGGTTGCGGGTCTTTTGGCGCTGCTGACTTTCTTGGTCGGGGAAGGCGTTGTGCCATTCTCGGAGCGAATGGAGCGTGAAATTCGTGTTCGCTCAACCAGTCAACTGATTGCCCAGCAGGGTTTTAATTCCGGTTTGTGGGTAAAGGATGGCCGTAGCTTCATCAATATCCGGGAGGCGACACCCGAAGCGGGTTTGAAAGGTGTACGGATATACAAATTTGACGCAACGAACGCCCTAGAGTCCGTAACCGATGCGCGGGAGGCGGTATTTGATCCAGCCGGCCATTGGCGGCTGTCTGGTGTTGTTCGTACGATTCTCGAAGGTGAGGTGTCCCGGGTCGAACAAAGTGATGGAGCCGAGTGGCAGTCGGCAATTACGCCTGATTTGCTGTCAGTGCTGATGGTTTCTCCGGAGCGAATGTCACTTTTTGGTCTGATTGGCTATACCCGCCATTTGTCGGACAATCGCCAGAAAACGGGGCGCTACGCAATTGCACTGTGGAAAAAAGTGGTTTACCCCTTGGCAGCCCTTGTCATGGTTGCGCTGGCTCTGCCGTTCAGCTATTCACACGATCGTGTCGGCGGCGTGAGTCTGAAGATATTTTCGGGTGTCATGCTTGGTATACTTTTTTATGCCCTGAATGGGTTGTTTTCAAATCTTGGGGTAATTAACTCGTGGCCACCATTCGCCAGTGCGACGACGCCCTCGGCACTTTTCCTGCTGGGCGCGATATCAATGCTCTGGTGGGTCGAACGTCGCTGAGTTGCTAACGATCGGCTCTGACGATTCGCGTGCCAGCGATGCGATCATGGAGATACTGTCCATCTTTGTCGATCAGTGCCCAGAATAATCCCAGTCCGAATATGACGACGCTTGGCCAGGCTGCCAGATAGCGGAGCAGTGCCTGAGTCGGGCGAAGTTGGCTGCCATCGGGGTTTGCGATCCGCAACTTCCATGTTTTCATGGGTAGCGTCTGGCCACTTTTAGTCCAACACCAGACGAAGTACGGCATGAGCAGCAAGAAAACATGCAGCCACATCAGTTTTCCGCTGAATATGAGACCAAATCCGGAGAAAACGGCTTGCGGAATAAGAAACCCGATAAGAATAATCGAAAAGACAACAAGGCTTTCGTAGAGGATGCAGGCTAGCCGCCCGCCCAGTCGTGGTGATTGGTCGGTCATCGATTGTTGTTTGCAGGCGCGTGTTCGGCGGGTGGTTGTGCCGTAATCTCGATATTTTCCGTGGGTAGTTGAGGCGCCGGAGCGAGTAATGCCGCTGATTTGTTCTGTTCACGAACGCGCTGTTTTTCTTCGGATGGCAAATTTGAGTACGCCTGCCACTTTTTCTTCACGACTGTTTTTTGTTCAGGGGGAAGTTGGTTGAAGTCCTTGTAGCTGTCGCGAATTTTTGCGCGTTGCGCAGGAGTCAGGCTCGCCCACTCACGCATGCGGGCCTGCATGCGTTCTTGTTCTTCGGGTTTCATGTTTGGGTAACGTTCGGCGACGCCCAGCCATTTTTTCCGGCGAATGTCCTCCATCTTGTCCCAGTCCTTCTGAAGAGGGGTGAGAACACTTCGCTGTTGGGGGCTTAGTTGCACCCACGTAGGCTGTGGGGGCGTGCCAATAACCGCCGTTGTTGGCGGTTCGAAAGCAAGGGCTGTTGTCAGGGCGATGCCGAGAGTCAACCCTCCGATGAGTCGTCTTTTAGCCATTCGATGAAATCGTCGTCCATAAATGCTTCCGGGGGAATGTCATCCGCGAGAAGGGCGCTATCCACTTCCTCAAGTTCAGTAACGTATTGAACGCTGTGCCAATAGAACGATAACCACATGCCCAAAAGTAGCGCCAGAATGGCAAGCCCCTGTTTCAAATAGGGCATGGGGCCACCGGTTCCGGAAAAGTCGTCGAACGCAAAATTTCCTGCGGTGGCAAATGCAACCTGCGGTGCGGCCTGCTTCTGTTTTGACAGGGCGAGATGGCGAGCAGCCTCCAGCCTCCTGCTGGCGGCAGGAGGAATGTCTTTCAATCCGTGGTTCAGCGCTTGCCGAACGCGATAGCCATAACGATCTTCGTTCATAGTTTTATACCTTTTGCCGACAGGGCGGCTGCTAGCGCGTGAGTGGCGCGCGAACAATGGGTTTTTACGCTGCCTTCTGAGCAGCCCATCGCCGCTGCTGTCTCAGCGACGTCCATGTCTTCCCAGTAACGCATGAGGAAGGCCTCCCGTTGACGCGCCGGGAGTTTTTTTATTTCCTCGTCAATTGCGTTCAGTGTTTGCCCTTGCAGCAACTGGCTTTCCGGAGTGATTGGTCCGGATTCGTTTTCGTCAGCGGCGAGCGTTTCGAGCGGATCGTAATCGTCATCGTCATCAGAGGCGAATGCGGAGAGCAGTGTTGTCCACATGGAGCGAACTTTGCTGCGGCGATAAAAATCACGAATGGTGTTTTGCAGTATTCTCTGAAAGAGCATCGGAAACTCTTCCGCCGGACGGTCCCCGTATTTTTCAGCCAGCTTCAGCATGGCGTCCTGAACGATGTCGAGCGCGGACTCTTGTTCATGGACGGCAAACATCGCTTGTTTGAATGCGCGGCGTTCGACCGATTCAAGAAAGCTGGATAGTTGTTGGGGTGAAGCCAGAGTTGTCTCTTCCGGTAAAAGCCTTGAGCATTATAGGGTTATATCGGGGAAACCTTGACCTGAAAGTGTCGGTCGATTAAGGTTATGCCCTTTCGGCAACAGATTTTTTGGGCTCAAGAATGATGATTAGCGGTGCAGAAATTGTAATCAGGTGCCTGCAAGAAGAAAAGGTCGATTGTGTGTTCGGTTATCCGGGTGGATCCGTTCTACATATTTACGACGCTCTTTTCAAGCAGGATCAAGTCAAACATGTACTGGTTCGTCACGAACAGGCCGCAGTGCATGCGGCTGACGCCTATTCACGGTCTTCCCAAAAAATTGGTGTTGCGATGGTAACTTCCGGTCCCGGGGTTACCAATACAGTGACTGGCATCGCAACGGCCTACATGGATTCGATCCCGATGGTGGTTATCACCGGTCAGGTGCCGACCCAGTACATCGGTCAGGATGCTTTTCAAGAGTGCGATACCGTCGGGATTACTCGTCCGTGCGTCAAGCACAATTTCCTGGTCAAGGATGTCAAGGATCTCGCGGTTACCTTGAAAAAGGCTTTCCATATAGCGTCCACTGGTCGTCCCGGTCCGGTCGTGGTTGATATTCCGAAGGATGTCACGGCTCAGGTTTGTGAGTTCGAGTATCCGAAATCGATTCAGATGCGCTCCTACAATCCTGTCGTAAAAGGGCATCTCGGGCAGATTAAAAAGGCTGTCCAGATGTTGCAGGAAGCGAAGCGCCCGATCATTTACGCGGGTGGAGGGGTCATTCTTGCCGACGCGGCCCAAAAGCTGACGCAACTGGCTCGTCTTCTCAATTTCCCGGTTACGAATACCTTGATGGGGCTAGGCGGTTATCCCGCTACAGATCGCCAGTTCGTCGGCATGCTTGGCATGCATGGTACTTTCGAAGCCAACAATGCAATGCACTACGCTGACGTCATCCTTGCGATTGGCGCCCGTTTCGATGATCGCGTGATTGGCAATCCGGAGCACTTCGGTGGGGAGAAGCGGCGCGTTATTCACGTCGATATCGACCCCTCTTCGATTTCCAAGCGTGTCAAGGTGGATGTTCCTATCGTCGGCAATGTATTGGACGTGATTGATGAAATGCTCAAGCTGCTTGAGGGTGGCTTCAAGGCGGACGCAGAAGTAGCCGACTGGTGGAAGCAGATTGATGAATGGCGCGGTCGTGATTCGCTGCGTTACCGGCAGGACAAGCACATCATGCCCCAGTTCGTCGTCGAGAAATTGTACGAGGTAACCGGAGGCGACGCTTTCATTACCTCTGACGTCGGGCAGCACCAGATGTTTGCTGCTCAGTATTACAAGTTTGACAAGCCCCGCCGCTGGGTGAATTCTGGTGGTCTCGGCACCATGGGTGTTGGTCTGCCGTACGGAATGGGTGTCTTGATGGCCAATCCGGATGCGCAGGTTGCCTGTATTACCGGGGAAGGCTCCATTCAGATGTGCATTCAGGAGATGTCTACCTGCAAGCAATACGGGTTGCCGGTCAAAATCATTAACCTGAACAATGGCATGCTCGGTATGGTTCGCCAGTGGCAGGAAATGTTCTACTCCAAGCGCTATTCGCAGTCTTACGTTACGTCGCTGCCGGATTTCGTCAAGCTTGCCGAGGCCTATGGTCATGTCGGGATGAAGATCGAAAAGCCGGAAGATGTCGAGCCCGCCTTGCGCAAGGCTTTCACCGAACACAAGGACGACCTCGTGTTCATGGACTTCATCATTGACCCGGGTGCCAATGTTTTCCCGATGGTTGCTGCTGGCAAGGGCTTGACTGAAATGATCCTCGCTGAAGATCTTTGAGCGGGGGAGGAATAGAAAATGCGACACATTATTTCCATCCTGATTGAAAACGAATCGGGTGCTCTTTCTCGTGTGGCCGGGTTGTTTTCTGCTCGTGGCTACAACATCGAATCGCTGACCGTGGCACCGACGGAAGATCCCTCGTTGTCCCGGATGACCATCCTGACCTCGGGCTCCGACGAAGTGCTCGAACAGATTACCAAGCAGCTCAACAAGCTGGTTGACGTGGTGAAGGTGGTCGATCTTTCCGAAGCGGCACACGTCGAGCGTGAACTCATGCTGATCAAGGTTCGCGCAACTGGCAAGGATCGTGAGGAGATGAAGCGGATGGCGGATATTTTTCGTGGCCGTATCATTGACGTCACGGAATCAACCTATGTTGTCGAACTGACTGGGGCAAGCTCGAAGCTTGATTCTTTCATTGCGGCACTCGATGCCGGACTGATTCTCGAAACGGTCCGGACCGGCGTTTGCGGCGTGGGTCGCGGCGATCGTATTCTTAAAGTCTAACTACCTGTATAAAAAGAGGATTTCATGAAAGTTTATTACGACAAGGACGCTGACCTTTCCCTGATCAAGGGCAAGAAAGTCACCATCGTTGGTTACGGTTCGCAGGGTCATGCACACGCCCAGAATCTGAAGGATTCCGGTGTCAAGGTTACCGTTGGCCTGCGTAAGGGTGGCGCTTCCTGGAAGAAGGCCGAAGCGGCAGGTTTGAAGGTTGAAGAGATCGCCAAGGCCGTCAAGGGCGCCGATGTCGTCATGATCCTGTTGCCGGACGAGAATATTCCGCAGGTTTACAACGAGGAAGTGGCCCCGAACCTGAAGAAGGGTGCGGCTCTGGCTTTTGCTCATGGCTTCAATGTCCACTACAACCAGGTTGTGCCGCGTGATGACGTCGACGTCATCATGGTTGCTCCGAAGGGCCCGGGCCATACCGTGCGCTCCGAGTACCTGAAGGGTGGCGGCGTGCCGTCCCTGATCGCTGTTTATCAGGACAAGACCGGCAAGGCCAAGGATATTGCCCTGTCCTACGCTGCTGCCAACGGCGGTACCAAGGGTGGCGTCATCGAGACCAACTTCCGTGAAGAAACTGAAACCGACCTCTTCGGCGAACAGGCCGTGCTTTGCGGCGGTGCAGTCGAGTTGGTTAAGATGGGCTTCGAAACCCTGGTTGAAGCCGGTTATGCCCCGGAAATGGCTTACTTCGAGTGCCTCCACGAGTTGAAGCTGATCGTCGACCTAATGTACGAAGGCGGCATTGCCAACATGAACTACTCGATCTCGAATAACGCCGAGTACGGCGAGTATGTGACCGGTCCGGAAGTCATCAACGCCCAGTCCCGCGAAGCCATGCGCAATGCCCTGAAGCGCATCCAGACCGGCGAGTATGCCAAGATGTTCATTCTCGAAGGTCGTACCAACTATCCTTCGATGACGGCTCGTCGTCGTCTGAACGCTGTGCACCAGATCGAAACGGTTGGTGGTCAGCTGCGTGACATGATGCCGTGGATCAAGAAAAACAAGCTGGTTGATCAGACCAAGAACTGATTTTTCGGTCTGTAACGACGGGGCAGGTCGCCCCGTCTTCGCCTTGGGCGGTGTGGTTACCTGCACCGCCCTTGTTATTTGCAAAAATGACAGATGGTGAAAAGGTGTATCCTCTGCACTTGCCCGTGAAAACTTTTTGACTGATGACTGAACTCAAGCCCAGAAAAACATTGTTCAATCCTGAACTCAAGCGGCGCGGCATTTATGTCCTGCCTAATTTGTTTACTACCGCGGCCTTGTTTGCCGGCTTTTTCGCCATTGTTCAGGCCATGCAGGGTGATTTCGAGCGGGCTGCAATCGCGATTTTTATCGCCATGGTGCTTGACGGTCTTGATGGTCGCGTTGCGCGCCTGACACATACACAGTCGGCATTCGGCGCGGAATATGATTCACTCTCCGATATGGTCAGTTTTGGCGCAGCGCCAGCCCTTGTCATGTATGAATGGGCCTTGCGTGATTTGGGGCGCCTGGGCTGGATTGCCGCGTTTGTTTATTGTGCTGGCGCTGCCTTGCGCCTGGCGCGCTTCAACACGACGCTGGAAGTGGTGGACAAGCGTTATTTCCAGGGGCTGCCGTCGCCGGCTGCCGCGGCGCTGGTTGCAGGCCTGGTCTGGGTGATGATTGTCTCGGGGGTGAGTGGCAGCGACATCAATTGGCTGGCTTGTGGTTTGACGATTTTTGCTGGCGTGACGATGGTGTCCAATATTCGCTATTACAGCTTCAAGGACATTAATTTGCGCAAGAGCGTGCCGTTTTTCGCAATCGCGGCCATTGCACTCGGTTTTGCGCTCGTTTCGATCAGCCCGGAAATGACATTGTTCGGGTTCTTTGTGCTTTATGGCTTGTCCGGCTACGTACTGGCAGCCGTCGGACTTTTCAAGCGCAAGGTCTAAATTTTTTCGAGTTCAAGCATGAAACAACATCTGGTTATTTTCGATACGACCCTGCGTGACGGTGAACAGAGTCCGGGCGCGTCCATGACCAAGGAGGAGAAACTCCGGGTCGCAAGACAGCTCGAGAGAATGCGGGTTGATGTGATCGAGGCGGGTTTTGCAGCGGCTTCGCCGGGTGATTTCGATGCCATTCACTCGATTGCTCAGGTTATCAAGGATTCGACGGTTTGCTCGCTGGCTCGCGCCAACGAAAATGACATCCGTCGCTCGGGCGAGGCGATCAAGCCTGCCAATTCCGGGCGTATCCACACCTTTATCGCGACTTCTCCCATCCACATGGAGAAGAAGCTGCGCATGACACCGGATCAGGTGGTCGAACAGGCGGTCAAGGCGATTGGCTGGGCGCGTGAGTTTACCGATGATGTCGAGTTTTCCGCCGAGGATGCCGGACGTTCCGATCTCGACTTTCTCTGCCGCATCTTTGATGCAGTGATCAAGGCTGGCGCGAAGACGATCAACGTACCCGATACCGTCGGGTACAACATTCCGTCCCAGTACGCCGAAACGATGCGCCAGTTGATCGAGCGTGTGCCGAATTCGGACAAGGTAGTGTGGTCGGTGCATTGTCATAACGACCTCGGGCTGGCTGTCTCGAATTCGCTGGCGGCGGTGCTTGCCGGCGCGCGCCAGGTCGAGTGCACCATCA
This sequence comes from uncultured Dechloromonas sp., assembly GCA_964583695.1. GTDB lineage: Bacteria > Pseudomonadota > Gammaproteobacteria > Burkholderiales > Rhodocyclaceae > Azonexus. The sequence continues at coordinate 26,052 of CAZOWA010000036.1, forward strand.
ACGGTCTTGGCGAGCGTGCCGGCAATGCTGCGCTCGAAGAAATCGTCATGGCGGTTCGTACCCGGGCCGATGTTTTTCCGGTCGAAACGCGGATCGATACAACGCAGATTGTTGCAGCCTCGAAGCTGGTTTCGCAGATTACCGGCTATCCGGTGCAGCCGAACAAGGCCGTGGTCGGCGCGAATGCCTTTGCCCACGAATCGGGTATTCACCAGGATGGCGTGCTCAAGCATCGGGAAACCTACGAGATCATGCGCGCCCAGGATGTGGGTTGGACGCAGAACAAGCTCGTGCTGGGCAAACACTCCGGACGGAATGCCTTCAAGAGCCGCCTTCAGGAACTTGGCATCGAGCTCGACAGTGATGAGTCGCTGAATGCAGCTTTCGCTCGTTTCAAGGAGCTGGCGGATCGCAAGCACGAGATTTTTGATGAAGACCTGCACGCGCTGGTTTCCGATGAAGTGGTCACCCCCGAGCAAGAACATTACAAGCTGGTTTATTCCCACGTCTGTTCCGAGACAGGCGAGATGCCGCATGCGACGGTAATCCTCGCAGTCGGTGGCGTCGAGCATAAGGCTGAAGCCGATGGCGGCGGTCCGGTGGATGCTGCCTTCAAGGCCATCGAGTCGATTGCCGGTAGCGGTGCCGAACTGTTGCTCTATTCGGTGAACGCGATCACGACCGGAACCGATGCGCAGGGTGAGGTGACGACGCGGCTTTCGCTGGATGGACGTATCGTCAATGGCAATGGCGCCGATACCGATATCGTTATCGCCTCGGTGCGCTCTTATCTGAATGCGCTTAACAAGCTTTACTCAAGTCTGGACAAGGTGCGTGCCCAGGGCGACGTCTGACTCGCCGAATCCGGGGAAAAGCCGCTTCAGTCTTGCTGGGCGGTTTTTTTTTCGGGTGCCGGACGCGTGCTGCGTACATATGCGACAGTCGCGGCGAAAAGTATGAGCGCCAGTACGGTCTCGCCGGCGGCGAGCCAGCGGGAAAGACCGCTATCGCTGGTGGCCCGAGTCAGGCCTTCGAGAAGGTAAAGCTGGATGAGCAGGGATAGCCATTTATAGGTGTAGCGATTGCCGCGCAATACGCCGAAAAGCGGTAGCAATAGCACGGCACCCTTCAGGATCAGCCAGGATCCGCCAGGCTTGATCGGCGCGAGCCAGCCCTCCCAGATCAGGCACAGGAAGATCAGGGCAATCAGGCTGGTGCTGGCCAGCAGTTGGTAACGTGCGGATGTCACGGTCGACTCAAATTTTTCGCAATAATTGCCAAACGTTTTCCCTGCGCGTAGGCGAGGCTGCTTTCGCTTTCGGATAATTGGACGCTGCCATGGTGTCCGGCAACATGGCTCGCCCCGTAGGGAGTGCCTCCGGTTGTGGTGGCAGCGAGCTCGGATTCGTAAAACGGGAGTCCCGCAATCAGCATTCCGTGATGGAGCAGGGGCAGCATCATGCTCAGCAGCGTGGATTCGTTGCCGCCGTGCTGGCTGGTGCTGGAGGTGAAGACGCAGGCCGGCTTGCCGGCCAGAAGCCCGTTTTGCCAGGCAGCGATGGTGCCGTCCCAGAAGTATTTCATGGGTGCAGCCATGTTGCCGAAGCGGGTTGGGCTGCCCAGGGCAAGTCCGACGCATTCGGCGAGGTCATCCGGTTCGACATAGGGGGCACCATGGTCGGGAATAACGGGTGCGCTTGCTTCACAGACGGTCGAGACCTTGGGAACGGTGCGCAATCGGGCTTGCATGCCCGGCACCGACTCGACACCGCGCGCGATTTTTTCGGCCAGCGCACGTACTGAGCCGTGGTGGCTGTAATAGAGGATGAGGATATCTTGCATGGTCGGCTATTATACGGCCCCATGCAAATTCATTCCCGCTACCGTCGATCACGCCCCGGCACGCCGCCCGTCATTGGTATTTTTCGACGTTTCTTCCGGGAAAACATGCTGCAGACCAGTGCTGCGCTGGCTTTCACTACCTTGCTTGCCATCGTGCCCCTGGCGACGGTAGTTCTTTCCGTGGCTAGCGCCATTCCCTATTTCGACGTGCTGATCTCGCGACTTGATCTGCTGCTCAGCGATGCGCTGTTGCCGAGTGCCGCAGCCAGCACAATTACCGGAAACATCGGGCGTTTTACGCACAAGGCACAGCAACTGACCTTGGCCGGCCTGGGTTTGTTGAGCGTTACAGCCTTCCTCCTGATGAACACCATCGAGCGAGCCTTCAATCACCTCTGGCAGGTCAAGCCTCGTCCCTTGCTGGTCAGGTTCAGGCTGTATGTTTTCGTGATGGCGGTCTGGCCCTTTGTCCTAGGGGCAGTGGCTGCAGCAATTTCTTTTGCGGTAAGCACTTCTCTGGGGTTCTTCGATGAACCTTTGTGGATTCGCAGGTTTGTCCTGAAAGCCGGTGCGGCAATCTTGCTTGGGTTGTTTTTTTCCTTTTTGTATTACGCTGTACCCAACGCACCGGTTTCGAAAAGGGCTGCCCTGTTTGGCGGCGCTTTTGCGGCGGTAGCGTTTTCTGTGATGCAGAAGCTTTTTGAGCTTTATCTGGCGAGTTCGGTTACGCTCAAAAGCGTATATGGGGCGTTTGCAACCTTCCCGCTCTTCCTCGGCTGGTTACATGCGTCGTGGGCGGTCGTTCTCTTCGGTGGATTGATCGTGGCTAACTTAAATCGTCCGGCGACACGCTGAAAACATCGATTGAGCTGGTTTGCTCGTCAAGGCGGGTGGCGCGCACCTGTCGCACTTCAAGATTGCCTTTTTCCACCAGAACCACGATGCGGCGTGTGTTTTCACGAAGCACTCCGGCAGGAACAACCATGGACTCGCTTTGACGCAGAGGTGGTGTTTTGGGGAGGATGAGCGCAGCGATGCTTCCGGTCGCTTTGTCGTGCGGCTGTGCGATTTCAGCAGCAATTGCACGTGGCGAGAGTAATTGCAAGCCTATTTCGACGTGTTCCGGATTCTCAGATATTGCCCAGCGGATAATGCAGATGCGCCACAGCTTGTCGCCGGAATCGTCACTGAGCGATTGCAGGGCGACGATGTCACCGATCCGCACATTTTCGGTATGTCCTGACATGTGCATCAGGGCATAGCCATCCGGACTTTCGTTGGTGACCATCCATTCGCTGAGCGGGACATATTTCCCCGGCGTTTTCATCAGGCGCCAGAGTTGATCAAGCCCGGAACACAGATTTGCCCGGTAGGATTGTCGCCGTCGGGGAAACCTGCGTTTAGCCGGATGTCCCCAGAGGCTAGCCAGGCGCTGCAGAACGCCTTTTCCGGCATGTGTTTCGGCAAACACCGGCAAGTCGAGTGCATTTGACGTGACGCCCTTTTGCAAATCGGCTCGGTGCTGGTTCGCGCGCCGGGCCATTTCGTCACAGGAAAAGTAAAGTACCTGAGTGTCGGGAGGCGGAGTGCGACGAACCAGGGCGTGTGCCGGGAAGTCGCGCTCCAGATCGATCCAGAAAACCCCGGTATGGTCTGCAGGAGGTTCTTTCAGAAGCAGGATTTCAAGCGGGCTGCGCTCAATGTATTCCCTGATGAATTCGAGTTCTGCCGATGAAAAGGATGCCGGTTGGGCAATCGCCGCAAGCAGTATGTTGGTGTAGACCCTCTGGATCGGGGGAGCCCCTGCGGGACCAGGAAAATTCTCCTGGCCAATGCGCTTTGCTGTACGGAAAGCGGCGTGCAACTGCTGCCAGATGCCGATGCTGCTCGGTGAGGCCAGCAGATGACTGATGTTGATCTGCCACGAAATTGCATGCATAGCCTTGCGAATCGACGCGTGTGGCGGGCGTAGCGTGCTGGCGCCGAGCGGGTCAAACATTTCGGCCAGCGTATTGAAGTAATCTTGAGTAAGTGTTTCAAGAAGGTCGAGCAATGCTTTCACACGCTGGCGTATCTTGCGCGATACTGGCAGGGATACTTCCCGAAGCTGGGGCAGCTCAGCTTCGACTATGCGTTCAGCCTGACCGTAAAGGAGGTCAAGCAACTTGATACGCTGATCTGTCGGAATGGCCGTTTCTCTCAGCAGCAGCAGCTGTTGGCTGAGCTGGTCGGAGTCTTCGCTGCCGGTGCGGCCGTGCGCGAGTGCGAGCCAACCAAGTATGCTCTTGATGTTGGCCTCGGAAGCGGGGAGGGTGGGGTTTTCCGGCGTCGTATCCATTCTTTGCTCAGGATAACAAAAATTTACGCTCGCGCCATCCGGTGAACCGGGCGGACGAATTAAATTCCGGTCTTTTGCGTCTTCTATCAGTGACTTCCCTGTGTTCTTCTAAGTGGCTTGTTTTTCCTTGATAAAGCGCTATAATCTGCGGTCTTTTTTCCAGCTAACGAAAGAATAACGATGGTTGTTATCCGCCTTGCCCGTAGTGGCGCCAAGAAGCGCCCGTTCTACAACATGGTTGTGACCGATTCCCGTAACCGCCGTGATGGCCGTTTTGTCGAGCGCATCGGTTTCTACAATCCGGTTGCTTCCGGCAATGCCGAAAGCCTTCGTGTTGCCGTTGATCGCCTGGCCTACTGGCAGCAGAACGGTGCCCAGTTGTCCCCGACGGTTGCCCGTCTGGTCAAGCAGCACGCCGCTCAGCAGGCTGCCTAAGTCGTTTTGGCCTTGGCTGGCGAAGATATTGTTGTCCTGGGTCGAATTGTCGACCCTTACGGGATACAGGGCTGGTTGAGGCTGCACCCTTTTGGCGACGATCCGCAGGCATGGGCAAAAATGCCTGTCTGGTGGGTCGCAAAGGAAGGCGAACCTTGGCGTGAGTGCAAGCTGAAAGGCTTTAAGATTCACGCCAATGGTGTAGTGGTGCTGCTTGATGGCGTTGCCGATCGCACTACCGCTGAGGCTATGAAGGGTATTCTGGTCGGGGCACCGCGCGAAGAGTTGCCGGAAACCGACAAGGATGAGTTTTACTGGGCCGATCTGATCGGCCTTGATGTGATCAATTCTGCAGGCGAGCAACTGGGCAAAGTGGCAGGGTTGCTCGAGACGGGAGCCAACGACGTATTGCGCGTGGTGGCTGAAGATGAAACCGAACGTCTGCTGCCCTTTGTTTCCGCTGTCGTATTGGCGGTAGACAAAAAGGCCGGATGCATCCGGGTGGAGTGGGGCAGCGACTGGTGATCCGGTTTGACTGCGTGACCCTCTTTCCGGAGATGTTCGTGGCAGTGACGGAAAGTGGCATTACGCGCCGGGCGCTGGAAGAGCAGCGCTGGGTGTGGCAAGGCTGGAATCCTCGCGATTTCGCCGAGAATGCCTGGCGGCGCGTCGATGATCGTCCCTTCGGGGGCGGGCCGGGCATGCTGATGCAGCCGGGGCCGCTGGAGAAGGCGATCAACGCGGCGAAGGTGCAGCAGCGTGAGGCAGGGCTGGCGAAGAGCCGGGTCATCTACCTCTCGCCGCAGGGCGCACCGCTCACCCATGAACGGGTGATGCAGTTGGCGACGGGCGATGAAGGGCTGATCCTTCTTTGCGGTCGGTACGAAGGAATTGACGAGCGTCTGATCGAGCGCTGTGTCGATGAAGAAATTTCGATCG
>CAZOWA010000037.1:0-29308 GCA_964583695.1 uncultured Dechloromonas sp.
GCGATGTACAAGGCGCAGCAGGCCTTCGACGGCGTCATCGCCAACTTCCCGGTGCGCTTCATCGCCAGCTTCCTGCACCGCTCGATCTTCCCGTGGGGCCATCCCTACGTCGTGCCGTCCGACGAGGTCGGGCATGAGGTGGCGAAGACGCTCATCGCGCCATCGGCCACACGCGACCGCCTGACCGCCGAGTGCTACCTGCCGATGACCGAAAGCGAGCCGGTCGGCGCCATCGAACTGGCCCTGCGCGCCACCTTGCTGGCCGAGCCCATCGAGGCGCGGATTAGGGCGGCGGAAAAGGATGGTCATTTCGACAACAACCCGCTGGCCAACGTACGTGACATCGCCACGGTGGCCTTCGAGACCGGTGTGATTACGCAGACGGATTACGAGATCATGAAGGAACGCAATCACCTGCGCGACATCGTCGTCCATGTCGACGACTTCCCGTTCGACTACGGCGTGGCGACGGCGAACAAGCCGGCTGAATGCCGGATGGCGGCGTAAGCATGGCCAAAACGATCTACATCGTCGACGGCGCGCGTTCGCCTTTCCTGAAGGCGCAGAAGGGGCCGGGGCCGTTCGCGGCTTCCGACCTCGCGACGCAGGCCGGCCGCGCCTTGCTGTTGCGCCAGCCGTTTGCGCCGAGCGATCTCGACGAGGTCATCCTCGGCTGCGCCGCGCCGTCGCCCGATGAGACCAACATCGGCCGCATGGTCGCTTTGCGCCTCGGCTGCGGCCGCAAGGTGCCGGGCTGGACGGTCATGCGCAACTGCGCCTCGGGCATGCAGGCCATCGATTCGGCCATCGCCAACATCCAGTGCGGGCGATCCGAATTGGTGCTGGCCGGCGGCGTCGATGCGCTGTCACGCGCGCCGCTGCTTTATTCGGATGCGATGGTGCGCTGGTTTGCCGGCATGATGAGCCTGCGCACGGTCAACCAGAAAATGGGTCATTTTTTGAAATTGCCCGTGGGCGAGTTGCTCAAGCCGGTCATCGGTCTCATGAAGGGGCTGACCGATCCCGTCGTCGGCCTGCTCATGGGCCAGACGGCCGAGAACCTGGCGTGGAAATTCGGCATCAACCGCCAGCAGATGGACGAATTCGCCGTCAAAAGCCATCTGAAGGCGATGTCGGCGCGGGCGGCCGGCTACTTCGACGAGATCGTTCCGGTCGTTGACGGCCAGGGCAAAATCTACGCCGAAGACGACGGCGTGCGGGCCGACGCCAGCATGGCCGGCATGGCCAAGCTCAAGCCCTTCTTCGACAAGAAATACGGCAACATCACAGCCGCCAATAGCTCGCAGATCACCGACGGCGCCGCCTGGGTGATTCTGGCCTCCGAAGAGGCCGTCCAGAAATGGGGCCTCAAGCCTATCGGCAGGATCGTCGACAGCGAATGGGCCGGCCTCGACCCGGCACAGATGGGCCTCGGCCCGGTGCATGCCGCAACCCCCATCCTGCAACGCCATGGCCTCGGTCTCAACGACGTCGATTACTGGGAACTCAACGAAGCCTTCGCAGCGCAGGTGCTCGGCTGCCAGGCGGCGTGGAAATCCGACGAATACTGCCGCGAGCAGCTCGACCTGCCCGGTGCCTTCGGCAGCCTGGACGAAGAGAAGCTCAACGTCGACGGCGGCGCCATCGCCATCGGCCACCCGGTCGGCGCCTCGGGGGCGCGCATCGTGCTGCATCTGCTCAACGTCTTGCGCCGGAACAAGGCGAAACGCGGGATTGCGACCATCTGTATCGGTGGTGGTCTGGGCGGGGCGATGCTGGTGGAGGCCTGCTGATGAAACACTGGCAAGTGAACAGGGAAGATAGCGGCATCGTGGTCGCGGTGCTCGACAAGGCCGGCGAAAGTGCCAATTCCTTGTCGGCTGAGGTGATGGCCGAGTTCGGACAGATTCTCGACCAGCTCGACCTCTACCCGCCGGCCGGACTGATCGTCCGCTCTGGCAAGGAAGCGGGCTTCATCGCCGGCGCTGACATCGAGGAATTTACCCGGCTCGATACGCCGGAGAGCGGGCGGGTGCTGGTCGAACGGGGCTGGACGCTGTTCAACCGTCTTGCCGCCGTGCGCTACCCGACGCTGGCACTGGTCAACGGTCACTGCCTGGGTGGTGGTCTTGAGCTTGCGCTGGCTTGCCGCTACCTGCTGGCGGTGGATGTGCCGGGTACCAAAATGGGGTTGCCGGAAGTCATGCTCGGCATCTTCCCTGGCTGGGGCGGCATGCTGCGTTTGCCGCAACGGGTTGGCCCGGCGGCAGCGCTGGACCTGATGCTGACGGGTCGCACGGTCGACGCGAAAAAAGCCAAAAAAATGGGATTGGCGGATGACTGCGTTCCGCCGCGCGTCATGGAAATGGCAGCCCGGCAGCTGCTCATGTCCGGCCAGCCGCGCCGGCCGCTGCCGCTGCTTCAGCGCATCCTGAACGGTCCGCTCAAGGCTGTCGTCGCCAACGGTGCCCGCAAGCAGGTAGCGAAAAAGGCGCGCCCGGAACATTATCCGGCGCCTTACGCGATCATCGACTTGTGGGAAAACCACGGCGGAAACGCACTCGCCGCACCGGAAATCATCGACCGCATCATCCATTCGCCGACGGCGAAAAACCTGGTGCGCGTGTTCTTCCTGCAAGAACGCCTGAAAAGCTTTGGCAAGACGTCCGATTTCAAGGCGCAGCGCGTGCATGTCATCGGTGCCGGCGTCATGGGGGGCGACATCGCCGCCTGGTGCGCCCTGCGCGGGCTGACTGTGAGCTTGCAGGACCAGACGCAGGAACGTATCGCGCCGGCCATCAAGCGGGCGAATGCCCTGTTCAGCAAACGGCTGCGTGATCCGCTCAGGATTCGCGACGCTTTCGACCGCCTGATTCCTGATCCGAACGGCGATGGGGTTGCCCACGCTGATGTCGTCATCGAAGCCATTTTCGAGAACGTCGAAGCCAAGCACGCGCTGTTCAAGTCGCTCGAACCACGTATGAAGCCGGGTGCCGTGCTCGCCACCAATACCTCCAGCCTGCGGCTCGAAGACCTGCGCACGGTGCTCGCCAAGCCGGAACGCCTGGTCGGCATCCACTTTTTCAACCCGGTGGCGATGATGCCGCTGGTCGAAGTCGTCGAAACCGACGGCGTCGATCAGGCTGTCGTGCAAGCTGCCTGTGCGTTCGTGAAGCAGATCGACAAGTTGCCCTTGCCGGTGAAGAGTGCACCGGGCTTCCTGGTCAACGCCGTGCTGGCACCCTACATGTTGGCCGCGATGCGCGCCGTCGACGACGGCATTGCACCGGAAACGGTGGACAAGGCCATGCTCGATTTCGGCATGCCCATGGGGCCGATCGAACTGATCGACACAGTCGGCCTTGATATTGCCATGGCGGCGGGTAAACAACTCGCCGATGGCGCTGAGGCGCCACGCTGCCTGAGTGAGCGCGTCGGGAAAAATCAGCTTGGCAAAAAGAGCGGGCAGGGCTTCTACGACTGGTCCTCCGGACGGGCGAGCAAATCGCCGGCCGGAACGCCGCCCGTCGGGCTCGGCGAAAAATTGGCCAAATTTCTGGTTGACCGTACCGAACGGCTCGTCGCCGACGGCATCGTTGCTGATGCCGATCTGGCCGATGCCGGCGTGATCTTCGGTACGGGGTTCGCACCGTTCACGGGCGGCCCGTTGAATGCCCGAAAAACAAGGAATTGAAACAATGTTGTTAATTTCCAACAGAGGAGTTGTTTATTGATCGATCAAACAGTATTTCAAACGCCTGTTTGAGATTTAATCGCAACGGTAGTGCCGGGGGATTCCCCAAAAAACTAAAATACAGGAGACAAATCAATGCATAACACCATCAAACCGCGCCTGCTCACGGCGTTGATCGCCATCGCCTTTTCAGGGGGCGCCGCAGCCTCCGGTTTCCAGCTGCAAAACCAGACCGGTTCGGGGAACGGCAATGCCTTCGCCGGCGCTGCAGCTGCTGCTGAAGACGCAGGCACGGTCATGTGGAATCCGGCCGGGATGACTTATCTGCCACAGGGGCACAACATTTCTGCCGGTGGAACCATCCTGCATCGCTCGATCAAGTTTTCGAACGATGGTTCGACGACAGTGAGTCCGGCTTTTCCATTGGGTACAACCGATGGTGGTGATGCCGGTGGAACATCCTTTATTCCCTTCGGCTACTGGGCGTACTCGGTAAATTCCAATTTGTCGGTAGGCCTTGGCATTTCGCCGACTTTCGGCAATGTTTCCGAATATTCATTCAGTTTCATCGGTCGTAATGCCGGTTACTACGCGGATATCGAGCAGATCAACATCAATCCGTCGATCGCCTACAAGGTGAATGACATGTTCTCGATCGGCGGTGGTCTTAACTTCGCCCACAATGAAACCCAGTTCAAGCAGGGGGTTCCTGCTTCGACGCTGGCCGGCTTTCCCGCCAACAACTACCTTGATGTGAAAGGTGAAGACTGGGATGTGGGTTACAACCTTGGCCTCATGTTCCAGCCGACTGCAACAACTCGTATCGGTTTGACTTATCGTTCCGAGCTTGAATTCAATCTGGAAGGAAGACAGAAATTCAATACTCAGGTGCCTGGCGTTCTGGTCAATCAGGATATCAAGGCAAAACTGAAGACCCCAGCCACGGCGTCTCTGGCCCTGTCCCAAAAAATTGGTGACAGGCTGGAAATGCTGGCTGACATCACCTGGACAGACTGGAGTGTTGTTGACACCATCCAACTGAAGAACAAGAGTACGGGCGCCAATCTGAGCGCACTGAGCTACAACTTCAAGGATACCTGGCGGGTCGGCCTGGGAGCGAATTACCAGTTGAACGAAACCTGGAAACTGAAGTTTGGCATAGCCCATGACAAGTCACCGGTCAAATCCGCCGAAGACCGCACCATGACACTGCCGGATTCGGACCGTACCTGGCTATCAGTTGGTGCTCGTTACCAGCTATCCAAGGCGGCATCGGTTGATGTGGGCTACACCCATATTTTCTTTGCCGATGCCAAGACTGAACGGGCGGTTTATTTTCCGGCCAGCGCCAAGCGTCAGGTTATTCGGGGTGACTTTGAAACCAGCGTCGACAGTCTGGGACTGCAACTCAACTACAACTTCTGATTCCAGATCCCTTGCATGATTCGATCCCCGGCTGGTCCGGGGATTTTTTTTGAAACTGAGTCAAAATTTTAGTTGACCGTGGGCTTGCTCTATCTATAATTCAAACGTTCGTTTTATTATTAAAGCGACCAACAAAAACAGACCAAAAGGAGAAGCGCTTGAAAAAGCTGATCGTGAAAAAGGCTGCCGTACTCGGCGCCGGCGTGATGGGGGCGCAGATTGCCGCGCACCTCGCTAATGCCAACGTGCCGGTCGTGCTGTTCGACTTGCCGGCGAAAGAAGGAGACAAGAACGCTATCGTCAGGAAGGCCCTTGATGGCCTCAAGAAGCTCGACCCGGCGCCGCTCGCCAGCAAGGGCAAGCTCAAGTTCATCGATGCCGCCAATTACGACGAGCACCTGCCGCTGCTCGCCGAGTGCGACCTCGTCATCGAGGCGATCGCCGAGCGCATGGACTGGAAGAACGACCTCTACGCCAAGATCGCGCCGCACATCGGTGCCAATGCCATCGTCGCTTCCAACACCTCCGGCCTGTCGATGAACGCGCTGGCGCAAGGCCTGCCGGAAGCGGTCCGGCCGCGCTTCTGCGGCATCCACTTCTTCAACCCGCCGCGCTACATGCACCTGGTCGAGATCATCGGCACGCAGAGCACCGACGCGGCGACGCTGGATGCACTGGAAACCTGGCTGACCTCGCGCCTCGGCAAGGGTGTCATCCGTGCGCTGGATACCCCGAACTTCGTCGCCAATCGCATCGGCGTCTTTTCGATTCTCGCCGTCATGCACCACACCCAGGCCTTCGGCCTCGGTTTCGATGAGGTCGATGCACTGACCGGTCCGAAGATCGGTCGTCCGAAGAGCGCCACCTATCGCACCGCCGACGTGGTCGGCCTCGATACCCTGGCGCATGTCGTCAAGACCATGCAGGACACGCTGCCCAACGACCCGTGGCATGCCTACTTCACGACGCCAGCCTGGTTGCAGGCGCTGATCGGCCAGGGCACGCTGGGGCAAAAGACACGCTGCGGCATCTTCAGGAAGCAGGGCAAGGAAATCCAGGTACTCGACCTGGCGAAGCAGGATTACCGTGCTTCGGTGGGTGAGGTTGCCGAGGAAGTCGGCGCCATCCTGAAAATGAAGAACCCGGCCGAGAAATTCGCCGCCCTGCGCAGCTCGGCGCATCCGCAGGCGCAATTCCTGTGGGCCATCTTCCGCGATATTTTCCACTACGCTGCCGTGCAGCTCGAAAGCGTCGCCGACAATGCACGTGACCTCGATTTCGCCATGCGCTGGGGCTTCGGCTGGACGCAGGGGCCGTTCGAAACCTGGCAGGCTGCCGGCTGGAGCGACATCGCCCAGGCGATCGCTGCCGACGTCGCCGCCGGCAAGGCCATGAGCAATACGCCGCTGCCGGGCTGGGCGCTGGAAAGCGGGCGCACTGGAGTGCATGCCGCGCAGGGGTCGTACTCTGCCAGCAGGAATGCCTATGTGCCGCGTTCGACCTTGCCCGTCTATCAACGTCAGCTGTTCCCCGAACGTGTGCTTGGCGAAGCCGCTGTTGTGCCGGAAAAAACCGGCGAAACCCTGTTCGAGAACGACGGGGTGCGCCTGTGGTCGATTCCTGCGGTCGACGCGAAAATTGGCATTATTTCGTTCAAGTCCAAGATGCACACCATCGGCGACGAGGTGCTCGACGGTCTGATCGCTGCCGTCCGTCAAGCTGAAACGACGCTTGATGGCGTGGTCGTCTGGCACGAAGCGCCGTTTGCCGTCGGTGCCAACCTGGCGCAGGTTTCCGAAGCCATCGCGGCCGGCCAGTTCGATGTGCTTGAAGCGACCGTCGAAAAGTTCCAGCGTGCTTCGCAGACCCTGAAATACGCGCAGGTGCCGACCGTCGCTGCAGTGCAGGGCATGGCGCTGGGCGGCGGTTGCGAGTTCGTCATGCACGCCGGCAAGCGTGTCATGGCGCTGGAAAGCTACGTCGGGCTGGTTGAAGCCGGGGTCGGCCTGATTCCGGCCGGCGGTGGCTGCAAGGAATTCGCTGTGCGCGCCGCCGACTGGGCCGCCCAGTCGAACGTGCCGGGCGAAGTCTTCAACTACCTGCAAAACGCCTTCATGACCATCGCCATGGCCAAGGTGGCGAAGAGCGCGGTCGAGACGGTCGAGTTCGGCTTTGCAAAACCCGGCGACCCCATTCTTTTCAACGCCCACGAACTGCTCTGGGTCGCCATCCGCGAAGCCCGTGCCATGGCCGATGCCGGTTACGCTCCGCCCCCGATGGCACGCGACATTCCGGTGGCCGGCAAGACCGGCATCGCAACGCTGGAGATGATGCTGGTCAACATGAAGGAAGGCGGCATGATTTCCGCACACGACTACAAGGTCGCCAAGTCGGCCGCCATTGCCCTGTGCGGTGGCGAGATCGAAGCCGGCAGCCGGGTCGACGAGGAATGGCTGCTTACCGTCGAGCGCCGGCTCTTTGTCGAACTGCTCAAGGACCCCATGACCCAGGCCCGCATCAAGCACATGCTCGATACCGGCAAATCCTTACGTAATTAATCGGGCCAGGAGACATCTAAAAATGACCAAACAAATACAAGACGCTTACATCGTCGCCGCCACCCGACTGCCGGTGGCCAAGAAGAACGGCATGTTCAGGAACGTGCGGCCGGACGACATGCTGGCCCATGCCATCAAGGCCGTGGTCGCCCAGGTTCCGGGCATCGACCCGGCGCGCATCGGCGACGTCATTGTCGGCTGTGCCATGCCTGAGGGCGAGCAGGGCATGAACGTCGCCCGCATCGGCCTGCTGCTGGCCGGCCTGCCGATCACCGTACCGGGTATCACCATCAACCGCTTCTGCTCCTCCGGGGTGCAGGCGGTGGCCGATGCTGCCAACCAGATCCGCCTCGGCCTGGCCGATGTGATGATTGCCGCCGGCACCGAGTCGATGTCGGTTATGCCGCAGATGATGGGCAACAAGATGGCGATGAATCCGGCCATCTTCACCGATGAAAACGTCGGCATCGCCTACGGCATGGGCCTGACCGCCGAAAAGGTGGCGAACCAGTGGAAAATCGGCCGTGAAGCGCAGGATGCCTTCGCCGTCGAATCGCACCGCCGCGCCTGTGCCGCCATTGCCGCCGGCCATTTCAAGGCCGAGATCACGCCCTACACCATTCGTGAAAGCCTGCCCGATCTGGCCACCGGCGAAATCGTCGTGCGCGAACGCATCGCCGATACCGACGAAGGGCCGCGCCCAGATTCCGCACTCGACAAGCTGGCAAAGCTGAAGCCGGTTTTCCACGCGCGTGGTTCGGTGACTGCCGGCAACTCGTCGCAAATGTCGGATGGCGCCGCTGCCGTCATGCTGGTGTCGGAAAAGGTGCTTAAGGAATACAACCTGACGCCGCTCGCCCGCTTTGCCGGCTATGCCGTGGGCGGCGTGGCACCGGAGATCATGGGCATCGGCCCGGTCGCGGCGATTCCCAAGGTGCTGGCGCAGGTTGGCATCACGCAGGACGACCTCGACTGGATCGAACTCAATGAAGCTTTCGCCGCCCAGTCCATCGCCGTCATGCAGGAGCTCGGCATCAATCCGGACAAGGTGAATCCGCTCGGCGGCGCCATCGCACTTGGCCACCCGCTCGGTGCCACCGGCGCCATCCGCATCGCCACCGTTGCGCACGGTTTGCAGCGCACCGGCGGCAGGTACGGCATGGTGACCATGTGCATCGGCACCGGCATGGGCGCTGCCGGCATCATCGAGCGAATCTGAGAATTCCACGACCATGGAAGCTAAGGCTGGCCCTAGGGTCAACCCGAAAAAACGCCCAAAAACACCAATATGAAACCCGCCTGGCTGGCCAAACTTTCTCCGACCTGGCGGGCGCGAATGGTGCGTCTGGGCTTCAATTTTCATCCGGCTTTTCGTGGCACGGGCGGGCGGGTGGTGCATGTGGCGCGCGACCTGCGCCACATCCGCATTTCCCTGCCCCTCAACTGGAAGACCAAGAACATTGTCGGTTCACTCTACGGTGGCTCGCTGTTTGCGATCACCGACGGCGCGCATCCGATGATGCTGATGGCGGCGCTGGGCGACGGGTTTATCGTGTGGGACAAATCGGCGAGCATCCGTTATCGCAAGCCGGGCTATTCGACGCTGTACGCGGATTTTGTACTGAGTGCGGAAGAGATTGACGGCATTCATGCTGCGCTGGCCGAAAACCCGGAGCTTGAGCAGACTTTTCTGGTCGAATTGAAGGATGCTCATGGCGTGGTGCATGCCGTGGTCGAGCGCACGGTTTATATTGCCGAGAAAAATTTTTATCGACAAAAAGTGGCTGGAGGAGACACATGAAAATAGCAAAAAGCATCCGCCGCGCAGCCCTGCTGGGGGCGCTGCTTGCCCCCGGCCTGTATGCGGCCGAGGTGGCAGGCATCAAGGTGGAAGACAGCCTGCGCGTCGGGAACAGCGAACTGGTGCTGAATGGCGCCGGCTTGCGCAGCAAGTTGTTCATCAAGGTATACGTCGGCGCGCTGTACGCCAGCCAGAAATCGCCCACGCCGGCTACGCTGCTCGACAGCACGGCGCCGCGCCGGATGCAGATGCGCCTGCTGCGCGATCTGGGGGCTGACGCCTTGCACGAGGCGCTAGAAGACGGCCTGAACAGCAACAACACGCCGGCCGAACTGGCCGAGATCAAGAGCCAGTCGGAGCAACTGGCCGGCATCATGAAAAGCATCGGCAAGGTCAAGGAAGGTGATACCGTGGCCATCGACTTTCAGGCCGACGGCATCGCGGTCAGTCTGAACGGTGAAGCGCGCGGCAAAGTGGCCGGTGCCGGTTTTGCCCGCGCATTGCTCAAGGTCTGGCTGGGAGACAAGCCGGTGGACGCCTCGCTCAAGAAGGCGCTGCTCGG
Organism: uncultured Dechloromonas sp.; assembly: GCA_964583695.1. Classification (GTDB taxonomy): domain Bacteria; phylum Pseudomonadota; class Gammaproteobacteria; order Burkholderiales; family Rhodocyclaceae; genus Azonexus. The sequence goes on from CAZOWA010000037.1 coordinate 10,041, forward strand.
CATCTGAAGCTTTGGAGGAGGAGAGGGACATGGAAAGAATCTGGCTGAAGAGCTACCCGCAAGGGGTGCCGGCCGACATCAGCATCGATCACGTGCCGTCGCTGGTGGCGCTGGTCGAACAGGCCTGCGCCACCTACGCCGACAAGGTCGCCTACATCAGCATGGATCGCACGATGACCTATGGCGAGCTTGACGAGCAGATCAGGGCTTTTGCCGGCTGGTTGCAGTCGATCGGCCTGAAGAAGGGGGATCGTGTGGCGCTGATGATGCCCAACCTGCTGCAATATCCGGTGGCGCTGTTTGGTACGCTGCGGGCCGGTTGCACCGTCGTCAATTGCAACCCGCTGTACACCCCGCGTGAGCTGGAACACCAGATGAAGGATTGCGGGGCGACCGCCATCGTCATCGTCGAGAATTTCGCCCACACGCTGGAGCAGGTCATCGCCCATACCGCGATCAAGCATGTTGTCGTGACGCCGATGGGCGAAATGCTCGGTGGCGTAAAGGGGGCGCTGGTCAATTTCGTCGTTCGTTACGTCAAGAAACTGGTGCCGGCCTGGAAGCTGCCCGGCGCTATCAAGTTCAAGGAAGCATTGGCGCGTGGCCGGCGGCACGGTGCGCAACCGGTGGCCCTGAATCACGATGATGTCGCCTTCCTGCAATACACCGGCGGCACGACCGGCGTTTCCAAGGGCGCGATGCTGACGCACGGCAACATCGCTTCCAACGTCATGCAGGCCCATGCCTGGATCAAGCCGGTGGTCAGGGATGGCGAAGAATTCATCATCACGGCGCTGCCGCTCTATCACATCTTTGCGTTGACGGCGAACTGCCTGACCTTCGTGATGATCGGCGCGCGCAACCTGCTCATTGCCAATCCGCGCGACATACCCGGCTTCGTCAAGGAATGGGGCAAGTACCCGGTCACCGTGGTGACCGGTGTCAATACCCTGTTCAATGCCCTGCTTGATAACCCCGACTTTGCCAAACTCGATTTTTCGACCATGAACGTCACGCTGGGCGGCGGCATGGCGGTGCAGGCGCCGGTCGCCGAGCGCTGGCTGAAAACGGTCGGCGTGCCGCTGTTGCAGGCCTACGGTCTGACGGAAACCTCGCCGGCGGCGACCATCAATCCGCTCGACATGCACGAGTTCAACGGCGCCATCGGCCTGCCGATCTCCTCGACAGAAGTCAGCATTCGCGACGATCACGGCAAGGAAGTATCGCAAGGTCAGGTCGGCGAAATCTGCATTCGCGGCCCGCAGGTCATGGCCGGTTACTGGCAGCGTCCGGAGGAAACTGCATTGGTGCTCGGCGCTGACGGCTTCCTGCGGACGGGCGACATCGGCTATGTCGACCCGAAAGGCTTCGTTTTTCTGGTCGACCGCAAGAAGGACATGATTCTGGTCTCCGGTTTCAATGTCTATCCGAACGAAGTCGAGGAAGCCGTCGCCATGCATCCGGGTGTACGCGAAGTGGCGGCCATCGGGGTGCCCGACGAGCATTCCGGCGAGGCCGTGAAAATATTTGTGGTGCGCAAGGATGCCTCGGTGAATGAACGCGCCCTGATCGAACACTGCCGCGGCCTGCTCACCGGCTACAAGATTCCCAAGCATGTCGAATTCCGTGACGACCTGCCGCGTACCAACGTCGGCAAGATCCTGCGTCGTGCCCTGAAAGAGGAGGCGTAATGCCGATTCCAGCATCGCTCAACCGTAACCTCGCGCTGCCTGTGATCTGCGCGCCGATGTTCATTGTGTCCAACCCCGATCTGGTCATTGCCCAGTGCAAGGGCGGGCTGATTGGCTCCTTTCCGGCGCTCAATGCCCGGCCGAAGGAACTGCTCGACGACTGGCTGACACGCATCAAGGCTGAGCTGGCCGCTGACCCGAAGGCCGCACCATTCGCGGTGAACCAGATCATCCATCCCTCGAACGAGCGCCTGGAACACGACATGGCGCTCTGCGTGAAGCATGAGGTACCGCTCATCATCACCAGCCTGTCGGCGCCGACCGCCATCGTGCCGCACGTGCATGCCTACGGCGGCAAGGTCTTCCACGACGTGATCAGCGTGCGCCATGCCGAAAAAGCGCTCGAAGCCGGTGTCGACGGCCTGATCTTGGTCTGCGCCGGGGCGGGCGGTCATGCCGGCACGCTCAGTCCGTTTGCATTGGTCGGCGAGATCCGCAAGTTCTACGATGGCCCGATTGCGCTTTCCGGTTCGATCACCAACGGCAGCGCCATTCTTGCCGCGCAGGCGATGGGCGCCGACGTGGCCTACATGGGTACGCGTTTCATCGCCACCCATGAAGCCAACGCGGTCGAGGCCTACAAACAGGCGATTGTCGATTCGGCCGCTACCGACGTGGTCTACACCCCGTACTTCACCGGCGTGCATGGCAACTACCTCAAGAAAAGCATCCTCGCCGCCGGCCTTGACCCCGCCAATCTGCCGGAGAAGGACAAGTCGGCGATGAGCTTCGGCGGCGCCCGCGATGCCAAAGCGTGGAAGGATATCTGGGGTGCCGGGCAGGGTGTCGGCAACATCGGCGACGTATTGCCCACGGCCGACCTGATTGATCGATTGAAGCAGGAATACCGCGCCGCAAAAGCAGCGCTGTGCAATAACCCGTACTGATAAAAACCTAAAAGGAGACAGCAAAAATGAGCGACTACCGTGCGCCCGTGAAGGACATGCGTTTTGTCATGGAAGAGCTGGCCGGCTTCCGGGAACTGAGTGCCATGCCCGGTTTTGAAGAAGCGACACCGGATCTGGCCGAGGCCATTCTCGACGAAGCGGCCAGATTCACCGGCGAAGTACTCGCCCCGCTCAACCGCGTGGGCGACAAGGAAGGCTGCAAGCTGACGGCCGACGGCGTCACCACGCCGCCGGGCTGGAAAGAGGCCTACGCGCAATACCGTGAAGCCGGCTGGAACGGTATCACCCTGCCGCCGGAATTCGGTGGCCAGGGCCTGCCGGATACGCTGGGCATCGCCGCCAAGGAAATGCTCTGTTCCGCCAACATGGCTTTCAGCCTCGGCCCCTTGCTCACCACCGGCGCCGTCGAAGCGCTGCTCACCTGCGCGAGCGACGAACTTAAGGCCGTCTTCCTGGAAAAGATGGTTTCCGGCGAATGGACCGGCACGATGAACCTGACCGAGCCGCAGGCCGGTTCCGACCTGGCGCTCATCCGTTCCCGCGCCGAGCCGCAGGCCGATGGCACCTACCGCGTCTTCGGCCAAAAGATCTTCATCACCTACGGCGACCACGACATGACGGACAACATCGTCCATCTCGTGCTCGCCCGCCTGCCGGATGCACCGGCAGGCGTGAAGGGCATCTCGATGTTCCTGGTGCCGAAATTCCTGGTGAACGCCGATGGTTCGCTCGGCGCGCGCAACGACGCTTACTGCATTTCCCTCGAACACAAGGTCGGCATCCATGCCAGCCCGACCTGCGTCATGGCCTACGGCGACAAGGGTGAGGGCGCCATCGGCTACCTGCTCGGCGAGGCGAATCGTGGCCTCGAGTACATGTTCATCATGATGAACGAAGCCCGCCTCGGCGTCGGCCTGCAAGGCGTTGCCCTCGGCGAACGCGCCTACCAGCAGGCGCTGGGCTATGCCCGCGAACGCAAGCAGGGGCGTGACGCGCTGACCGGCGAAGCGCTCGTTACCATCGACCACCATCCCGACATCCGGCGCATGCTGATGCTGATGAAATGCCGCGTCGAAGCCTGCCGCGCCATGGCCTACTACACCGCCGGCCTGCTCGACCGCGCGCATGTGGCCGGCGATGCCGAAGAAAAGAAGCGCAACCTCTGGCTGGCCGAATTCATGATTCCCATCGTCAAGGGCGGCAGCACCGAAATGGGCATCGACGTCACCTCGCTCGGTGTCCAGATCTATGGCGGCATGGGCTACATCGAGGAAACCGGCGCGGCGCAGCACTGGCGCGATTCGCGCATCACCACTATCTACGAAGGCACCACCGGCATCCAGGCCAACGACCTGCTGTTCCGCAAGCTGATGCGCGATCAGGGTGAGACTGCCAAGCTCGTTTTCGGCGAGGTCTATGCCACCGCCAAGGCGCTCGGTACGTCCGGCAAGCCGGAATTGCAAGCCATCGGTCAGCGCCTCGGCGTCGCTCTCAAGGCGTGGACGGGCGCTACCGAATGGCTGGCTGCCAACGCCAGGACTGGCCTTTCCGGTGTGCTGACTGCCGCCGTGCCTTACCTGCATCTGGCCGTGACCGTGACCGGTGGCTGGTTCATGGGCAAGGCGGCGCTCGCTGCAGCCGGCTATCTCGACAAGGGCGAGGGCGACCAGCCCTTCTACCGCGCCAAGGTGGCCACTGCCCGTTTTTACGCCGACCAGATGCTGCCGCAGGCCATTTCCTACGCCGAAACCGTCATGGCCGGCGATGCCGCGCTGGCCGGGGTGGGCAACGAAGTCTTCGACGCCTGATCGTTGTCACTGCCCCGGTTCTGAAGGCCTGCATGTCTTCAGAACCGGGGTGTTTCACCGGCTTTTACGTTTCCCTTTTTTGGCCGTTTTTTCCGGTTGACCGTGGAAGTCGCCGCTCAGCCGACGCCGATGAAGAAAAACGCCAGCGCGAAAACGAGCATGATCGCTGCCACGAGAATTTGCGGCGCATTGCCCTGACTCACCGCAGTGGCGGGAATCGTCGGGCTGCCGTTCGATTGCACGATCTCCCGCGCCTTTTCGACGAAAGGCGTGGCGCAGGCTGCGGACAGTCCACGCTCGCCCAGCGCCGCGATTGCTTGCGCTTCACTCTTTCCTTCGTCGAGCAGCGTACAGACTTCCCCGACAATGGCCAGACCGGCCTGCATCACGGCTTCGCCATCGGTGTTTTCGGCGTCGTCGGCAAAGCAGCGGATCGCGGCGGCCAGTTCGTCGGGGTCAGGGCGGCTGACCGAAGTCAGCACCAGGTTTTGCGTCATGGGTTTTCCTTGTCTGGCGCGGGCGGGAGGGGACGAATGGTCGCACTCTCCGGCGTCGTGGTGTAATTCAGGACCAGCTCGCCAAGCGGCTGCAATTGACCGGTCGGGCCGCGGTAAAAAATCCGGTAGTGGTCTTTGGTCAATCGGCCCAGCCGGGCCGGCGGGCAACTCGGCTTGTAGCCATCGCGCAGCACGCCGGTGTGGATCGTCAGAAAAATCGAATCGCCTTCAACGCTCGCGGCCGTACGTTCGCAGATCATTGCCGAATTGATCCGGGCCGGCTTGACCGTGATGCGCTCCAGGCCGGAAACGTCGGCACGTACGGCCAGCGTCCATTCGCCCTCTTCAACGAAGGCTTCGGTCAGTGCCATGCCGCCCGCCGATTGCACGAAAGACCAGCTTTGCGGCGTGGTGCAAAAAGCCAGGGGAAAGACGCAGAGTAATTTGACGAAGGTGTCGGTCATTTGGTTTGCTGGTTTGTAATTGCTGTCGCTGTCGAATGCCATCGCTTGCTGAACAGTGCGTCTAGCGCGGTGCGAAACAGATCGGGAAGCATGTTCATCCTGATATGCCCGGCGTGCGGTGGAGCGGGCGGGCCTCATTCAAACGGAAAGTCATCGTGTCTCGTTACTCTGGTGATGTCCGCGTCATTTTTCAGGACTTGCTCGACGATGGCAATGATTTCCAGCACATCTCCCGAAAGATCGATCTTTCTGAACTTTGCCCACGACCATTTCTTTTCCTGGTGTATGGAAGGGAGCACCGCATACCTTTCGGGATCACCGCGTGCCGCCGGGTCGGAATAAATGCAAAGCCCCATGCGGAAGGCGCCGCGTTGCACCTCCAGCCACCAGCCCCAATCCTCGTTGCAGAACGCTGGAACCTCGATGCCGGCTGGTGGCAGGTGCGATTGCAGGTACTGGCAAAGCGCCTTTCCGTACATGCCCTCGTTGGTGATCTCATCGTCTTCGCCGGGCAGCACGGGAAATTTCCTGCTTTCAAGAAGCAGGCAGCTTTGAGGAATCATGACAATGCTCCGTTAATCCAGCAGCAGGCCGAGATCGCGCGCGATGCGCTCTCCGATGCTCAGGCCGTCCAGCCTTTGTGAAGAGAGGCTCAGATGTTCGATCGAATGGTCGGCCCCAGGCAAAACATGCAGCACATAGCGGCCGCCTGCGGCTTCAAAAAGTGTTTTCGACCTGCTCTGCGACGTGAACTCGATGTTGCTGACGCCTTTGGTGCCGAAGCCGCCGACAATCGGTACATTCTGGTCGCTTTCGCCGTGGTAGTTGTAAATCGTGTGGCCGCGGGCGGCCGGGCAGGATGGCACGTCGCTCATCAAGGCTCCTGCCAGCGTCGCTACCTTGTCAAACAGATCGGTCTGGCATGACAAGGTCTGCATCATCATCGCCCCGTTCGAATGCCCGACCCCAAAACTGCGTTGCGGCGCCACGCCGTATTTTTGCTCGAGATACCGCACGGCACCCTTGACATAGCCGATGTCGTCGATCTTTTCGCGATATGGCGTACCGCAACAACCGTTTCCGGCATTCCACGCCTTCAGCTTTCCGCTCCCGACACGTGCTGCCGCCGAGCCATTCAGATAAGCCACGATGAAACCATTGCGTTCCGCTACCCCATTGATCTTCAGGTGGTCGCGCATGAACTCCGCATTGCCACCACCGCCGTGCAAGGCCACAAGCAAAGCGCGCTGCCCCTTGGGCGGCAGGGAAGAAGGAACATAAACCAGCATGTCGCGCCCGGCGAATTCGTCAGCGCGCGTGTTCTCCGATTTGGCCCCCAGCGACTCCTCGCTGACCGCCGCTTCCCTGTTCTCCCGCTGTGTCTCCCGCATTTCCTTGAAACGCTGCCAGCGCGAACCGACGCCCTCGTTTGCCTGGCCCCATGCCATTTGCGGTGCCGGAAAACACAGAAAAACCGTACAAAGAGAAAGTGCGAGTCCCCGTGTCATCCTGCGCAGGTTGTTGTTCATCGTCGTTTTCATGATCGGCATTCCCATGCTTTCTGGCAGAGACACCCGGTCACCACGAGTGCGCTGGAGCGGATCTCGGGCAGCCAGGCCATCATGGTGCAGAGGGCGTCGGATTGGCACATTTTCGATAGGGGCCGATCGTCAGCACCGTGTACTTTCGAGGGAAATCCCCCTCGCGGTTGTCCCAGCCAAAAACCGACTGCATCGCCGTGATTTTCAATTTCACCCGGGCCTCCCAGCACGGAGCCTTTTCACTCGGCCTGGGTGCTTTGAAAACCTTTTCGGCCATGCGTTGGTCGTTGAATTGCAAATGAACGACGCTCCGGAAAAAAACAGGCGGTTTCTGCGGCCATGTGCTCCTCTCCTCGCCAAGAAGAGTGAACTCATCCACGAAATCCGACGGTTCACGCCGGAGGATTCCGGAAACCACCTGTTCTCCTTCAAAGAAAAAATCCCCGACGACTCCTGGTTCGCTGTCCCGTATTTGAAAATCGCAAGCCGCAGTCAGTTCAAGGCCGGGAAATCGGGAAGGCGGTGTTCGCAGTGCCGTCGGGAAATTGTCGCACTGGCATTGCGACTGGGCGTAAGCAGGATTCGCTAACTTGTATTTTCTGCATGCCTCGGTCGAGGCGGATGCCGAAAAAATGCAAACCAAAAAACCAAAAAATGTCAGCAGACGCATGGGTTGATTCCTGGCAACGCGTAAAAAAATCGCATTCATCCGGGCATCGTGCCGTGAACCATTTGGAATAACAAGGCTTCAAGGGTAGAGGAGAAGGCTCGAAAACCCGAATTCCACGGTCAACCGGAAAAAACGCCAAAAAATCGAAGCGCTCCAGAACAGCCGCAACTCGGAAATACACGCTCAGGAACGCGCTACTTCCCGTGCATCCCCTGCAGCCTGTTCCTGGTCATCGCCGCCAAAACAGCGGTGCAGTGCAGTTGCGATGACCAGATTCCAGAAAATGTATGAAGGAATCACCCACTCTGGCGTGAAAAACGAGTTTCTCCAATCCATTGTCTTGAAGAAAAATGCAAATGGAAAGCTGCCAAGAAGCCCGGCAAAAGAAAGCATCCTGAAATGCTGGAGATACCGCCGGGAGTGACTCAGCCTTGGAACGAGCAGCCCAAGTAGCGCTCCGCTGATTGTTCCTGCCATGACAATCGCCGCCCACCCGAAAACCCACCAGCCAAAACTGCCGGCTGCAAAAGAAGCCGCCCACGCGATAACGCCTGTGCCAAGTATCGTCACGGCGCGCCCCCAACTGATCCGGCCGCCCCGCAAATGATGCGGAACAAGAACCAGGGCACCGAAGACGATCCCCGGCAAGATCCATGCAGGAACTTCCGAAACCACATCCTTGTCGAGGAGACCAAACGGACCCGTTGCCCAGGCAAGAACCCCCGCGGCAAGCGCCAAACCGAGTTTGACCGGCAATGAAATCTCGATGCCATCCGAAAGCTCTTTACCCATTAGCAAACTCCGGTGAGGTTGAATGTGGAAATTGGCACCCTGCGCATTGTCTCTACAGGCATGCCGGACTGGCAGTGCGGTCTTTGTCCATGGCGCATCCAGTAGCGGCAATCGCCCTGAATGCAATCTTAGCCAGCATTTCTGGCGCCAATGATGGAACGCAGTTCCTGATGCTCGATATCCGAAATGCTGCGCTGATGCTGGCCAACGACAAGGATATTCCGCATGAGATTTGCCGAGGTCTTTGTGCCGTCAGCATGCACCACGTAGAGGGTGACTGACGGCGCATAAGTGGCGATGACGGGCTGCCAGCCCCAGCGATGACTTTGCAGCCAGGCGGACAGACTTGCCACTTGTTCGGGGGTGAGTTGCTGCTCGGAACCGTGAGGCCTGCCGCCTTGCCAATGAGTGACGCTGCCGGACTGTATGGGAGGGAATGTCTCGTGACACCCGGCAACCGCAAGAGACAGGAAGAGAATTGCAATGAAGCGGGAGAGGGTTTTCATGACAACAATATCGTTCCGGTCGCTATACAGACGAGGCCAAATAACCAACCACCAATGATCGCCCGATAAAAGCCTTCGCGCCGAAGAATAACAATGAAGTAACCGGGGATGGTCAAAGAGAGCACGCCCTTAACAAAACTCACATTGAATACCATGATCGCCCCGACAATTTGAGCGAGTAGAGTAATTGCAAAGCCAAGTACGATGAATCCGGAACCAATATTCTGCATGGATATACACTCTAGGTTGAAAACAAACGGCGCTGGGCCGGGTTAGGGCGTTCGGCCACATATCTTCCTGAACTTTTTTTGAGCGGCCTCACGTTCAATATTTCTTTCACCGTCCATCGTTTCATAGCCCATATCGTGAATCGCTGCCGGAGTATTTGTGCAACCTGCGACACAAACGGACGTGGCAAGCGCTCCTTTTGAGCGAATCGTCTTATAACTTGCGCCCGCCAGAGGGAAATCCTGATCAGGCAGGCACTCGATCCCCCTGGGGTGGTGTGGTTTACACACTCCGTATTTTTCAATGTCCTTGGGCTCTTTTGATTTCATGTCATGGGCAAGGGCTGAATAAACGATGACAACTTCGTGGCCATGCTCTTCGTACATTCGCTGAAATGCTTCGTATGACATGTTCTTGTGTCGCGAGTAAGGCTGCCGGTTTGCCAACTCGACAGCGGCAACGTAGCCTCGTGGCGCAGCTCCGAGGTCGCCATACATTTCGTTGGTAATCGTCCAGTGCAAACAGTTCTTGAAGTCGAATGCTTCAAAACTGGAGGGTTCTCCAAATACCGGTGCAGAAAAAACCAAAGCAAACCAAGCCGCGTATTTCATTTCAGCGTCCTAACGTTGAAACTCACCGGACGGAGGCAAGCGCAGCTTGCCGGAGGTCCGGTGGATTGATTTGTTAGCGCAATTTGTCTGGTGGCTCATTTCAAACGCCAACTTTCCTTGAAACGCTCCAGCGATGTTTGTAGCTTTCGTTTCTCGTTTGGATCGCTCTCTTGTGCCAAGACACGGAGGCCCTCTTCGTAGACGGCGCGAGCAGGACTCCATTTTGGTGGAGGTACAGTTGCTCGTACCCATGCAAGCCTCAGCGCAACAAACATAACCGCCACGCAACTAAGCAAAAAGATACCCAGTGATTGATTGATGAACAGCGTTGCATACCCCACCGGAGCAAGAATTAGCATGCCAACTCGAAGCCAATACACCAAGCCACGCCAGAAGGGCTTACAACGTGTCGGGGGATGAAAGATGCCAATGAGCCCCGGTACAAGAAATGACATGGCAGCACCTGCGCGAAGCGCTGAATGTTTCAATGCTGCATAACTAAACCCGTCATGGAAGACTGGTTGCAGGATTGGCAACAGAGCCAGCACCAATAGTGCTACGACTACGGCGATTGCAGATCGCATGGTATAGGCGCTAACGACGAAGTTCAGCGGACTGCCGCGCTGAAGAGCTTGGAGAGACCAAGGCGGCTGTTCGGCAGGTCCGCTGGAACGGATTGTTAGCCATCGCGCTTCTGGATGCCACGAAGTGCACCTTCTGGTAAAGCGCTATAAAGAGCCGCGATACGTTTTGGTTCCGCGATACGGTTATCAACGATCAAGTTCAATAGCCCAAAAAGTGCTGAAACAATCTCTGGTTTATCGTCAACTAGTAGTTCTCCGGGATGAACGGCGTTGTTTCCAGTAACTCGAACTACATCTAGTGCTTGCTGAATTTGAACAGGCAATCCTTTTTTTACCAAGGCGCCAATATCGGCGTTGATATTTTCGCCACATTCGCCGAGATGTCGGCATAGCTTCTGGATGGCTAAACGAAGTAATGCAGCAGCTCCACGCGGAGACAAACCGGAAATGTTGCGTGCTTCAGCGTAGTCAGCTTTTACATCCTCAGGCATTTCTTCATGGGGTAGCGGTGCATTGGCAATTCCAAAGGGCCAAAGCATGTACGAGTTGTACTCGCTGACAAGCCAAACAACTCGATCACCGCAGTGAGTGCATGTACCAGTATGTAGTCCGTTATCTTGGTAGCCATGAGCTCCATTCATGAGCCGAACAAGTTCTTTTGCTTCTTTCCATACGAAATTGGCATACACGTCGCAATGCGGGCAAGTGAAGGCAGCTTTTTTGTATTCGGGCGGCTCGTATTTCATGATGACCTTTGAATGGCTAACGTTGTAGGTAAGGGGCGCGGCGCTTTATCGCGCAGCGTCCAGCGACCGAAGGGAGCGGCCTTGACCGCAGTGTTAGGCGCGGCCATGGAACCACGCATTCTGCTCAGATACTTGAACTTCTACTTGGTACGCTTCTGCTCCCAAGTCGGGAAGCTCCACAGAGTAGTCTCGAACTAGGCATGTAGAGACTGGAACACTATTTCCATCTGGTGCGACGACAAGAAAATGGCATGTTGCATTGTGAGCGTAAAACCTCTGGAGCATTTCTCTGTCAGGTGTCTTTTCGAACGTAGCCTCAGTGAATAGCCGAAAGTGTTTCCTCACCGTCTCGTAGTCTCCTGTTGGAGAAAACGCGCCGATGGCAATTCCCATCCCAGCGTCGAAGCCGCTGAGGTCAGAAGTTCCAATCATTAGGTCGTTGCAGTAGATTGAAAACACGAAGCGCCTAACGTTGAAAATCACCGGACGGCAAAAAGCACAGCTTTTTGACGGTCCGGTGGATTGTGATGTTAGGGCGGGTCATTGGAGCCTATTGATGCTCGTGAGCGCCAAGAATGAGCAAAGCGGGCTAGAAGATGACGGGGCCTTGTAAACGCCTAGCGCATTAAGTTGCCTGATACACATAGCAGCCAACTCCCAAGCCATATGCTCGTTTTCGATGGAAACGGCTGCTTCAGAGGTGAATAGTTCAATGCCTGTAATAGCTCCGAGTTGTTTCAATACCTCTGCTTTCTTGCGCAAGTTTGGCAAGACTGACCCATTGCTCCACGCCCACTTCCATGTGCTTGAATTGGTTGCGTAGCTTCCGATATCGATAACTTCGGCTACCACCACCTTGCGGTCATTTGCGTCGAATAGCTCTAGCTGTTCTGTGGTTTGATCAAAGAACCATCGGGAGAACGAACCAAAACCATGCTCGGTTTCCAGTTTCTCTTGTTTTTCCCAAAGCTCATCAAGCGCGGAATTCAAAAACGCCTCAAATTCTTCATCAGTCATTTCGGATACCTACGTGAGCCCTAACGTGCTAGATAACCGGCTGCCGGAGCGCGCAGCGCGGAGGGAACCAACAAGCGCAGCTTGTTGGCAGTCCGGTTGATCGGCGGGTTAGCCACCATAGAGCCTCCGGTTATAGCTTTCCATTTCTTCCCATGCTGTACGCATGACTCTTGGCATCAGCTTAAACGCCCATTGGCGTTGCTTCTTCCGATCTTCGAAGTTCAGGTGTTCCAGGAACGAAACGTTGAGCGCATTCCGAACGCCATCATCGCAGTTTGACCAGAGCTCCAAGAAAACCGTAGTAATTGCCGCCCAGGCTTCTTTGTCACCAGCGTCAATTGCACCCTGAGCGAACCGGGCGAACTCACCAATCTGAGGATGCAACAAGCCCTCAATGACTTCATCGTGCAACTCATCTGCAAGCGACGGGAAGCGTTCTTCGATGAGGCAGATAGACGACCGGTGGGTGTGCATGATGGTGGCTAACGTGAAAGCTCAGCCGACGGCAAAAAGCGCAGCTTTTTGACGGTCGGCTGGAGCGTGTTGTTAGCGAAATGGCGGGTGCTACGGGGAAGAGGCATGACTCTGCGCCAAGAGAATTTTTCGGGATACCCACAGATTTCTTGCGGGAAGAACTAGCCCAGACTCAAAAGGGGTCAGGAATATGGTGAAGAAAATGATCGGAACGATTCCAGCGGTTCGGGCGTTTGGATCAATGGCACGGCATGCTCTATGAACTGATACGGAGTAGAAAAGTACAGGTGGTACGGTGATGAGCGTTAAGAGAAGCGATGTTGTTAAGCCAATTTGGTTAGCATCAGTTGCGGCGAACGCGCATGTGGAGAAAAACCAGCCGACATGCAGCACATATGCTTTCAACAGGCGCATTCTTTTCCTACGGAGCTGGTCGATCAAAAGTGCTTGTTCCATAGCGCTAACGTAAAGTGGACGGCGTTTTCGCCATCCATTCTGGGAAACTGCCATCTATCCTGGCTAGCTCTTCAAGCGGAAAGGGCCAGCCTGTGCGGTTTTGGAATGGGATTGGCAACATGTTGCCAAGGATGGATGGCAGTGAAATACGGCGCGGCGCCAGAATATGCGGCGTTCGCGCCGTATATTCTGGATGCGCGCCGTCTATTCTGGCGAACATGGCGTATCCAAAGGTCCTTGTCATATGGCTAAAGATGGAATACTGTGTTTATAACCAGTGATATTCTATTGGCAGGTACGGCATGGAAACAAACCAATCCTCGACCTTGCTCGGGCGCGTTCGGGAAGTGATCCGCTATAAGCACTACAGCATAAGGACTGAGCGTACTTATGTCGAGTGGGTGCGCCGTTTCGTGGTGTTCCATGATCGTCGTCATCCTCGGGACATGGGTGTGGAGGAGGTTCGGGCGTTTCTAGGCTATCTGGCTTCGGAAATGAAGGTGGCGGCTTCGACGCATCAGCAGGCCTTGTCGGCATTGCTGTTTTTGTATCGTGATGTGCTGGGTATTGAACTGCCTTGGTTGACTGATCTGGATCGCCCCAAAAAGCCGAAGCGGATGCCAGTCGTGCTCTCGCGTGGTGAAGTCGAGCGGCTGCTGGTGGTGATGGAGGGTACGCATGCCTTGATGGCCCGCTTGCTCTACGGAACGGGGATGCGTCTGATGGAATGCGTGCGCCTGCGCGTCAAAGATGTGGATTTCGAGCGAGGCGAATTGACGGTGCGTCACGGCAAGGGCGGCAAGGATAGGCTGACGGTACTGCCAGCATCGGCGGTGCCGGCCTTGCAGGCTCATCTGGCTCGTGTTCGTGGGCTGTGGGAGCGGGATGAGGAAGCCGGGCGGCCCGGCGTGCAAATGCCGGAAGCGCTGGTGCGCAAGTATCCTTCTGCTCCCAAGGCTTGGGGCTGGTTCTGGGTGTTTCCGGCACGTGAGTTGTCGATTGATCCGCGGAGCGGTGTCGAGCGCCGCCACCACACACATGAACAAGCCTTGCAGCGCGCGATCAAGGCCGCAGTGGGCTTGGCGGGGATCGCCAAACCGGCGTCGACGCACACGCTGCGCCACTCGTTTGCCACCCACTTGCTGGAATCGGGCTACGACATTCGCACTGTTCAGGAATTGCTGGGCCATTCGGATGTATCGACGACGATGATCTACACGCATGTGCTCAATCGCGGCGGACGCGGCGTGGTGTCGCCGCTCGACGCTGTGCACTGACTGGCTTTTTTGAATTGCTGCGCATACCATGCGCAGAGGAGGTCTTGCCATGAAACCCGTCACCCCAACCCAATCGGCCAAGCGCCCGGTTAATTTGCTGCTTAATGAAGCTACCGTTCAACAGGCGCGGGTTTTTACCCGGAATTTGTCGTCGACCGTGGATGGCTTGCTGGCCGAGTTCGTCGCCCGTGAGCGGCAACTGCGGCAGGATCAGCAGCAGCATTACGCCGAGGTTGCCGGAGCCTGGAACCGGTTTGAAGAGGCGCATGGTTCGTTTGCCGACGAGCATTCGACGCTATGAGCCAGTTCGACGTGCATCGCAATATCGGGCGGCAGGCGGCGCAGGTGCCTTACGTCGTGGTGGTGCAGTCGGCGGCCTTCGATGCGCGCCGGCGGCGGGTCGTCGTGCCGCTGGTGGCTGGGGATCTGCTGGCGCGCGAGGTCGACTTGCCCGTCTCACCGGTCAATCCGGCCTTTACGGTCGAGGGGCGGCAGGTCGTGCTTAACCCACTCGATATCGTTTCGGTTCCGCTGGACGCGCTAGGGCCGAAGGTTGGCTCGTTGGTGGAAGAGGGTGATTGCGTTGTCGCGGCACTCGACGAAGTGTTTTCCCGAGCCTGGGGCTGAGAGACGATGAGCGATTTGTTTTCCCAAACTACCGTTGATCGCAATGCCCCGCTGGCCGAGCAACTGCGTCCGAAATCGCCGGACGACGTCATCGGCCAGCAACACCTGCTCGGGCCGGGCATGCCGCTGCGTCTGGCGTTCGAATCCGGCCAGCCGCATTCGATGATCCTCTGGGGGCCGCCGGGCGTTGGCAAGACGACGCTGGCGCGGATGATGGCGACGCAGTTCCAGTGCGAATTCATCGCGCTGTCGGCGGTGTTCTCGGGCATCAAGGAGGTGCGCGAGGCGGTGGCGCAGGCCGAGATGTGGCGCACGCAGGGCAAGCGCACCATCCTGTTCGTCGACGAAATCCACCGTTTCAACAAGGCGCAGCAGGACGGCTTTTTGCCCTACGTCGAATCCGGGCTGCTGACCTTCATTGGCGCGACGACGGAAAATCCTTCGTTCGAACTCAACTCCGCCTTGCTGTCGCGGGCTTCGGTCTATGTCCTCAAGTCACTCGACGAAGCCGAAATGGGGCAGCTTTTCGATCGGGCGTGCGCCGAGGCGCTGGCCGATCTGAGCTTCGATGCCTCGGCGCGGGAGCGGATGGTCGGCCTGGCGGACGGCGATGCGCGACGGCTGCTCAACCTGCTCGAACAGGTGCGCACGGCAGCCCGCACGGCTGGGGTTGCCACGGTCAACGGCGAATTCATCGAAAAAGCGATGGCGCAAAGCCTGCGCCGTTTCGACAAGGGCGGCGATGCCTTCTACGACCAGATCTCGGCGCTGCACAAGTCGGTGCGCGGCTCGAATCCGGATGCGGCGCTCTATTGGCTGACGCGCATGCTCGACGGCGGTGCCGACGCCCGCTACCTGGCCCGGCGCATCATCCGCATGGCCTGGGAAGATATCGGCCTGGCCGACCCGCGCGCCATGCAGCTGGCCAACGACGCGGCCGAAACCTACGAACGCCTCGGTTCGCCGGAAGGCGAACTGGCGCTGGCCCAGGCCGTCATCTACCTCGCCGTCGCCGCCAAGTCGAACGCCGGCTACAACGCCTACAACGCCGCCCGCGCCTTCGTGAAACAGGACGCCTCGCGCCCGGTGCCGATTCACCTGCGCAACGCGCCGACCAAGCTCATGAAGGAGCTCGGCCACGGCCACGCCTACCGCTACGCTCACGATGAACCCGAAGCCTACGCCGCCGGCGAAACCTACCTGCCCGACGGCATGCGCGAGCCGGGCTGGTACGAGCCGACGCCGCGCGGGCTGGAAGGGCAGATCGGGCAGAAGCTGGCGCACCTGCGGGAACTTGATCGCAAGGCGGGTAAGAAATAATGGATCTGGCCCAGACCATTGCGCTTTCCGCCGGGCTGGCCTGGGCCAGCGGCCTGCGCTTGTATCTGGTGATTTTTCTGGCGGGCCTGCTTGCTCAGCTGGGCTACATGCAGCTGCCGTCGACGCTGCATGTCTTGCAGAATCCGCTGGTCATCGGCGTGGCCGGCGTACTGGCGCTGGCCGAAATGCTTGCCGACAAGGTGCCGGCGTTCGATTCGCTGTGGGATGGCTTCCAGACCTTCATTCGCATTCCGGCCGGGGCGCTGCTGGCGGCATTTGCGCTGGGTAAGGTCGATCCGTCCTGGATGGTGGCGGCGGGATTGATCGGCGGCACGATCACGGCGGGAACCCACTTTGCCAAGGCTTCCGGCCGGCTGGCGATCAACGCGTCGCCGGAGCCGTTTTCCAACTGGCTGGCCTCGTTCGGCGAGGATGGCCTGGTGCTCGCCGGGTTCTGGGCCATGCTCGCTTCGCCCTGGCTGTTTCTCGGCTTGCTGCTGGTTTTTCTGCTGCTCGCTGGGTGGATCATCTATCGCCTGTCGCGTCTGCTCGGGCGACTGCTGGGCCGGATCGGGTTCAGGAGCGCGTCTGCCCGATGATGTTTTTCTTCATCCAGGCCAGCATGTCCTGCCAGATGGCACGTTGTTCCTGAATCGTCGGCATCGATGTGGCGCTCGGCAGCTCGATGGTGACGACCGGTGTCTGCTGGTGAATGCCGCTGTAATTGCCCAGCGATCCGGGATAGACGCCGAGCTGGTTGAGGTTCAGCCGTCCGAAACGATGCGGCTTGGGGGCCGGGCCGTCGTAATCGAGGATGCTGTATGGCGCATGCACGCTGATGATGACATCCGGCTTGAATTCGCGAATCTGCTCTTCCAGCCAGCGCGTTTCGATTTCCGAACCGGCGGTTTTGCCGGGGTAGCGGCGGGGGTCGCGTTTGGCGCGTTGCGTCCAGTAATTCTGGGCGTCCTTGTCCCAATCCGGCGTAGGGAAATTGCGGTTGAGGTCGACGCCGCGACCATTGACGCGCGTCGGCGGGCTGGCCAGCAGGCCATCGGGGTTGGCCAGCGGAATCACGCGCCAGTGATAGAGGCTGGCATCGGCTTCACCGGTCCATTGCAGCCAGCGAAAGACGATGGAAGACGAGGTGAGCTCGTCGCCGTGAATGCCGCCAATGACCAGTACACGGGGTGCGTTGGCTTTGCCGGCCGGGCTCGCCGGCTTTGCCGGCGGCGGCACATCGCGCAGAACCAGTGGCCGGTCACCCGGCGTGCGTACATCGCCCGTGGTGAAGCCGAGATTGCGGCAGGTGTCCAGGGGCACGCTGCGCAGGCGTTTGCTGATCGCCACACACCATGGATCGACAGGCGAAGGCGCCGGCGGGCTCGCCAATGCGGGCAGGGTCAGAAGGCAGGACGAAAAAATCAGTGTGGCGCGCAGCATGTTTTCAGGAAGGATTGTCAGGCGCGCAAAGGATAACGGAGCCGGGTTCGGTTCGCCACCATGGCGGCGCGCGCGGCTCGCGTATAATCCCGTTTTTGGCCGATTTTTCCGGTCGACCGCAGCAATTCAGGAAAAAACATGCTCGACATTCAACAACTCCGTTCCAACCTCGACGCCGTGGCCGAAGGCCTGGCCAAGCGCGGCAAGCCGATCGATTTCACCGAATTCAAGGCGCTCGAAGCCGAGCGCAAGACGCTGCAAAGTCGCACGCAGGATCTGCAGGCGATGCGCAATGCGCTGTCCAAGCAGATCGGCATGATCAAGGGGCAGGGCGGCGATGCGTCGGGCGTCATGGCGCAGGTTGGCGCCATTGGCGACGAACTGAAGGCGTCCGAAGCCCGCCTCGGCGAGTTGCTCGAACAGTTCAACGCCATCCTGGCTGCACTGCCGAACGTTCCCGACGAATCGGTGCCGGTCGGCTCCGACGAAACGGGCAATGTCGAGATCAAGCGCTGGGGTACGCCGCGCAGTTTCGACTTCCCGGTCAAGGATCACACGGATGTCGGCGAGCAGCTCGGCCAGCTCGACTTCACCACCGCTGCCAAGATCGCCGGCTCGCGTTTCTCGCTGCTCAAGGGCGGCCTGGCCCGCTTGCACCGTGCGCTCGCCCAGTTCATGCTCGACACGCACACTGCCGATCACGGCTACACCGAGCTCTACGCCCCGTATCTCGTCAATGCCGCCAGCCTCTACGGCACCGGCCAGCTGCCGAAATTCGAAGAAGACCTGTTCAAGGTGCTGCGCGGCGACCAGGATCCGCTCTACCTGATCCCGACGGCCGAAGTGCCGGTGACCAACATCGTGCGCGACGAAATCCTCGCCGCCGAAGCGCTGCCGCTCAAATTCGTCTGCCACACGCCGTGCTTCCGCTCCGAAGCCGGTTCGGGCGGTCGCGACGTGCGCGGCATGATCCGCCAGCACCAGTTCGACAAGGTCGAGTTGGTGCAAGTCGTGCATCCGGACCAGTCGGCCGAGGCGCACGAGGCGCTGACCCGCCACGCCGAAGTCATCCTCGAAAAGCTCGAACTGCCTTACCGCCGCATGCTGCTCTGCTCGGGCGACATGGGCTTCTCCAGCCAGAAGACCTACGACCTCGAAGTCTGGCTGCCGGCCCAGAACACCTACCGTGAGATTTCGTCCTGCTCCAACTTCGGCGCCTTCCAGGCCCGGCGCATGCAGGCGCGTTTCCGCAACGACAAGAACAAGCCGGAAATCTGCCACACCCTGAACGGTTCCGGCCTCGCTGTCGGCCGCACCCTGGTCGCCATCCTCGAGAACAACCAGAACGCCGATGGCAGCGTGACCATCCCGGCCGCGCTGCGGCCCTACATGGGTGGGCTGGAAGTCCTCTCGGCCTGAGGTGCTTCGACAGACTGAATCGACCACAGTTTTTTAGCCCGGCGGATTTCCTTGTGTTATCATGCCGGCCGCTGCGGAGAGGTGGCAGAGTGGTCGAATGTACCTGACTCGAAATCAGGCGTACTGCAA
>CAZOWA010000038.1:0-28749 GCA_964583695.1 uncultured Dechloromonas sp.
GTTTGGCCATCTTCAATAGGCTGGCGACTGTTCCTGTAGCTTGCCGCAATGGCAGGCCAAACAGCACCTTGACCATGAGGCAGAACTGAATGGCGGCATCAGAAAAGGTGTCGGAGCGGCCACGTTTGCCGCTCCGACCGGCAAACCATGCCATGTCGGGGGTAAACCAGACTATCAAGGAATCCCGTGACTTCAGCGCAGCATTGTAGGCAGACCAGTTCTTCTCGCAGTATTTCGGGGCTTCCGGCTTCGACATCTCGCTTTTTCAACAAGGGAAAGCTACAGCCACTGCACGCTTTATGTCCGCTTTGTGCAACAAAGCCGCCGTCAAGGACAACCAGGAAACCCTGGCTAATGCCTTGCAGGAATTCTTCGGCGAGGGGGCGCTGGCTTTGGCAGCCTGCCGGTCAGTCGCTACCAATCCGTCGAAAAGGATCATGGTCGTATTGAAACCCGCCAGGCGTTGTGGGTCACTGATCTGTCGTGGCTGGACAAACCACTGCGACAACATTGGCCAAAGCTCGCCGGGGTCGGCATGATCGAGCTGCACCGGGAAATCAGCGGCAAGACATCTTCCGAGCGGGCCTTCTACGTTGGCAGCAAGGGCGTAACCACCGCCGACTCCTTCGCCAAAGCAGCACGCAGTCACTAGGGTGTCGAGAATGGCTTGCATTGGGTGCTCGATGTCACCTTCCGCGAGGATGACTGCCGGGTGCGCAAAGACCACGCACCCCGCAACTTCGCCGCCTTGCTCAAGTTCGCCCTGGTCTTGTTGCGTCAGGACGCCCTGTATCCCAAGCGTAGCCTCCGCTCCCGGCGGAAAACTGCAGAGCGACTCCCCGAATACCGAGCTGCACTCCTCGGCCTCGTGCCACGTGGGTAATGCGATTGCCCTGTGTCATTGCCCCGCTGCAAACCTGAAGGGTAAAATGCTGCCTATTAAGATAACCTTCGGAGGCGGCGATGCACTGGTATCTCGTTCATACCAAGCCCAGACAGGAAAAGTGCGCCCTGGACAACCTCCACCGGCAGGGTTATCGGTGCTACCTCCCGACCATTCCATCTGAGAAGCTCCGCCAAGGACTGCTAACCGTTGCGGATGAGCCGCTGTTTCCGCGTTACCTTTTTATTCGCCTTGGCCAGGGAGATTCGGCCAAGAGCTGGGCGCCGATCCGTTCGACCAAAGGCGTCAGTCGTCTGGTCAGCTTCGGGATCGAGCCGGCGCGGGTGGATGATGGCCTGATCGAGCTGCTGCGAACGCAGGAAGCGTCAGTGCAGACCGGGCCGGAACGGCTGTTCAAGCCGGGCGAGCGCGTGCGCCTGACGGAAGCACCGTTTGCGGGCATCGAAGGTATCTACCAAATGGCCGACGGCGAGCGTCGGGTTATGGTACTGATCGAGATTCTGAGCAAGCCCGTCGCGGTGCGTGTCGCGCCGGCCAGTTTGCGCAAGGTGAACTGACAAGCCCGCATCGTTCATTGCCTGTTTGGCAAAAAACCTTTCTCAAAGTCATGACGGTGTGGCACAATGCCGTTCGTCCGTCGAACTTGTGGCAGCACCTTTGCCGCATTTCATTGTTCCGGACCCCCTGTTGAAACCCGCTGACCGCGCTTGCTGATCGTGAAACGGCATGGCGGTAGCGTGCTAAAACCACCTTGAGCCTCGTATCCCCACTTCAGAAATTGGCTGGTTTCCAAAAGGAAATCCAGTTCGAAGTCCTGCGTCGTTTGCATCAGACGCCTCAGGTCAGTCAGCGTGCGCTGGCCAAGGATCTGGGGGTGGGGCTTGGCACGATTAATTTCTGTTTCCAGGCCTTGGTGGAAAAAGGCTTGATCAAGATGCAGAACTTCGGCCAGAGCAAGAACAAATTGCGCTATGCATATTTGCTCACGCCGGCCGGGGTGGCAGAAAAGTCCAAACTCACGGCGGAGTTTTTGAGGCGCAAAGTAGCCGAGTATGAAACGCTTCAAGCCGAAATCGAGGCGTTGAGGGCCGAGCTTTGATAGGCGGCAACCATCTCGGACTAGCTTACGATTGTCGAATGTGTAGAGAACTCAAATGGACACTAGCAAGCAAAAAATAGCTTTAATAGGCCTAGGTTATGTGGGACTGCCTCTAGCTGTAGAGTTTGGCAAAGTGCGCCCGGTACTTGGTTTCGACATCAACGAAACACGCATTGCAGAGCTGCGTTCCGGAAAAGACAGTACCCTTGAAGTCACTTCTGGCGATTTGGATGCGGCAAACTTTCTGGAGTACAGCAGCGATCGCAGCAAGCTCGAAGAGTGTGGAATTTTTATCGTAACGGTCCCCACGCCTATCGATACTGCCAATCGTCCAGATCTGACGCCGATCATTAAAGCCAGCGAGACAGTTGGCAGAGCAATGAAGGCAGGTGCGATCGTGATCTATGAATCGACGGTGTACCCTGGTTGCACTGAGGAAGTTTGTGTGCCAATCCTTGAGAGGGAATCGGGCCTCAAATTCAATAAAGACTTTTACTGTGGTTACAGCCCAGAACGCATCAACCCAGGTGACAAAGTTAATACGCTGACCACGATCAAGAAAATCACCAGTGGCAGCACCGATGAAGTGGCTGAGGCGGTAGACAACATCTATAAAAGCATTATCAAGGCAGGAACTTGGAAGGCTTCCAGTCTGAAAGTCGCAGAGGCTGCTAAAGTTATTGAAAACAGCCAGCGGGATCTTAATATTGCTTTTGTCAACGAGCTTTCCGTCATCTTCGATCGGTTAGGCATTGACACCATTGAAGTGCTCGAGGCTGCGGGCAGCAAGTGGAATTTCTTGCCATTCCGTCCCGGAATGGTCGGAGGTCACTGCATCGGCGTCGATCCCTATTACCTAACGCACAAGGCGGAAGAGGTTGGCTATCACCCGCAAGTGATCCTTGCCGGGCGCCGCATCAACGACAACATGGCGCGCTATGCCGCGCGCAACGTTATCAAGCTGATGCTCAACAACGGCATCGACGTCGCCCGCAGCACGGTGGGCGTGATGGGCGTCACCTTCAAGGAAAACTGCCCGGACACCCGCAACAGCAAGGTGGTCGACCTGATCAACGAGCTGAAGAACTGGAACGTCAACGTGGTGGTCGCCGACCCTTGGGCCGATGCCGCCGAGGTGCGCCACGAATACGGAATAGAACTCGGTAGCATCGATGCCGACCATCCGGTCGATGCGCTAGTGGTGGCGGTCGGCCACGGCGAGTACCGCGCCATGGCGCCGTCCGACCTGCGCCCGCTGTGCCGCGGCGACAAACCGGTGCTGGCCGACGTCAAGGCGCTGTACGACCGCCACGCGGCGGCGGCGGCCGGCTTCACCGTGTTCCGTTTTTGATTCCCTCATAACGTCCATACCAACAGAGGTCAGATTGCAGCATTTCGCTCCCATCACTGGCAGGAAAATTCGCATCGCCATCGTCGGCTGCGGCCGCATCTCGAAGAATCATTTCGGCTCGATCGAAAAGCACGCCGAGCACCTAGATCTGATCGCGGTGTGCGACATTGATGATGCCATCCTCAAGGAGCACAGCGAGAAATACAAGGTGCCGGGCTACCGTGACCTTGAAGACTTGCTGACCACTGAAAAGCCCGACCTCGTGGCCTTGTGCACGCCCAGTGGCATCCACCCCGACCAAGCGGTGCTGGCTGCGCGCTACAAGGTGCACGTGATGACCGAAAAGCCGATGGCCACTCGCTGGCACGACGGCCTGCGCATGGTCAAGGCCTGCGACGAAGCCGGCGTGCGCCTGTTCGTGGTCAAGCAGAACCGCCGCAACACCACTCTGCAGCTGCTCAAGCGCGCGATGGAGGAAAAGCGCTTCGGCAAGATCCACATGGTGCACCTGAACGTATTCTGGACCCGGCCGCAATCCTATTACGACCAGGGCAAATGGCGCGGCACCTGGGAATTCGACGGCGGCGCCTTCATGAACCAGGCCAGCCATTACGTCGACCTGCTGGACTGGCTCATCGGCCCGGTGGACAAGGTGCAGGCGATGATGAGCACCACGCGCGACATCGAAGTCGAAGACACCGGCGTGCTCAACATCCGCTGGCGCAACGGTGCGCTGGGCTCGATGAGCGTCACCATGCTGGCCTATCCCAACAACCTCGAAGGCAGCATCACCATCCTCGGAGAGAAGGGTTCGGTGCGCATCGGCGGCATGGCGGTCAATGAAATCCAGCTCTGGCAATTCGTCGAAAGCCGCGACTACGACCAGCAGATCGCCTCCGCCAACTACGAGACCACCTCAGTCTACGGCTTCGGCCACCCGCTGTATTACAAGAACGTGGTCGACGTCATGCGCGGCGAAGCCGAGCCGGAAACCGATGGCCGCGAAGGCCTGAAGTCGCTCGAACTGCTGATCGCTGCCTACCTCGCCGCGCGCGACGGCAAGACCGTTTCCTTGCCCCTGGATTACTGATGACCACCGCCACCATCCACTCCACCGCCATCGTCGATGCCGGCGCCCAGATCGGCGACGGCTCGCGCGTCTGGCACTGGGTCCATGTCTGCGGCGGCGCACGCATCGGCCGTGGCTGCTCGCTCGGCCAGAACGTATTTGTAGGTAATGACGTCGTCATCGGCGACAACGTCAAGATCCAGAACAATGTCAGCGTCTATGACGCCGTGACGCTGGAAGACGACGTCTTCTGCGGCCCGAGCATGGTCTTCACCAACGTCTACAACCCGCGCGCGGCGGTTGTGCGCAAAAATGAATACCGGCGCACCCTGGTGCAGCGCGGCGCCACCCTCGGCGCCAACAGCACCATCGTCTGCGGCGCTACGGTCGGCGCCTACGCCTTCGTCGCCGCCGGCGCCGTCATCAACCGCGACGTCAAGCCGTACGCCTTGATGGCCGGGGTGCCGGCACGCCAGATCGGCTGGATAAGCGAGCACGGCGAACGCCTCGAACTGCCGCTGGAAGGCAATGGCAGCGCACTATGCCCTGCCACCGGCACCCGCTACGTGCTGCAAGACGGCGTCATCAGCAAGGATGCATGAGTATGGATTTCATCGACCTCACGACCCAGCGCCTGCGGGTGCAGGACAAGCTCGACGCCGCCCTGAAGCGCGTGATGGAGCGCGGCCAGTACATCCTCGGCCCCGAAGTGGCGCAGCTGGAAGAACAGCTGGCGCAGCTGGCGGGCGCGAAACATTGCGTCACCTGCGCCAACGGCACCGATGCGCTGCAGGTGGCGCAGATGGCGTTCGGCATCGGCCCCGGCGACGAGGTGATCACGCCCGGCTTCACCTACATCGCCACCGCCGAGACGGTGGCCGTGTTGGGCGCGAAACCGGTCTACGTCGATATCGACCCGCGCACCTTCAACCTCGATCCGGCGGCGCTCGAAGCGGCGATCACGCCGCGCACCAAGGCCATCATCCCGGTCTCGCTGTACGGCCAGTGCGCCGATTTCGACCGCATCAACGAGATCGCGCAGCGGCACGGCATTCCCGTGATCGAAGATGCCGCCCAAAGCCTGGGCGCGCGCTACAAGGGGCGGCCATCCGGTGGCCTGTCGACCGTGGCCTGCACCAGCTTCTTTCCGACCAAGCCGCTCGGCTGCTACGGCGATGGCGGCGCCATCTTCACCAGCGACGACGAACTCGCGCGCGTGATGCGCCAAATCGCGCGTCACGGCCAGGACCGGCGTTACCACCATATCCGGGTCGGCATCAACAGCCGCCTCGACACCATGCAAGCCGCGGTGCTGCTGGTCAAGCTGGAACTGTTCGCCGAAGAAATCGAATCGCGCCAGCAAGTGGCGGCGCGCTACGCCAGCAAGCTGGCCGGGCTGGAGCTGTTCACGGTGCCGCAAATCGAAGCGCATAACCTCTCCGTCTATGCGCAGTACACGCTTCGCACGCCGCGCCGCGAGGCGGCGCTGGAAGCGCTGAAGGAAGCCGGCGTGCCGACCGCGATTCACTATCCGCTACCGCTCAATCGGCAACCGGCTGTGCGTGACGATGCAGCCATTCTGCCGCACGGCGACCGCGCGGCCGATGAAGTATTCAGCCTGCCGATGCACCCGTACCTGACGGAAGAAGCGCAGGACCGCATCGCGGCGGCGCTCGCGCACGTGGGAGCCTGATGAGCTTTCTCCGAGGCGCCGCGGTCTATACGCTGTCCAATGTGGCAAGCGCGGCCGTGCCTTTCCTGCTGCTGCCGGCGCTGACGCGCGCCATGGGGCCGGAGGAATACGGCCAGGTGGCGATGTTCGCCACCCTGGTGACGATCGCCAGCGCCGTGGTCGGGCTGTCGGTGCACGGCTCGGCCAGCGTGCGCTTCTTCGACCGCGAGGTGAAGGATTTCAGCGTCTACGTCTCGTCCTGCATTACGGTGATGCTGGCCAGCCTGGCCGGCGCCGCGCTGCTGTTGCTGGCCGTCCTTGCCATCGCGCCCGACCTGGCCGGCGTGCCGCTGCCGTGGGCGCTGGGCGCGCTCGGCGTGGCCGCCGCCAGCTTTATATTGCAGATGCGGCTGGTGATCTGGCTGGCGCAAAAGCGCGCGCTGCAGTACGCCGCGCTGCAGATCAGCTATGCCGTGCTCAACGCCGGCCTCACGGTGGGCATGGTGCTGGCGCTGCAGGGAGGGGCCTCCGGCCGCATGGGGGCGCAGGCGCTGGCGATGGCGCTGGCGGCGCTGATCTCCGTCGCCAGCCTGGCGCGCTCGCGCATGCTGGCCGGCCGCATTTCATTCGCGTACATGAAGGAAGCCGCGCGCTTCGGCGCGCCGCTGGTGCCGCACCTCCTGGGCACCACGGTGCTGGTCACCTTCGATCGCTTCGTCATCAAGGACAACCTCGGCCTTGCCGACACCGGCATCTACATGGTGGCGGTGCAGATCGCGCTGGCCATCGCCCTGGTCGCCGATGCCATCAACAAGGCTTTCGTGCCCTGGCTCTATGAGCAACTGGCGCAGGCGCGGCCCGAGTTTCCGCGCTGGATCGTCAAGCGCACCTGGCAGTGCTTTGCCGCCATCGCCGTGCTGGCGCTGCTAGCGATGCTGGTGGTGGAACCGCTGGTGCGGCTGGTGGCGGGTGAAAAATACCTGGCGGCGACCACCGTGTTGCCGTGGCTGATCGCCGGGCAAGCCTTCGGCACCGCCTACTTCCTGGTGGCGAACTATATTTTCTACAGCCGGCGCACGCATTACCTGGCCTTCGCGTCCCTGACCGCGGGCATCTGCAATGCGGCGCTGACGCTGCTGCTGGTGCCGCGCCTGGGCATGGCCGGCGCCGGTATCTCGTTCTGCTGCGCCCAGGCTCTGCTGTTCGCCCTGGTCTGGTGGTGTTCCAATCGGGTTTATCCCATGCCGTGGCTGTTCTGGCGGCAAACGTGTTCGGGGTGCGCGGCATGAGCGCGGCAAGCGAAAAAACGATCCTGATCGCCAACTATGGCATGGGCAATCTCGCCTCAATCGTCAACATGTTCAAGAAGGTGGGCGGCAAAGCCGAGATCTGCGCCGACCCGGCGCGCATCGCCGCCGCCGACAAGCTGGTATTGCCCGGCGTCGGCGCCTTCGACCACGGCGTGCGCGGCCTGCAGGCGTCCGGCCTGCGCGATTCGCTGGCGGAAGCGGTCCTGCGACGCGGTGCGCCGGTGCTGGGCGTGTGCCTGGGCATGCAGCTAATGCTCGAAGCAAGCGAAGAAGGGCAGATGCAGGGCCTGGGCTGGATCGCCGGCCGCGCCGCGCGCTTTCTGGGCGGCGCCGGTTGCCCGCGCGTGCCGCACATGGGCTGGAACGGCGTGCGGCCGGTACGCGACAACCCGCTGCTGCCGCAGGGCGAAGCGGCGCAGCGCTTCTACTTTGTCCATTCCTACAAGGTGGAGTGCGTCGACCCGCAAGACGTGCTGGCCGTGACCGAATACGGGCAGGAATTCTGTTCCGCTTTCGCGCGCGGCAATATCTACGGCGTGCAGTTCCATCCCGAAAAGAGCCATGCCTACGGGATGGCGATGTTCAAGCGCTTCCTGGAGTTGTGATGTGGCTGCCTAGAATCATCCCTTGCCTGCTGCTCGATGGGAATGGCCTGGTCAAGACCCGGAAATTTAAGGATCCGACCTATGTTGGAGATCCGATCAATGCGATCAAGATTTTCAACGATAAGCGCGTCGACGAACTGATCTTCCTTGATATTGGGGCTAGCCGTGATGGTAAGGAACCGAATTACGCCTTGTTGGAGAAACTGGCGTCTGAATGCTTCATGCCACTCTGTTACGGTGGCGGTATTCGTGACGCCGCACAGGCTCGCCGCATCATCGGCCTGGGAATCGAGAAAGTCTCGGTGAACGCCGCCGCGATCGAAAGCAGCGCCCTGATCGGCGCCATCGCCGCAGAACTGGGGGCGTCGTCGACGGTGGCGGCAGTGGACGTGCGCCGCAACTGGCTGGGTCGTTACCGCGTGTATAACGCCGCGCGCCGCAAGCTGACCGACCTTGATCCGGTGGCCCATGTGGTGACGCTGGTCAAGGCTGGTGCCGGCGAAGTGCTGATCAACGACGCAGATGCTGACGGCGAGCAGAAGGGCTACGACCTCGGCTTGGTGCGTGCTATCTGCGCCGCCGTTGATGTGCCTGTGATCGCCTGTGGTGGCGCCGGTTCATTGGTTGATATGCGGGCTGCAATTCACGACGGCGGCGCGTCGGCAGCTGCGGCCGGTAGCCTCTTCGTATTCAAAGGTCCGCACCGCGCCGTGTTGATCAGCTATCCTTCACAAGCACAGATTCTAGAATTGCTAGGTTAGCCCAAGATACACTTCATTAAATGATCAATAGTTACCGTATCTGCACTCGGTGCATCATGGATACCAGTGACCCCGATATCGTGTTTGACGAGAACGGTGTCTGCAACCACTGCTACCGCTACGAAGACCAGCTGAGTCGCCGAGTGGCGCCGCTGGCCGAGCGAGCCGCTAGACTCGAAGCGCTGTTGGACGAGATTAAGGCCCAGGGCTGCGGCCGTGAATACGATTGCGTGATTGGCGTATCTGGAGGTGTCGACAGCACCTATGTCGCTTGGCTTACCAAGGAACTAGGCTTGCGCCCGCTGGCAGTCCATTTTGACAATGGATGGAATTCCGAACTGGCAGTCGCAAATATCGAAAAGACGCTAGAGCGCCTGGGCATCGACCTTTCCACCTTCGTCATCGACTGGGAAGAATTCAAGGACCTGCAACTTTCCTTCCTCAAGGCCTCGACCCCGGATGGCGAAGTGCCGACCGACCACGCCATTGTCGCCCTGTTGTACCAGGCTGCGGCCAAGCATGGCCTTAAGCACATCCTGCTCGGCACCAACGTCGCCAGCGAAGCAATCATGCCCATCAAATGGGGCTACGGCTATTCGGATTACCGCTACATCAAGGCGGTGCAGGCGCGCTTCGGCAGCAAGAAGCTGCGTACCTATCCGCACTACACCCTGCCCAAGCTGGCCGAGTACATGTTTGTGCGCAAGATCCGCATCGTGCCGATCCTCGATTTCGTCGACTACCGCAAGGAAGAGGCGATGAAACGCATCGAAAGTGACCTCGGCTGGACCTATTACGGTGGCAAGCACTACGAGTCGATCTATACCCGCTTCTACCAGGCCTATGTGCTGCCGAAGAAGTTCGGAATCGACAAGCGGCGTGCGCACAACGCTAACCTAGTGCTGTCGGGGCAGATGAGCCGCGAAGCGGCGCTGGCCGGGCTGGAAGCGCCGACCGCGCCGGAAGACCTGCTACGAGAGGACATGGAATACGTATGCAAGAAGTTCGGTCTGTCGGAGAGCGAATTCTATGCACTGATGGCACTGCCTACGCGCACATACCTCGATTACCCTAACAGCTATATGCGGCTGGAGCGGGCAAAAAAGGTGCTCGGTCTCCTGCGCCGTCGTTCGAGTTGAGAGTTGATGATTTCCGTGTCCTTGCATAGCCTCATTGTTCTGGCCTCGGTGTTGCTTCCGCTTATTGGCGTGGCGAGTATGGAGAATGGTGCTTTTGGTAATTCCGTCGGCATGTACGGTTACCCGAACGGAGTCTCACTGGTTTATGGGATTTACGCTTGCATCCTGCTAACAAGTTACGCGGCATTCCGTTTGCCCAAAGGAGCAGTATTTGCAATGCCTTCTGTAGATGGTAAGACCGGCCCCTACTTCATTGCTTTTGCCTTTTTGCTGATCTGGTTTCTAGTTACAGTCTTGCTTGTCAAACTGTTCGTTTTCGATGGGTGGGCAGTCTGGCATGGCAAGATCAGCAAAGGAGAATTCCGAGCCAACCTTGGTTCATACGGAGCCCTCGCCTATCTTCTGATCAATGCAGTGATCCCCATGTTGGTGGCTTATGCTGCCATCCTCTACCGCAGTGCCTGGCGTGGATGGCACGAGCACGCTTGGCTGGCCGTACTGATAGGCCTGACGCTCATTATAGGCTCCACATGGGGCTTTAAATCCACTGGCATCACGATGTTGATTCCGACGCTGATTGTGTTGCTCTGGGGAGCGGCGTTTGGGCGCGTTTTGGTTGTTTGCGGCGTTATTGCAATCACGGTGGTGTTTTTTTTCTATGTGTTCGATTCGCAAACGAATGAGGCAGAGGTTGGTCTATCGTTTTTGATGACACGTCTGACCACTTTGCAGGGTGATGTGTCGTGGCTGCTCTGGGACGACTACGTCCAAGGGGCAGCCTTCCCGCCTTATCTACAGACGCTGCTCGTGTTCGTCGGCGACAGGGCCTTTGCTCTGTTGACCGGAATCACGCGCAATACCCCAGATCTATGGGCCGATTACCATTTCGATATTCTGATCGGCTCGCTGGTTGGATTGCCGCTGAGCGTGATTGATGTTGGGCATAGCATCGTAGGAACGCCGTTCTCTGAAGGGCTGGTAATCGGCGGTTTGCCGGGGGTGATGGTGATGGCGCTGTTTGCAGGTGCCCTCTGTGGGGCCCTTTGCACATTGATCGAGCACTCACTGCGTCGTGGTCACACTCTCCAATCCGCGCTGCTCGTCACCTACTTTGGTATTTACGTGGTTACGTTTGTTCGTAATGGTGCGGCAGTTCAGTTATTCCACATCGCCACTATAGCTGGCCTGCTGGTCGCATCTAGTCTTTGCATGGTACTTAGCAAACTCGCAATCACGTTTGAAAGCCGAAAGCCAATTTCGGATTGAGGCTTATTAATCTGGGGAGTAAACAAGTGATTCGAAATGCATCCTAATTTGAATTGGTATTTACGGAAACAAGGTTGAAATTATGAAAAGAAATTTGATCAAACAATACAATCTGCCTCCTGAAGTAAGGTTCTGCAAAAAATGCACCGTGTCGAATCAACGCCCGCGCATCACCTTCGATGAGCATGGCGTCTGCTCCGCCTGCAATTACGCCGAATACAAGCGCACCAAGATCGACTGGGCCCATCGCGAGAAGGAGTTGGTCGAGCTGTGCAACAAGCATCGCAAGAGCAATGGCGAATACGACGTGATCGTTCCCTGTAGCGGCGGCAAGGATGGCAGCTTCGTGGCCCACCAGCTGAAGTACAAGTACGGCATGAACCCCTTGGCAGTGACCTGGGCGCCGCTGAAGGCCACTGCCATCGGACGCCAGAACCTAGACGCCTTCATTGCCTCCGGTTTCAACCATATTCTCGGCACTCCCAATCCGCACATCACCCGGAAGCTGACTCACCTGTCCTTCAAGCATCTGGGCGATCCCTTCCAGCCGTTCATCTATGGCCAGACTAACTTCCCTCTGCACATGGCGGTCAAGCACAATGTCCAGCTAATCATGTACGGCGAAAATGGCGAAGTCGAGTATGGTGGCGACATGAAAAACGCCTTCCGTGCCACACGTGACATCCAGGACCATGACAAGCACTACTTCTCCGGCTTGCCGCCTGAGTTCTGGGCAGAGCACGGCGTCTCGCTGGCGGACCTGTATCCGTTCATGGCGCCGCGTTTCGAGGACATCACAAAGAACAAGACGGAAATTCACTTCCTCGGCTACTACAAGTTCTGGGACCCGCAGGAAAACTATTACTATTGCCGCGAACATACCGGATTCACACCCAACACGGAACGCTCGGAAGGCACCTACTCAAAGTACGCCAGCCTGGATGACCAGATTGATGGCTTCCATTACTACCTTTCCTACATCAAGTTCGGCATCGGCCGCACCACCTCTGATGCAGCCCACGAGATTCGGGATGGCAAGATATCCCGCGAAGAGGGCGTGGCCCTGGTCAAGCGTTATGACCACGAGTTCCCGCGCAAGTACTACAAGGAATTCCTCGAATTCTGTTCTATCACCGATGCCGAGGTGCATGAGGTCATCGACAGCTGGCGCTCTGACCACCTTTGGCACCAGGAGGGTGGCGAATGGAAGTTGCGCCACGCGGTGTGGCATGAAGAAAATCAACCCTGACCGACATGAGCAATACCCGTCTCATTGCCCGCCTAGATGTAAAGGGACCGACCCTGATCAAAGGAGTGCATCTCGAAGGGCTGCGCGTACTGGGGGATCCGCAGGATTACGCCAAGCGCTACTACGCCCAGGGGGCTGACGAGCTGATCTACATGGATATCGTCGCCAGCCTCTACGGCCGCAGCAAGCTGACCGATATCGTGCGTCGCGCAGCCGAGGATGTCTTCATTCCGATGACCGTAGGTGGCGGTATCCGCAGCATCGATGACGTACGCGACCTGCTTGGCGCCGGCGCTGACAAGGTCGCTATCAATACTGCGGCTGTCCATCGACCGGAGCTGATTCACGAGGTCGCACGCCGCTTCGGATCCCAGTGCATGGTGCTGTCGATCGAAGCCAAGCAGCAAGGCCCCGGCCATTGGGAAGTGTATACCGACTGTGGCCGTGAGCGTAGTGGCCTGGATGTGGTCGAATGGGCGCGCAAAGGTGAGTCGCTGGGCGCCGGCGAGATTCTGGTGACCTCGATCGACCGCGAGGGCACTCGCCAGGGATTCGACGTCGAACTCACGCGCGCTATCACCAGCGCGGTTGGCATTCCCGTCATCGCCAGTGGTGGCATGGGCAAGGCCAGCGATCTGGTCGATGTAGTCAAGCAAGGTCAGGCTGATGCCGTGGCCATGGCCGATGTGCTGCACTATCAGCGCACTACACTAGGCGAACTGCGTAAGGCGGCGCAGGATTGTGGTATTCGAGTACGGGCTTATGAACCGGTGTGATGTTGTTGTCATTGATTACGGGGTCGGCAATCTGCTCAGCGTTCGTCGCGGCCTGGAGTATTGCGGAGCTTCGGTACAGGTATCAAGTGATCCGGATGTTATCCATGTCGCGCCGCGCGTTTTGCTGCCGGGGGTAGGCGCATTCGCCAATGCCATGAGCGAGCTGCAACGCCTGCAACTGGTGGGGGTGTTGCAAGCCGTGGCCGCGCGCGGAACGCCCCTGCTGGGCATTTGCCTGGGCATGCAACTGCTGCTGGACCAGAGCGAAGAATTCGGCCGTACTGCTGGCTTGGGTCTGATTCCCGGACAGGTTGTGCCGATCCTTGCCCCGAGGCCGGGCGGCACGCCCCTAAAGGTCCCGCATATTGGCTGGAGTGAGCTATATCCAGCCCAGGACGGCGCTGACTGGTCTGGTACCCTCGTTCAGGATGTCAGGCCTGGCGAGTCGGTGTATTTCGTGCATTCGTTCATGGCTCGTCCGACTGATCCGCCTCATTGCCTTGCGCAATGCCGCTATGGCGACCTCGACGTAGCAGCCGTGATCAGCCGGGACAATATCCATGGCTGCCAATTCCATCCGGAGAAAAGTGGAGAAACCGGCCTGAAAATCCTGCGCAGCTTCCTTGCCCTATGAAAATAATGGCGCTGATTCCGGCGCGCGGCGGGTCCAAACGGCTGCCGGGCAAGAATGTGCGGCTACTTGGCGGCAAGCCGCTGATCGTATGGAGCATCGAGGCAGCCAGATCGATGGACGCGATCACGGCCGTCGTGGTCTCCACGGATGACCAAGAGATCGCCTCGATAGCCCGTAGCGCCGGCGCATCTGTCCCGGGACTTCGTCCAGCCGCACTGGCCAGCGATACCGCCTCATCGGTGGATGTTGCCGTGCATGCGTTGGCGCAGTACGAACAGGAACATGGTCCGGCGGACGCGCTTCTGCTGCTTCAGCCGACTTCACCTTTTCGCAGCCGCGCCAGTATGCACGCGGGCCTGTCCCTATTTGCGTGTCACCCCGGGTGCAGTGTAGTCGGCGTTTCGTCAGCCACCACGCATCCGCTGTGGTGTTTCCGCCTCGACGGCGGAAAACTTCAGCCATTTGTCGAGAATGGCGGGCTGCATCTCAGGTCTCAGGACTTGTCGCCCGCTTATGTGGTAAATGGTGCCTTCTACCTTGTCCCCGCAGACGTTTTGCGCGATTCGCATTCGTTTTATGCTCCGGAGATACTGCCCTTGATCATGGAGGACCCTGCGGAGCTTGTTGACATCGATACAGAACAGGACTGGCAACTTGCTGAGCAAGTGCTGGCAACTCTCTCAGATAACCCCATGCAGGTAAAGTCATAAGGTTGAGGGCATGGTTGGTAACTTTTCAACTAAAGCGCATGTTAATCCTTCGTCATCAATAGCACAGCTACTCGAAATCGAGAATGATGAAGCTTTGTTGTTGCCAGTTTGTCGGGAAACTGGCGTCCCAGTTTGGACGGTCATACGCAACCAATTCTTTCGTCTCATCCTGTCGGATCTGTTGTATGCCACCCAGCCCCTGTTGTCGACCTCTGACAGCAGGCCGTACGCGCGCATAGCGCAAGCCACGTTGCGCTGCATCGCCCATAATTCGGTTCATCCCCCGCGTAATTCGCAAGTGCTGATCCGTGCCACAGGCGTTGGCCTGATCGAGCGTGAGGGCTGCAGTTTCAACCGCCTTACCGATTATTTCGCTAGTGCAGTTTCCGGCGGCGCTTGGTCATTCGAGGACCTAGCGTCTTGGGACTGGCCAGCACTGCCGCGCCGCGGCAGAGTCAGCTATACACCCGCAGCCTTCGCAGGAATCCGCCTGCGCACTCAGTTCTCCATCGGCACCGAGCAGCGCGCGTTGGCACGGCAGACGGTCGCGGTAGCAGTCCGCCGAGCCGCGAGATTGCTTAACTGGGTGCCCGGCGCTGAACGCAGAGCCTGGCTGGAACAGTTCGCAGCGCGCCGACTGGCTGCATTGCCAATCCAGCACAGTGTCATGCGAGGCTGGCTGCGCAAGGTGCGGCCAGCGCTGTTCTTGGTGGAGGAGGGATGCTACGGCCAAATGGCGGCCTTTAACGCAGCAGCCCGCGAACAGGGCGTGCTGGTGGCGGAATTCCAGCACGGCGCCGTCACCGCTGGCCACGACGTCTATAACGTCGCGCCGGCGTTGGCCGCCAGTGCCGCCTACCGCCGTGGTTTGCCCGATGTCTTCCTCGGTTATGGCAGTTGGTGGAATGAGCAATTCAACCTACCAATTGAAAAGCGCGTCATCGGTAACCCGCACCGGGAGGAGAGTTTGCGAGCGGTAGCTGCGCGAAATGACGGTGTACGCCGGGTATTGATTCTGGGCGATGGATGCGAGCTCCAGCCTCACCTCGACCTGTGTAGTGCATTGGCGGCGAGGTTGCCCGCTGGCTGGAAGGTTCTGTTTCGGCCGCATCCGCTAGAACGGCGTGCGGTGCTGGCGATGGACAGCGCCGCCTTCGCCGGCTTCGGCCTCGACCGCGAGAGCGACATCTATGCCTCGTTGGCACAATCCGAAGCTGTGGTGGCCGAGCTGTCCACCGGCCTGTTCGAGGGCGTGGGCCTGGCGCGCCGAATCTTCGTTTGGGATACCCCGAAGAGCCGCTTCGGGCTGCCAAGCCATCCGTTCGCCCGCTTTAGCGATGCGGCGGCGCTCGCCACCGCCTTGCAGGCGCCGCAGGAAGGGGACCTTGCGCCTGAACCGCGTGAAAGCATCTGGGCCAGCGACTGGCGCACGCGCTTCACCGAGTTTCTCACAGCCTGCGGAGCCGGCCCACGATGAGAGTGTTGATGCTGCACCCGGCGGCCTCTTTTGGCGGCGCTTCTAAGAGCCTGTGCGAATTCGCCGCTCAAGTGGTGTCGCCCGAAGTTGAACTGCATGTGATCTGCCCAACTGGTAAGGTCGCCGATAGTTTTGCATCGGTCGGCATGAAGGTGCGGCCAGTACGCGGGCTTTCGCAGTTCGACAATACCCGTTACGGCCACTATCGCGGCGTACGCTGGCTGGTGCTGCTGCGCGAACTGGCGCTGCTGCCGTTTTCGCTGGCGGCGCTGTGGCGCGCGCGGCGCGATGGCGGCTTCGACCTGATCCACGTCAATGAAATCACCGTGCTGCCGCTGGGCCTGCTGGCCAAGAAGCTGCTCGGCATCCCGCTGTTGGTGCACGTGCGTTCGCTTCAGCACCTCGACGGGCCGATATCGGCTTGGATCGCGCGCCGCCTGCAGCACGATGCGGATGCCGTGATCGCGATTGACGAGACGGTCAAGCGTACCCTGCCGGGCGCGGTGGACGCGCACGTGATCCACAACGGGCTGGCGGTTGATGCGGTGCCGCCAGACGGTGCGCCTCACGTATTCCGTGCCGGCATTGTCGGCCTGCTGCTCAAGCTCAAGGGGGTGTATGAATTCGTTGAAGCGGCGCGCATACTTTTGAAGGAGCGTGGGGTAAAGGCTGAATTCTGGATCGTCGGCGAAAATGCGCGGCCGGTGCGTGGCCTCAAGGGCTGGTTGCTGCGTAAACTTGATTTTGCGCGCGATGTGCGCCAGGAATTGCAAAAAGCGATCGAGCGTGACGGCCTCGGCAAGGAGGTTTTGCTGAAGGGGTTCCAAGCGGACGTGCAGGCTGTTTACCGCCAGCTTGATGTGCTGTGCTTTCCCTCGCATCTCGATGCTGCCGGGCGTCCGGTATTTGAAGCCGCATTCTTCGGCCTGCCCAGCATCGTCGCCGTACGTAATGCACCGCCGGACACCATCGTGCATGAAGAGACCGGTTTATGCATTGACCGGCCGGACCCGGTGGCCCTGGCCGACGCTATTGAGCGCCTGGTGCGCGACACTGAACTGCGCAAGAAACTGGGGCAAAACGCACGTGTGCTGGCCGAAACCAATTTCAACATCGCCCGCAATGCGCAGAAGGTGCTGACCCTGTACCGCAGCGTACTGGCGCGGGGCGACTCCGGCGGTGCGGCGACGCAACGGGTTCGCTGAGGACGGGCGATGCGCATACTCCTAGTGAGCCAGTATTTTTGGCCGGAATCCTTCATTATCAACGACCTGGTGCGCGAGCTGGTGGCGCAGGGTAATGATGTTACGGTGCTGACCGGTAAACCGAATTACCCTGACGGAAAGGTGTTTCCAGGCTACCAGCAAGCAGGTGTGAGCGAGGAACTGTTCGATGGGCATATCCGCGTGCTGCGAGTACCGTTACGGCCCCGCGGGCGCGGCGCGCTCAACCTGATGCGCAACTACCTGTCATTCGTGGCCTCGGGCCTGCTGCATTTTCCGCGCTTGGTGCGCTCGGTACAGGCGGATGTGATACTGGTTTACGCGCCGTCACCGATCACGGTGGCAATTCCTGCAATCTTGCTGCGACAAACGCGGCGTGCTCACCTGGCGTTGTGGGTGCAGGATTTGTGGCCAGAAAGCCTGGCCGCGACCGGTTTCGTGCGCAACCCATTCTTGCTATGGCTGGCTGGCTTGATGGTGCGGGCCATTTATGCCGGCTGCGATACGCTGCTGGTGCAGTCCCGTGCCTTTACTGCGCCAGTGGAGCGATTCGCTGTAGCGAGAAAGATTGTGTACTATCCGAACTCGATGGCGGACGTTTCTGCTGTTGCCGATAGTGCCGCAGGAGTCGTGCCTCCCGACCTGCTGGGGTTGCTGGAAGGTAAATTCTGCGCCGTATTCGCCGGCAATATCGGTACCGCACAGGCGGTCGAAACCTTGGTCGATAGCGCCGAACGCTTACGCGACCTCCCAGATTTCCGAATGGTTTTGGTGGGCAGCGGCAGCCGTTTGGAATGGGTGCGCGAAGAATGCGCACGGCGCGGGCTCGACAACGTGGTGCTGGCCGGGCGCTTTCCGATGCAGGCAATGCCTACGATTTTCGCCCGCGCGCAAGCCTTGCTGGTGACGCTGAAGCGCGAGACCATTTTTGCCTACACCGTACCAAGCAAGGTGCAGGCGTACATGGCTGCGGGGCGGCCGCTGGTGGCCGCGCTCGATGGCGAGGGAGCGAGCATCGTCAAGGAAGCTGGCGCCGGCCTGACCTGTGCGGCGGAAGACGGCGCTGGGCTGGCGCTGTGTCTGCGCGAACTGTACGCGATGGCTCCGGAAGAACGTGCGCGCATGGGACTGGCGGGCCGCCGCTACTTCCTTGAGCATTTCGAAATGGGCAAGCTGGCACGCCGGCTGACCGATCTTTTACAAGCACGCATACACGGGAAAGACTTATGAAAATTCTGGTCCTTGGGGTCAGCGGCATGCTCGGACACAAGGTGTTCGCCGAGTTTTCACGCGACGTCAACTGCGAAGTGTGGGGTACTCTGCGTTCGCCTTCACTGCTGCGCCATTTCGACGAAGCCAGCCGCGTGCGCATCCGCGTCGGCATCGATGTCCTTGATCAGGACGCCTTGACGCGCTTGTTCGCGCAGTTGCGGCCTGACGTCGTGATCAATTGCGTCGGCCTGATCAAACAACTGGCCGATGCTGAAGATCCGCTCACTGCGTTACCGTTGAACGCGATGCTGCCACACCGGCTTTCGGCGCTGTGCCGGCTGGGTGGCGCGCGCTTGATCCATGTCAGCACCGATTGCGTGTTCTCGGGCAGTCGCGGCAACTACCGCGAAGAGGATATTTCTGACGCCTATGACCTGTACGGCAAGTCCAAGTACATCGGCGAAGTGCGCAACGATGCCCACGCGATTACCTTGCGCACCTCCATAATCGGCCATGAACTCGATTCAAAAGTGGCGCTGGTGGACTGGTTTCTGTCTCAGCAGGGGCGCGTGAAAGGCTATCGTCACGCGATCTTTTCCGGACTGCCGACTGTTGAACTAGCCCGCGTGATGCGTAACGTCGTACTGCACCGCCCAGAGCTGCACGGCCTGTACCACGTGTCAGCGGCACCGATCGCAAAGTACGACTTGCTCGGTCTGATCGCAAGACAGTACGGCAAAGAGATCGCGATCGACGGAGATGATGCGGTGGCGATCGACCGCTCGCTCGATTCTTCGCGTTTCACGCTGGCCACCGGTTATCGCGCACCTGAGTGGCCAGCATTGATTGCCTCCATGCAGCAGGCGCGCTGACAACGCGCGTCACGATTCCGAATCAGGACTTACACCATGTTTAACAACAAGACACTCCTCATCACCGGTGGTACTGGCTCGTTCGGCAACACCGTGCTCAGGCGCTTCCTTGACGGCGACATTCGCGAAGTGCGGGTATTCAGCCGCGACGAAAAAAAGCAGGAAGACATGCGCATCGCGCTCAACAACCCAAAGGCAAAGTTCTACATCGGCGACGTGCGCGACCTCGACAGCCTGAATCAGGCGATGGTAGGTGTGGATTATGTTTTCCACGCCGCCGCCCTCAAACAAGTGCCATCGTGCGAGTTCTATCCGATGGAGGCGGTGCGTACCAATGTGACGGGCACTGACAACGTGCTTAATGCCGCCATCGCCAACAAGGTGGAACGCGTGGTAGTGCTGTCGACCGACAAGGCGGTCTATCCGATCAATGCGATGGGCATTTCCAAGGCAATGGCAGAAAAAATTATGGTCGCAAAGTCGCGTAACATTCCAGCTGGCGGTACCGTGGTGTGTGCCACCCGATACGGCAACGTGATGGCGTCGCGCGGTTCGGTGATCCCCCTATTCGTTGACCAATTAAAGGCCGGCAAAGACCTGACAGTGACCGACCCCACCATGACGCGCTTCCTGATGTCTCTCGAGGATTCGGTTGATCTGGTGCTGTACGCATTTCAGAACGGGCGCCAGGGCGACATCTTCGTGCAAAAGTCGCCGGCCTCCACCGTGGGCGACCTGGCGCAGGCACTGCTCGAAATGTTTGGCGCGAAATCCGGGGTCCGCATAATCGGCACCCGCCACGGCGAGAAGCTGTACGAATCGCTGGTGTCACGTGAGGAAATGGCCAAGGCGGAAGACATGGGCCGCTATTTCCGCATCATGGCCGACGACCGCGACCTCAACTACAACAAGTTCTTCGTCGAAGGCGAGCAGAGCATCACCGAGGCTGAGGACTATACCTCGCACAACACCGAGCGCCTAGATGTCCCGGCTATCAAACGCCTGCTGGAAAAGCTTGACTACATCCAGGAGGAACTCCGTGCTTAAGGTCATGACCATCGTCGGCACCCGTCCCGAGCTGATCAAGATGAGCCGGGTGATTGCCGAGCTCGACCGCCAGGTCGACCACGTGCTGGTGCACTCCGGCCAGAACTACGATTACGAGCTGAATCAGGTGTTCTTCGACGAACTCGAAATCCGCAAGCCGGACCATTTCCTGGAGGCGGCGGGCGAGAATGCGGCCCAGACCATTGCACAGGTGATCGAGAAATCCGACGCCGTGATGGCCGCCGAACAGCCGGATGCGGTGTTGCTGTACGGCGATACCAATACCTGCCTGGCGGTGATTTCCGCCAAGCGGCGGAAGATTCCGGTGTTTCACATGGAAGCTGGTAACCGGTGCTTTGACCAGCGTGTGCCGGAAGAGCTCAATCGCAAGGTCCTCGACCACCTGTCCGACATCAACATGGTGCTGACCGAGCACGCGCGGCGCTACCTGCTGGCCGAGGGCATCCGCCCTGAGACCATCATCAAGACCGGCTCCCACATGCACGAGGTGCTGGAGCACTACCTGCCCAAGGTGCATGCCTCGGGCGTCGTGGCATCGCTCGGGCTGGAGCAGGGCAAGTATTTCATCGTCAGCGCCCACCGCGAAGAGAATGTCGATTCGGAAGCAAACCTGCGCGGCCTCCTAGATGCCCTGGTCGGGCTGGCGCAAACCTATGGCTACCCGGTGATCGTCTCCACCCATCCACGTACGCGCAAGCGGCTTGATGCCCTGGGCGAAACAGCGGCGCAAGCGCTGGCGCATCCGCTGATCCGTTTTTCGAAGCCGTTTGGCCTGATCGATTACCTCAAGCTGCAGATGGACGCCTTCTGCGTGCTGTCCGACAGCGGCACCATCACCGAGGAAGCCTCGCTGCTGAACCTGCCCGCCGTCACCCTGCGCGCCGCCCACGAGCGGCCGGAAGGGATGGACGAGGGCACGCTCATCATGTGCGACCTCGAACGCAACGCGGTGCTCGATGCGGTGGGCGTGGTCACCTCGCAGCACGTGCACGGAGAACGTGTGATCCCGCTGGTGCCCGACTATGACGGCGGGCCGGTGTCGAAGCAGGTGGTGCGGGTGGTGCTCAGCTACACGGGCTACATCAACCGCACGGTGTGGCGCAAATACTAGGACGGCGACGGGAAACCCGATGAGAGTCCTGGTGACCGGTGCGAACGGTTTTGTCGGCGCGGCGACGGTACGCCGCCTGCTGCAGGGCGGCGCATGCGAGGTGCGGCGCGCATTGCGCAGCGCCACCCCGGCCGCGCATTATCCATCGGTTGCGCCCGATACGGTGGCGGTCGGTGATATCGACGGTGCCACCGACTGGCGCGCCGGGCTGGAGGGGTTGGACGTGGTGGTTCACACCGCGGCGCGCGTGCACATGATGCGTGAAACCGAAGCCGACTCGCTGGCGGCGTTCCGCCGCGTAAACACCGAAGGCAGCGTGAACCTGGCGCGCCAGGCCGCGGGGGCCGGGGTGCGCCGGCTGGTATTCATCAGTTCGGTCAAGGTCAATGGTGAAGCCACGCCACCGGGCCAGCCGTTCCGGCCGCAAGACCCGGCGCTGCGCCCGGACGACCCGTATGGCATCTCCAAGTTCGAAGCCGAGCAGGGCTTGCGCGAAGTGGCCGCAGCCACCGGCCTGGAAGTGGTGGTGATCCGCCCGGTGCTGGTGTATGGCCCCGGGGTGCGCGCCAATTTTGAAAGCATGATGAAGTGGGTGGCACGAGGCGTGCCGCTTCCTCTGGGCGCGATTCGCACCAATAGGCGCAGTTTGGTCGGGATCGACAACTTGGCCGACCTGATCGCCTGCTGCGTCACACATCCTGCGGCGGCGGGCCAGGTGTTCTTTGCTGCCGACGGCGAGGATGTCTCGACCGCCGAGCTGATCACGCGCGTGGGCGTAGCCCTCGGCAAGCCGGCGCGTCTGTTGCCGGTGTCGCCGGCGCTGCTACAGGCTGGCGCGCGCCTGGCTGGAGGCGGCGAAGTCGCGCAGCGCCTGTGCGGCTCACTACAGGTGGATATCAGTGCCAACGCGCAGTTGCTTGGCTGGCGGCCACCACTCTCACTGGACGCGGGACTGTCCCGAACCGCCGGCGCCTTTCTCGCCGCACATGAAAAAAGGAATGGAAATGGGTATGCGGGTTAACGGGTTTGATATCCTGCGCGGCTTGTGCGCGCTCGGTGTGGCCTACTACCACGTGCTGGGCTGGCTGCAGGCCGGGCATCCGTACAACCTCGGCCTGTACGGCGTATATGTGTTTTTCGTCCTGAGCGGCGCCAGCCTGTGGATTGCCTATGCCGACAAGATGGCGCAAGGTTATCCGCTGGCCGGTTTTTTCGCCGTGCGCTTTTTCCGGCTAGCGCCGCTGTACTGGTTGGCGGTGCTGCTGACCCCGATCATTGTCGGCGGCGGCTGGAATCTGCAT
Organism: uncultured Dechloromonas sp.; assembly: GCA_964583695.1. GTDB lineage: Bacteria > Pseudomonadota > Gammaproteobacteria > Burkholderiales > Rhodocyclaceae > Azonexus. The sequence goes on from CAZOWA010000038.1 coordinate 22,810, forward strand.
TACCTGGCGCTCAACCTGAGCTTCCTGTTCGGCATCGGCAATCCGGGACAGACCGCGATCGTCACCGGCGGCTGGTCGCTCGGGATAGAGTTTGTGTTCTACCTGCTGTTCCCGGTGATGCTGGTGCTGGCGCGCGCGCCAGCGGTGGCGCTGCGGTGCTGCTGTACTTCGCACAATGATCTTCATCGCGGTGCAGGTCAAGGGGCCGGGCGACCTCGGGCGCAACTGGGGCAACTACACCCAAGTGATGTCGTTCGTCTTTTATTTCTATGCTGGCATGTTGGTCGGCCAGTGGCTGAGCGCGCGGCCGCGCGCTCAGCATTCGGCCTGGCTCGACGTCGTCGTGTTCGCGGCACTCGCCGCTTGCCTGGCTGGCACCAGCGGCGCCGTGATCGAGGATTCCCTGACCGGCGCCCGGCGCTATCTGCTGCCCTTCATTTGCGTCGGGTTGGTGATGATCTCGGCCCACCTGTTCGCCGGCGAGCAGCGCTGGCTGGTGCTGGCGGCGCGCTGGCTTGGCAACAGTAGCTACGGCGTCTACCTGCTTCACCCGCTGGTATTCTCGCAACTGATGAAAAAATACACCGATTTCGCCAAGGCCAATCCTTACCAGTTCATGCTCATCGTGCTCGCGCTCAGTTTCGTGCTGGCGTTGCTGGTGGAGCACTGGCTGGAACGGCCGCTGCGCGATTTCGGCAAACGCCGCTTCGGCTGGCTGGGCCGCGCCTATCCGCCGGCCGCGCAAGCGGACTCGCTCCCGCGCTAAACAGGAAACGAATCCATGTCCCACACCTTCATCATCGCCGAAGCCGGCGTCAACCATAACGGCGACGAAGCGCTTGCGCTCGAACTGGTCGACATCGCCGCCGCCTGCGGCGCCGACGCCGTCAAGTTCCAGACCTTCCGCGCCGACAAGCTGGTGCGCCCGGGCGCCGACAAGGCCGAATACCAGAAGCGCCAGACCGGCGCCGGCGACCAGCATTCGATGCTGCGCCAGCTCGAAATGAGCGAAGACCTGCATCACAAGCTGGTGGCGCGCTGCCAGTCGGTCGGAGTCGAATTCATGTCAACTCCGTTCGACGAGGAGGCCGCCGACTTCCTGGTCGCGCTCGGCATGAAGCGCATCAAGATCCCGTCCGGCGAGATCACCAACCATCCCTTCCTGGCGCACCTGGCGCGCAAGGATTTGCCGCTGATCCTGTCCACCGGAATGGCCAGCCTGGAAGAGGTGCAGGAAGCGGTCGAGGTGATTTGTGCCACGCGCGCCGCCTGTGGCTTTGGCGCGCCGCTGGCGCAATGCCTGACCATCCTGCACTGCACTTCCAACTACCCGGCCAGCCCGGCCGACGTCAACCTGCGCGCGATGAACACCATCGGCGCGGCGACCGGGCTGCCGGTCGGCTATTCCGACCACACCGCCGGCATCGCGGTGGCCACCGCCGCCGTCGCGCTGGGGGCGATCGTGATCGAGAAACACTTCACGCGTGACTGCACGCTGCCGGGGCCGGACCACCGCGCTTCGCTGGAGCCGGCCGACCTGACCGCCATGATCAACCAAGTGCGCGAGATCGAAGTCGCGCTGGGCAGCGCGGACAAGGCGCCGACCGCGGCCGAACTGCCGGTGCGTGCCTTGGTCCGCCGAAGCGTGACGCTGGCGCGCCCGGTGGCTGCCGGACATGCACTCACACGCGCCGACCTGGTGCTGCTACGGCCCGGTAACGGCATTGCGCCGAAGGAGCTGGAAAAGGTGATCGGACGCCAACCGCGTCGCGAGCTGCTCGCCGGCCACACGCTGGCGTGGGATGACCTCGCATGAGCCCACGCAAAAAAATCTGCTACATCAGCGGTACCCGCGCCGATTACGGCCTGATGGTGTCGACCCTGAAGGAGATCGCGGCCCATCCCGCGCTGTCGCTGTCGATCGTCGCCACCGGCATGCACCTGTCCCCGAAATACGGCCTGACCGTGCGCGAGATCGAAGCTGACGGCTTCGCCCTGTGCGGCCGGGTCGAAACCCCGGTCGACCAGCCGAGCGGCGCTGAGATGGCGCGCGGCATCGGCATGATGCTACAGGCGTTTGTCGATATCCTGGCCGCGCAGGCGCCCGATGCGGTGCTGCTGCTGGGCGACCGCGGCGAGATGCTGGCCGGCGCGTTGGCCGCCATCCACCTCAATATCCCGGTAGTCCATGTGCACGGTGGCGAACGCTCCGGCACGGTGGATGAACCAGTGCGGCACGCCATTTCCAAACTTTCGCATTGGCACTGCGTTGCTACTGAACAGTCGCGCGAGCGGCTACTCCGCATGGGCGAAGCGCCGCAGCAAGTGGTAGTGACCGGGGCGCCCGGTCTCGATGGCCTGACCGGGCTGGCGTTGCGCGACCGTGCCATGCTGTGTGAGGGTGTCGGCTTCGATGCGACGCGCGTGGTGGCGTTGATGGTTTTCCATCCGGTGCTGCAGGAGGCGCCGCAAGCCGGCACCCAGGCCGGCGCCATCCTCGATGCCCTGCTGGGCGCCGGGATGCAGGTGCTAGCCCTGATGCCCAATGCCGATGCCGGCGGCGAAGCCGTGCGCGCCACCCTGGCCGCTTACGCCGAACGTCACCCGGAAGTGCGCGTGCTGACACATTTACCGCGGCCCGACTTCGTGTCGTGGATGGCGGTGGCCGACCTCATGGTTGGCAATTCGAGCTGCGGCATCATCGAAGCCGCGAGCTTTGGGACGCCGGTAATCAACGTCGGCCTGCGCCAAAACCTGCGCGAACGTAACGCCAATGTGAGTGATGTCGCCGCCGATCCGCAAGCGCTGGCACAGGTGGTGCGCGAGGTGCTCGCGCGCGGACGGTACGCGCCGGCCAACGTCTATGGCGACGGACATGCCGGCAAGCGCATCGTCGAGCTGCTGGCTGCACTCCGAGTCACCGAGGAAATTCTACTGAAGACCAATGCCTACTGACGCCCCCGGACTCCCATCCTCTGCGGTGCGCTTGCTGATCGCGGGCGCAGGTGGTCATGCGCGGGTGGTGGTGGACGCAGCGCGGCGCGCCATAGCACAGGGCGCGGAGGATTACTTGCAGCCCGCACTTATCGTCGACGACAACCCGGCACTGCATGGCACCCACGTGCTCGGCGTGGAAGTGATCTCTAGCGTTCCGTCCGAGGCCGATGGCACTTTCGCCTTCCACGTCGCGATCGGCAACAATGCGTTGCGCGAGAAAAAGTTCGCCGTACTGGCTAAAAAGCTGGGGCCGGCCTGTGTGGTCCATCCGCACGCCAGTATCGCCGAGTCGGCTTCTTTGGGTGCAGGCAGCTTCGTGGCAGCACAAGCCGTGATCGCGCCTCAGGCCGTCCTAGGCGCGGGCTGTATTGTGAACCATGGTGCCGTAGTAGACCATGATTGCGTGGTCGGCGCTTTCTGCCATATCGCCCCCAATGCCACCCTGGCCGGAAACGTGCGCCTCGGTCATCGTGTGCTGGTTGGGGCGGGCGCCAACCTACTGCCTGGTGTGGTAATTGGTGACGACTGCGTGATTGGCGCGGGGGCGGTGGTGCTGCACGACGTCGAAGGCGGCACGACCCAGGCCGGGGTACCGGCCCGCACAATCGGGAAGGAAAACAAGTGATCAACTGCAATGCAATTTCGGTGACACGTTCATCCACCATCCAGCTGGCGCTCGAAAAGCTCGATCGCGCTGGCTCCGGCCTCTTGTTGCTGACTGACGAGCAGGGGCGTTTCGAGCGCACTGTCACCGACGGCGACTTGCGTCGCCTGCTGCTCAAGGGCTGCGCCATGCACGACACCCTGGCGCCTTTGCCCTCGATCGCATCGGTTGTGCTGGGGTCCGACTACAGCCGGCAAGAGGCGCTGGCGCTGATGGTCCAGCACTCGATCAACCATCTACCGGTCGTGGACGCACAGGGCTTGGTGCTGGAGGTGCTGGAGCGCAAGACCATCGACCAGCAAGTGCTACTGTCCACTCCGCACATGGGCACGTCGGAAAAAGAGTACGTTGAGGAAGCGTTTCGCAGCAACTGGATCGCCCCGCTCGGTCCCAATGTCGATGCATTCGAGCGCGAGATTGCAGAGATGGTGGGCGTCAAATATGCGGCCGCGCTCAGTTCCGGTACCGCCGCCATTCACCTTGCTCTGTGCATGCTGGGAGTAGAGCGCGGCGACACCGTGTTCTGTTCGACCTTGACATTTGCCGCCAGTGCCAACCCGATCGTCTACCAGGGCGCAGAACCGGTGTTCATCGATTCGGAACCGAACAGCTGGAACATGTCGCCGCTCGCGCTGGAAATGGCGTTCGCCGCTGCCAGCCAGCGTGGGCGCATGCCGAAGGCGGTGATTGTGGTCAACTTGTACGGCCAGAGCGCCGACATGGATGCGCTGCAAGCGATTTGCGAGCGTTACAACGTGCCGATCGTGGAAGATGCCGCCGAATCGCTCGGTGCGCGCTACAAGGGCCGCGCTAGCGGCACCTTCGGCGCAATGGGGATCTACTCCTTCAACGGCAACAAGATAATCACCACGTCTGGCGGCGGCATGTTGGTGTCGGACAACGCCGAATTCATCGAGCGCGCACGCTTCCTCGCCACCCAAGCGCGCGATCCAGCACCCTATTATCAGCACAGCGTCGTTGGTTTTAATTATCGGATGAGTAACATATTGGCGGGGGTGGGTCGTGGCCAGTTGAAGGTTTTGGAGGAGCGCGTTAGTGCTCGCCGAGCTGTCTTCGACATCTACCGAACAGAATTAGCAGATTTGGAATGCATTGAATGGATGCCTGAGCCCGAGTGGAGTTACTCAACTCACTGGCTGAGCGCCTGCACCATCCGGCCTGACGTTGCTAGAGTGAACACGCTGGAACTGATCAAGCAGTTATCGGAAGACATGATTGAGGCGCGCCCGTTATGGAAGCCGATGCACTTACAGCCGGTGTTCGCCAGATGCCAGTATTTCGCGCATGGCGAAGAGTCGATCTCTGATCAACTGTTCGACCGCGGCATTTGCCTGCCGTCTGGATCCAACATGACAAATGAGATGCAGGCGAGGGTCATTACGACGCTCCGTCGGCGGCTCGCGGTTTGAGCGCTGTCATTTCTACTGAAGCAATAAGATTTATCGGATTCGCTGATGCAAGAAAAAAACCAAAATACAACGTCATCTGAACTTCCTCAGTTGTTTCCTGTGCTGAGAGCCCTTCGGAATGGATGGAAATTTATTGTCGCAGGGGGAGTTTTAGGGTCTTTGATCGGGGTATTTTCAACGGTCATCACGCCGCCTGTGTTCCAGGCGACTGCGATGATCTCGATGGCGCAGGTGCCTGGCGTTAGCACTGATCGCAGCAGCCCAGCGATTGCTGTATCTAATGTTGAAGCGCCAGCACTTCTGCTCGAGCGCTTAAAAATCCCTTCGACCTACACGCCCGCCGCCATTGACGGTTGCCGTCTCATTGCTAGTGACATGAACGCGGAATTTATGGTGGACATGATTACTGGAGGAGTACCGCGGAGCGATAATTCGGTCGCGATACTGCGCATCAGGGCGGGGACTCCAGAAGCTGCAGCGAAGTGTGCCAATTCTCTATTCGAGATGATACGCATACAGCAGGAAAGCATGATCGAACCCTTGGAGCTGGACCTTCAGCTGGCTTTGTCTGCGTTGGAGAAGAGGCTTTCCGAAGTGCAGTCAGAAATGCATCGTGCGGAAAAAAAGGGGCGCTACGAGACTTTTTTCTTTGCCAAGCGAGACGAATTGCTGTTTCTGAATCAGCAAATCTATGTACTGCGTCGAGGAATCCAGCGAATACTCCCCACTAAACTTGTCGCTCCCATTTATTCCAGTTCCACACCTGTTTCTCCCTATAGAGCGCTCGTATTGACGGCGGCCACTCTAGCAGGGCTTTTCCTTGGACTCCTGGTAGCAGGCATTCGTGAG
>CAZOWA010000039.1:0-28664 GCA_964583695.1 uncultured Dechloromonas sp.
CTTCCATCGACGGCGGTGTCACACGCAGAATCAGTGTGGCGTTGGCGTAGGCTTCGCTGATGCCATCGACCATCTTGACTTCGGCAAAAGCCGAATCAAGGAAGTGGCTGTCGATCCCCGAACTTTGTTCCATACGCAGGCTGGCGCCCAGCGCAGCGAATTTTTTTGCCGTCTCCGGAACAAGCGCGACACGGTGTTCGCCGGCCGTGCGTTCCCGAGCGACTGCAATACATAACGGCATGTTGCGCTCCCCAAAAGTAAATTTTCCACAATATTAATTGGTATTTAATTATTTTCTAATGCTTTTTCTTGTTCCGCACCCGTCCGGGTGTTGCAAAAGCGTAATTCCTGTGGGTAGGGAAAGAAGTCTTCGACATGTCCTTCTCGAATTTTTTTCTGGGCGTCCTGCCAGAATTTCGGCTGCAGCAAGTCCGCGTGGTATTTGTGAAAAACCTTGCGCAGAACCGGGGAGGCTAGCAGAAAGGTTGAAAATTCCTCGGGGAATACATCATTCCTGGCAACCGAGTACCAGACCTCGCCGGACATTTCGGTTTCGAAATCGGGCGCAGGAGGAATCTTTCGGAAATTGCAGTCCGTCATGTATTCGATTTCGTCGTAATCGTAGAAAACCACGCGGCCATAGCGAGTGACACCGAAATTTTTCCAAAGCATGTCGCCAGGGAAGACGTTGGCCTGAGCCATTTCGCGGATGGCGCTGCCGTATTCCCTGATGGCGTGCTCCAGTCCGTCGGTGTTGTTGCTGCGTTCCATGCGTTCGAGGTGGATATTGAGCGGCTCCATCCGTCGTTCGATGTACAGGTGCTTTATGATCAGCTGGTCTTCGCTTATTTCGAAACAGCTTGGCGCAAGGGTACGCAACTCATTCATCACTTCTTCGTCGAAACGATTGAGCGGGAACATTACATTGGAAAATTCCAGCGTATCGGCCATGCGCCCGACGCGGTCGACCTGTTTGACCATGAGGAACTTCTTTTTGACCGTGGCGCGATCCATGTTTTTCGAGGCGCCAAAAACGTCCTTGATGATTTTGAAGACGTAAGGATAGGACGGCAGAGTGAAGACCAGCATGACCATGCCGCGAATCCCGGGTGCCATGATGAATTTGTCTTCGGAGTGGTGCAGGTGATAGATGAAATCCCGGAAAAACATGGTTTTTCCCTGCTTGCCGAGACCGAGCATGACGTATATCTCGGAACGTGGCTTGTTGGGCATGATCGAGCGCAGGAACTGCACATAACCCGAGGGGACTTCCATATCCACCATGAAATAGGCGCGTGACAACGAGAAAAGCAGACCGATCCGCCAGGCATCGAGCAGGATGGTGTCGAGATAGAGCTTGCCGTCGGCGTCATGAAGTACAGGGATGGAGAACGGATATTCGCTCGAACCATTGATCGCCTTGCCCATGATGTAGGCCGCCTTGTTGCGATAAAAAGCCGAACCCAGTACCTGAATCTGGAAGTTTACTTCGCGGCCGGGCATGCCGTGCAGGTAACGTCGAATGGCGTGATAGACATGGTGGACATCACGTTCGAGGTCGGCGAAAGGGCGTTGCCATTCGAAGTCTTCGATGATCTTGCGAATGGCGCCGAGCAATCCCTCATGCTGGGCGTAGTAACTGCGGTAAGTTTGTGTTTCGTCGCCCTCAATATTCTCGGTCGAGATGGTTGGGCGGACGAAGAGGAAGTCGTTGTGAAAATAGTTGCGATGCAGAATCTTTGTCGTGACCGAGTTAAAGAAAGTTTCGGCCAGTTCGGGTTGCTTGTGATTCAGGAGCAACCCGATGTAAAGCAGCTTGATCTGCTGCCAGGTTGGCTGGTCGATATTGCCAATATCAAACTCGTTATGGAGGCGTTCGACACACTCATCGACCCGGTCGTCGTAGAAGCGGATACGCTCCTTCACGGCCTTATGTACACCCAGCCAGTCGCCTTGTTCAAAACGGGTCTTTGCGGCCTTGCTCGTCTCGCGAAAAAGCATGTAGTGCTTGTTGAAGCCCTGGATGAGGGCGAGCGCGATCTGATGGGCGTTGGTGCCGTAAAGGCCGACCGAAATTTTCATGGTGAAACTCCCGATGTTGCAACGGATTCTAGCATTCGCAGAGCAATGAAAAGGGGGGCTTCACGATGTGAAAAAGCATTTCATTATTGACCAAAGGCTCGCCCTTGCGGATACTCCAAAAGTTTTGTAAGCATCGCGCAAGGGAGTTGGCTTAAGGTCGACCCGCATATCAAAAACCATCACCAAGGGGTTAGCATGTCCGCAGGAAAGTCAAAAATCATTTACACGCTCACCGACGAGGCGCCGCTGCTGGCGACTTGTGCCTTTCTGCCGATCATCCGCACGTTTACGGAGCCGGCCGGCATTGAAATCGAAAAGGCCGACATTTCCGTGTCTGCCCGTGTCATCGCCGAATTCCCGGAGTTTTTGACCGAGGAACAGCGCCTCCCCAATACGCTGGCGGAACTGGGCAAGAAGTGCCTGCTGCCGGAAACTAACATCATCAAGCTCCCCAACATTTCCGCTTCCGTGGCCCAGCTCAAGGCCTGTATCAAGGAACTCCAGGAAAAGGGCTACAAGATCCCCGATTACCCGGAAAACCCGACCACCGACGAAGAGAAGGCCCTCAAGGTCCGCTTCGGCAAGTGCCTCGGTTCCGCCGTCAATCCGGTCCTGCGCGAAGGCAACTCCGATCGCCGCGCACCGGGCGCCGTCAAGAACTACGCCAAGAAGCACCCGCACTCCATGGGCGAGTGGAAGCAGTGGTCACAGACCCACGTTTCCCACATGGAACATGGTGACTTCTACCATGGCGAAAAATCGCTGACCCTCGACAAGCCGCGTGAAGTGCGCATGGAGCTGATCGCCAAGGGTGGCAAGACCACCGTGCTGAAGCCGAAGCTCTCTCTGCTCGAAGGAGAGATCATCGACTCCATGTTCATGAGCAAGAAGGCGCTCTGCGACTTCTACGAAGCCCAGCTCGAAGACTGCCGCCAGTCCGGCATCCTCTTCTCGCTGCACGTCAAGGCGACGATGATGAAGGTCTCGCATCCGATCGTCTTCGGCCACTGCGTCAAGATCTACTACAAGGACGCTTTCGAAAAGCACGGCAATACCTTCAAGGAACTCGGCATCAACGTGAACAACGGCATGGTCGATCTCTACGAGAAGATCAAGCAACTGCCGGAATCCAAGCGCGACGAAATCATCCGTGACCTGCACGCCTGCCAGGAACACCGTCCGCGTCTGGCCATGGTCGATTCGGCCAAGGGCATCACCAACTTCCATTCCCCGAACGACATCATCGTCGATGCCTCCATGCCGGCCATGATGCGTCAGGGCGGCAAGATGTGGGGCGCCGACGGCAAGCAGTACGACTCCAAGTGCGTGATGCCGGAATCGACCTTTGCCCGCATCTACCAGGAAATGATCAACTTCATGAAATGGCACGGCAATTTCGATCCGCGCACCATGGGCACCGTGCCGAACGTCGGCCTGATGGCCCAGCAAGCCGAAGAATACGGCTCGCACGACAAGACCTTTGAAATCGCCGAAGACGGCATCGCCAATGTGGTCGATATCAACACCGGCGAAGTGCTGCTGACGCAGAACGTCGAAGCCGGCGACATCTGGCGTTGCTGCCAGGTCAAGGACGCGCCGATCCGCGACTGGGTCAAGCTGGCCGTCACCCGCGCCCGCCAGTCCGGCATGCCGGCTGTCTTCTGGCTCGACCCGTACCGTCCGCACGAAGCCGAACTGATCAAGAAGGTCGAAAAGTACCTCAAGGATCACGACACCAGCGGTCTGGAAATTCACATCATGTCGCAGGTTCGCGCCATGCGCTTCACGCTGGAACGCGTCGCCCGCGGCCTCGACACCATCTCGGTGACTGGCAACATCCTGCGCGACTACCTGACCGACCTGTTCCCGATCATGGAACTCGGCACCTCGGCCAAGATGCTGTCCATCGTCCCGCTCATGAACGGCGGCGGCATGTACGAAACCGGCGCCGGCGGCTCAGCACCGAAGCATGTCCAGCAGCTGACGCAGGAAAACCACCTGCGCTGGGATTCGCTCGGCGAGTTCCTGGCGCTGGCCGTGTCGCTCGAAGAGCAAGGCATCAAGGACGGCAACAAGCGCGCCATCCTGCTTGCCAAGACCCTCGATGCCGCTACCGGCAAGTTGCTCGACAACAACAAGTCGCCGTCGCCGAAGACCGGTGAGCTCGACAACCGTGGTTCGCAGTTCTACCTCGCCATGTACTGGGCGCAGGAACTGGCTGCGCAGACCGAGGACAAGGAACTGGCCGCCAAGTTTGCCACGCTGGCCAAGACCCTGACCGAAAACGAAGCCCAGATCGTCGCTGAAATGAAGACGGTGCAGGGCAAGGCGGTCGATATCGGCGGCTACTACAAGGCTGACCCGGCGAAGACCAAGGCGGTCATGCGTCCGAGCCCGACCTTGAACGCCGCGCTGAAGGCTGCGCGCGGCTAAGCATGCCAACTTGACTGGCGTGTGAGCGCTGGTCTGGAGAAAGCGAAGATCGATTCGGTCTTCGCTTTTTTTTGCCCTTTTTTCGGGTTGACCGTAACAATCGCGTCGGCTGCTTAAATGGCTGACAACGGCCGTCTTTTTGCGACATAATCGTTCTCGCTGCCCTGTGCCGGAGACAGGCACCGTGCTTTGCTGTTCAACGGAATTCGTGGCTGCGGCCCATCCGATAAAACAACCGAAGGAGACACCATGACTTCTCACATCAAGGTACCGCAAGGCGGTCAAAAAATCGTTCCGGGACAGGCGATCCCCAACAATCCGATCATCCCCTTCATCGAGGGCGACGGCATCGGCATCGACATCACGCCGGTCATGATCAAGGTCATCGATGCTGCCGTCGAGAAGGCCTACGGCGGGGCGAAGAAAATTTACTGGATGGAAGTTTTCGCCGGCGAGAAATCGACGCGAATCTATGGTCCGGACGAGTGGTTCCCGCAGGAAACCTTCGCTGCGCTCAAGGAATACTCCGTTTCCATCAAGGGGCCGATGACGACGCCGGTCGGCGGTGGCATCCGCTCACTCAACGTTGCGCTGCGCCAGGAGCTCGACCTCTACCAGTGTGTCCGCCCGGTACAGTATTTCAAGGGCGTGCCGTCGCCGCTCAAGCACCCGGAACTGACCAACATGGTCATCTTCCGCGAGAACACTGAAGACATCTATGCCGGCGTCGAGTGGGCCGCGGATTCCGAGGCCTGCAAGAAGGTCATCGATTTCCTGCAGAAGGAAATGGGCGTCAAGAAAATCCGTTTCCCGGCCTCTTCCGGCATCGGCATCAAGCCGATTTCCGTCGAAGGTACCACCCGACTCGTGCGTGCCGCCTTGAAGTACGTCATCGCCAACGACCGCAAGTCGCTGACCATCGTGCACAAGGGCAACATCATGAAATTTACCGAGGGTTTGTTTCGCGACATCGCCTACAAGGTGGCGCAGGAGGAATTCGGTGCACAGCTGATTGACGGTGGTCCGTGGTGCCATTTCACCAACCCGAACACCGGGCGAGAAGTCACCGTCAAGGATTCCATCGCCGATGCCTTCCTGCAGCAGATTTTGCTCCGCCCGGCCGAATACGACGTGATCGCCACTACCAACCTCAACGGCGACTACATTTCCGACGCGCTGGCCGCCCAGGTCGGCGGCATCGGAATCGCGCCGGGGGCGAACATTTCCGACCAGTACGCCTGTTTTGAAGCGACCCACGGTACGGCGCCGAAGTACGCCGGGCTGGACAAGGTGAACCCCGGTTCGCTCATCCTGTCGGCTGAAATGATGTTGCGTCACCTCGGCTGGAAGGAAGCGGCCAACCTTGTCATCAAGGCCATGGAAGCGGCCATTGGCGACAAACAGGTGACCTACGATTTCGCCCGCCTGATGGAAGGTGCCGACGAGCTGTCATGCTCGGCCTTCGGTGATGCAATGATCGCCCGCATGTAAGCGGGATGTTTTTTCCTGAGGCCCCCGCAAGGGGGCTTCTGTTTTTTGGCAGAACGACCCCAAGGTGCAAAAGTGCTGATCAACTGCGTTGCTTACGAAAACGGGACCCGGCTTAACGAAATTCCGGTGGAGGAGATCAGCGATTATCTGGAGCGCCCCGGTTGCTTCGTCTGGGTTGCCCTGCGCGATGCGACGCCGGAAGAACTCGATGTGATGCAGGAGGAGTTTCACCTGCACGAACTGGCGGTCGAAGATGCGCGCAAGGGGCAGCAGCGACCGAAGGTGGAGGACTACGGCGATTCCATCTATTCCGTGATGCACCTGATCGAGCCGGATCCTGCCGGCGGCTATCGCCTGGGTGAGGTCAATGTCTTCGTCGGTCCCAATTACGTGCTTTCCGTTCGCAACCGTAGCCAGCAGGATTTTCTCGGTGTACGTGCCCGCTGCGAACGCGAACCGCACCTCTTGCGCCACGGTTCCGGTTTTGTCCTCTACGCGCTGATGGATGCTGTGGTCGATCGCTATTTTCCGGTGGTAGACCGCCTTGAATCCGAGCTGGAAAGCATTGAGGACCGCATTTTCGACAAGGGAACGGCGCGCACCAACATCGAACGCCTCTACGAGCTGAAGCGGCGTGTGATGTTGCTCAAGCACGTCGTTGCGCCGCTCATGGAAGTTGCCGGCAAACTCGCCAGTAATCGCGGGCCGTCGATTTGCGAGGCGAATCGCGAATATTTTCGTGATGTCTATGACCACCTCATGCGCATCGACGCCTCGGTCGATACCATCCGTGAAACCATCGGCACGGCGATCCAGGTCAACCTGTCGATGGTGGCCATCGAGGATAGTGAAGTCAGCAAGCGACTGGCCGCCTGGGCGGGGATCTTCGCCATCGCCACCGCTTTCGCAGGCATCTGGGGGATGAACTTCAAGAGCATGCCCGAGCTGCAGTGGGAATACGGCTACCCGTCCGCGCTGGCCGTGATTCTCACCATTTGCCTGCTGCTTTATCGGCGCTTCAAGCGGGCGGGCTGGTTGTAGCAGCTCAAGCGAGGCATGCCGCGTTGGCATTTTTCGGCATTTTTTCCGGTTGACCGTGGAAGCAGATTTCCATGGTCGTGAAACCGGCCGAGGATGTTCCAAGCTGCCACCAGAGGCCGGCTTCAAGTAATATGTCCGGCCGTTGCACACCGTTTCCCCTCGGGACAGATCACATGCCTCCACCCATTTTTCCGAGAACGCCCGCGCTGGCTCATGGCGACCCGGCGCAGACGCGTGCCCGGATTCTGGATTACTTCCATCAGACCTTCGACCGCTACGAGCAGTTGTTCGAGGTGCTGACCTGCGATGCGGCGTATTACGAGAAGCCGATTGCGCTGCGTCATCCGCTGATTTTCTACTTCGGCCACACGGCAACCTTCTTCATCAACAAGCTCATGCTGGTCGGTCTGGTGACGCAACGCATCAACCCGCGCTTCGAGTCGATGTTTGCCATCGGCGTCGATGAAATGAGCTGGGACGACCTGAACGACGCTCACTACGACTGGCCGTCGGTTGCCGAGGTGCGCGCCTATCGGCAGCAGGTGCGGGCGACGCTCGATGAAATCATCCGCACGGCGCCGCTCACTTTGCCAATCGACTGGGAAAACCCATGGTGGGCGATTTTGATGGGGATCGAGCACGAGCGCATCCATCTCGAAACCTCCTCGGTTCTCATTCGCCAGCATCGCCTCGATTACGTGCAGCCGCATCCGGCCTGGGCGTCGTGTCCGGCGCACGGCACGGCGCCGGTCAACAGCCTGGTCGATGTGCCGGCCGGCGAAGTGCGTCTCGGCAAGGCATTCGATGACGCGTTCTACGGCTGGGACAACGAATACGGCCAGCATCAGGCGACATTGGCGACGTTCCAGACGGGGCGCCATCTGGTGTCGAATGGCGAGTTTCTCGATTTCGTCGATGCGGGTGGCTATGCCGACGACAGCCTCTGGGACGATGAGGGGCGGGCCTGGAAATCCTTTGCCGGCGCCACGCATCCGACTTTCTGGCAGCACGCCGGCGAGCACTGGCGCCTGCGTCTGATGACCGAAGTGGTCGACATGCCCTGGAACTGGCCGGTCGAAACCAACTGCCTCGAAGCGCGGGCGTTCTGCCGCTGGAAGGCGCGCCAGACTGGTTTGCCGTACCGTCTGCCCAGTGAGGACGAATGGTGCCGCCTGCTGGCGCTGTCCGGCGTACCTGAACTGCCGGAAGCATCGCCCGCGCCAGCCAACATCCATCTCGATCACTGGGCTTCGTCCTGCCCGGTCGATGCCTTCGCGCAGGGGCCGCTGTTCGATGTCGTCGGCAATGTCTGGCAATGGACGGAAACCCCGATTTACCCCTTCGCCGGTTTTGCCGTGCATCCGATTTACGACGATTTCACCACGCCGACTTACGATGACCGCCACAACCTGATCAAGGGCGGTTCCTGGATTTCCTGCGGCAATGAGGCGCGCCACGCCGCGCGCTATGCCTTCCGCCGGCATTTCTTCCAGCATGCCGGGTTCCGCTATGTCGTTGGCGAGCCGCCGGTGGCGCCGCCCGTCTCGCATTACGAAACGGACCGCCTGCTTTCCGAATACGCCGAATTTCACTACGGCGACGAGTACTTCGGCGTTCGCAATTTCCCGCAAGCCCTCGCCGAACACTGCATTACCGCGATGGCCGGGCGTCCGGCGCGGCGGGCGCTCGATCTCGGCTGTGCCACGGGGCGCGCCAGCTTCGAACTGGCGCGCCATTTCGAGCAGGTCACCGGCCTCGATTTCTCTGCCCGCTTCATCGGCCTCGGCGTTCAGTTGGCGGCGCAGGGCACGCTGCGCTACACCCTGACCGACGAAGGTGAGCTGGTTTCCTACCGCGAGCGCCGTCTGGCCGATCTCGGGCTGGCGGAGGTGCGTGACCGCGTTGATTTCGTCCAGGGCGACGCCTGCAATCTCAAGCCGCTCTACGCCGGCTACGATCTGATCCTCGCTGCCAACCTGATCGACCGCCTGCACAGCCCGCGCAAGTTGCTGGAAAGCATTCACGAACGCCTCAATCCTGGCGGGCTGCTGGTCATCGCCTCGCCCTATACCTGGCTAGAAGAACACACGGTGCGTGCCGAGTGGATCGGCGGCTTCAAGAAGGATGGCGAAAACCAGACTACGCTGGATGGCCTGAAAGCCATCCTGGGCCAGCATTTCCGGCTGCTAAGCGAGCCCGTGTCGCTACCTTTTGTCATCCGCGAAACGCGCCGCAAATTCCAGCACAGCCTGTCGGAGGTAACGATCTGGGAACGCAAGGCAGGAGCGGACATTTGAAGACTTCCGCGACCACAAAAACAACGGCTGGCCCTAGGGTCAACCCGAAAAACGGGCCAAAAATGGCAACGCAGTCGGTGCATCAGCCCATCGCTGTATTCGATTCCGGCCTCGGCGGCCTGACCGTTTTACGCGCCCTGCGTGCACAGTTGCCGCAGGAAGACTTTTTCTACTTTGCCGACACCCGCTTCCTGCCCTATGGCGACCGTCCCGAAGCCTTCCTGCGTGAGCGCGGCGTGCTCATCGCCCATGCTCTGGTCGAACGTGGCGCCAAGGCGCTGGTCATCGCCTGCAATACGGCGACTGCCGCAGCAGCCGAGGCGATCCGCGCCGCCATCGACCTGCCCATCGTGGCGCTGGAACCGGGTGTCAAACCGGCGGCGGCCTTGACCCGCAACGGCGTAGTCGCCGTTCTGGCTACGACGCGTACCTTGCAGAGCGAGCGTTTCCAGCGTCTGGTCGGCAATCATGCCCCGCATTTGCAGGTGGTGACGCAGGCCTGCCCCGGCTTGGCGGAGGCGATTGAGATGCAGGGGCCGGACAGCCCGGAAGTGGCGGCGCTGCTCGACGGCTTCGTGGCGCCGCTGGCGGCGGCCGGCGCCGACATCGTGGTGCTCGGCTGCACGCATTACCCGTGGGTGGCCGAGGCAATCCGGCGGCGCATGCCGGGTGAGGTCAGCCTGCTCGACACCGGCGAAGCAGTGGCCCGCCAGCTGGACCGCCTGCTTGGTGCGGCCGGGTTGCTCGGCGGCGGCAGCGGACGACTGACAGTGGCGACGAGCGGTGCGCCGCACAAGGTTGGCGCCACGGTCGATCGCCTGTGGGGCGAGCATTTGCCGGTGGAACACTGGGAACCATGAGATGAGCGACACGCCAAAACCGCTGGCCGGCCTGAAAGTGGTCGAGCTCGGCACACTGATCGCCGGCCCATTCTGTACGCGCATCATGGCCGAATTCGGGGCCGAGGTGATCAAGGTCGAGTCGCCCGATGGCGGCGATCCCCTGCGCCAGTGGCGCAAGCTCTACGAAGGTACCTCGTTGTGGTGGTACGTGCAGGCGCGCAACAAGAAATCGGTGACCGCCAACCTGAAGCATCCGGAAGGGCGAGAATTCGTCCGGAAGCTGATCGCCGGTGCCGATATCCTGGTCGAGAATTTTCGTCCCGGCGTGCTGGAAAAGCTCGGGCTCAGCTGGGAAGCGCTCAAGGCCGATAATCCCGGCCTGGTCATGGTGCGTCTTTCCGGCTTCGGGCAGAGCGGGCCGTACAAGGATCAGCCGGGCTTTGGTGCGGTGGGCGAATCGATGGGCGGCCTGCGTTACATCACCGGCTTTCCCGACCGGCCGCCGGTGCGCACCGGCATTTCCATCGGCGACTCGATTGCCGCGCTGTGGGGCGCGATTGGCGCGCTGATGGCCCTGCGCCACAAGGAAGTCAATGGTGGGGTCGGGCAGGTGGTTGATGTGGCGCTCTACGAAGCGGTGTTCGCCATGATGGAGTCGATGGTGCCGGAGTTCGATGTGTTCGGTTTTGTGCGCGAACGCACCGGCAACATCATGCCGGGCATCACGCCATCCAACACGCACACGACGCGCGACGGCAAGCATGTCACCATCGGCGCCAACGGCGATGCGATTTTCCGTCGTCTGATGCTGGCCATGGGGCGCAGCGATCTGGCGGAAGATCCCGGTCTGGCCGACAACGCCGGGCGCGATGCGCGGCGTGACGAAATCTACGCCCTGATCGACCGCTGGTGTGCCGAGCGCGATGAGGCCGAGGTGCTCGCCTTGCTTGAAGCTGCCGGGGTGCCATCCTCGCGGGTCTATTCGGCGGTCGACATGTTTGCCGATCCGCAATTTATTGCCCGGCAGATGTTCGAATCAGCCCGTTTGCCCGATGGCAAGGAATTCCGGATGCCGGGCATCGTCCCCAAATTATCGGAAACGCCGGGCAGTACGGAATGGATCGGGCCGGCGCTGGGCGCGCACACGGACGAAGTGTTGGCCGGCCTCGGCTATTCCGCCGGGAAAATCGCCAGCCTGAGGGAAGACGGCGCAGTCTGACTGCGCCGCCTCGCCAATTAGACGCGGAACTTGCCGATCAGGTTTTTCAGGTTGAGGGCGATGTTTTCGAGCTGGTGCGCGGTTTCCGTCGTACTGCGGATATTGGCGGTGGTTTCTTCAACCATGTTGGCGATTTGCTCGACGCGCTGGGCGATGGAAGTACTGGCGGTGCTTTGCTCGCGTGTCGCATCGGCCACATCGCCCACCCGCTGCAAGGTGCGGCGGGCGCCGTCTTCGATAGCCAGCAGCGATTCCGATGCCGAGCTGGCCAGTTCGACCCCGGCCTGAACTTCGGGCAGGGCTTCATCCATGGCTTGTACTGCACCCACCGTGTCATTCTGGATGCCGACGATCATCTGCTCGATTTCGGTGGTAGCCGAAGAAGTGCGTTCGGCCAGCTTGCGCACCTCGTCTGCGACCACGGCAAAGCCTCTGCCCTGTTCGCCGGCGCGGGCAGCTTCAATGGCGGCATTGAGCGCCAGGAGGTTGGTTTGGCCGGCGATGTCCTTGATCACGTTGGCGATCGAGGAAATCTGGCGGGCGCGTTCTTCCAGCGCCCGGATGCGGCCAGATGCATCGGAAACCGTATTCGAAATCTGCTGGATGGCCTGCGAAGCTTGATTGACGCGGGCTGCGCCCTGACCGGAAAGCTCGACGGCGTTGTGTGAGTCTTCCGCCGTATCACGGGCGCTGTCGGAAATATGGTTGGAACTGACGGTGAGTTCTTCGATGGCCGCCGCCATCGCAGAAGTCGCATCGGACTGCTGGATGGATGAGCGATTCACTTCATCGGAGGCGGTGGTGATCCGCTCGGCATTGCTGACCAGACGATTGGCGTCGTTGTTGATTTCGGTAACCAGAGTGCGCAGAGCAACCACCATGCCGCCCAGCGCGTGCAACATACTGCCGGCCGGAGGGTTGCCGACCGAAGTGGTCAGGTCGCCGTCGGCAACGCGTTGCATGACTTCGACGGCTTGCTGCGGTTCTCCGCCCAGCTGGCCGAGGATGCTGCGACCGATTTGCCATCCGAAAAAGATGAGCAGAAGCAGCAACCCTGCGGAAATGCTGCCGAGCGTGATGGCATTTGAATTGAACTCGCTGTCGACGTCGTCGATGTAAATTCCGGTGCCGATGACCCAGTTCCATGGAGCAAACAAGGCTGCGTAGCCGATCTTGGGTTCGGGTTTCTGCTGTCCAGCACGCGGGAACCAGTAATCCACGAAGCCACCGCCGGCCTGTGCTGCGGCGATCAGTTCTTTGATCAGGAATTTGCCGTTGACATCTTTCATGTCGATTTTCTGCTGGCCCTCAATGGCCGGGTTGCCACCATGCAGATAATAGACGCCGGAGGTTTCGAATCCGAAGAAGTAGTCGTCATGGCCGTAACGCAGCTTGCGCAAACTGTCGCGCGCTGCCTTTTTTGCGTCTTCTTCGGAGAGTTTTCCGTCCACTACCAGCTGATGGTGATAGTTCAGGATGCCGATGCCGACTTCGACGAGATTCCGTGTCTTTTCCTTGCGGTCGTCGAGCATCGTTTCCTTCATTTTCAGCAGGCTGACGAGGCTGAGCACAATCAGTCCGAGCAGCGTCAGACCGACGAGCATCTGCATCCGGGTCGATACCCGGCTTTCCTGGAATAAGGACATGGTTTCCCCCCGCTGGGATGATTTTTTGATAAATGTTAAAAAATAATACACCGGCTCAATACGAATATCTCAATATTCGCGATTTCAGCGCAAACGGAAACGTACCGGCAGGAGGCTTTCGCGGGGGGCGTCGGAGGGTAAGGAATGCAGGGCGCGGACGGCGCGGAGTGCTGCGTCATCGAGCAGGCGGTGACCGCTGCTTTGCTCGATTCTGGCTGCCGCGACCTGGCCGTCGGCATCGAGGATGAGGAGTACCAGCGCTTCGCCTTCGAGACCGCGGGCGACCGCTTCCGGCGGGTAGAATTCACCGCGCTCGTCCTGCTTGCGGAATTGTTTCCTGATTTCCTGCTGCCAGTCTGGTTGCCGGCTGGATGGTTTGGTCGTAGTGCGCTCGGGTGGCGGCGGGGGCTTGGGGCGCTCAGGGGGCGGGGGGGTGTCTTCCGGCAGCATCAGTTCGGTGGATGGCGGCGGCAGTGGGCGCAGCCGCGCTTCGAGCGGGCGAGGTGCCGGGGGCGGCGTCGGCGAGGGCGCCCTGGCGATCAGTTCGTTGATGAACGGCGTCAGGTGCAACAGAGAGGAAGCAATCAGGGCCAGTGTGAGCCGGTAATCGGTCCGGAACATGAGAAAATGCGCGCTGGCCTCGGGAGTGAATGATTGATGAAACAGATGCTGAAATATTCGATAGCTCGACAGCTGGCGGTAATGATAATCGGGATTGGCCTGCTCTGTCCGGTTGCCCACGCCGGCTGGCTGAATTCGAAAGAGTTGCCGACGCCCGCAGCATTCGTCAATGCGATGGAACTGGGCGATGTCAGCCAGGCGACCACCTGGCTGGATATGGGCCTGTCCCCAGATTTCATGGGGGCGCGCATCGGTTCCGGGCTGATGATCGGTGCCTGGGAAGGCAATATCGATCTGATGCGCCTGTTCATCTCGCGCGGGGCCGATATCGATCTGGCCAACGAAAACGGCGAAACGCCGATTGCGCTTGCGGCCTGGCGGGGCAATCTGGCTGCGGTGAAATGGTTGATCGAACGTGGGGCCCGAATCAATGCGCCGCGGCGTCAGTGGTCGGCGCTGCACTATGCGACTTTTGCCGGCCATGCCGAGGTGGTGGATTACCTGATCGCGCAGGGTGCGGACATCAATGCCCAGAGCACGAATGGCTCGAGTGTGCTGATGATGGCGATTTACGAAGGGCGCGAGGACATGGCGCGCAAGCTGATCGAGAAAGGTGCCGAACGCGGCACGAAAAACGATTGGGGCGACGGTGCGCTGGAGTGGGCCATGCGTTACAACCAGCTGAATATCGCCCGCATGGTGACAAATCCTGAAGAATTCAACATCGCGGTCAGTCAGCCCAAGGAAAAATGGGGCGAGCCGAGTCGTTCGCTGAGCATGTCGAAAGAGCTGGAAAGCCTGATCCGGATGCGCGAGACACTGGTTGAACGCAAGATGTCGACCGAGGCCATCGACAAGCGCATCGCGGCCGAGCGTGTCTACATCGTGCGCACCCAGCTCGATCGCCAGCGCCCCGCAGCGCGTGCTGCGACGCTGGAAATCACGGCGAACCGCGACAAGCCGAAGGAGCAGTCGGCGCAGATGGTGTATGACGACAAAGGCAAGGCGACGGGGTACAAGGTGCCACCAGCAACCTATTTCGGCAAACCGAAAATGCCGATCAAAGGACAGGTCAAGAACTATTGAGTTCGGGTGAGATTGCCAATCGGCAGGTGCTGAGGCAGACTTCAGCGATATCTTCGGGAGATCAGGGCATGCTTTACGTGGCAAGAGACAGCGCCGGGCGCATCAGCGATCTGCACCCCATGCCTTTGGGGGCGGCTCAGGAAGCATTGCCAGCGGATAATCCGGAGGTTCTCCAGTTTATCCACGAGCGCTGGCGCCAGAACGAACTTTCCGAGCTCGACCGCGATTTCGTGCGGGCGCTTGAGGATACGATCGAATTGCTGATCGCCAAGGACGTCATCCTGTTTACCGACCTGCCGCCGAAAGTTCAGGAAAAGCTCCTGCGCCGCAAGGAAGTTCGCGGCCAGACAAGTTACGGTGGCGATTTCACCCCGAACGACAGCGACATCATCCAGCTCTGAACGGCGCGCCCGGTCGGTCTAGTTGACCGTCATCACCGCTTTGACCAGTTCGGCGAGGGTGCGTACTCCCATTTTCTCCATGACGCGGGCGCGGTGTGCCTCGACGGTTTTCATGCTGATGTCGAGTTCGTCGGCAATCTGTTTGTTGAGCTTGCCGGTGACGACCAGCTGCATGACTTCGCGTTCGCGCAGGGTCAGCTGGTCGAGACGGTGGGCGATGGCATCATCGCGCTGACGGCGGGCGGCGATTTCGTTGTCCAGTTCGAGGGCGCGCTGGATGCGGGAAAGCAGGTCGGCATCGAGAAACGGTTTCTCGATGAAGTCGCAGGCGCCGCGTTGTAGGGCCGCGACCGCCATCGGCACATCGCCGTGCCCGGTGACGAAAATGATGGGCAGGCGTGAGCCCAGGGCGTCGAGTTTTTCGTGCAGCTCAAGGCCGCTCATTTCCGGCATGCGCACATCGAGCACCAGGCAGCCGCGCATGTCGTCGCGGCGAGCACCCAGAAAGCTGGCGGCGGAGTCGAAACAGGCCACCTGATAGCCTTCGCCTTCGAGCAGCCAGGTCAGCGAATCGCGCATAGCCTCGTCGTCGTCGACGACATGGATGATTTGCGGCGTATCACTCATCTTCTTCCTCTATCGGCACGGTGAAACGGAAAACGGTGCCGCCTTCGCGACGCGGCTCGACCCACAGGCGTCCCTGGTGGAATTCGATGATCGACCGGCAGATGGCCAGGCCGATGCCCATGCCTTCCGGTTTGGTGGTGTAAAACGGAGCGAATATTTTTTCAATGTCTTCCTCGGCCAGCCCGTGACCCTGGTCGGTGACCGCTATTTCCATCATACGCCCGTCGATGGGGTGGGCGTCGATGGTCAGACGGCGGCGCTCGACAGGGATGTTGCCCATCGCTTCGATGCCGTTCTTGAGCAGGTTGAGCAGCACTTGTTCGATCATGATGCGGTCGACGAGAATTTTCGGCAAATTTTCCGGCAGGCGAACGATGATCTGCGTGCCGGTGCGCTGGGCTTCGATGTCGGCAAAAGCGCGTGCTTCGTCGATGAGTTCGGCAAAGGGAATGGGTTGGCGGATGGGGTCGCTCTTGCGCACCATGTCGCGCATGCGCCGGATGATCTTGCCGGCACGTTCGGCCTGATCGGCTGCCTTTTGCATGGCGGCGAGCAGGTCTTCGAAGCGGTAGTTTCCGGCCTGCATGCGCTTGACGCAGCCGGCGCAATAGTTGGCGATGGCCGAGAGCGGCTGGTTGAGTTCGTGGGCGAGCGAGGAGGCCATTTCGCCCATGGTGATCAGGCGAGAGGTTTGTTCGAGACGTTTTTGCTGTTGCAGATTGACTTCGTCGATGTGTTTCCGGTCGGTGATGTCGGCGGCGATCTGGACGCGTACGGTACGCCCGTCGACCCAGCGGATGGCGCGTTCGTGCAGGTGATACCAGTGCCCGGAAAGGGCGTGCTGGATTTCGCCGTCGAAAATTTCGCAGGGCAGTTCCGCGCCGGACAGGTCGGCGGGGTCGCAGGCCAGAGCTTCCGGCGGCGGACGGCAGGCGGCGGTGACGAGGGCCGAGTCGCGTCCGACCGAACTGAAGCCGAAAATGTTCTGAAAGGCGCGATTGGCGAACAGGATTTCGCCACTGCAGACGTCGGCGACGTGTACCGCAGTGTCGAGGCCGTCGATGACGGTGACAAAACGTTCGTGCGCCCGTTCGAGCTCGACGCGCACGCGCTTGGGTTCGGTGATGTCGTTCATCGACGCCATCCAGCCGATCTGGCTTCCCTGGGTGTCGATCAGCGGCGAGAAGTAGAGGCGGACGTCGAAGCGTTCACCATTCTTGCGCATGATCCGCATCTCGAAGCCGCTGGCCGGGGCTTGTCCGGCCAGGGCCTGATCGACGTTACGCTGAAGCTGGTCGAACTCTTCAGCCGGCCAGTAGGGGTAGGGCGGCAGGATGCCGACCAGTTCGCTTTCTTCAAAGCCGGTCATGCGGCAAAAGGCTGCGTTGACGAAGGTGATGCGCCCGTGCAGGTCGGTGGCGCGCAGGCCGGTGATCAGCGATTGCGACATGGCCTGGCGGAAAGCGTAGGCGGCGCGCAGCTTTTCTTCTGTTTCGGCACGATGGTGGGCGTGCCGGCGCAGCTGGATCAGTGTCGCACTGGCGATCAGCGTCAGGATGATGATGAGTGCGATCGGGGCGAATTTGAGCCAGGCACCGCCCCCTCGGTAGGCGACGATATTGAGGCCGAGCTGGCTGTTGGGGAAGTCGAGGTTAACCGTTCCGGAAATCTGGCGGTCGCTCGGTTTGATCGATGAGTTGCTGAATACTTCGCGATTGTTGGCATCCACGACCGTCAGGTTGTAACGGCTGGTAAAGCCTGCCGGCAGCGTGGTGCGCAGGAGCGCCTCCAGCGATTGCAGGGCGATGAAGGCGCCGATGTCGGCGCTGCCGCGCTGGACGGGAAGAATCAGGTCGTTGGCTGGCTTGGCATAAGTGTTCGAGTAGCCCGGCGAGAAAAGCTCGCGCCGGCTGCGCAGCGCATCCTTCAGTGCGGTCAACCGGATTCCCGTGAGTTGCTCGCCGACGAAAGTGACATTCGATTCGTTGGGGGCGACCCATTCGATCTTGCCGTCGGTATCCACCCAGATGATCGCCTCGATTTCCGCGTTGTCGCGAACATAACGGCTGGCGCGAACCTGGAAGGATTCATAGGTGAGTTGCTTGAATTCCTGTTCGCGTCCGAGTTCGGTGAGGAAATCCTGATGGGCGCGCAGGCGGTTTTCGATGGTGCGCTCGGCCCAGTGCATGTCCCCTTCCAGCGCGGAGCGTGCCGTGTCCTGCTCGCGCCATTGCAGGAGCGCAGTGACGATGAGCATGGCCAGCGCGAAGATGCCAATGGCAATGTAGGGCGCAAGCCAAAGCCAGGTGTGCTTTTTCGACGGTGCGAGCGGGGGAATGAACATGCTCCGATTCTTAGCTGCGGTCAGGACAAGGGCCATTGGTAGTTACCCTAATCAGGCAGCTATTCCGGTTTTTGGCCAAAATTTCCGGTTGACCGTGGAAGGCGGGAAAACAGCCCTCCGCACAGCCGTTCGCCCTGATTCGAGGCTCAACCCAGCCAGTCGATGATGAAGGGAACGAGCAGTGCCGTGAGTGCACCGTTGAGTCCCATGGCCAGGGCGGCAAACGCGCCGCTTTGTTCATTGACCTGAAAGGCGCGGGCGGTGCCGATGCCGTGCGAGGCGATGCCGATGGCGAAACCGCGAATCGCCGGATCGTGCATTTTCATGGTGTCGAACAGGTAACGCGCGCCGACGGCGCCGATGATGCCGGTGAAGATGACCAGTACGGCGGTCAGCGAGGGGATGCCGCCGATGCGTTCGGCGATGCCCATGGCAATCGGTGTGGTCACCGACTTGGGGGCGAGCGAGCGCTGCGTTGCCGGGCTCGCACCCAGCAACTGGGCGATCCAGACTGCGGAGAGAATGGCACTCAGGCTGCCAGCCAGCAGGCCGCTGATCACCGGAACGAGCATGGCCCGAACGCGGCGCAGTTGGGTGTAGAGGGGAATGGCCAGCGCGACGGTGGCTGGCCCGAGCAGAAAATGCACGAACTGTGCGCCGCCGAAATAGGTTTCGTACGGCGTTTCGGTCAGGGTCAGAAAACTCACCAGGAAGGCGACCGCAATGAGTACCGGGTTGGCGAGCGGATGGCCGCCCGTGCGCTGGTAAAGCCGGAATGCCCCCTGATAGGCCAGCAGGGTGATGGTCAGGCCGAGCAGCGGCGAGGCCGAGAGATAGACCCAGAGCTGGGTGATCTGCGGGCTCATTCCTTGTCTCCGGCGGCCGTTGCAGGCTGGCTCCAGCGCATGGCCAGGGCGGTTATCGCCAGCGTGAGCAGTGTGCTGAGCAACAGGGAGAGCAGCAGCGCCAGCCATTCGTCGCCCACCCGGTGCAGATGGAGCATGATGCCCGTCCCGGCGGGAACGAAAAGCAGCGACAGATGTTGCAGCAGGCTCTGGCTGGTATTCCGCAGTTCTTCACCGGGCCCGCGCCGCACGACAAGGAAAACGAAGAGCAGCAGCATGCCGATCACCGGGCCGGGAACCGGTAGCGCCAGCCCGCGAGCGATCACTTCGCCGAGAAGCTGGAAGACAAGCAGAATGGATAGGGCGGAAATCACGGGGCGACCTTCGGAAAAATACGCTAGTCGCCAGTGTATTTAATCGATTATGTTTTGATAACCGCTGTCATGGTTGGTTTATTTTGTACCAATAGTATTGAATTGCGGGCCTAATAATCCTTGGAGTCCGACCACATGCTGGTGTCGAAGCGGATTACCCGGTTGCGGCCTTTTTCCTTGGCCTGATACAGGGCGACGTCGGCAAACTTGACGGCTTGCCAGAAGGTGTCGCTGTCAGTCGGGAAGTCGGAAATGCCGATGGAAATGGTTTTTTGCAGCACGATGCCGGCGACCTGGACCTTCAGGCCTTCAACGGCGACCCGGATGTTTTCGGCAACCTGCACCGCGGCATCGCCCTGGCTGTCGAGGAGGATGATGAGAAACTCTTCGCCGCCGTAGCGAATGACCAGGTCAGAGGCGCGCACCGACTGCTTCAGGACGTTGGAGAGCGCCTTGAGTACGGCGTCGCCGGCATCATGGCCGTAGGTGTCATTGACCATCTTGAAGTAATCGAGGTCGAGCATCAGGATGGCTGCGTGGCTGTGTTTGCGATGTACGCTGGCAACCAGGGTTTCCACGTATTCTTCGAGGAAGCGGCGGTTGTTGAGGCCGGTCATCGGGTCGCGCAGGGTAGAGTCGCGCAGGCTTTCCATCAGGCGTTTTGTCTCGAGAACAGGAGCGGTTTCACGCAGGTAAACATTGATGTAGGGCACCCGGTCCTGCAGTTTTTCCTGCTCGTCGACGGTGCTGACCAGTTGCACGACGCTGCCGACCGAGCCGGACTGGATGATCGGGAAGCAGACGTGACGGCGTTCGCCGGCTTCGGCCGGCGGCCTGAACGAGTAGCAGATTTCCGGATTGCTGATGCCGTCGACCATGTGGCCGGTACGCCTGACCCGGCAGGCTTCGGGGCGAACGAGAATTTCCGGATCACACCAGCGGCAGGTGTCGGCCTGTTCGCCATCGACCAGGATGCTGCTCATCTGCTTCTTGTTGCTGCTGATTTCGTACAGCGAGAACTCCTTCAGCCCGAACTCGTTCTTCAAGGTATGCGAGAGCCGGAGGTAGATTTCGCTCTTTGCCTCGTCTTCTTCGATGGCTTGTTTGAAATGGGCTGCCTTGGTCAGTCCTTCGACCATGTCGATGGTCGCCGTCAGCAGGTTTTCGCCGGGTGCGGGGGTGCGGTTGGTGAGGCGTGCCACATTGTCGCCAATGCGGTTCAGGCCGTCGTCGAGGAAGATGAGTAGGCGGTTCATGTCGGTCGCAATCTGACCAATTTCATCATTGGTCTTCTTTTCGACGTGCGCCTTGAAATTGCCAAGCAGGGCTTGCTGAACGGCATCCTCGACGGCGTTGGCCGTATCGGAGATCGGGCGGAGCAGACGGCGCAGCAACCAGACGAGCAGCAACAGGAAGAAATTGACCGCCGCCGCGATGCCGCCAACGGTCATCAGGGCCTTGGTTCTCAGCGCTTCGATGGACATGCTCATGCTCACCGCACCGAGCACGGCACCTTCGCTGACGTTGTGGCACTGCAGGCAGTTCGGGCTGCCGGATGCCGTCGCGATATAGGGGATGATGCCGCGGAACAGGGTGTCGTCGCCGATGGTGACCAGCTCGAAACGCGGCTTGCCCTCGCGCAAAACGCTGCGTTCGCTCTCATCCATCGGTGCTTCGAGACTCAGCCCCTTGCCGAACTGCTTCTCGACTTCCGGAGAGCGGATGACGCGGGCGGATTTCAGTCCCTGAACTTCGACCATGCGCTTGAGAAAGTGCTCTCGTTTATCAATGACGCCGTTGATCATCGACTCCGTGAGGTGCACCCGGACGATTTCAGCAGCGGTGCGGATGTGATCGGTGGCTGAAGCAATCGAAAAACTGCGGAAGGCATAAAGACTGGTGGCAATCAGCACGGCCAGCAGCATGGTGGCGATGCTGATGAAGAAAAGAGTCATCTTTGCATTGAGTTTCACGACACACTTTCACAGGAGCGTTTCCGGATGCGTGCGATTATGTCCGAGCAAGGCGCTTGGTGCCACGTCGGGGAGCGAGAAATTCCGGGGATCGACAATATCTTTTGATTGAGGTCAAAAAACTGAGGGCGGCCCCTTTTGTGTGCCTTGGCAAAATAAGCCATTTTTTCCGGTTCACCGCAGCATTCGGGTACGTCATCGGCCGGCGGGGTACGCCGCTTGCGGGAGGCGGGCGGTCACCAATAAAAAACGCCGGGTTGCCCCGGCGTTTCTTTTTTCTCTGTCGGAGTCGGGCGTCTGCGCGCCTTTTTTCCGGGTACTGCTTAGGCCATCGCCTCGTACAGCGGAAGGGTCAGGAATTCCGGGTATTCCGGGGTCAGGGACATCTTGTCGAAGATGACCGCGGCCTGGTCGTAGGAAGCGGTGTCTTCACCCTGGGCGGTGACGGTGGCCTTCACCTTGGCCAGTTCCTCGGCGATCATCGGGCGGACCATCTCGACGGTGACCTTGCGGCCGTCGTCGAGGACGCCCTTCGGCGAAACCACCCACTGCCAGACTTGCGAGCGGGAGATTTCGGCGGTGGCGGCGTCTTCCATCAGGTTGTGGATGGGCACGCAGCCGTTGCCGGCCAGCCAGGAGCCGAGGTAGTGGATGCCGACGTTGATGTTGTTGCGCAGGCCGGCTTCGGTGATCGGGGTGGTCGGGCGGAAGTCGAGCCACTGTTGCGGGCCGAACTTGCCTTCAACCTGCTTCTCGAACTGGTTCGGCTTGTCGCCGAGCACCTTGACGAACTCTTCCATGGCGATCGGCACCAGGCCCGGGTGGGCCACCCAGCCGCCGTCGAAGCCGTCGTTGGCGTCGCGGGTCTTGTCGTGGCGGATGCCGGCCAGGGCCTTTTCGTTGGCGACCGGGTCGTTCTTGATCGGGATCAGGGCCGACATGCCGCCCATGGCCGGGGCGCCGCGCTTGTGGCAGGCCTGCACCAGGGCCAGGGCGTAGCCGCGCATGAAGGGCACTTCCATGGTGATGGCGCTGCGCTGGGCCAGGCAGAAGTCCTTGTTCTTCTTGAACTT
Source organism: uncultured Dechloromonas sp. (assembly GCA_964583695.1). Lineage (GTDB taxonomy): Bacteria > Pseudomonadota > Gammaproteobacteria > Burkholderiales > Rhodocyclaceae > Azonexus. The sequence goes on from CAZOWA010000039.1 coordinate 22,396, forward strand.
CTTGATGCAGGAGAAGATGTAGTCCCAGCGGCCGGCGTTCAGACCCGCGGAGTGCTCGCGCAGTTCATACAGGATTTCTTCCATCTCGAACGTGGCGAGGATGGTTTCGACCAGCACGGTGGCCTTGATCGTGCCTTGCGGCAGGCCGATGTGGTCCTGGGCCATGACGAAGGCGTCGTTCCACAGACGGGCTTCGAGGTGGCTTTCCATTTTCGGCAGGTAGTAGAAGGGGCCGGCACCACGGGCGATCTGTTCCTTGGCGTTGTGGAAGAAGACCAGACCGAAATCGAACAGGCCACCGGCAACGCGCTGGCCGTCAACGAGGACGTGCTTTTCGTCGAGGTGCCAGCCGCGCGGACGGATCTGCAGGGTGGCGATCTTGTCGTTGAGCTTGTATTCCTTGCCGGCTTCGTTCTTGAACGACAGTTCGCGGCGGATGGCCTTGTACAGGTTCACCTGGCCCTGGATCTGGTTTTCCCAGTTCGGGCTGTTGGAATCCTCGAAGTCGGTCATGTAGGAGTCAGCGCCGGAATTGAAAGCGTTGATGATCATCTTGGCTTCGACCGGGCCGGTGATTTCGACGCGACGGCATTGCAGCGCGGCCGGCACCGGCGCGACCTTCCAGTCGCCGTTGCGGATATGGGCGGTTTCCGGCAGGAAGTCCGGCATTTCGCCGGCGTCGATGCGCGCCTGGCGCTCAACGCGGGCCTTGAGCAGTTCCTGACGGCGGGCCTCGAAGGCGCGGTGCAGCTTGGCTACGAATTCCAGGGCCTCAGTCGTGAGGATGGATTCCCATTCGGGCTTGATCGGTGCAGTGATTTGCACGCCGGCGGGCAGGTTGATGCTCATGATTTCTCCTAGAGTTGGATTTGAAGTGGTTGAAAACTTGGTCAGGTGGCAAGGCCCTGCAGGTAGGGAAGTATGTCGGATAGCTTGCGGCCACAGCCGTGCGGGACGATGTCGAGCTCTTCTGCGGGCTGGTCGGTACGGTTGACCCAGAAGGTGTGGAAGCCGAACCAGGTCGCGGCGCAGGCGTCCCACGCATTCGACGAAACGAATAGGATCTGTTCGGCAGGCAGGCCGAAAGCATCGACAGCGAGCTGATAGACCTCGGGCGAAGTCTTGAACTTGCGTACCGCATCAGCCGACAGGATGTGTGTGAACAGACCCTTCATGTCGTTGTACTTGACGGCGATGTCGAGCATCGGCGCGGTACCGTTGGACAGAATGGCCAGCGGAATATCCATGCGTACCAGTGTCTCCAGCGTCTCCCGGTTCTCGGGGAAAGGGCGCAGGCAGGCGTACTGGTTCATCAAGTGCTGGCGCTGCATGTCGCTCATCGGCAGTTCCAGCTTTCGCGCGGCGAAAACCAGGGCGTCACGGGTGACTTCCCAGAAAGTCTTGAATTGACCGCTCAGGGTGCGAATGCGGGTATATTCGATCTGTTTCAGGCGCCACAGGGCGGTCAACTGCTTGCCTTGATCGGGGAAGTATTCCTCGGCCAGCGTGTCCATGCAAAATACATCGAACAACGTCGCGTAGGCGTCGAAGGCGATGGCTTTGATCGGCGTGGCAGGGTTCTGCATCATCATGGTCTCGAAGTTTATTGTTACTTTGTGGATAAGATAAGTGGCAAAATCGGCGTTAATTCTTTTACTTTAAGTACAAGATAAAAATGGATGCCTTTAAACAAATCGGTGCCTTTGTCAGCGTGGCGACACGCGGCTCACTGTCTGCTGCGGCTCGTGCCGAAGGCGTGACCCCCGCCATTATCGGCCGGCGACTCGATGCCTTGGAAGCCCGTTTGCATGTAAAGCTGCTCATTCGTACCACGCGCAAGCTGACGCTGACCTTCGAAGGTCAGGCTTTTCTCGAAGATTGCCAGAAAGTACTCAACGATCTGGCCAACGCTGAGGCTGCAGTGTCGCTGGGCAGCGTTCGGGCCAGCGGACAACTGCGCGTTTCGGCGCCTTCAGGTTTCGGTCGGCGGCACGTGGCACCGCTCGTCGGCGATTTCATGCTGGCCAATCCGGAGGTGCGTGTCTTCCTCAATCTTTCGGACCGTCTCGTTGACCTGATCAACGAGAACATCGACTGCGCCATCCGCATTGGCGAGTTGACGGATTCCAGCCTGGTCAGCGTACGCCTGGGTGAAATGCGCCGCATGGTGGTGGCCAGTCCGGCCTATCTGGTGGCGCACGGCGTGCCGCGCACGCCTGACGACCTCGCCGGGCACAACTGCCTGTCGCTCGGGCAACAGCGTGGCTGGGTCTTCCGAAATCCGGAAAATGGCACCGTGGATACGGTGAAAGTGGGCGGTAATTTCGAGTGCAATGACGGTGCAGTGCTCCACGAATGGGCATTGGCAGGTCGAGGTCTGGCCTGGCGCTCCTTGTGGGAGGTCGGGCAGGATCTGAAAGAGGGGCGCCTGACGTCGGTACTCGATGCCTGGCAGGCGCCGCCCATGGGTATTTACGCGGTTTTTCCGCAGCGTCGTCATTTGCCGCTGCGGGTCCGCTTGTTTATCGATCTGCTGAAGGAAAACTACAGCCGGCCCAGTTATTGGGAGTCGGGCTGACGGGGTTTGATCGGAAAGTGCTCGATGGCTGCCGGTCGGGCAAACAGATAGCCCTGGAAGGAAAGGCAACCCTTCGCGATGAGGGCGTTGAGTTGCTCCTGGGTTTCCACCCCCTCGGCAATGATCTTCAGATCGAAGCTGCGGCCGAGTGCAATGACCGCTTCGGCGATCGCGGCATCATTCTCGTTGTCGCCGATTTCCTGGACGAAGCTGCGGTCGATCTTGATCTGGTCGAGCGGCAGGCGCTTCAGGTAGCTGAGCGAGGAATAGCCGGTTCCGAAGTCGTCCAGTGACAGGCTGACGCCAATCTCGTTCTTCAGCTTGTGCATGCGCTCGATGACGGCATCGCTGTCGTGCAACAGGAGTGATTCGGTGATTTCGAGCTTGAGCAGGCTTGGCGGTGCGCCTGTGGCTTTGAGTGCCTCCTCGACCATGGCTACGAAATCGCTGTCCTGGAATTGCAGGACGCTGACGTTGATGGCCAGTTCAAGATGTGCCGTTTCCGGGTGTTTCTGCCATTCGGCCAGCTGACGGCAGGCTTCCTCGACGACCCACTGGCCGATGGGGACAATCAGGCCGGTTTCTTCTGCTGTCGGGATGAAATCGTTTGGTGGTAGCAGGCCCCGGGAAGGATGTTGCCAGCGGATCAGGGCTTCGGTGCCGAACGAAAGCCCGGTGTGGTCGCATTGCGGCTGGAAATGCAAAACAAACTGCTTTTCGGCCAGCGCGGCGCGTAGTTCGCGTTCAAGAACCGCTTGTTTCTCGATCTCGGTCTGCATTGTCGGATCATAGAAACGCAGGGTGTTCTTGCCGGCATTCTTGGCTTTGTACATCGCCATGTCTGCTGATTTCAAAAGGCTTTCAATCGTTTCGCCGCCATCCTTGAACGGTACGGCGCCAATACTTGCCGTGCAGTGGTGGAATATTTCGCCGAACTGATAGGCCTTTCCGAGTGTTTGCAAGATGTTGCGGGCGATGTGCTCGATCTGGCTCAGTGCTTCATGCAGGTTTTCGGCAAGTTCCTCAAGCAGTACGACGAATTCATCACCGCCGACGCGCGCGACCGTGTCATTGCTGCCGACGGATTCGCGCAGACGCAGCGCGACCTGACGTAGCAGCAGGTCGCCTACATCGTGTCCCATGGAATCGTTCAGGGTCTTGAAATTATCGACATCGATGACCAGCAGGGCCGCATGACAGGTGCGCCGAATCGATGAGCCGAGTGACAACTGGATGCGTTCGTGCAGCAGACGCCGATTGGGCAGGCGTGTCAGCGGATCGTAGAAGGCGAGGAACTGGATCTGTTCTTCGGCTTCCTTGCGCTGCGTGATATCGATAAAGGTGGAAACGAAATGTGTCGTCTCACCTTGTGAGTTGCGAACGGCCGAGATGGTGAGCCATTCCGGATAAATTTCGCCATTCTTGCGCCGGTTCCATATTTCCCCGCGCCAGCTTCCGTGTTCCTTGAGCGCCGCCCACATTTCGCGATAAAACTCGGGTTCGTGATAGCCCGACTTGAGAAGCGCCGGTGTCCGCCCGACTGCTTCCTCGGCCGAATAGCCGGTAACTTCGGAAAATGCTTTGTTGACCTGAAGAATCCGGGTCTTGCTGTCGGTAACGACCATCGCTTCCTGTGTTTCGAAGGCAATGGCGGCAATGCGAACCAGTTCGTCTGCCTTGCGCGCTTCGGAGATGTCACGGAAGGCGACGACGACGCCTGCCTTCTTGCCTCGCCCCTTGAGCGGAGTAACTGAGTAATGGACAGGGAATAGTTTGCCGTTCTTGCGAATAAACCATTCTTCCCCTTCACGCCGTTGGCCATCAGCCAGGGTCAGGCGAATCGGGCATTCGGTTTTCAGGTGAATTGAACCAGCAGGATCCTTGCTGTGGAAGAGTTGGTGCTGGTCGGCACCGATGATTTCATGCTCGGCCCAGCCCAGCATTTCCAGTGCCTTGGGGTTGATGAAAGTGCACAGCCCGCTGACGCCGACGCCATAAACGCCTTCGCCCAGACTGTTGAGCAAACTGGCGCGTTCATCCAGTGCAGCGGTCACCTGACGCTTCGATCGCAACAGGTGAAGAAAGGCCGAAATCATCAGGATCAGCAAGGTCGTCAACGCAAAAATAGCTTCGCGGGAGTATTTCTCGACGATGTCGCGAAGGTCGAAATATTCGAGGCGATCCGGATGGGCGCGCAATTCGAGCATCATCGTTTCGAGTGAGCTGTAATCGGCCGGCGGCATGAAGCCGTGAAATTTCCCTTCGCGTGCAGCCGGATGGTCCGGGGTGATTTCAAGCAATGCGAGCGTTACTGCCTTGATCAGTTCGTCCGGCGTGTTCGCTGCTGCCGAGAAAGGCCATTCGGGATAGAGCTCGGTCGATAGTTCAAAGGGGAATCCGGGCACCTTGCGGGCATTGACGATCTTCAGCTCGCCTTTCTTCAGCTTTCCCTCGGCTACCAGGCTTTCCAGCAGACCGGTACGCACGAAGCCGACATCCGCCTGACCTGAGATGACTGCTTCTACGACCTTGTCCTGCGGCTGTCCGGTGAACACAACCTGTTTTGCATCACCCGGAAGCTCGATATCGGCCTGTTTAAGCATCCATTGCTGGGTACGAAAACTACCCAGCGAGCTGATGTGGGCTGCTGCAATCACTTTATTACGCAGGTCGGACAATTTGACGATGTCATCGCGGTTCGACTGCACGAAAATGACGCCGCCCAGTTTGCTGACCGGCATGATCGGCGATGCCTGCACCAGCGTTGCCACCGCCGCCAGGTGGTGATGGCTGCGCAGCAGGACGTAATGCTCAGGTTGGGTGAGGATGAAATCCAGCTTATGCCCGGCGGCAGCTTGAGTTAGTTCGTCAAGATGCAGCGGAACAAATTCAAAGTGACGATCGGCAATTCGGGAGTTGAGGTAACTGGCCAGCCCGGCCCATTGGCGACTGGTCGCATCGAGATCCCTGAATGCGAGCACGCCGACCCTTACTTGTTGCGTCTCGCTGTGGCTTGTCGGCGCCCATACCCAAATGAGAGCCATTAAAAACAGGCGCAAGACTGCCGTGGTCATGTACCTGTTCGCGAGATTGATCCGCAATCCTTTGATTCCTTTTTGAACTGGCCGCAGGCTCTGTCGATCAGCCATTTTAATACACAATGTATCGAGATTTTATAGCTATGGCATTCGTCTTATGACCTAGGTCAAAAGATGTGCTTTTTTGCCGGGTGGCGGACGAAAAAAGGCCGACACCTTGTGAGTGTCGGCCTTCGCTTGCCGCCTGATCGGCAGCAATTCAAAGCGTTGTGTTGCTTAGTGGAACTGCTCTTCTTCGGTCGAGCCGGTCAGCGCGGTAACGCTGGACTTGCCACCCTGGATCACGGTGGTGACGTCGTCGAAGTAGCCGGTACCAACTTCCTGCTGGTGCGAAACGAAGGTGTAGCCACGGTCGCGGGCAGCGAATTCCGGCTCCTGGACCTTCTCGACGTAGGCCGACATGCCGCGCTTGGCGTAGTCCTGGGCCAGATCGAACATGTTGTACCACATGGAGTGGATGCCAGCCAGGGTGATGAACTGGTACTTGTAGCCCATGGCGCCCAGCTCGCGCTGGAACTTGGCGATGGTGGCGTCGTCGAGGTTCTTCTTCCAGTTGAAGGACGGCGAGCAGTTGTAGGCCAGCATCTTGCCCG
>CAZOWA010000040.1:0-27329 GCA_964583695.1 uncultured Dechloromonas sp.
TTCGTCTTCCGCAAATACCTCGATTTCGGCGCCATCAATGCGATGCGCGACCTGCACGCGCAGATTCGTCGCGAAGTGGCGCGCAAGGACATGGCCGACCACGTCAAGCTCGGCCCCGGAGGCATTCGAGAAATTGAATTCATCGCCCAGGTCTTCCAGCTGATTCGCGGCGGACGCGATCCGGCATTACAAATCCGGCCGACGCTTTCGGTACTTAAACTACTCGTCGAACGCAAGCTGCTGCCGGCGGAAGCCGAACAGGAATTGCGCGAAGCCTACGTTTTCCTGCGCCGGCTAGAACATCGCCTGCAATACGTCGGCGACCAGCAGACACACATGCTGCCGACCGCCGCAGATGAACGGGCAAGAATCGCCGCCAGCATGGATTTCGCCGAATGGCAGGAAATGCTGATGGTACTCGACGGACACCGCGAAAGAGTCAGCAAGCACTTTGAAGCAGTCTTTTCCGACCCCGAAGCCGGCGAACACCCACTGACCGGCCTCTGGCTCGGCCAGCTCGACGAAGACACGGCCATCGAAGCCTTTGGCAACCTGGGTTTTCGCCGCCCCGCCGAAGCCATCGCCCGATTGGCATCATTGCGACAGTCGAGTCGCTACCAGCAGCTGCCGAGCACCAACCGCCAGCGCCTCGACGCCGTCGGCCCGCGCCTGCTTGAGGCCGCAGGCGCTACCCGCGACCCGGATACCACACTGACCAGAGGGCTCGATTTCCTCGAGGGCATCGCCCGTCGCGGCTCGTATCTTGCCCTGCTCCAGCAATACCCGATGGCATTGCGCCGGGTCGCCGACATGATGTGCGCCTCGAGCTGGGCTGCACAATATCTCAACCAATACCCGTTGCTGCTCGACGAACTGCTCGATCCGCGCCTCTACGAAATCGCTACTGACTGGGCCGGATTTCGTGAAAACCTGCGACGCAATCTCGCCGACCACGCCGGTGATACTGAGCGCGAGATGGATATCCTGCGCGAAGTCCATCACGCCCAGGTCTTCCGGCTGCTGGCTCAGGATCTTGCCGGTCTGCAAAGCATCGAAAGTCTCTCGGATCACCTTACCGAACTGGCCGATACGCTCGTTCAGGAAACCTTGCCCCTGATCTGGAGCAAGCTGAAGAACCGGCATTGCCCAACACCGAAATTCGCCGTCATCGGCTACGGCAAGATGGGGGGCAAGGAACTCGGCTACGCATCCGATCTCGATCTGGTTTACCTTTACGACGATGACGATCAGGAGGCCCCCGAGAATTACACCCGTCTTGGCCAGCGCCTGAACACTTGGCTATCCAGTCAGACGCCGGCCGGCATCCTGTTCGAGACCGACCTGCGCCTGCGCCCGAATGGCGATTCCGGCCTGCTTGCCGTATCGGTAGACGCTTTCCGTGAATATGAATTGAAGAATGCCTGGACCTGGGAACACCAGGCCCTGACCCGCGCCCGCTTTTGCGCCGGCGACCCTGAAGTGGGCAAACGTTTCGAGGAAATTCGGGTTGAAATCCTCCGCCTGCCGCGCGACCTGGCCACGCTGAGAGAAGAAGTCATTGCCATGCGCAACAAGATGCTCGACGCGCATGCCTCGGGCAGCGCCACCGACTTTGGCCTCAAGCACGACCGCGGCGGCATCATCGATGTGGAATTCATCGTTCAGTACCTGGTCCTTGGCTACGCGCATCAACACGCCAGCCTCACCGGCAATCTCGGCAATATCGCGCTGTTGCGCATTGCCGGTGAAATCGGCCTGATCGATTCCGGCCAGGCCCGCGCCGCCGGCAATGCCTATCGCGAGTATCGCCGGCTCCAGCACGCCATACGTCTATCGTCGACACCCAAGGCAGGCGTTCCCCGCGAAGAGATCGAAACACATATCGATGCGGTCAATGCGTTGTGGCAGGCCGTTTTGGGCGAATAGGGCAGGGACACCTCCCGCAAAAAGCAGAAAAGCCGCCCACAGGCGGCTTTTCTCATAACGCGGGCGCGTTTTATTTTTTCAGGGAATCGCGTATTTCACGCAGCAAAACGATGTCTTCCGGCGTGGGTGCGGGTTCCGGATCTGCTGCAGGCGCTTCTTCCGGTTTGCGAAGCCGGTTCATCTGCTTGACCATCAGGAAGATGATGAAGGCGAGAATGATGAAATTGACCAGGATGGTCAGGAAATTGCCGTAGGCAAAAACGGAAATACCGGCTTTCTTGAGTTCAGCCAGAGTCGTCAGGTTGTTGGGGTTGTCGCCGAGCACGACAAAAAGATTCGAGAAATCCATATTACCGACTACCTTGCCGACGAGCGGCATGATCAGGTCGCCGACGATGGAATCGACAATTTTCCCGAAGGCGCCACCGATGATGACACCGACGGCGAGGTCGACCGCATTGCCCTTGACGGCAAATTCACGGAACTCCTGCAACATGCCCATGGCTTTTCCTTTACTGAATTGTTTGACCCGCGAATTATTCGTTGCTGCACCAAGCAAGGTCAAGACGATATTGGCGATTTCACATTACTTCACAAAAACCTTGCGGAGGCGCTCGGCGGCAGCCCGCAAAGTTTCCTCCTTTTTCGCGAAACAGAAGCGAACCACCTTGTCGTCGCGCCCGTCGGCATTGAAGACGGACACCGGAATGACCGCGACGCCGACCTCGCGCGTCATCCATTCGGCAAAGGTGCGATCCGGCAGATCTGACAAACCGGCGTAGCTGGCCAGTTGAAAATAGGTGCCCCGGCACGGCAACAACCGGAAGGGGATGTCCGCCATCAGTTCGCGGAAAAAATCGCGTTTCTCCTGATAAAAAGCGGCCAACCCCAGGTGGCGCGAGGCATCCTGCATGTAATCGGCAATGGCCAGCTGCGACGGCGCATGCACGGTGAACACATTGAACTGGTGAACCTTGCGGAATTCCGCCATGAGTGCAGCCGGGCCGACCACGTAACCGATTTTCCAGCCGGTGATGTGATAGGTCTTGCCGAAGCTTGAAACGACGATGGTGCGCGCCGCCAGTTTGGCATCACCGCACAGGCTGGCGTGAGCCTCGCCATCGAAGAGAATGTGCTCATAGACTTCGTCGGAGAGGATGACGATGTCCGTACCCTTGACCAAATTTGCCAGTTTTTTCAGGTCGACCGTGGAAAGCAGGCTACCGGTCGGATTGTGCGGAGAATTGACGATGATCATCCGGGTTTTCGGCGAAATCAGTTTGTTCACCTGATCCCAGTCCGGCGCGTAATCCGGAAACTTCAACTGGGCAAACACCGCCTTGCCGCCGACGGTTTCAATCGCCGGCACGTAGCTGTCGTACACCGGCTCGAAGACCAGTACCTCATCGCCGGGCCGGACAAAGGCGGCAATCGCCGTGAAGATCGCCTGCGTCGCGCCGGCGGTGACAGTCACCTCTGACTCGACATCGAAACGCGTGCCATACAAGGCCGCGACCTTGTCCACGATGGCCTGGCGCAACTCCGGCAAGCCGGGCATCGGCGCGTACTGATTGCGTCCGGCCAGCATGTGGCGATGCATCGCATCGAACAGCGCCGGCTCTGCCTGAAAATCGGGGAAGCCCTGCGACAGGTTCACGGCGCCGCACTCGGCAGCCATTTTTGACATCACAGTAAAGATGGTGGTGCCCATGTTCGGAAAACGTGAATCGATATGTACTGGCGTTTGCATGAATCAATACTCAAAAAAAGTGGCCGGGCACGCGCTGCCCGGCCACCGGCCGAAATTTACAGTTTGCCGGCCATCGTCTGCAGATAATCAAGGCGACCGAGCAGTTCGTTGAGCGTGGCCATGCCTTGCGTCAGCTCATCAACACTGGACAGACTCTGCGTCACCTGCGCCTGCTCGCGTGCCGCATCGCTGGTCATCTGCTCGATCCGCCCCGAAGCTTCTTCACTCTTGCTGATCAGACCGTTGATCTCAACCAGCGTTTCCTGTGCGATGCGCCGGATATCCGTAATCGTCTGCACCGCCTCATGAATACTTGATGCGGTTGCTTCCGCCTGGTTCTTGGCAGACTGGGCAAGCTTGCGTACCTCGTCGGCCACCACGGCAAAACCGCGCCCGGCCTCTCCCGCCCGTGCCGCCTCGATGGCCGCATTGAGCGCCAGCAGATTCGTCTGGTCGGCAATCGCACTGATGCCGCCGGTAATCGAGCCAATCGCTTTGGAAAGACGTTCCAGATCATCCAGCCCCTTGCCCAGACTGGTTTGTGAGTTTTGTGAAACCTTGGCTGCCTCGCCAACCTCCGCCATCAGGCCCAGCGCCTGTCCGAGCGTTGCCGACTGTTGCCGGAAGCCATTGGCCAGCGAAGGAAGCGAATCGATCACCGGTTGCACTGCGCGCTCGTAATCGACCACCCGCTCGACCATCCCGCGCTGGATGCCGTTCAGCGTAATCCAGCGCTGCAACGCACGTTGCGTGTAATGCGTCGAGAAGGCCGCGTAATGCACAGGGAAGGCGCTCATGAAAGGATCGCGATAGGAGGCGTCTTCCTTGAAAAAAACCAGGGCCGACAAGGTCTGGTTGATCGGGATGCCGAGGATTTCCCCGAAGGTCGAGAACCCTGCGGCCGGCGTATCGGCGAAGAAGGCCGCCCGCCCGAGCACGGCGGCGTTACCCAGACGGCGGAGCACGCAGTCGTTGAGCAACATCGCAACCGGTTTTCCCTTGCCGCTGGTGAACTGCTGCCAATCCTGCTGTGTCGTCGAGATGAAATCCGTCACCTTCAACAGGTGCAGGCAGTCACCGAACTCGATGTCGCAGAAGAAGCTGGTCTTGTCGGCCCCGAGCGAGGCCACCGACCGGATGAACATTTCCCCTTCGACCGAAACGGCAAAGGTATAACCGCTCAGGTTCTTCTCGACTTCGTGCTCGGCACAACGAAAATGCGCCGCCAGCGCACTCAGGAAACCCTGCGTCTGGCCATCCTGCGTGAACACGCTGCTCACCGTGCGCGCGACCGGATCGGCATCGGCCACCAGCCAGCTTTTGCCCGCCGGCACAAAATTCTGCGACTTGAACGGCGAAAAACGGATGCCGGGTCGAACCTTGCAAAAGATCAGCAACGCCTTTCCAGTCAGCACACGTTGCCCGTCATGCATGTAGGTGCCGGAAAAATCGAGCTTGCCGCCCGCTGAACCGCCGATGGCCAGGCAGGGAAAGCGCTGGCTTTCGTACCAGGCGCGCATGAGAAAGCCTTCCGACGCTGAAAGACCGTCGCAGAAAACCAGCGCGAACGTATCCTGGGCATTGATCGGGAAGGAGGGATTTACTCCCTTCAACTCCTGCGCGATCCTGGCGACCCGTTCACTGACCGTGTTGCCCTGCCCAACCCGGAGATCAAGCGAGAACACTTCGCTTTTCTCGACAATCTCATCCGACAGCCAGAGAAAGCTCCCCTCGCGGTCGCCCGCTTCGGCACCGCAGTAAGTACTCGCGCCGCCACTGCACAAGGCCCCGTTCGAAGACAGTGCGGCAAACGTCGTTTTCTTGCCCCCGCCATCGATCAGCCGGGACACCCCCTCCGCCGCCGTCGCAAAATTGGCAAAGGGCGGGATGAACCCGATGAACAGGCCTCCCGATTCCGGCAGACCAAGATCCGCCCGGCTGGCCGGCAAACGCTCGACATTGAAACGCCCGCGCACGGCGGGCAAGGCATTCGCTGCAGATTGCAACTCGCTGGCGGATGCCGTCGACTTGAAAAATGAAAACATGTCTCCTCCGTCGTATCAAATACATTGCGGCGCCTCGATACAGGGCGGCTGCTTCTTACTTTAGCAGGCTTTAAGGCCACGTGGAGGCATGGGAGAATGTGGGATACTCGACTCAAAACTCGCTTACGCCCAATCCGCAAAACGAACCTTTCATGAACATCGACGGCATCCCCACCCGTACCCTGCGCGCCCATCCCGAACAACGCGTCATTGACATCATCGACCAGACCCGGCTGCCGCATGCGCTGCACTGGGTGCGTGTCGCCACACTGGACGAGGCGGCACATGCCATCCGCGCCATGCAGGTGCGTGGTGCGCCACTGATTGGAGCTACTGCCGCCTACGGTCTGGCCATTGCGCTGGGCGGCGAGGCCGGTGACGAACACCTGGCCCATGCGGTACAACAGCTTGGCTCGACCCGGCCCACGGCAGTTAACCTGCACTGGGCGCTCGCCCGCATGCTAAGTGTCCTGCAGTCGCTGGCGCCTGCCGAACGCTGCGCCGCCGCCTGGGCCGAAGCCGCTGCCATCGCCGAAGAAGACGTGGCACAGAATGCCGCCATCGGCCAGCACGGTTTCAAACTCTGGAAAGACCTGATCGTTGCCGACAACCAGACACTGAACGTGATGACCCACTGCAACGCCGGCTGGCTGGCCACTGTCGATCACGGCACTGCCCTCTCGCCCATCTACGCTGCGCACGATGCCGGCGTGCCGGTGCATGTCTGGGTTTCCGAGACCCGGCCGCGCAACCAGGGCCTGCTCACCGCCTGGGAACTGGCCCATCATGGTGTACCGCATACCCTGATCGCCGACAACGCCGCCGGCCTCCTCATGCGCAACGGCAAGGTCGATGCCGTCATCGTTGGCGCCGACCGCATCGCTGCCAACGGCGACGTTGCCAACAAAGTGGGCACTTACCTGAAAGCGCTGGCCTGTGCCGACAACGGCATTCCTTTCTACGTCGCTGCGCCGCGCTCGACGATCGACTTTGCCTGCGCCGACGGCGCCGACATTCCCATCGAAGAGCGCGACGGCGACGAGTTTCGCTTCGTGCACGGCCTTGACCCGCACGCCCAGCCAACCGCCCTGCGCCAGTTGCCGGCCGACGAGGATGTTGCCAACCCGGCCTTTGATGTCACCCCGAACTGGCTGATCAAGGCCATCATCACTGAACGCGGTGCCTGCCCGGCCAGCCAAGAGGGGCTACTCAGCCTTTATCCGGAAGAAGCCCATGACTGACCTGCGTCTCGACCTGATCGCCACGGCCCGCGCCATGCAGCCGGCCAACCTCAATCGCGGCACGGCCGGCAATGTCAGCGTGCGTAGCGGCACAGGCTTCTACATCACGCCCACCGGCCTGCCCTATGACTCGCTCGGCGCCGAAGACATTCCGCTGATGGCTCTGGATGGCAGCCATCAAGGCAGCCGCAAGCCATCGTCCGAATGGCGTTTCCACCGCGACCTCTACGCCACAAGACCGGAAGTCGGCGCCGTGCTGCACGCGCATTCACCCTTTGCCGTCACGCTGGCCTGCCTGCGCTACGACATTCCGGCCTTTCATTACATGATCGCCCGCTTCGGCGGCGACAGCATTCGTTGCTCGGATTACGCCATTTTCGGGTCGGAAGAACTTTCATCCGCCGCGCTTGCTGCGCTCGCGGACCGCAAAGGCTGCCTGCTCGCCAATCACGGGCTGCTCGTCGCCGGCCGTGACCTTGCCGAAGCACTGGCCCTGGCCATCGAGCTGGAAGAACTCTGCGAACAATACTGGCGCGCCTGTCAGCTCGGCCAGCCAGTCATCCTTTCCGATGACGAAATGGCTGCGGTACTTAAAAAATTCGGTTGCTACGGTCAACAATAAAAAATGACAAATATTCCCCACGACATTTCGCGCTGGGCTCACCAGCATCGTTACAGCGAGGGCAACGCCAGTGCCGAACGCGGCACGCGCATCGTGCTGTGGATCACCCTTGCCACCATGCTGCTCGAAATTGGCGCCGGCTGGTGGTTCAACTCGATGGCTGTGCTGGCCGATGGCTTCCACATGAGTTCGCACGCGCTGGCCATCGGGCTGGCGGCTTTTGCCTACGCTGCGGCCCGGCGCTACAGCACCGACCCGAGTTTCGCTTTCGGCACCTGGAAAATCGAAATTCTCGCCGGCTACACCAGCGCCATCTTCCTGCTCGGCGTCGCTGCCGCCATGGTTTTCGGTTCGCTGGAACGACTCTGGGCACCGCAAGCCATTCATTACCAGGAGGCGATGACGGTCGCCGTCATCGGCCTGGTGGTCAATCTCGTCTGCGCGCTGATTCTCGGCCAGGCCCACGATCACGGTCATGGTCACGGACATGAGCACGGCCATCATCATTGCCAGGGGCACGCCCACGACCATCACGGCCACGACGATCTCAACCTGAAAGCTGCCTACATTCACGTCATCACCGATGCCGCCACGTCGGTGCTTGCCATTGCCGCACTGGCCGGCGGCTGGCTCTACGGCTGGGACTGGCTCGATCCGGCCTGTGGCCTGCTGGGTGCAGTACTGGTTGCCCTCTGGGCGAAGAACCTGATCATCCAGACCGGCCGCGTCCTGCTCGACCGCGAGATGGACCACCCGGTGGTTGCCGAAATCCGTGAGGTCATCGAGCAACTCCCCGCGGAAGGCAACACCCGGCTGACCGACCTGCACGTGTGGCGTGTCGGCACCGGCAGCTATGCCTGCGCCCTCAGCCTGCTCACCCATGACGCCAGCCTGACCCCCCTGCAAATCAGGGAAAGCCTCGGCATCCATGAAGAGATCGTACACGCCACCGTGGAAATCCACCTCTGCGACGAATGCGATTGAGCATCAGCAGCCAGACGCTTTACCGCAAGCTGAAACAGGCAATGCCACGGTCAACCCGAAAAAAACACGATTTTTCGGGTTGACCGTGGCATTGCCTGAGCAACTGGCTCAGGACAACTCGTGGCGTTCGCGTTCCACCTTGTCGATGTAACGCTGGATTCGGTTCTGCGCGCTCATAGGTAGATCGTCGAAGTGCAAGCCGATGCGCCAGTGGCGTGAACCGGAACGACTTTCCTGCTCGGTCAGATGGCGTATCGTCGCGCTGAAGAACAGATCGTTCTCATCTTCCGGCAGCGAAAACCGACAATTGGCCAGACGTTGCCCCATGCCCAGCCCTTCCGGCAAAGTACTGGAATCAAGGCCGATACCGGTTACTGAAATATCGTGTACCGCCTGATTGAGAAGCCCACCGTCAGACAAGCGCCCGAAAAACATCAAGGGACGTACCCGAGGCGTCTCGATACGGAAAAATTCCCGGCGCTGCAGACGGACGACGAACTTGGGCAGCAAGACAGAAAAAGCTTTCGCACCGCTGTGGAGCAATTCTGTGGCGCGTCCTGTCGAAAACTGGACATGAACTCCGCCTGGGCGCCCCACGAAAATAAGGCGCTCACAACCCAACAGGCGGGTATTCGTCTCGCCGCTCCCGCTGCAATCGAAAATCAGCTCGCCCCGTCCCGGATGAACCGCAAGCAAGGTCGTCAAAAATGCATCAGCGCCGAACTGCACGGAAAACGGCTCGGCCTCCTTGGCGAATCCCGCCAGAAGAAAAGCGACCGGACGCACACCGGTGATATGGAAACGCGCCTCGATTTCGCTCTCGGAAAGCTGGGCGATCTGGGTCATGCGATCTCCAGCACCCGCAACAGTGAAGACGTATCGTCCCGCCCCCAACCCTGGGCCATCAAGGCATTCAGTTGTTGGCCGACAACGGCGGCAAGCGGTGCCGGCACGCCGCTCTGGCGAGCCGCCTCAAGTACCAGACCGAAATCCTTGTGATGCAGGCGCGCTTCTATTCCGGCAGAAAAATCCCGGCGAACCATGCGTTCGCCCATTATGTCGAGTACGCGAGAACCTGCCGAACCGCCAGCCAGGGCGCACTTCACCGCAGCGCAATCGACCCCGGATGCGGCAGCCAGCCGCATTGCCTCGGCCGTCGCCTGAATTGCCGCAACCATGATCATCTGGTTACAGGCCTTGGCCACCTGCCCGGCCCCGTTCGGCCCGACATGAACGATACGTTTGCCCAGACATTCGAGCAGCGGGCGAACCCTTTCCAGAACCCCGGAATCACCACCCGCCATGATGGCAAGGCTGGCGTCAATGGCGCCCTGGGCGCCCCCGGAAACAGGTGCATCGAGAAAATGAATCCCTTTGCTTGCCAAACCTTCTGCGATCCGTCGGGCGCTCTCCGGTGCGATGGTGGAACAGTCAATCAACACCGAATCCGCCGCCATGCCTTCGCTCAGGCCATCTTCCCCGAGGGCGACATGCTCGACATCGGCACTCGAGGTGATGACAGTAAAGACCACCGGACATCGGCGCCCCAGTTCCGCCGGGGTAGCACAAACCGTCGCCGGCAATCCGGCGACGCTTTCGGGACGCCGCGCCCAGACGAACAGTTCATGCCCGGCCCGCTGCAAGTGCAGCGCCATCGGGCGCCCCATGACGCCGAGACCGATGAAGCCGACTTTCATTCCTGTCCCGAAAGTTTTTCAAGCAGTTTCAGGACGGCAATCGAATCTTCCTCTCCCAAACCGGAACCAACCATGGCGTTGAACATCTGCGCCGTTGCGGCCGATCCCGGCAGGCACAACCCCAGCTCGTGCGCCGTCTGCATCACGATATTGAGATCCTTCTCGTGCATCCAGCTTTTGAAGCCCGGCTTGAAATTACGGTCAAGCATGCGCTGGCCGTGATTTTCGAGAATCTTCGAGTACGCGAAGCCTCCGAGCAAGGCTTCACGCACCTTGCTGCGATCAACTCCATTTTTTGCCGCAAAAGCGTAAGCCTCGGCAACGGCCAGTACCCCCATGCCGGTGACGATCTGGTTGGCGGCCTTCGTTACCTGCCCGGCACCGAAAGCACCAACATGCACCACATTCTTGCCCATGCACTCGAACGCAGGAAGCGCTCTGGCAAACGCATCTGCCGAACCACCCACCATGATGGAGAGCGTTCCCGCAATGGCCCCCACTTCTCCGCCGGATACCGGCGCATCAAGAAAATCGATGCCGGCCTTGCCCAGTTCCTCGCCGATCTGACGTGCCGCCGCCGGTGCGATGGTGCTCATGTCCACCGCAACCAGACCTTGCCGCCCCCCTTCGGCAACATTGCGCATGACCTCGGCGACATCCGGCGCATCGGCCACCATCGAAATCAGCAGATCGTTGCCCTGCGCCGCCTCGGCCGGGCTGCTCGCCGCACGGGCGCCGGCATCAAGCAGCGGTTGCATGGATTCGGCACGACGCGCCCAGACGGTAAGCGAGTGGCCGCCCTTGAGGAGGTTGAGCGCCATCGGACGCCCCATGATGCCCAAACCGACAAAACCGATATTCATGGTGAGAATTCCTCGTCGAGAAGGCTGAAATTCTAGCAGGGGCAAGCCTCGGACAGCACAGCCCCACGCCTGATCCCCGGCACTTCCTCGGCACTGAGCGGCCGGAAGAAATGGAAACCCTGCACCCGCTGACAGGCAAGATCTCGCAGAAAATCCGCCTGCGCAGAATTTTCCACCCCCTCAGCCACCAGATGCAGCCCAAGAGAACGTCCCAGTGCGATGATGGACGTGACCAGCGCAGCAGCGTCCACATCGGATTCGACGTCAGCCACGAAAGTCCGGTCGATTTTCAGGCGATCCACGGCAAAACGCCGCAGATAGGACAGCGAGGAGTAGCCGGTGCCAAAATCATCAATGGCAAGCTTGATGCCCATCCCTTTCAATTCAGCCAGCGTTTCGGCAGCAGCATCTGCGCTATGCATCACCGTGCTTTCCGTAATCTCAAGTTCCAGCCGTTCTGGTGGCAAGCCCGTTTCGACAAGAATGGCGCAAACGGAGCGGGTAAATTCCGGCTGACGGAATTCATGGGCCGATATATTCACCGCCACTTCACCAATATCCACCCCATCGTCCAGCCATTTTTTCGCCTGCCGACACGCATGACTCAGAACCCAGTGCCCGAGCGGGAGGATAAGACCACATTCCTCTGCCAGCGGAATGAACTCCGCCGGCGGTATCATGCCGCGTTGAGGATGCGCCCAACGCACCAGCGCCTCGACCCCGACGATCCGCCCGCTGGCCAGATCGACCTGCGGCTGATAGTGCAGGAGCAACTGATTGTCGGACAGCGCCTGCCATAGTTCGCTCTCCAGCAGCAGACGCTTGTTGGCCGCAGCATTCATGGGAGGTGCATAAAACTGGTAGTTGTTCCTGCCGTTCGCCTTGGCGTGATACATCGCAGTATCGGCATTGCGTATCAGCGTTTCAGCATCCTCGCCATCATCCGGGAACACACTGATACCAATCGAAGCACTGACGTGCAAGTCGTGCCCGTCTAGTTCACAGGGCGCGGCAACTGATTGCATCAGGCGCTGAACCCTGTTCACCAGCAAATCGATCGGCTTGACACCCTCGATGATGACCACGAACTCATCGCCACCAAGGCGGAAGAGATGCCCGCCCTCCCCGGGTGAGGGATGGAGGCGCGTCGCCATTTCACCCAGCAGGCGATCGCCGGCATGGTGCCCCAGTGAGTCGTTGACCGTCTTGAAGTCGTCCAGATCAATGATCAGCACAGCGAGCTTTTCATCGCCGCCCTTTGTGCCTGCAATGACTTCGCTCAGGTAGTGATCCATCGCCAGACGATTGGGCAGGCTGGTCAGCGGATCATGATGCGACAGATAGTCGATGCGTGCCTCCTGTGCCTTGCGGTCGCTGATATCGGAAAAAACCGCGACAAAATGGGTCGTCTCCCGATCCCCGTCGTCCTGAATGGACTGGATCCGAATCTGCTTGGGATAGATCTCCCCGCTCTTGCGTCTCCCCCAGAGTTCGCCTCGCCAATAGCCACTTGCCGCCGCACGCTCCCAAACTGTGTGGTAGTAATCGCTCCCCGGCCTGCCCGAGCCAAGGAGATGTGGTGAATGGCCAATCACTTCTGCTGCCGGGAAACCGGTAATTTGCTCAAAAGCCGGGTTGACCGCGACGATGCGCAATGCGGCATCGGTAAGGAGCATGGCCTCGCTGGTCTGATCAACGATTCTTTGCTGGAGACGCAACTGTTCGCCGACCTTCCAGACGACGCGTGCGCCGGAAATGACCAGCACCGTGAAAAACACCGCCACGGCAAGGAGGAAAAACGGGAACGAATGCGACGCCGCCAGAACCTCTTGCTCAATGGATGAACGCAGCAGCCAGGCGTCAGCTGCCACGCACGCCCAGATCAGGCCGATCGCTCCGACAGCGATCAATGCGACTCGATTGCCCGTCAGGGCCTGTATTTGCAACAAGTTCCACTACCATGCCAATTTTTAACGGACGGCAGTGTAACCGAGAGACAACAATGTTTCAGCGAATATTTTTTGGCCTCAAAAATGAAGCCAAAACGCATATATTACAAATGCTTACGCCAAGAAATTAAACCTTGGCGACAAGCACTTTACAAACATTGATTCAGCAGCCGCAACCGCCGCCGCCGCGCTTCACGCCCATTTTTGCGAGCAGCTTTTCCGGTGGGCAAAACCCGGTAAAACCACTTTGCAGAAGATTGAAACCGACAAATGCCGTGAAAGCGAGGAACCACTCCGAGACGAAAATCGGGCTGCCCTGATAACCGAGGGCCAGCGACAGCAGTACGAAAAACCCCGCCATGATGCGGATGATGCGTTCAATGGTCATGCTTGATGCTCCTTGCGAAATGCCGAGTAATAAAGAACCGGGATAACCACCAACGTGAGCAGGGTGGACACCAGAATGCCGAAGATCAGGCTGAGCGCCAGCCCGTTGAAAATCGGATCATCCAGAATGAAGAGTGCGCCGAGCATCGCCGCCAGCGCAGTAAGAGCAATCGGCTTGGCGCGCACTGCTGCCGACTGGATCACCGCGTCGTGGAAGTTCATACCGGCAGCGGCCTGCTGCTTGATGAAATCGACGAGCAGGATGGAGTTTCGGACGATGATGCCGGCCAGCGCGATCATGCCGATCATCGAGGTCGCCGTGTATTGCGAACCAAACAGTGCGTGACCCGGCATGACACCGATGATGGTGAGCGGAATCGGCGCCATGATGATGAGCGGCACCAGATAGCTGCCGAAGTGCGCGACCACCAGCAGATAGATGAGGATGAGGCCGACGGCGTAAGCGATGCCCATGTCGCGGAAGGTTTCGTAGGTCACCTGCCACTCGCCATCCCATTTCACGCTGTAACCGGCATACGGATCTGACGGCTGGCGGAAGAAAAACTCGTCGAGCGTACCGCCCTCCGGCAAACTCATGCCACTGACCTGAGAGCGAATGTCGAACATCCCGTAGAGCGGCGAATCGAGCTTGCCGCCCATGTCACCAACGACATAGACAACCGGCAGCAGATCCTTGTGATAGATCGCCTTTTCACGCGCCACGTCACGTACTTCCACCAGTTCTGAAACCGGAATCAGTTGCCCCTCTCTTGAGCGCACCCGCAGCTTGAGCAGTGCATCAAGCGTCGATTGCTTTTCCGCCGGCAAGGTCACGCGCACCGGAATCTCGAATTTTGAATCCGTGTTGCGCGCCGGCGTCACGTCCTGACCGGCCAGCCCCATGCCAACCACCTCGACAATGTCGCTCTGCGCCACGCCCAGCTGTGCCGCCTTGCTTTGCAGCACATGGAGCACGAACTTGCGCGAGTCTGCTTCGATGTAATCGTCGATGGCAACGATGTCCGGCGTCTTTTCGAAAGCAGCGCGAACCTGCTTGCCGACGCTCATCTGACCCTTCATGTCCGGTCCGTAAATCTCTGCAACGATGGGCGAAATGACAGGCGGTCCCGGCGGCACTTCGACCACCTTGGCCACACCACCGTTCTTCTTGCCAATGGCTTCGATACGATCGCGCAACGAAACGGCAATTTCGTGACTCTGCCGCGAACGATGGTGCTTGTCAGCCAGGTTCACCTGAATATCGCCCTTTTCCGGCGCTGCACGCAGGTAGTACTGACGGACCAGACCATTGAAATTGATCGGGCTGGCCGTTCCGGCGTAGGCCTGATAGTTGGTGACGTCTTCGACCTGCGCCAGCTCACCGCCAATTTCATGCAGCACCCGCGCCGTTTCTTCAAGCGGCGTACCGACCGGCATGTCGAGAATGACCTGGAACTCGCTCTTGTTGTCGAATGGCAACATTTTCAGCACGACCAGCTGGAAATAGGCCAGGGAAACAGAGCCGAGGATGAGCAGCACCACGGCAATGGCCAGCTTGACTCGTGCCGCCGCACCGGTGACCGGATCGAGGAAAGGCGTGAGCAGTTTGCGGAATGTCCGGTCGAGCGCAGCATCCAGTTTGGACGGCTGATGATCGTGGTGGCCCTCTCCACCACTGGGGCGCATTAGCTTGACCGCCAGCCAGGGCGTGACCACGAAGGCGACTGCCAGAGAAATGGCCATGCCCATCGACGAGTTGATCGGAATCGGGCTCATGTACGGCCCCATCAGCCCGGTGACAAAAGCCATCGGCAACAGGGCGGCAATCACGGTGAGCGTTGCCAGAATGGTCGGCCCGCCGACTTCGTCTACCGCACCGGGGATGATTTCCAGCAAGGTCTTTTCCGGATAAAGGCCTTGCCAGCGGTGAATATTTTCAACAACGACAATGGCGTCATCGACCAGGATACCGATGGAAAAAATGAGGGCGAACAGCGATACGCGATTGAGCGTGAAGCCCCAAGCCCACGAAGCGAACAGGGTTGCAGCCAGGGTCAGCGTCACCGCTACGCCGACAATTACCGCCTCGCGCTTGCCGAGGGCGAAGAAAACCAGCAACACCACGAACGCCGTCGCGAAAATCAGTTTACCGATCAGCTTCTGCGCCTTTTCGGTGGCGGTTTCCCCGTAATTACGCGTCACCGTGACTTCGACGCCTTCAGGAATGACCGCATTTTTCAGGTCATTTATCCGGTTGACCGCGGAAGTCGCCACGTCCGCCGCATTGACGCCCGGCTGCTTGGAAAGCTGCACGGTCACCGCCGGAAACTCGCCTTCCTTGCTGCCGAACCAGGCATAAGCCTTGGGCTGCTCCGGCCCATCTTCAATCGTCGCCACATCGCTCATGAATATCGGCTTGCGTGCCCCCGGCGCACCGCGCACAGCCACAACCAGTTGACGCACGTCAGCAGCGGACTCGAGATAAGTCCCGGTTTGCACCAGCACTTCGCGATTGCCCGCCGTCAAATTACCCGAGGACTGGGATGCGTTCGACACCTTGAGCGCGCCGGCGATATCCTGCGGCGTCACGGAAAAGGCATTCATCCGGTCAGCATCCATCAGGACACGAATGGCGTGATCCGGCCCGCCCAGGGTCGATACATCACGCGTTCCCTTGATGCGCTTCAGCTCGATTTCAACGGCCCGTGCCACCTGCTGGAGATCGAAGGCCGAACGCTCGGCATCCTTGCTCCAGAAGGTCAGCGAGACAATGGGCACATCATCGATACCCCGCGGCTTGATGACCGGCTCCATGACGCCAAGGTTGGGGGCCAGCCAGTCGCGGTGCGAATGCACCGTGTCGTAAAGGCGCAACACCGCATCGTTGTATTTGACGCCAACATCGAACTGCACGGTGACCACCGCCATGCC
This sequence comes from uncultured Dechloromonas sp., assembly GCA_964583695.1. GTDB lineage: Bacteria > Pseudomonadota > Gammaproteobacteria > Burkholderiales > Rhodocyclaceae > Azonexus. The sequence continues at coordinate 16,396 of CAZOWA010000040.1, forward strand.
GGGACGCGACATGGAATAGACATGTTCGACACCATGCATGCGTGACATGACCTGCTCGGCTGGTCGCGCCACAAGATTCTCGACGTCCTTGGCCGAAGCGCCCGGAAAGGCGATCAGCACGTCGGCCATGGTCACGTCGATTTGCGGCTCTTCCTCGCGCGGCGTGACCAGTGTGGCGAACAGACCCATCAGGAACGCGACCAACGCCAGCAGCGGCGTCATCCGCGAGTCCTGGAAGGCGGCGGCAATGCGCCCGGAAATCCCGAGCGACCCAGCTTCGCGACTCATTTCAGCGACCCGACTTGAGCTGGATGCCAGCCTTGACCGGATCGGTCACCACCTTGTCACCGGCAGCCAGACCTGCCAGCACCTCGATCTCGCCCTCGCCGACGACATCGCCCAGGCGCAACTGGCGCAAGCTCAGGCGATTGTCTGCAGACTGCACATACACCGCCGCCACCTCACCGCGCCGCAAAACCGCAGCGGCCGGCACGGTCAGCTTTTCAGCCTGACCAACGACGAAATGCACGCGGGCGAACATGCCCGGCATGGCTTCCGGCACTGGCGGCAGGTTGACCCGAACCTGGGAAACATGAGTTGTCGCGTCGGCCGTCGGCAGAAGATTGACCGCCGTAGCCTCAACCCACTTGCCCAATTCCGGAAACTCGACACGCGCCGTCTTGACGTTGCGCATTTCCTTGAGGCGATATTGCGGCACGCTCGCCGTCACACGTAGACCACCCGGCTCATAGATCGTAAACAGCGGCAGCCCCGGCGTCGCCATGTCACCCTGTTCGGCGTGCCGCCGGGCAACCAGCCCGTCAAGCGGCGAAACGATGTTGCCGTAACTCTGATTCACACCTGCTGCCGCCTGATTCGCAGCCGCCGCGTCGAGGTCGCTTTTGGCCTTATCCACCGCCGCCTGGCTGATGAATTTCTGAGCCAGCAGGCTCTTGTTGCGCTCATAGTTGAGTTTGGCATTAGCGTATTGCGCCTGCGCCGCGCGGGCGACTTCTCCAGCCTCGCGGGTGTCGATGCGCATGAGCAACTCCCCCTTCTTGACGCGTTGCCCGGCATCCGCTTTCACTTCCAGGATGCGTCCCGGAACCTGCGAGCCAACCGTCGCCTGCTGCAACGCTTCGACCAGCGATTCTGCGGGAAAGGTCAGATCAACCGGATGCGGTTTGACGGTCACAACCGGCAGCGCCTCGGCTCCTGCGGTCGACACGAAAAAAAGGCCAAAAATCAGGCTGCAAAGATATTTTGAGTTCATCTATATAAGCATACGCTAATTGTTGAGCCTGGGGCAAGAGCAACAAAAACAAGCTTTGATTTAACAGCACTTTTTGCGAAACAATGAACTCATACAAGCGTACAAGCACGAGGCATCACAGGCGCCCCGGTCGTCTTTACGCAGCTTTCCAGATATTGCGGCAGTTTGTCTCGCGCAGCCACCAGCTCGAAGCAGCCCCTAAAAAGGCCGCCACGGTAACAACGAGCACCCCGAACTGCCAGGTGGGAACATCGTAGCTGCGGGCACCGCCGAGCATTTCACCCTTCCAGCCAAGATCCATCACCCAGCCGACCAGCGGCTGAAGCAGCGCACCGGCCAGAAACCCGCCCATATTGGCGACGCTGGTGGACATGCCAGACAACAACGGTGGATTAACCTCCTTGGCACACGCCCAGGTCAGACTGAACCCCGCAGTAGCCAGCCCCAAGAGGCCGAACAGCGAGTACGAAGCCCAGAGCGGCATGGTGACGCAAGACAGCCAGACCAGCCAGATCAGGGCAAACAGATGGGTACTGACGATGGCAACCGGCTTGCGCTTGCCAAGTCGGTCGGACAAGGTTCCGATAAAGAAGCAACCGACCGCGAATCCGCCAAACCACAGTGAAAGATGCGACGCTGCGGTAGCGCGTTCCATGCCGTGCACCTGCATCAGGTAGGGCACAGTCCACAAGCCGGCAAAAGTGAAGAACGCGCCGCAGGTTCCGGTATTCATGAGCACGGCGGGCCAGGTATCCCGATTGCGCACCACCGAAAGCAGCCCGGAAAGCACCGCTGTCCGGTCGAATCGGGCACCGCCAGACGGGCTTTCGCCATCCGTTACCGGGCGATCACGGACAATGATCCAACACAACACCGCCAGGGCGAAGGAAAGCACACCTACCGCAATGAATACCCCTCGCCAACCGGTTGCCTGAGAAAGCGCCGAGAGGGGTGCCCCTGCCAGCACTGAGCCCAGATTACCCACCAGCATGCTGACCCCGACCAGCGTGGCAAACCGTTCTTCCTCGAACCAGACGGCAATCAGCTTCAGCATGGCGATGAATGTCACCGATACGCCCAACCCGATCATCGTCCGCCCGATCAGCGCAATATCCAGTGACGGTGAAAAACCGAAAAGCAGACTGCCAACACCGCCAACCACCCCGCCCAAAGCAAGAATCCGCCGCGGCCCGAGGGTATCGGCCAGGATGCCGGTCGGCACCTGCATCACCGTGTAAACGTAAAAGTAGGTTGCAGCCAGAACGCCCAGTGAAGCAGCGGAGGTCTGGAAGGCCGACGCCAGATCCTGGGCAATGCCGGCCGGAGCAAAACGCTGAAAAAACGACAGGACGTAAGAAACCGCCACCACACCCAAGGCGATCCAGCGCCTCCGCCTCTGTTCCGGGGTCAATATTTTCATGCGCTCTCTCTTCGGCGCCCTGTACCGGGCGCTCATTTGTTATACGACTTACTTCAGGGTCAGTATCCACTTCGCCAGAGTCAGGGCATCCGCATCACTGACGTCATTGGCCGGCATCGGCACCTTACCCCATTCGTCCTTGCTGCCATTCTTGATCTTCGCAGCCAAAGCCGCGTCAGCACCCTTTTCGCCGGCGCGCTTGGCGGCAATATCCTTGTAGGCGGGACCGACGATTTTTTTCGCCACGGAATGACAGGTCATGCAATTCTTGGACTTGGCCAGATCTTCAGACGCTGACGCAACACCAGCAAATACCAGAGACACCCCGATCACCATAAAAATCTTTTTCATTGTTTTCTCCTGGGTAAGAATTGCCGGCCGCACTCCGGCCAACGCAGACAGTTTAACCCGAGAGCAGCGGTTACCGTTCGGCAATCAGCGCATGAAATCAGCCACCTTTTTCGCCCGCACAGGCGTCTCAGGAGGCCATCTCGATCAGCAACGTTTCAATCTCCAGTCGCCCCACGGCATTGGCCATTGCAATCAGCATGAAGCCCGGCTTGAGCAGAAAATCCCTGTCCGGATTGAATTGCCATCCCCCATTACGCTCGCGAACCGCCAGCAATACGTAATTGGCGCTGCGCAACTCGAGACTCCCCAGAGGCTTTGGAATAAAACCTGCGGGCACCAGTATTTCCTCAATTCGAAGATTTTTTTCCGACTTGAGCATTTCGTCGAGGAAGGAAACCACATGCGGACGGATCATCGCCGAGGCGATCCGCATGCCCCCGGTAAAATCCGGTGACACGATGGCATCGGCTCCGGCCTTGCGCATTTTTTCGATATTCCGCGTTTCCTGACATCGCGCAACAACCCGCATATCGGGCTTCAGTTGCTTGGCGGTAATCACGATCATCAGGTTCCGTGAGTCATCCCCGGTCACGGCAAACAGACCTTTGGCATCCTCGAGGTCGGCCGCAAGAAGAACGTCATCGTCGCTGGCATCGCCGTGCAGATAGAGGAATCCGGGCGTTTTTTCCTTGTATTCATCCAGACGCGCCATATCTTCGTCGATAGCGACAAAGTGGCGACTGGTCGCAGCAAGTTCGTGTGCAATATTGCGCCCGACTCGCCCGAATCCGCACAGAATGTAGTGCCCCTTGAGTTTCTTGATTGCTTTTTCCATGCGTTTTCTCCGCAAGGTTCCATTAAGGTCTGTTTCGAGCAAGGCCACCGTCACCACCGAAAACAGAAGGGAGAGGTTGCCTGCGCCCAGAATGCCGATAATGACCGTCAGCACCCGGGCCGGCTGGTTGCTCGACATGTCGATGATTTCACCAAAACCGATGGTCGCCACAGTGATGAAGGTCATGTAAAAACAGTCGAACCAGGAATACTTGGCCTCGGTCAGCACCATGTATCCCACCGTCCCGAAAACGTGAACGGCAAACAGCATGCCGACGGCTACATAGACCAGGCGGACAATGTAGCCAGTCTGAGAAGGGTTGATGACCGACACGTCCGAACTACTCCTGAACCGGCACCGACTGGGTCATGAAAATCACCGCCTTCCCACCATCCATGTTGGCATGCAGCGACTCGACCAGAGGCGGACTGATCGCCTGCTCGGCGTCCCATTTCACGACAAAGTTGGCACCGGAACCCCCGGATGCATCATTGAGTTCGACGAATAGCTCAAGCGTCCCCAGAGGAGGCAGAACGACAGGTGTCGCCACGCGTTCGCCAAGCAGCTTGCCATGGGTGTCGTAGTAACGCGCTGACAATACACGCATCGGGCGCTTCGTATCGGTATTGCGGATACTGACCAATGCCGACAGCAAGACGTACGAAGCCTTGCCGCTCTTTCCCAGATTGCCGTAAAGCATGTGTGAATAAATGGGCAGATAAAGCGTCTGCCCTTTGACCGGCAAACGGTCCTCTTGTCCGACTACCGCGGTCGACACGAAAAAAGCGGCAAAAAACAGCATGCCGAACCGGTGCATTCCCAGGCGCCAGAATTTCATCGCTCCCCCCTCCGTTATTTGCCGTTCCCGGCCTGTTCCGCCGATTCTGCCATAGCCGTCACAAAAACAACGAAAAGCTGGCGATATCCCGATGGCAATGCCACACGATCCGGCAAGAAGCGTTACCATGGACCGAAACGAAGCGTGGTCACGGAGGGGGCATGGAACAAAAATTCTTGGGCAGCCGTTATCTGAGCGGTGATGTCTGGGGTGGACTGGCGGCGATGCTGGTTGCCCTGCCTGCGGCGATTGCCTTCGGCGTCACCATTTACTCTGCCGTAGCCCCACACCACGCTGCCCTGGGCGCCCTGGCGGGAATTATCGGCGCCACCGCCATCGGCCTCATCGCCTCAACCCTCGGCGGCACTGACCGCCTGATCAGCGCGCCCTGTGCCCCTGCCGCAGCCGTGCTCTCGGCTTTTGCCATCGAACTGGTACATGACGGCGTCCCTGACGGAAATATCATTCTCATGCTGCTCATGCTGGGCATTCTGGCCGGCGGATTTCAGGTGTTGTTCGGCTTTGTCGGCATCGGACGCCTGATCAAGTACATCCCCTACCCGGTGGTCAGTGGCTATCTGACCGGGGTTGGATTGATCATCATCGGCAGCCAGATCAGCAAGCTGCTCGGCACGGCCAGCGGCACGAGCTGGTACCAGAGCCTGCTTTCTCCCTGGCTGTGGGACTGGCGGGCACTCGCTGTCGGTGCGGCAACGATCTTCGCCATGCTGCTCGCACCCGGCATCACCCGCAGAATTCCTGGAACCATTCTCGGCATTTGCGCCGGTCTGGCAACCTATTTCGGACTGGCCTCACAGGACCCGAGCCTGCTCGATGTCACCGGAAACCCGCTGATCATTGGCGCCCTCGGCGCCAGTGGCGAAGGTTATTTCCACTCGATTACCGCACGCTGGCACGAAATCGGCGATCTCCGCCTGTCACAGGTTGCCGCCCTGATGGGCAGTGCGCTAACGCTGGCTGTCCTTTTGTCCATCGACACCCTGAAAACCTGCGTCGTACTCGACCAGATGACCCGCAGCCAGCACAATCCCAACCGCGAACTGGTCGCTCAGGGGATCGCCAATGTGGCCTCATCGTCGATTGGCGGCATTCCTGGTGCCGGCACCATGGGTGCCACCCTGGTCAACCTGTCGAGCGGCGCGACAAGCCGCGTATCCGGCCTTGTGGAAGGGGTCTCGGCACTGGTTTTTGCCTTGTTGCTGAGCAGTTTCATCGCCTGGATTCCCGTTTCGGCTTTGGCCGGCATTCTTATCGTCGTCGGCTTGCGCATGATCGACAAGGAACCCCTGCGTTTCATCAAGTCATCGGCCACAGTCTTCGACTTCGGAGTAGTCGTCGCCGTCGTCGTCGTCGCACTAAGCATCGGGCTGATTGCCGCATCGGGAGTCGGAGTTGCCCTGGCCATCGTTCTTTTTCTGCGCGAACAGATCGGCGGCTCGGTGGTTCGCCACAAGTTCTACGCCAATCAGATGTCATCGAACTGGTACCGGCCTGAATCGGAGACCCGCATTCTCGAACAGAAGGGCGACCAGGCGGTGATTTTCGAGTTGCAAGGCAGTCTGTTCTTCGGCACCACGCAACAGTTGCTCAGCCAGCTCGATCCGGAAATCAAGACCCGGAGCTTCGTCATTCTCGACCTGAAGCGCGTGCAATCGGTCGATGTCACCGCGGCGCATTTGCTGCGACAAATCGCCGACACATTGACCGAGCGAAAAGCCATCCTGCTGCTATCGAACATTCGCGAGACACTGCCTAACGGCAACAACCTGCGCGAATTTCTGGAGCAGACCGGGGTCACTGAAAACACCGACACCGTACGCATCTTCGGCGAACTCGACAGCGCCCTCGAATGGGTCGAAGACCGTCTGCTCGGCGAGGAAGAGCTGGCCCATCCGGCACCGGAAAGCGCCCTGGAGCTGGCCGAAATGGAATTGTTCAAGAATCGCAAGGACGAAACCCTGGCCGATCTTGAGGCGCGACTGGAAAAGCGCACCTATGCAGCCGGACAATCGGTTTATGTACGCGGCGAACCGGGTGACGCGATTTACCTGATCCGGCGCGGCTCGGTCAAAATATTCGCGCCGCTTGGAGCGGGTCGCACACGACACATCGCGACCTTCGGACGGGGCGACTTTTTCGGCGGCCTGGCCTTCCTCGACGGGCGGCCCCGCGGTAACGACGCAATCGCCGCTACAGAAACCGAGTTTTTCGTGCTCTCACTGGAACAGTTCAACCTGCTGGCCGAAGAACACAAGAAACTTGCCGTGGTCCTGCTCAAGGCACTGGCTCGTTCGCTGGCCTTGCGTCTGCGGCACGCCGATACGGAAATCGCCATGTTGCAGGAGTACTAAACGTCGCAAATCACCCCAGCACGGCACGCAAGCTCGCTGAAAGCGTCCCCCAGTTAACCGGCTTGGCAAGCAGGCCGGCATCAAGGGCACGTGCCTGCGATACGAAATCGTCATCTTCCCTGCCGGTTACCAGCATGACCGGCGTCGCCGGCCACTCGCTTTGGCGGATGGCGGCGCACACTGCCAGGCCATCCATCTCGGGCATTTCAACATCGAGCATCACCATGTCGAAAGGATGTGCCAGGAATGCATCGAGTGCGGCCCGGCCGTTGTCGACCACGACAAGTTCGAACGAGCCATCGCCAAGGGCGGCACGCATCAGCAGCCCCATGGTCGGATCGTCGTCAGCCACCAATATGTGCCAGATCTTCTGCATGAGGTCAGCTTCCGGCAAGCATCTCGCCCAGCGCCGCATCCACGCGCAGCCGCTCGGCCCGCAACGCATCGACGCGTTGCAGCAATTCCGGCATTTTCCCCGCCAACCCTAGAATCTCGATTTCCTTGCAGCCTTCCGCCAGCTTGTTTGCACCCACGTTGAAGCTGCCAGACTTGAGCGCATGCGCGGCACCGGCAACCAGCGATGGGTTGCCTTGCACAAGACCTTCATCGAAGCGTGCCCACTCACGTTCGCTGCTCTTGAGATAGGCCTCGATCAGTTGACGCACCAGCACTGCGGAATTTTCCGGTGACAAGGTACGGATTTTCGCGATGGCTTCCGGGTCAATCGGGGAATCCGCTGCCACCTGCCTGAACTCCGGCATAACCGGCTGAACCAGCTCGCTCTGCCGCCGTTCGACAGGCAGCCAACGCATCAGCACCGCAAGCACCTCGGCACCGCTGTAGGGCTTGGCCAGATAATCATCCATGCCCGCAGCGGCACAACGTTCGCGATCCCCCTCCATGGCATTTGCAGTCAGCGCAATGACCGGCAGATGCCCTCCGGCAACGGCTTCGTGTTCGCGCCAGACCGCTGTTGCCGCGAATCCGTCGAGCGTGGGCATCTGGCAATCCATAAGTACCAGATTGAACATTTGCTGATGCATCAGCTCAAGCGCCTGCTGGCCATCGGCCACAGCAATCACCTGCAGACCAAGCCGTTCGAGGTGCGCTCTTGCAATCACCAGATTGCTCTCGTTGTCCTCGGCAACCAGCACGCGACCCCGCAGGCGAATGCCCTTCCCCTCGCTGCCACCTGCGGGTGCAGAAAGCGGTGATGAAGCAACCACTGCTCCGCGTTGCAACGGCAAACACATCACGACCGAGAAACAGGCGCCCTGACCTGGCTGGCTGCTCACTTCGAGAACACCACCCATCATCTCGACCAGATGACGGCAGATGGCCAGACCAAGACCGGTGCCCCCGTATTTGCGGGCAGTCGATCCGTCCGCCTGCCGGAAATGTTCGAAGATCCGCTCCTGCACCTCGGGCGCAATGCCGATGCCGGTGTCTGCCACGGTCAACCGGAAATTCCGGCCATTTTTACCAACCTCCCCCAGGGATAGTGCAAGGACGACCTTGCCCTGTTCCGTAAATTTGAGGGCATTACTCAACAAATTGACCACAATCTGGCGCAGGCGAAGCGAGTCGCCACTGACATGGACCGCCTCGTCCGGAAGTTCGGCCAGCAACTCCAGCCCCTTCTTCCTCGCTGGCTGGGCAAACAGCCCGACAGACTCCTGCAGCACGGCACGCAGATCAAAATCATGCACATCGAGCTCGAGCTTGCCGGATTCGATCTTCGAAAAGTCGAGAATGTCATTGATGATCGCCAGCAGATGTCGGCCCGAACGCTCCACACCTTCGACGAATTGCCGCTGAGCCGGCGCCAGGGCGGTATCTAGCAGGAGTTCGGTCATTCCCAGCACACCATTCATCGGAGTACGGATTTCATGGCTCATCGTGGCCAGAAACTCGCTCTTGGCACGACTGGCCTCCTCGGCAGCCTCCTTGGCCTGACGCAGCTCACGCGTACGCTGCTCAACGATCTGTTCAAGATTGCCGAGATGCCCGGTAAGCCAGTGATCGCGCTCACGCACCTGGGCCAGCATCTGGTTGAACCCCTCGGCCCATTGATCGAACTCGGCAATACCCGTCTTCTCCGCCCGAATATCGAGACGCCCCAGCGAAACATCATGCAGATGGCTGGCAAACCCTTGCAAAGGCAAAAGCAGCCTTTCCTGAAGCCGGGACTGGAGACGCGAAGCAAGCGCGAAAATCAGCCCCATTTCCAGCACAATCAGCCCGGAGTAGAGGAAACCGCCACCGTAGCCATCATCAGGCAGCTCGTGCGCCACCCAATGCGACGTCAGCGCCACCGAAACGCTTGCCGCAACTATCGCCAGCAGCAACACATGGAAATTGATTCGGGCCAGCCGCGAACGCAGGGAAACCGTTGAACTAATCACCGTGTACTCCGGATACGGTCGGCTCGCCGGGCGTCGGCCGCTATGGTCCATGCCTCGCGAAAGCTGTCTCTCAGTTCGTCACGCAGGAACTCCGGCAATGAATCGATCTTCCCGCCTGCTCTGGCCAGCAGCAGGGTTTCCAAGGCGGCGGCAGCAGAAGCCAGACGGTCCGCACCGATATTGGCTGCAGCACTGCGCACTGCATGTACCCGCCTGCGCTCGTCAGCCTCATCACCGAGACTAGCCTGCCAGGCACACTCCCAGTCAGCGAAATGATCGACGAATAATCCCACGGCCTGCCACCACATTGCCGGCTGATCCAGCATGCGAGCGACCGCAGCCTGAACATCGAAACCTTGTAGTGAGCTGGGAATGGGCATCGAAAAAAGTAAACGGGTTCGTCAAAAAATAAGTGCTGGCCGCATTTTCACCCAGACCACGCCCATGAAAGTTTAAGAATCGTAAAATAATGCTTCTGTTTTACGTTGGTTTACAATCCGCACCCATCGCACAGATCAAGATCCGAGCCAATGCGTCAAACCGCGCTCATCGTTGAAGACGACCCCGGCACCCGCCATGTGTTGAGTGAAACACTTGCCAGCGCAAGCATCGACAGCATTTTTGCCGAAACCGGCGCAGAAATGTGGCAACAGCTTGTCAGCAACCCGGACGTCATCATTCTCGACCTCAGCCTGCCCGACTCGGATGGCCTCGAGTTGCTCCGAAAATTGCGTCAGCAGTCGGAAGTACCTGTTCTCATCCATTCGACACGTTCCGACGAGATCGAACGCATCATCGGGATCGAAATCGGCGCCGATGACTTTCTGCCAAAACCCTGCAACATGCGCGAACTTCTGGCCCGCACCCGAGGCTTGTTGCGCCGCAGTCAGGTTCGTACGACACGAACGACGCCGGGCAAAAATCGCCGCAAGTATTTCGGCAACTGGACGCTCGATCTCGATGCCCGCGAACTCATCCAGGCAGACGGCAAATCTGCTGCACTCGGCTCATCAGGCTTCGCACTGCTTTCCACTTTCGTGGACCATCCCTTCGAGCCGCTTTCGCGCGAACATCTGTCACGCGTGCTGAACCGGGAATACGTCGCCTATGATCGCATCATCGACGTTCACGTCAGCCAGATCCGGCGCATCCTTGGCGCACAGGCCGATGGCAGCAGCTTCATCAAGACCGTGCGCTCGCAGGGCTACATCTTCGTCGCCCCAGTCGAAGCCGAACAATAGACTTCCACGGTCAACCCGAAAAACCGCCGTTTTTCCGGAACGGGTAAAGCATAAAAAAAGGCCGGCTGCCTTGAGGGCACACCGGCCGTTTTCTTTAAGCCCGCCGCTCAGCGGGTCACGCTCCTGCAGCCGCCCACCGTATTGCCGGCACAGGGCTGCGAGCTCTCGCGGTTGATCAGCCACTTGCCGTCCACCTTGA
>CAZOWA010000041.1:0-26646 GCA_964583695.1 uncultured Dechloromonas sp.
AGCGCCCGTTCTACGACTGGCTGCTCGAACGCCTGGCCGAAGGCGGCCTGCTGCAACGCCCGCTGCCGCAGCAGATCGAATTCTCGCGCCTTAACCTGACCTACGTCGTGCTGTCCAAGCGCAAGCTGATCCAGCTGGTCGAGGAAAAGCACGTCAGCGGCTGGGACGACCCGCGCATGCCGACCCTGGTCGGCGCTCGTCGTCGCGGCTATTCGGCCGATGGCTTCCGCCTCTTCGCCGAGCGCATCGGCGTCTCCAAGAACGATTCGCTGATCGACTACGTGCTCTTCGAGGAAGCCCAGCGCGAGGTGATGAACGAATCCGACCAGCGCCGCGTCGCTGTCCTTGACCCGCTCAAGCTGATCATCGACAACTATCCCGAAGGCCAGTTCGAGGACTGCCACGCCCCCAACCACCCGCTGCATCCGGAACAGGGCGAACGCAGCATGCCCTTCGGCCGCGAACTGTGGATCGAGGCCGAGGACTTCCAGGAAGTGCCGGAAAAGGGCTTCCGCCGCCTCTTCCCCGGCAACAAGGCCCGTCTGCGCTACGGCTACGTCGTCGAATGCACCGGCTGCGACAAGGACGAAAACGGCAAGGTCATCGCCGTCCATTGCACCTACCTGCCCGAAACCAAATCCGGCACGCCGGGCGCTGACAGCGTCAAGGTCAAGGGCAACCTGCACTGGGTTTCCGCCGCCCACGCCTGCCCCACCGAAGTTCGCCTGTACGACCGCCTGTTCAGCGTACCGGCACCGGGCGCCCGCCGCGAAGGCGACGCGCCGGAGCTGGAGCGCGACTTCCTCGACGACCTCAACCCGGGCTCGGTACGCGTCATCACCGCCATGCTCGAACCGTCCTTGCAGGATGTGCAGCCGGAACAACGCTTCCAGTTCGAACGCCACGGCTACTTCGTCGCCGACCGCTACGATAGCAAGCCCGGCGCACCGGTGTTCAACCGCGCCGTGACGCTCAAGGACTCCTGGGGCAAGGGACACTGAGATGGCGGGTAGCTGGGGTTGCCCGCACGAGGTCAATGACCGGTGCACGAAGATCAACAACCTGCCGTGCGACCCCGGCATGAAAGGCTGCGAACTGGCCGGCCGCTACCGTTTCGTCGATGAAAGCAAGAACGAGCGTTACTGGGAAAAGAAGGAACGCGAGCAGAAAGCCGCCGCGGACAAGAAACGCGACGGCAACGCCCACTGACATGTCGCTGGACGTCGCCCAACTCGGCCAGGTGTTCACCCCGCCCAATGTCGTCGATTTCATGCTCGACCTCTGCCGCAATACCGGCAGCGTGCTCGAACCCTCGGCCGGCGACGGCGCCTTCTTCAATGCGCTGCGCCAGCGCGGGCGCAAGGTCACCGGCATCGAGGTCGATGCGCGGGTGGCGCCAAAGGGCACAACGGTCATGGATTTCTTCGAGTTGCCACTCGACCGGCAGTTCGACACCATTGTTGGCAACCCGCCCTACGTGCGTTTTCAGGATGTTGCGGTCGACACGAAAAAACGCCTGAAATCGGGATTGTTCGATGCCCGCAGCAACCTTTTCCTGTTCTTCATCGAGAAATGCGTTCGCCACCTGAAGCCGGGCGGCGAACTGGTGTTCATCGTGCCGCGCGAATTCATCAAGCTGACCGCCGCCAAGAAGCTCAATGCCTGGCTGTTCGAACAGGGCAGCATCACGCATTTCTACGAAACCGGCGATGTACGCGTATTTGATGGCGCCACGCCCAATTGCGCCATTTTCCGCTTCGAGAAGGGGCAGACCAACCGCCGCATGGCGGATGGCCGACGCTTTGTCGAAGCAGACGGCCAGCTCATGTTCCTGCGCGATGACCACAATGTCCGCCTGGGTGACGCTTTCTCGGTGAAAGTCGGTGCCGTCTCGGGTGCAGACCATCTCTTTGCGCACCCTGCCGGCAATATGGAATTCGTTTACTCGAAGACAGCGGAAAGCGGCGAAACCCGCCGCATGCTCTACGGCATCAGGCACCCGCACCTCGACAAACACAAGGACGCGTTGCTCGCCCGCCGCGTCAAGACCTTCGACGAAAGCAACTGGTGGCAGTGGGGGCGCGCCTTCCCGATCAACAACCTGCCGCGCATCTACGTCAATGGCCGCACGCGCAAGCCGCAGCCTTTTTTCCTGCACGACTGCAAGGCATACGATGGCTCCATCCTTGCCCTGTTCCCGAAAAACACCCGGATCAGCCGGCGCGACCTGATCGAATGCACGATGATGCTCAATCACGAAGTCGATTGGCAGCAGCTCGGCTTCGTCTGCGACGGCCGCTTCCTGTTCACCCAGCGCAGCCTGCAGACCTGCCTGCTGCCCGACAAGTTTTCCCGCTATCTCCCGAAGGACGGATCATGACCTTTACCCAACAACTCGCCGCCGCCTGGCAAAAGAACAACTCGCTCCTCTGCGTCGGCCTCGACCCCGATCCGGCCAAGTTCCCCGGCGCCATGAAGGGCCGTGACGATGCCATCCTCGATTTCTGCAAGGCCATCGTCGATGCCACCGGCGACCTCGTCTGCTCCTTCAAGCCGCAGATCGCCTACTTCGCCGCGCGTCGCGCCGAAGACCAGCTGGAAGCGCTGATCGAGCACATCCACGCGAAATTCCCCGGCATTCCGGTAATCCTCGACGCCAAGCGCGGCGACATCGGTTCGACTGCCGAGCAGTACGCCGTCGAAGCCTTCGGCCGCTTCAAGGCCGACGCGGTGACGGTCAATCCCTACATGGGCCGCGACTCGGTCGAGCCTTACCTGGCCTACCCGGACAAAGGCGTCATCCTGCTCTGCCGCACCTCCAACGCCGGTGGTTCCGACCTGCAATTCCTCGATGTTGGCGGCGAAAAGCTGTACGAACGTGTCGCCCGTCTGGCGGCGAAGGACTGGAACAGCACCGGCCAGATCGCCCTGGTCGTCGGCGCCACCTTCCCGGCGGAAATCGCCCGCGTGCGCGAAATCGTCGGCGACATGCCGCTGCTCGTACCGGGCATCGGCGCCCAGGGCGGCGACATCGAAGCCACGGTCAACGCCGGCCGCACCGCCAACGCCACCGGCCTGATGATCAATTCCTCGCGCGCCATCCTCTACGCCGGCAAGGGCGATGATTTCGCCACCGCCGCCCGCGCCGCCGCGCTGGAAACCCGCGACGCGATCAACCGTTACCGCTGAGGAGAGACGCGCCATGCGCATGGACGGCCAACGCGAAAGCGACAACCTCGAAGACCGGCGCGGTGGCGGTGGATTGAGCTTCGGTGGTGGCCGCATGGGGCTGGGCACCATCGTCGTCGCGCTGGTCGCCAGCTATTTTCTCGGCGTCAATCCGCTCACCGTACTCAACATGCTCAGTGGCGGCAGCATGCCGGCCATCGAACAGAGCGCCCCGCCGGCCCGCCGCCCGCCCGCCGATGACGACACCGCCCGTTTCGTCTCACAGGTACTCGCCTCAACCGAAGACACCTGGAATGCAGCGTTTCGCGCCAGCGGCCGCAACTATCAGGAACCCAGGCTGGTTCTCTTTTCCGGCATGACGCCCACCGCCTGCGGCACCGGCCAGTCAGCGATGGGGCCGTTCTACTGCCCGGGCGACCAGAAGGTTTACATCGACCTCGTCTTCTTCCGCGAGCTAAAAGAACGCTTCAAGGCGCCGGGCGAATTTGCCCAGGCCTATGTCATCGCCCACGAAGTCGGCCACCACGTCCAGCAACAACTCGGCATCTCCGCGCAGGTTGAAAGAGCCCGCCGTCGGGCCGGACCGCGCGAGGCCAATGCGCTGTCGGTCAAACTGGAATTGCAGGCCGACTGCCTGGCCGGCGTCTGGGGCAAACACGCCGACAGCATGCGCCTGCTCGAACCCGGCGACCTCAAAGCGGCCCTCACAGCCGCCTCGGCCATCGGCGACGACCGCCTGCAACAACAGGCGCAGGGCCGCATCGTACCGGACAGCTTCACGCATGGCAGCTCCGCGCAACGCGTGCGCTGGTTCCGCCGCGGCTTCGAATCCGGTGACATGAATCAGTGCAACACCTTCAAGGCTGCCCAGTTATGAGCGACGAAACCCCCAAGCCCGCCGCCCGGCAACCGCTTTGGCGACGCTGGGGACTCGAAGCGCTGATCTTCATCGCCGTTTTCACTGCCTTCCAGCTTTGGCAAACCCGCGGCGCACCGCGTGGCCCGGCGCCGCAGTTCGTCGGCCAGCAAATCGACGGGCAGGCGTTCGACCTCACCGCCTGGCGCCAGCAGCATCCGCAACAGGCCAGCCTGCTGTATTTCTGGGCCGAATGGTGTCCGGTCTGCAAGACCACCGCCGGCAATGTCACCAACGTTGCCGCCGACTGGCCGGTGACCACCCTCGCCGTCCAGTCCGGCCCGGCCGAACAGGTCGGCAGGCTGATGCAGGAACGTGGTTACCGCTGGGCCACCCTGCCCGATAGCGACACGAAAATCCTCCAGCAATACGGCCTGCCCGGCACGCCAGCCTTCGTCATCATCGACCCGGCCGGCAATGTGCGCTTCGTCTCGGTCGGCTACACCAGCGAGCTTGGCCTGCGCCTGCGCCTGTGGTGGGCCAGCCGGTGGTAAGCCGCTTCTGCGTTGCCGCCCTGCTTCTCGTACTGGCCCTGCCTTTGCCGGCACAGGCCCTGCCGACGCACGCACCGGTTCCCGGCGGCGTGGCCGTCGTCGATCTCGGGCCGGCCAGCCAGCCGACACCCACCGCACGCTGGGGAGAGCAGCCGCTGGCCGTGGTTCGCGACGGCGGTCGTTACTACGCGCTGCTCGGCATTCCGCTCGATACCTTGCCCGGCGATCTGCAAATCAGCGTGTTTTTCGGGTCGACCGCAGCAACGCTCAAAACCATCCCGATCCAGCTCAAGAATTACCCCGAGCAACGCCTGACCATCAAGAACACGCGGCAAGTCGATCCGAGCGCTGAAGATATCGAACGCATCGAGCGCGAGAAGGCACATACCGAAAAGATCAAGCAGTCGTTTTCAGCGACCGCGCCGCAGACCGATTTCATCCGCCCGGCCGAGGGGCGCCTGTCCTCGCGCTTCGGCCTGCGCCGCTTCTTCAACAACCAGCCACGCAACCCGCACAACGGCCTCGATTTCGCCGCGCCGACGGGCGCCCCCGTGCGCGCGCCGGCCGCCGGCGTGGTGGTCGATACGGGCAATTATTTCTTCAACGGCAACAGCATTTTCATCGACCACGGCCAGGGCCTGATCAGCATTTACATGCATCTCTCGCGCATCGACGTACGCCCCGGCCAGACCGTGAAGGCCGGCGAGGTCGTCGGCGGCGTAGGTGCCACCGGCCGCTCGACCGGGCCGCATCTGCACTGGAGTGTCTTTCTCAACAACACCGCCGTCGACCCCGAGCTGTTCCTGCCCCGGCCTTGAGATGGATGAAACGATCATCCATCTCCACCGCGACGCGCCGCCCAAGCCAGCGGAAGGCGCGCCGTGCAACGGCTGCGGTGTGTGTTGCGCGCTCGAAACCTGCCCGGTCGCCCGCCTGCGTTTCCTGCAAAAAGTCGGCCCTTGTCCGGCACTCGAGTGGTCGGGCGACGAAAGCCGCTACCACTGCGGCCTGCTGACCCGCCCTGGGCATTACCTGCCGCTGCCGCAATTCGCCGCACCGCTGGCCCGGCGCCTGCTTGCCCGCTGGATCGCCGCCGGCGTCGGTTGCGATTGCACAGCCAGCCCGCAAAGCCCCTCAGCATAAGCCAATCGCATATAATCTGCCGCAGCATGCCCGGCTGCCGGGCAGTTCTTATCGATAACGTTCAGGAAAGCGAAAATGATCATCACCAACATCGAAACCGTTCCCGGCAAGACCATCGTCAAACACCTGGGCATGGTCAGCGGCAATACCGTTCGCTCCAAGCATGCCGGCCGCGACCTCATGGCCGGGCTGAAAAACCTCTTCGGCGGCGAACTCAAGGGCTACACCGAACTCCTTACCGAATCCCGCGAGGAAGCCATCGAGCGCATGGTCAAGCAGGCGCAGGCGGTGGGCGCCAATGCCGTGGTCAATGTCCGCCTGTCCACTTCTTCGGTTGCGGCCGGTGCCGCCGAGCTGTTTGCCTATGGCACCGCCGTCGTCGTGGAGTAAGCCATGTACGATTTAATCATTTTTCTGGTTCTGCTCGTCCTTGGCTTCATCTTCGGGCAGATCGCGGAAAAGCGTCACTTCAAATCGATCATCCGGCGCGAAGGCGAGATGCGGAACCTGCTCTGTTTCACCGAGCGCCGCCCGCCGGAAACCGGCCCGGTCGATGCGGCACTGGTCTGCGGCAGCGTCGTCGTTTCCATTGACTACTTCCGGCAATTTGTCGGTAGCTTGCGTAATTTCATCGGTGGCCGCGTCAGTTCCTACGAATCCCTGATGGAACGTGCCCGCCGCGAAGCCGTGCTGCGCATGAAGGAGGAAGCAAAGGCACGCGGTGCGACCAGCGTCTGGAACATCCGGCTGGAAACTGCCTCGATTTCCAAGGGGGCCCAGCAAAACACAGCCTCGGTGGAAGTCATCGCCTATGGCACCGCACTGACGCCGCGCTGAGCCCGCATGGCCGACTACGAGAACCCGCAGATTCCGGAAGGGATCAACGTCTCTCCGGAGAATCCGCTCAAGGAATTTGCGGTCCTCGCCAGCGGCATTTCACTGGCGATCATCGCCGTCGTTACCGTCCTTTCCCTGCTTGCCGGCTATCTCGCGCAGTACGTCCCGTTTGCCCAGGAAAAGGCGCTGCTGTCGCACCTCGATATCGGCTGGCTGAAGAACGACTACAAGCCCAACGGCCCGCGGGAAGAATACCTGCAAGCACTCGCCGACCGGCTATCTACTGCCATGGAGATGCCGCCCGACATTCAGGTCAGCGTGCATTACGACGACGACCCGACGATCAACGCCATGGCGACGCTGGGCGGACACATCGTGGTTTATCAGGGGCTGATCGACACGCTGCCCAACGAAAATGCGCTGGCCATGGTGGTCGCGCACGAAATGGCCCACATCCGGCACCGTCACCCCATCGTCGCCATGGGCCGCGGCTTTGCCGTGATGCTCGCCCTGAGCAGCCTGGCCGGGGTCGGCGACGGCATGATGCAACAATGGGTCGGCAGCATGGGCATGCTTTCCGTGCTCACCTTCAGCCGTGCGCAGGAAGAAGAGGCGGACGCCGATGCAATCCGGGCGGTGTACCGCAGCTACGGCCATGTCGGCGGCGCGGCCGCTTTCTTCGAATACATCGACGAGCATGCATCGGCGCTGGAGATGCCGCAGATACTCAGCACCCACCCCGACCACGCAGCCCGCATCGAACGCATCCGGAAATTCGAACGCGAACATCCGGGCAACAGCACGCCGGTCTTGCTCCCCCTGCCGGATTACCTGAAATCTTCCCGCAACGACTGCGCCCCCGAGCCAGACAAGAAACCCTGAAGCATTCGGGGGTTGGCAAAAAATGGCGTTTTTTCAGGTTTACCGTGGAAGCGCCGGCCCCTTGCCGCCTTAGCCCTCTTCCCGCCGTTCAAACACCAGCGGCAGAATGTTGTCGGCAAGCAGCAAGCCCACCGCCAGAACGGCACCCGTCATCAGCATGTCGGTAAGCAGGCTGATGCCCGCACCGCTATCCTGCTGGATCAGCGCGTGCACGCCGCGAAAGCCCATGCTGCCGGGGACCAGCGTGATCAGACCGGGAATCTGCACGAGCGCCGCCGGGCGCTTGCTCACGTACTGATACAGGTGGCCAGCGCTGGCGACGGCAAGGGCCGCGGCAAAGGCGCCGACGACGCCACCCATTGGCGCATCGACCAGCGAATAAACCGCCCAGGCCAGCAGACAGGCGCCGACCGAGACATTCACTGCCGACCACGGCGCCTGCAATACGGCGAGCAGTGACACGCCCAGGCCGGCGATGGCCAGCCACATCGCCCACGCCGGCAGCGCCACAGCGGGCACGGCCACCGGCAAAGCCGGCATGCTGGCGATGCCGATCTGCGTACCGATGGCGAGCCCTGCCCCCATCAGGAAAAGCAGCACGAAAGCACCGGTCAGACGTCCGGTGCCGGCCAGATAATTCTGGGTGGCGATTTCCGACATGGCGACGGTGATCATGAAGCCGGGCAGTAGCAGCACAATGGCGGCCACCGCCGAAATGAACGGCACCTGCTGCGGAAAGACATGGGCCAGCGCCTGCGCACCGATGGCGGCCAGGGCACTGAGAATGACGGGCGACGCCGGGCCGAGCCGGGGGAGACGGGCGAATTGCAAAAAGCCGGCGACGAAGCACATCCCGAGCAGCCCGCCACACAGCGCCTCAACCCAGCCGCCACGCAGCAGCAGCGCCACCGAGGCCGAAAGAGGAAAACCCATGAGCACAAAGCGCCAGCCCGACCAGGGCGGCGGGAGGCGCATGATCGCTGCCAGCCGCCCGGCGTAACGCTCCAGATCGTCGGCGGAGGAAATCTCGCGACACAGGGCTTCCAGCGCGATCAGGCGAGCCATGTTGTAATCGTACGGCGGCAGGCGCAGCAGCTCGACCCGCCGCGAGTGCTCGCCGGAAACCAGCGTCAGCGCGAGGAAAGTCAGCACCGCAAAACCTTCGACCTGTACGCCGAGGCGCCGGCCGATGGCGTTCATCGCCGCTTCCAGATCGTGCGCCGGCGCGCCGCTGACATGCATGGCCTGCCCGAGATCGCGCAGAAACAGCGCCAGCCGCGCCAGGGTTTGCTCATTCATCGCTCGGGCCATCACCTCGAAAAGTCAGGGGCATACTTTACAACAGGCAGGAGCCGGGACTGCCGCTGAAACGCCGGATGCCACGGTCAACCCGAAAAAACGCCAAAAAATGCCAAATGCTCAGGCATTCCGCCCATGCATCACGATCCGCGAAACGAACCAGACGGCCAACAGATTCGCCGCGACCGCCACATAGCCGACCAGCGAATAGCCGACGATGCGGCCACTGGCGTCAAGGCTGGTGAGAAAGCCGGCCAGCGTCGTTGCCAACCCCATGGCCAGCGACTGCACGGTGCCGTTCAGCGACATGAAGGTCCCGCGCAAGGCGGGCTGAGCCGCCGAGGCGATGATCGCCATGGCCGGAATCATGCGCCCCGAAACGAACACGAAAAATGCGGTGGTGCAAATCAGCCAGAGCCCGAGCGACAAGTGGCCGGCATGCGTCACCAGCAGCAGCGGCACCATCGCCAGCAAGGCCACCCGCCGGTACACCTCGACCTTGCCGTATTTATCCGCCCAGCGCCCGATCAGGCGGGCCGACAAAAACGTCGCAAACCCGCCGGCCAGATAAACTAAGGGAATATCCTGCTGGGCGATGCCGACGTTATTCACGGCATAGACGGTGATGTAGGGAATCACCGTAAAACCGGAAAAAATGATCAGTGCCGAAAACAGCAAGGCACGCAGATGATTGGCGTCGCCCAGCACGCTGAAGGTAGCCGACAGGAGGTGATCGCGCTTCTCCTCGCTGAGGTGCAGGCGCAACTCCGGCAGAAAACGCAGGCCAACGAGCAGGAAAATCCCGCTCAGTGCCGTGATGAACACAAAGGGAGCGCGCCAGCCGAAATGATTGGCCAGCCACAGCGACAGCGGCACGCCGGCAATGGTCGATAGCGAAAAGGCGCTGGCCACAATACCGCTCGCCCGCGCCCGCCGCGAAAACGGAATGGCGTCGCCGACCATGGTGTGAATCAACGCTCCCATGATGCCGCCGAAAACGCCCGCCACGCCGCGCGCCAGAATCAGCGTCGAATACCCCGGCGCCAATCCGCAAGCCAGTGTCGCCAGCCCGAACAAGGCAAAACTGACGAGCAACAAGCGCTTGCGCTCGAAGAGATCGACGAAGGTCGCCGCCAGCACCCCGGACACCGCCGCACTGAAACTGTAGGAAGCCACCAGCAGGCCGAACTCGTGCGTCCCGATCCCCATCGCCTGCATCAGGATCGGCCCGAGCGGCATCATGATCATGAAATCCAGCACATGACTGAACTGGATGCCGGCCAAAGTCAGCAGGAAAAAACGTTCGGCGCGCGAAGAAAGGAGCATGGGTAAAACGTCAATAACAGAAGCAGGCGGCAAGGATACGCGCTTCCGTGACCCGTTTGGACAAACACGGCAAATTCCCGGGCAAAGACGCGCACGGCGCCGTCGATTTGGGTAGGATGCCGTACTCATCAATTATGACTATGCGCTAATCCGTTTTCCGGAGAACCCAATGAATCTACGACTCACCATCCACGAACTGACCGGCGCCCTCAACCTGACACCCCGGCAGCGACTCGCCCTGGAGGAAATCGCCGGCCTCGACGGACAAAGCACTCTGCCGGCCAGGCTCCCCCAGGTCACTGCCCTGCTCGGCGCGGCCCTCATCGGCCTCGGCGTCATTCTCTGGCTGGCTGCCAACTGGCCGGACCTGGGGCGGATGACCAAGTTCGCGCTGCTTGAAGCGCTGATCGTCGCCAGCGCCGTCGGTGCCTTGTGGAAGGCCGAGGCCCGCCCTGCCCTGCTGCTCGTCACCCTGCTCGCCCAAGGGGGTGTCCTGGCCTTCTTCGGACAGACTTACCAGACCGGGGCCGATGCCTGGCAACTTTTCGCATTGTGGGCCGCGCTGGGCCTGCCGCTCGCGCTGGCGGCGCGGCACGACACGGCGTGGTTGCCGTGGATTCTGGTCGGCATGCTTGCCGTCACCCTGTGGACCTCGACCACGGCCGGCCCGCCGTGGCGGATGCAGGACGAAGCCAGCGGCATCCACTTTGCCAGCTGGGCAATGGATGCCGCGCTCATCCTCCTCGTCGCACCGATCGCCGCCATCCGGTGCCTGACCGGGGCGGGCGTCTGGTCGTTTCGTGCTGCCGTGCTGCTGACCGCCTGTCACATCTCGACTGCGGCATTGAGTGCGCTTTTTGCGTCGAATCCGGCCGCGCACTACGGCGCCGGCTCGTTTGTCCTGCTCGTCGCCGCCGCGATTTTCGCCAGCCTGCTCTATGACATCTTTGCCCTGAGCGTGGTCGTTCTCGCGTTCGACGTCCTGCTCATTGCCGGCGCGGCGCGCTACCTTTTCGACGCAGTGCATGGCGAAGTCGCCACCTTCCTGATGCTCGGCCTGTTTTCGGCTGGTGTCGTGGCCATTTCAGCTAGCGCGGTACGCACCCTGAGCCGCCGCCACGACAGCCCGGACAACACCGACGGAGTCTCGCCATGAAATGGAACGAATTGCTGGAAAAGGGCATCGCCAAAGGCATCCTGCCGGCTTCCGCCGCGCAGATGCCGGCGCCAGTCGCACCCCACCCCTGGCCGCTGGTATTGATGTCGTTTTTCGGTGCACTGCTCGCGGCCCTGCCGGTCATCGCCTTTATCATCGTCTTCTTCGGCGATGCCCTGATGGATGAGGGGATCACCGCCTATTTCGTGGGTGGCCTGCTCATCGTGGGCGTGACAGCAGTGCTGCGCCAGGAGCGCCTGCCGCTGTTCATGGAAAACCTCTCGCTCACCTTCCTGCTCGCCGGCCTCGGCATGCTTTATTTCGCCCTCGGACGCGATTTCGACGACCACCTCTTCATACCCGGCGGCTGCATCGCCCTCGGCCTCGCCGCCGTGGTCCCGGTGCGCTGGATGAAGGGTCTGCTGGCAACGGTCGGGGCCGGCATGTTCTACGGCGTGCTCGAATTCCGCCATGAACACCTGTCGGCGTTCGGCATTTCCTTCCTGCTCAGCGCCATTTGGCTGGGCGGCCTGCGCTGGCAACAACAGTTGCTGGAAGAACCGGGACAAACCCGCCGGGCCATCGGCCTCGAATGGATGCTGGGCGGCTGGATCATGCTGGTCGTGGTGGCCACCGTCAGCCCGCCCTGGGCCGACTTCCTGTTTCATGACCGGGGCTCGGATCCCCGGCTCTGGGGCGGCCTTGGCGTCACCGCCTGCGTCGGCGGCGCGCTGTGGCTGCTCTTGCGCTGGCCGCAACTGCGCAGCGTCGCCGGCTTCGGGCTGCTCGCCGTGCTGGCCGCCCTGGCAGCCTTCATGCCCGCGCTGGGGCTGCTCACGCTGATCGCCATCGTCACCCTCGCCACCGGAAGGCGCCTGCAAGCCGCCACGACCGCACTGGGCGGCGCCATCGTCATCGGACGCTTCTACTACGTGCTGGCATGGGATCTTGTCACCAAAGCCCAGATCCTGCTGGCCGCCGGCGTCGTTCTCGCCGCACTGGCGTGGTGGGCATGGCCGCGCGGGCAACACCCCGTGCAAAGCGATAACCGGAACAACACCCGCAACAACATCGCGCGCTGGCTGATCGGCTGCACTGCGCTGGCCACGCTGGCCGTCGTCAACATCGGCATCCGCGACAAGGAAGACACCATCGCCAACGGCCGCCCCGTGTTCATTCGCCTCGCACCGGTCGATCCGCGCTCGCTGATGCAAGGCGACTACATGGCCCTGAATTTCGAGATGGCGCCGGAACTGAATACCGAACTGCACGACACCTCGCGCCTGACCCGACCGAAAGTCGCCGGCCCGATCGATGCGAACGGCGTTGTTCGCCTGCAAGTCATGGCCGACAAGGCGAGCGCAGGCGACCTGGTCATCGAACTCTCGCCAGGCAAGCGCGGCTGGGTCGTGGTCACCGACGCCTGGTTCTTCAAGGAAGGCGACGGCGAACGCTGGAGCAAGGCATGCTACGGCGAATTCCGCGTCATGCCCGACGGCCGGGCCTTGCTGGTCGGCATGGCCGATCAGGACTTGCGACCGATCCAGCCCTGACGGCCAAGCGGCGCGCCAATTTTGGCAAATCTGCCAAAGAGGCGCGCCATTCATGTCACATCAAGACAGGCGAACCCGCTTGATCTCGCGTGCAGCCCCGCCGCTGCGCGGGCTGCACGCAAAGTTTCACCCGGCATGCATGTTGCTGTCCCCATGCAAGCCTCGCGGGCGTGACATTTGAGAAAACGACATGGAAATCCCCACCTCCACTGAAACACCCTATCAACGCATTGGCGGCGCCGACGCCATCCGCAAGCTCGTCGACCGCTTCTACCAGCTCATGGACGAACTGCCCGAAGCCTACAGCGCACGCAAGATTCACCCGGAAGACCTCACCGAATCCGGCAACAAGTTCGTTGATTACCTCTCCGGCTGGCTCGGCGGCCCGCAGCTTTACGTCGAAAAATACGGCCCGCCCATGCTGCGCCGCCGCCACATGCCCTACGCCATCGGCCCGGAAGAACGCGACCAGTGGCTGATGTGCATGAAACTCGCGCTGGAAGAAACCGTCCCCGACGAACCCCTGCGCGCCGCCCTGTACGAACAATTCACCCGCATCGGCGAATTCATGCGTAACCGGGGCGAAAACGTCCCATCCTGCGGTTGTGGGCACTGACATCCCCACCCACCAGGGAAGGCGTGTGCCAAACCCATTGTCACGGTCGACCTGAAAAAACGGCCAAATCCAAAAGGGGAAGGCAAGAAATCAGCGGCCCCAAAATCGATCCAATATTTGGCATGATCGTGCTAACATTTGGTTATGTCGATCTCCGCAGCCCTCTTCTCCGATAGCCAGGCCCGCCTGTTTCGTTGGCTCTTCGGCCAGCCCGGGCGTAGTTATCACCTCAGCGAATTGCGCCGCCTGTCTGGCTTGGGCAGCGCCTCACTGCAGCGCGAACTGAATCGCCTGGTCGAAGCTGGCTTGGTGCTGTCGGAACGCGTTGGCAACCTGCGGCGTTTTCAGGCTAACCCGCAAAGCCCCGTTTACTCGGAACTGATCGCGCTGACGCGCAAGACGCTCGGCGCCGAACCTCTTCTGCGCGAAGCCTTGCAGCCTATCGCTGCACGACTGGAAACCGCGTTCATCTACGGCTCCATCGCCAAACAAACCGACACCGCCGAAAGCGATATCGACCTGATGCTGGTCGGCGAAGACCTCTCGCTGAACGAAATCCTGTGCCTGCTCTTGCCCCTGGAAACGCAACTCGGGCGGAAGATCAATCCCAATTGCTATACTCGATCGGAATATGCACGGCGGCTCGCTGAGCCCGAATCCTTCGTCAATCGCGTCCTCGCCCAACCCATCCTGCCCCTGATCGGAAAAGACCTTGACCCAGCCCGCGCTGGATAATCTGGTTCGCATCGGCCAACTCAAGGCCGAGCCGCGCAACGACGCTGAAGCCCGGCGCATGCTGGCCATGGCACGCACCCGGCTGGCCGATGCCCAACTCGGCAATCTCTCCGCCGAAGGCCGCTTCACCAGTGCCTACAATGCTGCCCACGCCGCCGCACTCGCCGCATTGCGCTGGCACGGCTACCGCAGCGAAAATCGCTACACCGTATTCCAATGCCTGCCCCACACCCTCGGCTGGACGGCCATTCAATGGCGCATTCTGGACAACGCCCACCAGAAGCGGAATCTTGCCGAATACGAGGGGTTTCTGGAGATCGAAGAATCCGCTATCGCCGAACTGTGCGCGCTGGTGACCGAACTGATCGCTGACGCCGGCAAGTTAATCGAAGGCTGAGCCAGTCGAAAAAATAGCGGCCTGACAACTATTGTTCAAGGAATACCCAACCAATTCATTTTTGGGCTATTTTTCCGGTTGACCGCAGGGGTCGAAAAACTAATTCACTCTGACCCCTATTGTTCTGCTGAAGCTGCTTGCGGAATTCGTCCATCGACAGGTTCATTGGGGCTCCTGGTTTATTGCAGGTTGCGGTGCCGGTAAATGCTGGAAAATCTAGAATGAATCAAAAGAGTCAGGGTGCGGAATTAAAAGGGATAGAGTGAATTTACGTTATATTAATAAACTTAATCAGTCTGCCCATTTTTATTCTGTTTTATCTTACGGTCTTTAGAATGGTATTCCAAATTCATCGTCAAAATCGAATTCTAATGCTGTAGGCTCGGGTAGCGGAATTGCCATCGGTGTATCTGCTAGAACCCATTCGATCATCCATTTTTCCAGAGGAGAAATAGATGCGTGGTTCTTAAGCGGTTTTAGCCAAGCGTTCTTTTCGTCGGAGCTCATAAGCTGTGCTGCATATATGATCGCTCTTCTATTCCACGATGCATTGCTAAATAATAAATCCTTTTGTTCTCTCACCCATGCAAGGTTACGCGTGCAAACTGCAGCGCGTGCAAGATAAGTAAGCCGCATGTTTGATTCCAATACCCGGTGCAAACGTCGGTCTTTTGCAAGGAGCAAATGTTTGCTAATTAACCATGAGAACCACTCATTTGTTCCTGGATCCTCCAGTAGCCGTTGCAATTCTAAGTCTGCAATTATGTTAATAAATGGTGCTGCGTCGAATTCGGTTAATATTACATCGAGGTATAAAGCGACGTCATTAATAACAGGACGGAAGAAAAGACAATTTTCAAGTAGAATTTTGGCAATGTCAGGAATTCGGTGGGCTCTGGCTCTTCGAATAATTGCTCGGGCAACACCAAGATCTAGATTTTCGAATTTCAATATTCTACGAATGGCATCAGTTAAGCGCTCTCCAATATCAGAAAATGCACTCTCAACCACATCTTCAACTTGAAAAGTATAGGGGTTTATAACTTCAATTTCATGAAGAATGTCTAGTTTTTCGAGTTGATATTGGTTGTTTAATTCGGTCTGTATAAATTTTTCTGAATCGATGATCTTTGTTTTGTCGCTGACAAGTCCTAGGCGGTGGTTTTGATGTAAATATAATGTCAGGTTTTGTAGGACGTTATCCAATTGATGAGTGGTGTTTGAAAATATACGAATGTCGTCCACGTATCTGACATGATCAACATTCAAGTTTATTATGAATTGATCTATGTCTATAAGCGCGGCCTCGCTCATTACAATACTTGCTGCAGGGCCAACGGGTATTCCTTGTGATGCTTTCGAATTAATCCCAAGAAGGAAATTTTCTACGGATTTTCCGGCATTTTCCGTAGAGGCCATAGCTATAGCATTCGCTAGTCGGTGGAGGTAAATTCTATTGTAAAAATCTGAAATATCAGTAATCAATACATACCTGTAAACCTTCGCTAATTCTTCACATCGTATCCTGTAGTCGGAAAATCCAGAGCCCTTTACAAAGAAGCCCTTTCCGTCCGGAGATATCCGATACGAACAAGCGACGTTTTCCCGAGCGGGAATCCGGTGCTCCTCAATTTTGTTTGATAGCTCGTGGGCAACTGCTGTGTAACAGATGGCATCAAGTGGATCCATTTGGTGAACTATTCTGTATCCACCACGTGGTTTCTTCCAAGGAATAGCTATAGGGGGAATATTTGAAGCGAGTTTTCCTTTGTCCATCGTTTTTAAGTCGTCCCAACGATGCCAAATGCACTCGAACTCAAAGGGCTTCGGAAAGAAATCTGAGTCGTAATATGCTGTCAAGTGTCTTCGTGCGAAATCCAAAGACCCATCGCTCAGAAACTCATGCAAAGCCATAATCGTCACTTTCTAGACAGGTTATCAGTCGATTAATTGTCGGCATACTGTCAGTTCTCACCGACTATGACCAACTCCCGAGTCGCCCTTGTCATCGCCACATACAGCAACCGCGCCTCCTCATCCTTCCGCCCTTCATCCACCGCCCGACCTGCCCCCGGTATCGCCACCAGCGGAAACTCCAGCCCCTTGCAGCTGTGCATGGTCAAAAACTTCACGGTGTCTTCCTTCTCCGCAAAGGTGATGTCGTCCTGGTAAGTCACCGGAATGCCGGCACGGCGTAGCGTGGCGAGTACCGGTTTGCCGATGCCGTAGTCGCGGTAGATCACCGCCATGTCGCTCCATGGGGTGCCGGTTTTGTGGGCTTCCTTGAGGTGTTTGGCGATGTAGGCGGCTTCTTCCTGGATGCTTGGCAGCTTGATGAGTAGCGGCTTCGGGCCGTGGCGGCCGGCGCTGATGGGGGCGACGAGCGGTACTCCGTCTTCGTCCGAGGCACTGGGTTTGAGCAGTTCGCTGGCGATGCCGCTGGCCAGCTCAAGCACTTCCTGCGTGTTGCGGTAGTTGATCTTGAGGATGGTGGTGCGGCCCTGGGCCTGGATGCCGAGGCTCTTGAAGCTGAATTTGTTGTGCCGTCCATTGCCGTAGATGGATTGGGCGTCGTCGTAGAGGACGAGCAGGGAATTGGTGGCCGGGTTGACCATCTGGGCGACGAGCTTGAGCCATTCGGGCTGGAAGTCGTGGCCTTCGTCGATGAGCACGGCGTCGTATTGGCCGGCGGGGATGATGTTGGCGTCGACGGCGCGGATGATGCGGTCGACGAGTTCGCCGGCGTAGGCTTCGCCGTCCTTGCCGTTTTCCGGCAGGCCGGCGTTGTAGGCGACGAGCTGGGCGCGGCACCATTGGTGAAAGGTGTGGACGTGCACTTTGTCGGCCAGCCCCTTGGCGGCCATGGTGCGGCTCAGTCGCTTGGCCAGGGTGCGGTTGTAGCAGAGGATGAGAATCGGCCGGGCGCAGATTTTGGCGAGGTGCTCGGCGCGGTAGCCGAGAATCAGCGTTTTGCCGCTGCCAGCGACGCCGTGGATGACGCGGTGGCCTTCGCCGAGGCTGCGGGCGAGTTGTTCCTGCTGCACGTCCATGACACGGACGATGTCGGGGATTTCCGCTTCCTGATCGTCAAACAGGCCGTTTTGCATTGGCGTGGCGATGCGGATTTCGGGGAAGAGATGCCAGCGGATGCGGTCGATCTGGGGCAGGGCGAGCGGCACGCTGCGCGAAAACGGCAGCATGCCCCACAGCCGTTCCTGAAAGGCTTCGGCATCGACGCTTTCGGTCATTTCGTCCTGACAGATGACGCGGTGCGGCTCGATGACATCGGCGAGATTTGTGCTGTCGAATTGCTTGCGGCTGATGTTGGCGAGCACGACGCCGTAGCCCCACGGAAAAAGCAGCATGCCCTGCTGGCGTCCGCTGTTGATGGTGAGTTGCGGGTCGCCTTGCAGCAGATTGCTGACTTCGTGGGCGTATTGCCGGGCCTGTTCGAGCGGATTGGCGACTCGCTTGAGGCCATTGGAAGTAAGAATGCCGGCGCTCTGCCGATCAATGTCGCTAATGGTGTCGAGCTTCCAGTCCTTGACCTCCAGCACCAGCAGACCGCGACGTGGATTGAAGACAACGAAGTCGGGATGTACGTTGCGCGGGCCGAGCGGTACGTCGTACCAGAGCAGCCAGTCGTCTTCGAGCTTTTGTTCCAGCCGGTTGGCGAAGCGGCGCTCGCCCCCGGTCATGCGCGAAACACAAACGCCAATTGCTGGAATAAGCGACGCCACAAACCCTCCTGGCCGATCAACCGCGAAAGGGCTGATTATGCCATATGGAGGAAAAGGCTTTTATGCCTCAGCCGCGCGCCACGGCCGCCGTCAGAACGATTTCAACGCGATATTCCGGCTTGGCAAGGCGCGCTTCGACACAGGCGCGGGCGGGGGCGTGGCCGTTCGGCAGCCAAGCGTCCCAGATGGCGTTCATGCCGTCGTAGTCGGCCATGTCGGCAAGATAGATGGTGACCATCAGCAGATGTGAGCGGTCACTGCCTGCTTCGACCAGCAAATGGTCGATGTTGGCGAGCAGGCTGGTCATCTGCGCACGGATATCAGGGTCGAGACAGGTCGGCACTTCAACCAGATAGACGGTTCCGGCGTGCGTGACGCTGTCGGCATAGCGGCTGCTGGTGCCGCGACGTTGAATGAACATATGGTGTCCTCAAAAGCATGAAGCCCATGCTGTTCGGGCATGGGCTTCGGTACTGCGCCCTGACACTCGGTCGAGGCATGCGGCTTTTCGCCGTTACGGAGTACTACACTGCCATCTCAAGAAAAAATTCCTGTGAAAACCGCCATAGAATCTCCAGCTACGCAGCGGGCCCTGCCACTACTTGCCGGGATTGCTGCACCCCCGACACGACTTCAGCTTACACCCGTCAGAAAAAAAAGGCAGCGCCCTTTCAGAAGATATTTTGAGGTTTTGATAAAGCGTCTTGATAGGTGAGAATAGCGCCATGTGTACCCACCCGAATCGTCCATGGACAACCTGATCAAGGACACCGCGACGCTGGAGCTTTTCTGCTGGCTGGAGCCGGGGGCAGAGCTGCCGGGCTGGGACATTCTCAAGGGCAGCCCGTTTGGTTCGACGCTGGCTTCGCCGGAGGGCGGCGAGCCGACGCCGGGCGACCAGTTGATCTCCGTGCAGAATTATTTTGCCGAGTACCACCTCGAATACTATCGTCAGCGCCGCTACAACCATTTTCCCAGCCGCCTACATGCCCTGCTGCTCTTCGCCACGCGCACCGATGCGATGACGTTTCGCAGCAAGCATCCGCAGCGCGTGTTCGGCAAGAACCTGGTCTGCGCCAAGACCAAGGGCGCTTACATCTGCTCCTTCCACGACGCCAGCTGGCTCGATTACCTGCGCCTGCCGCACAGTTTGTCGCTCAGTGCGCTCGACGAGGTTGCCGACTACTACTGGTCGGGCAGGACGGTGGAAGAAGCCGGCCTCACCTTTATGAACGAACCCTGGCCGGAGCCACCGGTCATCGAAGCACTTTATCAGGGCACCCTCGAACCGGTCTGGGGCTACGCCCAGTCGGGCTGGCTGCCCGGCTTTCGCTAGGAGTTCCGCATGCGCCGCATCGTGATCGCCGTTGTCGTCATTCTCGCGCTCGGCCTGGCTTATTACGTCGTCAGCCGCCCCAAACCGATCCCCGTCGTGCTCAAGGAAGTCAGCAGCGGCAAGGTCGAGGCGACACTGGCCAACACCCGCGCCGGTACGGTCGAGGCCTGCCAGCGCACCAAGCTGTCGACCATCATCGGCGGACGAATCGAAGTGCTCAACGTCAAGGAAGGCGACAAGGTCAAGAAGGGCCAGTTGCTGCTCAAGCTGTGGAACGACGACCAGCAGGCCAACGCCGCGCTGGCCCAGGCGCAGATCACGCTGAGCGCCAAACGCAGCGAGGAAGCCTGCATTGCTGCGGTCAACGCGAAAAATGAGGCTAAAAGGCAAGCCGACCTGCGCGCCAAGGGCTTTGTTTCGACGAGCAAGGAAGAAGCCGCCCGCACCGAAGCCGAGGTTCGGAGCGCCGCCTGCAACACGGCCAAAGCCGACGTCGCGCAGGCCGAGGCGAAACTCAGGGCAACCCGCGTCGAACAGGGCCGCGTCGCGCTCTACGCGCCGTTCGACGGCACGGTAGCCAAGATCGTCGGCGAACTGGGCGAATATTCAACCCCCTCGCCCCCCGGCGTGCAGACGCCACCGGCCATCGATCTGATCGACGATTCCTGCCTCTACGTCAAGGCGCCGATGGACGAGGTCGATGCGCCAAAGATACAGGTTGGCCAGCCGGTGCGTATCACGCTCGATGCGCTGCCCGGCAAGTCGCTGCCCGGCAAGGTACGGCGTGTCGCACCCTACGTTTCCGCCGTTGAAAAACAGGCGCGCACCGTCGATATCGAAGTTGATTTCGCCAGCCCCGACGTGATCGGAACCCTGCTCGTCGGCTACAGCGCCGATGTCGAGATCATTCTCGCCAGCCGCGACAACATCCTGCGCATTCCCACCGCCGCCATTCAGGAAGGCGGCAAGGTGCTGCTCTTCAACGCCGACAGCGGCAAGCTGGAAGAGCGCCAGATCAAGACCGGGCTGGCCAACTGGGAATACACGGAAGTAACGGAAGGCCTGAGCGCCGGCGAACGCATCGTCACCTCGCTTGAAAAGGAAGGCGTCAAGGCCGGGGCCGTGGTGACGCCGGACGAGAAAACGCAAAACCAAGCCAAGGCGAAGTAGGCGCATGGCGCTGATCGAACTTTCCGGCATCGAGCGACGTTTCCTGCTCGGCGACACCACCGTCCACGCGCTGGCCGGGCTCAATTTGCAGATCGACGCCGGCGAGTACGTCGCCGTAATGGGCCCATCCGGTTCCGGCAAATCGACGCTGCTCAACCTGCTCGGCCTGCTCGACCGGCCCAACGAAGGCACCTACAAGCTCGAAGGGCGCGACGTCACGACCTTGTCGCCCGACGAACAGGCCACCGTGCGCAGCACGCGCATCGGCTTCGTTTTCCAGAGCTTCCACCTTGTGCCGCGCCTCACGGCTGCAGAAAACATCGCGCTGCCCATGACGCTGGCCGGCATTCCCACCAACGAGCGCAATAAACGCGTCGTCCAGGCCCTCAAGGATTTCGGCCTCGACCAGCGCGCCGACCACAAGCCGGACCAGCTTTCCGGCGGCCAGCGCCAGCGCGTCGCCATCGCCCGCGCCACCATCATGCAGCCGCCGCTCATCCTCGCCGACGAGCCGACCGGCAACCTCGACCGCCATACCGGCGAGGAGGTGGTTCATCTGCTCGAAGGCCTCAACGCCAGCGGCGTCACGCTGATCGTCGTCACCCACGACCCGGGCATGGGCGCCCGCGCCCGGCGCCAGCTGGTCATGGAGGACGGCCGCCTGAAGGCGGATTCGGCCACTGCCGACATTTCGAATTTGGGCAATATTTCCGGTTGACCGTGGAAACTTCACTTTCCCGCCGCCCATGCGCCTGACCGACACTCTGCGCTTCGCCCGCGACGCCGCCACGGGCTACCCGATGCGCACGACGCTCTCGGTGCTCGCCATGTCGATCGGCGTCGCCGCCGTCGTCATCCTCACCGCCCTCGGTGACGGGGCACGGCGCTACGTCGTCGGCCAGTTTTCCTCGCTCGGCACCAACCTCGTCATCGTGCTGCCCGGCCGCTCCGGCACCGGCGGTTTCAATCCGGCCAACGCCATCACCACGACGCCGCGCGACCTGACCATCGACGACGCTGGCAGCCTGCGCCGCCTGCCCACCGTGCGACGCGTCGCGCCGCTCGCCGTCGGCACCTCGGAAATCGCCTTCGGCGGCAAGCTGCGCGAAGTCATGGTCGCCGGCTCGACCGCCGAATTCATCCCGATCCGCAATTTCGAGATCGCCCAGGGCCAGGCGCTGCCGGAAGAAGACTGGAATCGTGGCTCCTCGGTCGCCGTCATCGGCGCCAAGATCCGCGAGGAAATGTTCGGCGCCAACCCGGCCATCGGCCAGCTCGTCCGCGTCGGCGACCGCCGGCTGCGCGTCGTCGGCGTCCTCAAATCGACCGGCCAGGGGCTGGGCATGAACACCGACGAACTGGTCATCGTGCCGGTGTCGCTGGCCCAGGCCATGTTCAATTCCAACACACTGTTCCGCATCCTCATCGAAGCCAACAGCCGCGACGCCATCCCGAGCGCCAAGGAGCAGGTGATGGAAACGCTCAAGCAGCGCCACCGCGGCGAGGAGGACGTCACGGTCATCACCCAGGACGCCGTACTGGCCACCTTCGACAAGCTGCTCGGCGCGCTGACCCTGGCCGTGGCTGGCATCGCCGCGATCAGCCTGGCCGTCGCCGGCATCCTGGTCATGAACGTCATGCTCGTCGCCGTCACCCAGCGCACGGGCGAAATCGGGCTGTTGAAGGCACTCGGCGCCACTTCCCGGACCATTCGCCTGGCCTTCCTGGCCGAAGCGGCGATGCTCTCCGCCGTCGGGGCCCTCGTCGGCTACCTGCTCGGCCAGCTCGGCGCCTTCGCGCTGCGCCAGTTCTTCCCGGTCTTCCCGGCCTATCCGCCCGACTGGGCGGTCATCGCCGGCCTGACCACGGCGCTCGCCACCGGCCTGATCTTCGGCGTCATGCCGGCCCGCCGCGCTGCCCGGCTCGACCCGGTGCAAGCGCTCATGAAGCACTAGCCATGCTCGCCGCCGACTCCATCCAACTCGCCCTGCGCGCCATCACGGCCCAGCGCCTGCGCAGCTTCCTGACGCTGCTCGGCATCGCCGTCGGCATCGCGGCCGTCATCCTGCTCACCTCGATCGGCGAGGGCATCCACCGCTTCGTGCTCGGCGAATTCACGCAGTTCGGCACCAATGTCATCACCCTCGTCCCGGGCAAGACCAAGACCGGCGGTTCACCGTCTGGCCTGCCATCGAGCGCCCGGCCACTGTCGCTCGACGACGCCAAATCGCTCGAACGCCTGCCGCACGTCGTTGCGGTCACGCCGAACGTGCGCGGCAATGCGGAAGTCGAGGGCAACGGCCGGACGCGCCGCACGCTGATCTACGGCGTGAATGCCAAATTACCGCAGATTTTCAAGTCGACCGTGCAAAGCGGCCAGTTCCTGCCCGCCGACGACGAAACGAGCGCCCGCGCCTTCGTCGTGCTGGGTTCGAAAGTAAAAACCGAGCTGTTCGGCAGCGAGAATCCTCTCGGCCAGCGCCTGCGCATCGGCGGCCTGCATTTCCGCGTGATCGGCGTCATGGCGCCGAAGGGGCAGTTCCTCGGCATCGACCTCGACGACACGGCCTTCATCCCGGCCGCCCGCGGCCAGGAGCTGTTCAACCGTGAAGGCGTCGACGAAATCAACATCGCCGCCGAGGAAGGCGTGCCCTCAGCGTTGGTAGCCGCCCGCCTGAAAACCCACCTGATCGACCGCCACGGCCGCGAGGATTTCACCATCGTGACGCAGGAAGAGATGTTGAAAACGCTGTCCAACATCCTCAACGTGCTGACCATGGCCGTCGGCGCTCTGGGCGGCATCTCGCTGCTGGTCGGTGGCGTCGGCATCGTCACCATCATGACCATTGCCGTCACCGAACGCACCGGCGAAATCGGCCTGCTCGTCGCCCTCGGCGCACCACGCCACACCATCCTCGCCCTCTTTCTCGGCGAGGCGGTTGCACTCTCGGCGCTAGGCGGGCTGTTCGGCCTGGTTCTCGGCATCGGCCTCGCCCAGCTCATCCACTTGGCCGTGCCCGCCCTGCCGGTACACACGCCGATCAGTTTCGTCCTGCTGGCCGAAGGCATTGCCATCGCCATCGGCCTCGCCGCCGGCGTCCTGCCGGCCCGCAACGCGGCACGGCTCGACCCGGTGGACGCCCTGCGCACCGAGTAAGCAGGCTGTCACATCCATACGCTAACGTATGCTAGAGTTTCGCTTTCGCCTTCAACAAACCCCACAAGGAGCCCAGCCATGGCGTATTACATCGACCAGCTCGAACCCGGCATGTCCGCTAGCACGTCCAAGACCGTCACCGAAGCCGACATCATACTGTTTGCCGGCATCTCGACCGACGTCAACCCGGCCCACCTCGACGAGGAATACGCCAAGGGCACCATGTTCGGCACCCGCATCGCCCACGGCATGCTGTCGGCCGGCTTCATTTCCGCCACCCTGGCCAACAAGCTGCCCGGACCCGGCACCATCTACCTGTCGCAAACCCTGAAGTTCAAGGCCCCGGTCAAGCCGGGCGACACCGTCACTGCCACCGTTACCGTGCGCGAAGTCAATGCCGCCAAGAACCGTGTCGTTCTGGACACGGTGTGCACGGTCGCCGGCAAGACCGTCATCGAAGGCGAATGCCTGATGATGCCGCCGGTTCGCCCCGCCGCTTGAGCGCGCTGAGCCCCTAAAAAAAACGCCGGCCCGGTTAAAACCGGCCGGCATTTTTTGTTGTCTGGCTCACTGCTACGGTGAACCGGAAAAAACAGCCAAAATCAGAAAGCCTCACCTTCGCGCAAAAAGCGCCACTGCCCCATCGGCAGGTCACCGAGGCGAATCCGCCCGATACGCACGCGCTTCAAGCCAATGACGTGCAAGCCGACCAGTTCGCACATGCGGCGAATCTGGCGCTTCTTGCCTTCCTTCAGAATGAAGTGGAGCTGATCCTCGTTCAGTTGCTTGACCCAGGCCGGCTTCAGCGGCTTGCCATCGAGCGCCAGACCATGACGCAGCAGGTCCAGCCCGCCCTTGATCATTTCGCCGGAAACGCGAACCAGATATTCCTTTTCGGTATCGCTATCCTCGCCGATCAGGCGCTTGGCCACCCGGCCGTCGCTGGTCAGCACCAGCAAGCCCGTCGAATCGACGTCCAGCCGGCCGGCCGGCGCCAGACCGCGCAACATCCACGGTTTGAACTCCGGGCCACCGGAATGGGGCATCTGGTTTTCGGCAGTCACCAGCGTCACCGCCGGCACACAATCCGGCTCCGGCTGCCCTGAAACATAACCCACCGGCTTGTGCAGCAGAATGGTCACGGCCTTGGCCTGATCCTTCTTTGCCTCCTGCGTCACGGTAATTTCCGACGACGCCGGATCGATACGTGTCCCCAGCTCACTGACCGGCTCGCCATTGACGAACACCCAGCCACGCTCGATCCACAGATCGGCCTCGCGACGCGAACACAGGCCGCGTTCCGACATCACCTTGGAAAGACGCACACCCTGGGGTGCATCGGACGGATCGCGCACGACGGCCTGAGGGACCGGACGCTCAGAAGCCACTGGCCGCGCGTCGCGCGCCTTGCCACCGCGCATCTGCTTGTGCGGCCTGGGGGCCGATGCTGCGGTCGACTCGAATTTTTGCGTTTTTTTGCCAACCGGACGGGCCGGCTTGACCGTCTTGATCGGGCTCAGCGTGCCAGTCGGGCGCTCACGCACCACCGGCGCTTCCGGCTTGACAGGTTCAGCCGGCACGACAGGCGCCTCGGCACGCGGGGCCGGGCGCGGCTTGGGCTTGCGAACCGGTTCCGCTTCCCGGACAGGCGTCGTTGGCGCCACCGCTTCGGGCTGGCGCCATTTCGCCCAGGGATCGTCGGCCGGCGGCTGCTTGTCGGAATCGCTCATTGGATGGCGAGCAACTCAACCTCGAAAACCAGCGTCGCATTCGGCGGAATGACACCGCCCGCACCACGGGCACCATAGCCGAGTTGCGGTGGGATGGTCAGCTTGCGCGTGCCGCCGATCTTCATGCCCTGGACGCCCTCGTCCCAGCCGGCGATGACGTGACGGTGACCCAGCGGAAAATCGAAGGGGTCGTTGCGATCCTTGCTCGAATCGAACTTGCTGCCGTTGGTCAGCCAGCCGGTGTAATGGACGACGACGTGATCGCCTGCCTTGGCCTCGGCGCCTTCGCCGACGACGGTATCTTCGTAGATCAGGCCGGAGGCCGTGGTGATTTCAGCCATGAGATGCTCCTCGGGAAAGCGCGAAATTCTACCATAAGCGCACCTCAAGGCTTTGACTTCTCGAAGATTTTCCGTATAATGCGCGGTTCTTTGTAGCACCCTTTGGTTTATTTTCGGAGTCCAACTCATGTATGCGGTCATAAAAACCGGCGGTAAGCAGTATCGCGTTACCAATGGTCTAAAACTTAAAGTAGAACAGATACCGGCAGATGTTGGCGCAGAAGTTACTCTCGACCAGGTCCTCATGGCAGGCGAAGGCGAGTCGGTAAAGATCGGCGCTCCCTTCCTCGCTGGCGCAACCGTCAAAGCCACCGTGATTTCGCACGGCCGCCACGACAAGGTCAAGATCTTCAAGATGCGTCGTCGCAAGCACTACCAAAAGCATCAAGGCCATCGTCAGAACTACACC
The DNA here is from genome assembly GCA_964583695.1 of uncultured Dechloromonas sp. Classification (GTDB taxonomy): domain Bacteria; phylum Pseudomonadota; class Gammaproteobacteria; order Burkholderiales; family Rhodocyclaceae; genus Azonexus. Next base: position 26,427 of record CAZOWA010000041.1, read on the forward strand.
GAACTGCGCATCGATTCGATCGCCGCTTAAGTTCAGACAAGGAGCTAATAAATGGCACACAAAAAAGCAGGCGGTAGTTCACGTAACGGCCGCGACTCACAAGCCCAACGACTGGGCGTCAAGCGCTACGGCGGTCAATTCGTCCTGGCTGGCAACATCATCGTTCGCCAGCGCGGCACCGAATTCCACCCGGGCGAAAACGTCGGCTGCGGCAAGGATC
>CAZOWA010000042.1:0-26456 GCA_964583695.1 uncultured Dechloromonas sp.
TCTCGGCGTTGAAGCCGACGACGGCGCCGTTACGGCGGATGACCTGGAGGGCCGCTACCGCGAACCGGTTCGCGTCAGAGAGGTACTGGACATTGGATTGCAAGGCGATTCTCCGTTTCGGGGGGCAGAGAACCGAGTGCGCGAACCGCCGACGCAGGCCGACCGACGCAACGGGAACCATCCCGGCTACGGCACGACACCACGGACAAACGGCAAAAGACCACGCAAATACCTCTCGTCAGGGACACCCCGCCCCAAAATCATGAAAAAGGACACATTGAGGCAGGTCTCCTGGCTCTCGGCTCAGCGCGTTTCACCCGCCTTCCCGGACGCATCCAGTGGCATGAGTTGGCAAACTCGGTGGCGAAACGCTCGCCGATTACAGTTGCGGGGGCAGCCCCGGAATTCAGGTTCGAACAGCAATGAACCTGGCACCGGATTCCCGTTTTAATCCCAAAAAAGGAACCATCAACGGGGTCGAGTTTATGCGTAATGGAAAGCGACTGTCAACAAAAACACTGTATTTAGTAGGTCAATGAAAATAACCCACTAGATACAGTGGGAAACTAGAAACCAAGTCGACTCTGTTTGGGGTGACTGCACTTTCGGTTGACACTCTGTAAAACAGAGTAATAAACTCTGAAAATCAGAGTTACCAGACATGCGTCATGAACCACCCTGCCCATCAACAACTCAACGCCATCCACGCAATGCTTTCGGCCGGCCACCGAAACCTGCGCATCGAACGGCACAGCCTTCTCCTGTGGGGTATTCCGGCCGGTGTGCTGTTCGCGATCTCGGACAATATCCTTACCCCGACCCAAATCCCCTCCCTCGAACAGCGCGCCCTTGCATGGTTGCTCCTGATCGGCGTCGTACTTGGCACCGTGGGCGGCATCGACTGGTGGTGGACGCGTCAGGTCAAACAGGCGCGCGACGAAGCCTGGTCTTTCATCCATCGCCAGGTTCAAAAGGTCTGGTGGCTGCTCATGGGCCTGGCCACACTAAGCACTTTTGGCATGTTTTTCTTTGGTGGCGGCTATATGGTCTGCGCTCTATGGCTGGTCGTCGTTGGCCTAGGACTTTACTTGCACGGCCTGTTTTCGGAAGAGCTGCTCGAGTGGATCGGCGTCGTCATTATTCTGATTGGCATCGGAAGCCTGTTCGCCAGCCTTCCTTACGAAAGCATGCGATGGATTGCCGCAGCCGTGTTCGGCCTCGGCCTGCCACTGTTGGCGTTGATGCTCGACCGTGGCCGGCACCGCGCAGCAACGGTGCGCCTGGGCCAGATGCTGTTCTGGCTGGGCGCCGTACTCGCCCTGCCACTCGGTCTCGAAACCTTTGCCCAGCGCAGCGCGCTTCCGGACGAGCCGGCGATCAGTCTCGACGACTTCCGCCGCAACAGTTTGCCGGCCAATGGCAGCACCATAATCAACCTGCCTGCCGGCACGCGGGTACCCGTGGAATTCGAAATTGCCGGCGATATTTTCGTGAATAGCGGCGAAAAGGCTGTGCTGCCGCTAACCCTCGCCCGTCCTATCGAACTGCTGCTGCAGGACGGACAGCTTACCGGCAGCAACCGCTTTCCCGGCGAACCCTGGCAACTCGCCCGCCAGACCCGCTGGGTACACATCCCCTGGCTGAAGGCCGAACTGACCCCTGAAAAAGGTCCATTCGTCAGCAGCCAGTTGATCGTCCAGTTACGCCAACCCTGATTCATTCCCTTGGAGCCATGATGAAAAAAACCATTACTTTTGCCGTAGCTGCCCTTTCGCTTTCCGGCTGTGCCAGTCTCGTGCCGCCTTCAGCCAGCGAAATCGCCGCCCTTCCGATGGTCAAATACGGCCAGCCGGCGCCGGCCGACAAGAATTTTATCCTCCACTACCCGGCCGGCGTGCCGCTGCCGATGGCTGCCTCGATCAACGGCAACCTGTTCGAGAAAAACGAACAAGCAACGCTGAATCCACGCCTGAAGCGCGATGTTTACGTCTACAAAACCTGGGCCAGCTTCGATGGCAAGACCTGGCAACGCGGAAACCAACTGGTCGACGGCCGCCTGGAACTGCGCCTGCCAGGAGATACCGACGGCAACAGTGCCGGCACACTGGCTGTCGAATTCAACGAAAAGTAATCCATGGAAGAACTCGATGCTCTCCTCCACCAGCCGCTACGCACGCAACTGGTGGCCTTTCTCGCCGCAGCCGGCGAATTGACCTTCAGCGACCTGAAACGGCAACTCGAAGTCTCCGACGGCAATCTCGACGCGCATCTGAAAAAATTGCTGGCTGCGGACTACGTTGCCGTGCGCAAGGAGTCCGGCAACGGCCGGCCACAATCCTTCTTCGTACTGACACCAATGGGCCTTGCAGCGCTCAATGATTACGTGCAAAAGCTGCAACGCCTGCTGCCTCTGGAAAAACCGGCGACGGAAAGCAGCGACAGCCACCTGCAGGCGGGACTTGCGCACTGACCGGCGCTTCGTATTGGCTCCTTTTCTCGGTGGCGCCTTGCTCCTGCATGGCGTCGCCGGGTTACTCTGGCCTGCCTCGCCAACGTCTGCATTGCCTGCTCAAGCCAGACTCCAGGCCACCTTGCGTTTTTCCGAAGGAGGTCCAGTCGCCCCCATTCCCACGGGCAGTACAAAGCCAAATACAGATACGGTAGCTCACTCCTCAGTGCATCCTGAGACCGTCGTCAAAAGACCTGAAACACCGCTCAGCGCTACCGTTCAAGCCACAACCACGCCATCCGCCGACAGACTCGTGGAAGAAGCCAGGGCGCTGCTGAACCGGGAATCCCGCCAGCGCCAACTAGACCCGATGTTCGCGCCACCAAGCAAGGTAGCCGCTGTCGAATCGCCATTGACGCGTGCCATGGCGCGCCCGCAAGCTGGCGAGAAAATTGTCGGCGAAGGCGTGTTGCAACTGACTACCGCCGACGGCAAGGTGCATTGTCTGCAAAGGCTACCAGATATCGTCAGCCGCGATATCCCTGGAGGCAACATCGCAATTCCCGTTACGTGCCCGTTCTGACGGTATCATCGCGGGCTGTTCCGCCCTGATCACTCGCCATGCAGCAGCAGACACTCGCCTTCGTCGATCTCGAAACCACCGGCGCTACCGCCATCCAGGACCGCATCACTGAAATCGGCATTGTCGAAGTCGACGCCGACGGCACCGTGCGCGAGTGGCAGCAGCTGGTCAATCCGGAACGTCCGATTTCGCCGTTTATCGAGCAACTTACCGGTATCAGCAATGCCATGGTTGCCACGGCACCGCGCTTTGCCGACATTGCCGAGGAGGTTTTCGGGCGCTTGCGCGGCCGGTTGTTCATCGCGCACAACGCCCGCTTCGACTACGGTTTCCTGAAGAGCGAGTTCAAGCGCCTTGGCATGGATTTTCGCGCCTCCGTTCTATGCACCGTCAAACTGTCACGGGCGCTGTACCCGGAACACAAGCGGCACAATCTCGATTCACTGATCGAGCGTCATGATCTGCAGGCGGCCGCCCGTCATCGGGCGCTGGCGGATGCACAGCTGATTCACCAATTTTGGCAAAAAATTCACGTTCACCGCAGCATTGAAGACATCGAAGCTGCGCTTCGGGCACAAAACGCGCACCCCAGCCTGCCGCCCCACCTGGATGCCGGCATCGTCGCCGACTTGCCGGAAACTCCCGGCGTTTACCTCTTTTATGGTGAAAACGACCTGCCGCTATACATCGGCAAGGCCAAGGACATTCGCCAGCGTGTTCTGTCACATTTTTCAGCCGACCATAAATCGGCGAAGGAAATGGCGCTCGCACAACAGATCCGGCGCATCGACTGGATAGAAACCGCCGGCGAAATCGGTGCGTTGCTCCGGGAGACAAACCTCGTCAAGCAGTTGCTGCCGAGCGGCAATCGCCAGTTACGCAAGAACGACGAACTGTGCACCTGGCTGCTCAAGGATGCTGGCGACGGCCTGATGTGCCCGCAACTGGCGCTCACTGCCGATCTCGAGATGGATATCCATACCGCCTGCTACGGCCTGTTCCGCAACAGGAAGGCGGCAACGGATGCCCTGCGTTCGCTGGCGGAGTCGCATCACCTGTGCGACACCCTGCTCGGGCTCGAAAAGAAGCCTCATGGCAAACCCTGTTTCGGCCACCAGATCAGGCGCTGCAAGGGGGCCTGCGTGGGTGCTGAACCGTACGCAAAACACAACATGCGCCTGCTGGCCGGACTCACCGGCTTCAAGTTGCTATCCTGGCCATTTACCGGGCCGGCTGTCATTCGTGAAGGTGACGAGGTTCATCTGATCGATGCCTGGCGCTATCTTGGCACCGCCCGAACGGAAGAAGAACTGCTCGGCCTGAGCGAAAACTCCTGCCCCGCCTTTGATCAGGATATTTACAAGATACTGGTTCGATATCTTGCGAAAATGAACCCGCTTTGCTGAAGCAGCCCAACCCGGAGACGCACATGAAAGCCTTGCTTGCCCTGATTCTCGCCACCGTAACCCTGTCCGCAGGGGCCGAGGAAGTTGGCTGCATCACCACGGCCTGGAAATTGATCGGCGCCAACCATCGGGTGTGCATTTATGCCTTTGACGATCCGGACATTCCGGGCGTGACGTGCCACGTCAGCCAGGCAAAAACCGGTGGCATCAAGGGAAGTTTCGGGCTGGCCGAAGATCCCTCCCAGTTTTCGCTGGCCTGCCGCCAGATCGGCCCGATCACCAAGCCGGCGAAGCTGGCCGAGGAAAAAATCGTGTTCAGCGAAGACACTTCGCTGATGTTCAAGGAAACCGCCATTCATCGTTCCTACGACGAAAAGCGCAACGTCCTCGTCTATGTCGCCATCAGCCGCAAGCTGATCGACGGCGCGCCGGCCAATGCCATATCGACCGTACCCATCCAGCCGTGGGGCGCCAGATGAGGGTTTGGCGGTGCGGATTGTCCTGAAACAAGATGATACAAACCGTCGCAAAAACGGTACTTGAAAACCCGGCATGCTGCGCAAACATGTCGCCTGTGAAATCCCTGAAGTCTGAATCACAGGAGACCCGCGCATGAAAATCCAGACCCTCAAAATGACTGTCATTGCCGTCGCCCTTGCTTCGGCGATGGGCGGAGCCTACTCCATCGGGCATTCCCAGGCTGCATCTGAACCCCAGGCCGCCACTCAGGTTGCCCCCCCTGCCCCGGCTGTTGCAATACCGGCCACGCCGCTTCCCGATCTCGGCGCCATTGTCGAGCGCAATGGCCCGGCAGTGGTCAATATCAGCGTCAGCGGTTCCCGCCAGGTCAATGCGGCATTGGGCGACCCCGGCGACCCGTTCTACGAATTTTTCCGCCGTTTCCGGGGCGCTGTCCCACATGGGGGCGAAGCCCCGGTGCGCGGTCAGGGTTCGGGATTCATCATCACTGCCGACGGCACCATCCTGACCAATGCCCATGTCGTCGAAGAGGCTGACGAAGTCACCGTCAAACTCACCGACAAGCGCGAATTCAAGGCGAAGGTCATGGGGCTGGACAAGACCAGCGATGTCGCCGTCCTGAAAATCGAGGCCAGCAACCTGCCCACGGTCAGGATCGGCAATACCGCCAACACCCGCGTTGGTGAATGGGTCCTGGCCATCGGTTCGCCCTTCGGCTTCGAAAACAGCGCCAGCGCTGGCATCGTTTCCGCCAAATCCCGCTCCCTGCCCGATGGCAGTTATGTTCCCTTCCTCCAGACCGACGTGGCGGTCAACCCGGGCAATTCCGGCGGGCCGCTGTTCAATCTGGCCGGCGAAGTCATAGGCATCAACTCGCAGATCTACTCGCGCAGCGGCGGCTATCAGGGGCTTTCCTTCGCCATTCCCATCGAAGTGGCGATGAACGTCGAGCGCCAGATCGTGACCAAGGGCAAGGTGCAACGCGGCCGGCTCGGCGTTTCCATTCAGGAAGTGAATCAGGCGCTGGCCGATGCCTTGGGGCTGAAGAAGCCGGGCGGCGCACTAGTCAATTCCGTGGAAAAATCGAGCCCTGCAGCGGCAGCGGGCCTGGAACCCGGCGACGTGATTCTCGCTGCCAACGGCCGTGAAATCGCCAATACCGGCGATCTGCCGGTGATGATCGCAGGCATGTCGGCGGGCGAAACGGTGAAACTGCAAGTCTGGCGCGCGGGTTCAACACGCGAAATCACCGTCAAGGTCGGCAGCTTCAGCGAACCGGTGCTGGCGACAGCAGGTAAAGAAGGCCATGAGAAAGGACGTCTCGGCGTCGCCGTCCGCCCGCTTTCGCCGGAAGAACAGCGCCAGGCCGACGTCACCGGCGGACTGCTCGTTCAGGAAGCACAGGGCGCCGCCGCGCGGGCCGGCATCCGTTCGGGCGACATCATCGTTTCGGTGAATGGCGAAACCATCCGCGACGTCGATCAGCTGAAAAAGCTGATCAGCAAGGCCGGAAAACGGGTTGCCATCCTCGTCGAGCGCGGCGATTCACGCATTTTCGTGCCGGTCGAGCTTGGCTGAGCCCGGACCAGCCATGAGAAGGGACAACCATGCGTTGTCCCTTTTTTATTTCGATTAGTTGAGCTTTTCCGGCGAGCCGCAGCACTGCTTGAACTTGCGCCCGCTGCCGCAGGGGCACGGATCGTTGCGACCGGATTTCGGTTCTTCGCGTTTGACGGTGCTGGCACCGCGCTTGTTGCGCCAGAAGTTGTAGAGGGTTTGCACGACGACTGGCAGGTTGTCCTTGATGTCGGCCACCAGACGGGCCTCCTCGGCCGGCGAGAACCAGCGCTCACCGCTTTTTTCGACATCTTCCTTAAGCATGCCGTTAAGCAGGAACATGGGTTCGAGCAGTTCCGAAAGGTCTTCGGCGTGCTTGCCGGCCAGTTCGAACCAGTCGCCGGCCAGCCCGGCACCATAGACATAGGAGTCCGCCCAGGCGGCGTAATCGTATTCTTCGCAGCTTTCATCGACCGGATAGAGCACCGGCGCGATGGTTTCATCCGCCATCAAGGAAGCAGCAATATCGTTGTTGAGGCGCATCAGCAGTTCAACCGTTTCCGCCACGACCGCATCATTGGCCTGTTCGGCGCCCTTGCCGAGCACGTCGGCCAGCCAAGCAGCAGGTTCGACCGGAACCGGGCCGCTGACCACGGCGCAGAGAATGGCCTGGATTTCATCCAGACGCATGGCGTCGTCTTGAAAAACGTCAGCTTCGAGCAGTTGTTCCAGACGATCGAGATCGGCTTCATTGAGGGGGTTCGGATTCATGTCTTTTTTTCCTGAAGTAGCTTTCCCGAATCATAGCCGAATATGGCCAAACCGGCCGTCGCGAGCAATGGCGATGCCCGGATTTCAACGTTGTCCGACAATTTTCAGAGCCCTCGACTCGTAAATCGCGGCGGGCGAAACCACCGGTTCATCAAGCGGCACATTCTCGCCGTAGCGCTCCTTGAGCTTGGCCTTGACCGCGGGCGCATCAAGATCGAAGCTGCCCAACCGGGCGAGCGGGGCGAGCTCGATATCGGCCGCGGCCTTGTACATCTTCCAGACCAGTTCCGAGCAGTAGAGGCGTTCGTCCGACCATTCGAAAGTCAGGTCGTAGGCTTTGCCTTCGTAACGTTCGGCGGCCTGGTGCAGCTTTCTGACCGAGGCGGCCGACAACGGCTGCTTCAGACGCTTGGCGACATAGCGCCGGCCCTGGCCGCGATCCAGCCATTGCTTGAGCGGTGTGTATTTGACCGGCTGCACCGCCTCGAAAACGACGGCCTTGCCATCGCGAAAGAGGACGATGCCCATGTGGCTGTAGGGCGATTTTGTCGCCGCCTGCACGGCCTTGCTCTGCGCCGAGCGCGAGGTATGAAAGACGATGTCGCCGGCTTCCGGTTCGTAAGCAAAGGCAGTGGCACTGAGCAACAGGCTCAGGCACACCATGATCGGTTTAATGAAGCTGCGTCGGGTCATATCGATTTTTTCCATTTTTTCAGGTTCACCGCAGCAATCAGGCATTACAAGCCCCGCGCCCAAGCCGGCCGCAAAGCCGCCTCGGCAGGTGTCGCAATAGCCTGCCGGACCTGAGCCAGCAGACGTTCCTTGTCGGCCCCGAGCGTACCCTTGAGCACCAGCCAGTTCGAGGCATGATCGCTGCGAAAGACAGTGCGTTTGAGTTCCAGCCTGTTGAGAAAGCGTTCCATCTCAATGAAGAGTTCCGGCTGGCTCAAAGGTTCCCAGCCGGGGAAACCAGCACGAAAGCGCTGCTCGCCCATGGGAAAGCTGACGACCAGCGTGGCCAGGTATTCCGGCTGCGTCGCATTGGCCAGCCGGGCGGAATTGTCGGCGTGCTGGGCGCGCAGCAGCGTGCCACCCAGCCCGGTAAGGATCATCACCGAGCGGGTGATGCCGGCCTCACCGAGCTTGTCCAGCGCAGCGCAGGTCGTCGCGAAAGTCTCGCCCTTGTCGACGGCCGCCAGCACGTCATCGTCACCCGACTCGGCGCCGACATAGACCATCTTCAGACCGGCTGCCGCCAGTTCGTTGATTTCCTGCTGCGATTTCTTGCGCAGGTTGCGCGGCAGGCAGTAGCTGGAAATACGCCGCACGGCCGGCAGGTGGGTGCGGATGGCGTCGAGGATGACAAGCAGTCGACGTGTCGGCAACACCAGCGCATCGCCGTCGGCCAGAAAGACCCGGCGGATCTGGTCAGCGTAGCGTTGCCCGGTGAGGCGGATGCTTTCCAGCACTTCATTTTCGGCGCGTGCCTGGAATTTCTTCTGCGGCGCGGTATACATCTCGCAGAAGGTGCATTTGTTCCACGAACAGCCTTCAGTCACCGGCAGGATCAGCGACTCCGCCTCGCTGGGCGGGCGAAAGACCGGCTCGACGTAACGGATCGGAATCATCCCTGGCCGGTAAGCTTGGCGACAAAGGCAGGCGGCACCGCTGTCGGCTTGCGCACCGCGTAGTCGAAGAAAACGATGCCGTGCTTGCCGCGCGCCACCTCGCGCCCGCTGGCCTTGTCGGAAAGGCGCCAGACCAGATCGCAGCCGAATTTGTTGAAATCGTTGGCACCCATCTCGATCACCAGGGTTTCGCCGTGGAAGGCTTCCGACTTGTACTGTGCCGCGACATCGGCGACGACGATGCCGACGCCTTCGATATCCAGCTCGGTGTAGCCCAGGGCCTTGAAAAAACGCACCCGCGCCTCGGCAACCAGCGAAATCATCGCGGCGTTGTCGAGGTGGTGGCCGTAATTGATATGGCCGATGTAAATGGGGATTTCGGTCGAGAAACTGAAGTGTTCGGGCAAATCGATCTTGATGCGCGGCATGGTGGCGATGGCAGTAATTGGCTGAACCCGGATTCTAAGAGCTCGGTCGCCACACGACCAGCACTGCTCGTTCCAAATGTCATCAATGCGGCTAAACTAGCGCCCTTTGGCGACTGATCCTTCAGCACCGCCAGCATCCAGCCAGGATTCGCCAGTGAGCTTTTTCTCAAACGCCGTCAAATTTCTGACCTTGCCCCTGACCACGGCAAATTACCGCAAACGGCTGCGCAGCACGCTGATTGCGGCGGGTATCGATGCCTTTCTTCTTGGTTTTCTCCTGATTGCCGGATTGCTGCTCAGCCTCCTGCCTGGTCTGCCGCCGCTGGATATCGTGACCGATTATCGCCCCAAGATTCCCTTGCGGATCTACACCGCGGACGGTGCATTGCTCGGCGAGTTCGGTGAGGAACACCGCGATTTCGTACCGATCCAGGAAATCCCCGATCTCATGAAGGATGCCCTGCTGGCCATCGAGGATTCACGTTTTTACGATCATGGCGGCGTCGATTACCGGGGTGTGGCGCGGGCACTACTGGCCGATCTGACGGGCGGCTTTCACCAGGGCGCCTCGACCATCACCATGCAGGTCGCCCGCAATTTTTTCCTGTCGCAGGAAAAGACCGTCAAGCGCAAGCTGACCGAAACCTTGCTGGCATATCGCATCGAATCGGCACTGAGCAAGGACCAGATTCTCGAGCTCTACATGAATCAGGTTTATCTCGGCCAGCGTACCCACGGATTCTCCAGCGCTGCCCGCACCTATTTCAACAAGCGGCTGCCGGAGCTGACCGTGGCCGAAGCCGCGATGCTGGCCGGCATTCCGCAGAACCCGGCCCGCCATAATCCGGCGGTCAATCCGGTACGTGCCAAAGCCCGCCAGCTGCTTGTTCTCAAGCGTATGCTGAAGACCGGCAAGATCACCGAAGCCCAGTACAACGAAGCCGTCGAGCAGCCGCTCAAGGTCAGCGGGCGTCAGTTGTTCACCGTACATGCCGACCATGTGGCCGAGATGGTGCGCCAGGAAATATTTGCGCAATACGGAGAGGAAACCTATACGCGCGGCCTCAACGTCTACACCACGCTCAACGCAAGCGAGCAGAACACCGCCTACAACTCGCTACGCAACAATGTGCTGGCCTACGATCAGCGCCACGGCTATCGCGGCCCGGAAAACTTCATCGAACTTCCGAACGACGAGGACGAACGCGGCGCCGCCATCGACCGGATTCTGGCCAAACACCCGAACAGCGACAACCTGGTTGCTGCCGTCGTCACCGAAGTTTCGGCCAAGCGTGTGCTGGCCGAACCAGCTTCCGGCGACACCATCGAGATCAGCGGCGACGGCTTGCGTTTTGCTGCCCGCGCCCTGCAAACCAATGCCAAACCCGAATCACGGATACGTGTCGGTTCGGTCATCCGAGCCAGCCAGGACAGCAAGGGACGCTGGTCAATCAGCCAGATGCCAGAGGTCGAAGCCGCTTTCGTCGCCCTGAATGCCGAAGATGGTTCCTATCGTGCGCTGGTGGGCGGCTTCGATTTTTCGCGCAAGCAGTTCAACCATGTCACCAGTGCCTGGCGCCAGCCGGGATCGACCATCAAGCCTTTCATTTATTCGGCCGCTCTGGAAAAAGGCTACTCGCCAGCCACGCTGGTTGACGACGCGCCGCTCTCGCTCCCCGGCGGCACCAACGGACAGCCCTGGGAACCGCAGAACGACGACGGCTACGATGGCCCGATCAGCCTGCGCCGTGCCCTCGCCCGCTCGAAGAACATCGTCGCCGTGCGCCTGTTGCGCGCCATCACGCCGCAATACGCCCGCGACTATCTGCAACGTTTCGGTTTTGACGAAGACAGGCACCCCGCCAACCTGACCATGACGCTGGGCAGCGGATCGGTCACGCCGCTGCAGATGGCCGCTGCCTACGCGGTATTTGCCAACGGCGGCTACGGGGTCGAGCCCCACCTGATCCAGAAAATCACCGACATCCGCGGCAACATCCTGCATGAAACCACGCCGCCCCCCGTTCGCCAGGACGAACAGCGCCGCATCGACAGCCGCAACGCCTTCATCATGGACAGCATGTTGCGCGAAGTCACGCACAGCGGCACCGGTGCACTGGCCGGACAGCGCCTCGCCCGCCCTGATGTCGCCGGCAAGACGGGCACGACCAGTGACGCCCTGGACGGCTGGTTCGCGGGCTACGCTGCGGACGTCGTCGCCGTCGCCTGGATGGGCTTTGACCAGCCGAAGTCGCTGGGCGGACGGGAATTCGGCGCCACCCTGGCACTGCCGATCTGGATCGACTTCATGCGCCAGGCACTCGCCGGCAAGCCGGTCAGCGTCAGAACACCACCCGCCGGTGTTTCCTTTGCTGACGGCGACTGGATCTATGACGAATTCAACAGTGACGACGGCGTCCATTCGCTCGACATCGACGAGGCGCCACTTTTTTCGCCGAGCAATCCGTTCGGCCTGCAACCGGCCAACTAAGCCTCAATCTCAAGCGGACACCACCCAACCATGAGCATCGACCACAAACGCCTCGACAAGATCGTTGCCGACGCCCGCAAGGCTGCCGACCAGCGGGCCGAGGGCTACCGCGAGCGCGCCCTGAAAATTTACCCGTGGATCTGTGGCCGCTGTGCCCGCGAATTCACCTCCGCCAACCTGCGCGAACTGACCGTGCATCACCGCGACCACAACCACGACAACAACCCGAGCGATGGCAGCAACTGGGAACTGCTCTGTCTCTACTGCCACGACAACGAGCACCAGAAGCAGATCGAGGCCGACCGCGGCTACACCGACAGCAGCAACCGGAGTGGCGGCGCAACGCACAACCCGTTCGCCGCCCTGCAAGGGCTGCTCAAAGACAGGAAATAAACAGCATGGCCGAACAACACCTTCTGAGCTTTAGCACACGGGGCCGCGGCTCCAGCGAAATCACCGACGACATCGCGGCCATCGTCGCCAATGCTGCGGTGAACACGGGAATTGCCCATATTTTCGTAAGGCACACCAGTTGTGGCCTGGCCATTACCGAAAATGCGGATGCCACCGTCCGCAGCGACCTGGAAACCCTGATGCGGCGTTGGGCTCCGGACGGCGACCCGGCCTACCGCCACGATCTCGAAGGCGATGACGACATGGCCGCCCATGCCCGCTCGCTGTTCACCGGTCTGGAACTGACTGTGCCCTTCGCCGACCGGAAACTGCTGCTTGGTAGCTGGCAGGGCATCTATCTGTTCGAACACCGGTCACACGGCCATCACCGTGAAATCGTGGTCACCCTGATCGGCTGAGAGTCATCCGACATCGCCTGAAAAGATCAGGATTTCTCTGTCTTCCCTGCTGCGAACAGCTTGCTGCCAGCCTGAATCACCCCCAGTGTCAGCGCACCACCAATGATGCCGACGACGGCATCAAGCAGCATGGAAACAAGCCAGCCGAGCGGGCTGGCCATTTCGGCCATGGCTTCGATGGTGTGATGCACGGGGGGCAGGCCGTGGGTCAGGATGCCGCCACCGACCAGGAACATCGCTGCCGTACCGATCACGGTCAGCGCCTTCATCAGTTTCGGTGCGGTCAGCAGCAAGCCCTTGCCGATCGTCTTGGCGATGCCGCTGCCTTTCTGCAAGAGGTAAAGACCCAGATCGTCCATCTTGACGATGGCACCGACAAAACCATAGACGCCGACAGTCATGATCACCCCGATGCCGGAGAGCACGGCCACCTGCGAGGCAAAGGGTTTGTCGGCGACAGTGCCGAGTGCGATGACGATGATTTCTGCCGAAAGTACGAAGTCGGTGCGGATTGCACCCTTGATCTTTTCCGCCTCGAAAACCGCGAGATCGACCGTTTCATCGGCAACCGCGGCCAGTTCTTCGGCATGGTGGGCGGCTTCTTCGTGTGCGCTGTGCAGCCACTTGTGGGCGAGTTTCTCGACGCCTTCAAAACACAGGTAAAGACCTCCGACCATGAGCAGGGGCGTTACCGCCCAGGGAATGAAGGCGCTGATGGCGAGAGCTAACGGTACCAGGATGACCTTGTTTTTCAGGGAGCCGACGCCGACCGCCCAGACCACCGGCAATTCACGTTCGGCGCGCACGCCGGACACTTGCTGGGCATTGAGGGCGAGGTCGTCGCCCAGAACTCCTGCCGTCTTTTTGGCGGCAACCTTGGTCATCACCGCAACGTCGTCGAGGATCGTCGCAATATCGTCAAGCAGGGCAAACAGGCTGGCTCCGGCCATTTTTCAGTCTCTAGGTTGTTCGGTCAGCCGGAATTCTATCGAACAACTGACACATGATTTAACGATCAAGCAGCCATGCCTTCTTCCGGCAACATGGAAAACTCTCGAATCCAGGTTGCGCGGCGATCGACGCAAGAACGCCGATCCACCCGGATTTCGCCCTCGGCAGTCATGTACGGCGGTGGCGACATCACACTCCGCACTCGCCGGTCATTTCCGCAAAGGCCGGTCGTCTGACGAACTCTGCGGTTCTGCAATACGCTTTCCCCCATCATGCCCTCTCTGTGTCCATCTCCAAGGGGGGCGATTATGCCACAGGTATTTACTCACGAATACCGCGCGAAACCGGTAGAATCCAGCCCGCGCCGCTTGCTGCGGTCGACCTGAATTTTTGCCTTATTTCACCAAGCAAATGACCGAATACTCTGCCTCTTCCATCCGCGTCCTGAAAGATCTGGAACCCGTCAAGGAACGCCCCGGGATGTACACCCGGACGACCTGCCCGACGCATATCGTTCAGGAAGTCATCGACAACTCGGCCGATGAGGCACTGGCGGGTTACGCCAAAAAAATTTCCGTTCTCGTCGGCGCTGATGGCGTCATCGAAGTGACCGACAACGGCCGTGGCATCCCCGTCGAGATCCACCCGGAAGAAGGCAAGCCGGCTGTCGAACTGGTTTTCTGCAAGCTGCACGCCGGCGGCAAGTTCAACAAGACCGAATCCGGCAATGCCTACCGCTTCTCCGGTGGCCTGCATGGTGTCGGCGTTTCGGTAACCAATGCGCTATCCACACGGCTCGAAGTCGAGATCAAGCGCGGCGGCGGCGTGCACCGCATCGTCTTTGCCGACGGTTTCGTCATCGAGCCGCTGGCCCGCATCGGCGACGTCGGACCGCGCACCACTGGCACGACCGTTCGCATTTCGCCCGACCCCAAGTATTTCGATTCGCCCAAGGTCAATCTCGGCCAGCTCGAGCACCTGCTGCGCTCCAAGGCCGTGCTCATGCCCAACGTCACGGTCGAACTCGACATCGAAGGGCAGGAGAAAAAAGTCTGGTGCTACCAGAACGGCATGGCCGACTACCTCAACGAAATGATGGTCGGCACGCCGGTAGCCCCGATCTTCGTCGGCGAAAAGTATGTTGATACGGCCAACGGTTTTGCCGTTGGTGAAGGCGCCACCTGGGCGCTGGCCTGGTTCGAGGAAGGCGGCGGCAAGCCGGAAAGCTACGTCAACCTGATTCCGACGCTCGACGGCGGTACGCACGAGACTGGTCTCAAGGCTGGCGTCTTCGAAGCGGTCAAGACCTTCGCCGAACACCACGCCATTCTGCCGGCCAAGGTCAAGCTGGCCCAGGAAGACGTCTGCGGCCGCATGACCTTCCTGCTCTCGGCCAAGGTGCTCGACCCGCAGTTCCAGGGCCAGACCAAGGAAAAACTGACCAGCCGCGACGCCTACAAGCTGGTTTCTCAGATGGTGCGCGACCCCTTCGAACTGTGGCTCAACAACCACGCGGATTTCGGTAAGAAGATCGCCGAACTGGCCGTCAAGGCGGCACAGAACCGCATGAAATCGACGCAGAAGGTCGAGAAAAAGAAGTCGTCGGGCATCGCCACCCTGCCCGGCAAGCTGACCGACTGCGAATCCGACGACATCAGCCGCAACGAGGTTTTCCTCGTCGAGGGCGATTCGGCCGGCGGTTCGGCCAAACAGGGCCGCGACAAGGAAACCCAGGCCGTCCTGCCGCTGCGCGGCAAGGTACTCAACACCTGGGAAGTCGACCGCGACCAGCTGTTCAAGAACAACGAAGTCCATGACATTTCCGTCGCCATCGGCGTCGATCCGCACGGGCTTGACCAGATCGACAGCATCGACGTCAGCGGCCTGCGCTACGGGCGGATCATCGTCATGTCCGATGCCGACGTCGACGGCTCGCACATCCAGGTCCTGCTGTTCACCCTCTTTCTCAAGCACTTCCCGGCCCTGGTCGAGCGCGGTCACATCCACGTCGCCCAGCCACCGCTCTTCCGCGTCGACGTCGAGGCGCGCGGCCACACACGCAAGGTCTATTGCCTCGACGAAGCCGAAAAGGAACAGACGCTGCAAAAGCTGGCCGATGAAGGCGTTTCGGAAAACAAAATTACCGTCTCCCGCTTCAAGGGCCTCGGCGAAATGAATCCGGACCAGCTCTGGGAAACCACGCTGTGCCCGGATACCCGCCGCCTCGTGCCGTTCCGGGCGGACCGCGAAACGATCAGGGAAATGACGACCACCTTCAACCTGCTCATGGGCAAGGGTGAGGCTGCAGGACGCCGGGCCTGGATGGAAAAGGACGGCGGGCTGGTCGAGGCGGATGTCTAAAACGCTCAACCTCGCCCTTCAAGGTGGCGGTGCCCACGGTGCCTTTACCTGGGGCGTGCTCGACGCGCTGCTCGAGGATGGCGAGTTCGAGTTCGAAGGTGTCAGCGGCACCAGCGCCGGTGCCATGAATGCCTTGTGCCTGGCGCACGGGCTGATGGTCGGGGGACGCGACGGCGCCCGTGCCGCACTGGCCGATTTCTGGACGAGGATTGCCGGCGGCGAATCGCGTTTTGCGCTTTCTCCCGAAGCCGCCGGCAGCATGGCACCCGCCATGAAAATGATGCTGCAATGGACGGACTACCTCTCACCGGAACAGCTCAATCCGCTCGATCTCAACCCCTTGCGCGATGTACTCGAAGCCCAATTCGACTTCGCGCGCCTGCGTGGCAACAGCCCGGTCAAGCTGTTCATTGCCGCCACCCATGCCAATTCCGGCAAGCTGCGCATTTTCCGCAACAACGAACTCAGTGTGGATGCCCTGCTTGCCTCGGCCTGTCTGCCCACCATCCACCGGACCATCGTCATCGATGGCGAGCCCTACTGGGATGGCGGCTACAGCGCCAATCCGGCGGTATTCCCCCTGCTCTACCACTGCACGGCCACCGACATCCTGCTCGTCCTGCTGACGCCGCTGCATTATGCCGAAACGCCGGTATCGGCAGCCGACATCAAGGTGCGCCTGCGCGAACTGGCGTTCAACTCCACCTTCCTGCGCGAAATGCGCATGTTCGCCCACATGCGTGAGCAGATTGGCGACAGCTGGCTGCCCGAGTGGATACCGCTCGGCCGCTTCGAGCGACGCATCGCCAAGCTGCGTTTTCATGCCATCGCCGGCGACCGCCTGCTCGGCGAGATGCCCGCTGAGAGCAAGCTCGCGGTCAACCTGAAATTCTTTGAAAAATTGCGAGACCAGGGGCGAGCCTACGCCCACGCCTGGCTGTCCCAACACAGATCACACGTTGGCAACGCAGAAACACTGAATCTGATGAAACTGTTTTACTGAACATCCCCTTGCACATGAACAACACCCCACCATTCTCCCTCAGCCGGCGCCGGCTTCTCTCCGCTACTGCCCTGCTTCTTGGCGGCTGCACACTGACCCAGACCAAGCCTGAACCGCCCGTTGCGACACGCCCGCGCAAGGTCGCCCTTGTGCTCGGCGGCGGCGCCGCGCGCGGCTTTGCCCACATCGGCGTCATCAAGATGCTCGAAGCGCAGGGCATCGTTCCTGACATGATCGTCGGCACCAGCGCCGGTGCAGTGGTTGGTGCGCTCTACGCCGGCGGCTTCGACGCCTTTGGCATGCAGCGCATCGGCCAGCAACTCGACGAAAGCGTCTTCGCCGACTGGACACTGGGCGGGCGCGGCCTGCTCAAGGGCGAAGCCCTGCAGGACTTCATCAACCAGCACCTGAAACGCCGGCCGATTGAAAAACTCAATCGCCCCTTCGCTGCCGTAGCCACCGACCTCAACAGCGGCGAACGAATCGTTTTCCGCAGCGGCGATACCGGCATGGCCGTGCGCGCATCAGCCGCCGTACCCGGCGTTTTCCAGCCCACACAATTCAATGGCCACAGCTACGTCGATGGTGGCCTGACCAGCCCCGTGCCTGTGCAATCGGCACGCGAGATGGGCGCCGACTTCATCATCGCCGTAGATATTTCCGCCCGCCCCAACGGCCAGCCGGTAGATAGCCTGAGCGGCATCCTGTGGCAAACCACCACCATCATGGGCGGTGTCATCGGCCGCAACGAACTGCGCGAGGCCGACGTCGTCATCCGCCCCAAACTTCCCTACGTCAAATCCTGGGATTTCGCCGCCCGCAACGAGGCCATGCTCGAAGGTGAAAAAGCTGCCATCGCAGCCTTGCCGATGATCAAACAAAAGCTCTCTAAGTAGGCCACGATACAACCGATAGTGGCCGAGGTAGCAGGTTGATGGGAGAATGCGGCCCTCATGCCAAATTCACGTCGCACTGAATCAATGTCCCCAGAAACACCTGATCTCGCAAAACACACCCCGATGATGCGCCAGTATCTCGGGCTGAAGGCTCAGCACCCGAACACCCTGCTTTTTTACCGCATGGGCGATTTCTACGAGCTGTTTTTCGAGGATGCGGAGAAGGCGGCGCGGCTGCTCGACATTACGCTGACCACCCGTGGTCAATCGGCGGGCCAGCCGATCAAGATGGCGGGCGTGCCCTTCCATTCGCTGGAGCCTTACCTTGCCCGTTTGGTGAAAATGGGCGAGTCGGTGGTGATCTGCGAACAGATCGGCGATCCGGCGACCAGCAAGGGGCCGGTTGAGCGCGCCGTGTCGCGCATCGTGACGCCGGGGACGCTGACCGATGCGGCGTTGATCGACGACAAGCAGGATATCTGGCTACTCGCCGTGACGGTGCAGCGCAACACCGCCGGCCTTGCCCGCCTGAACCTGGCGAGCGGCGAGTTCGTGTTGCTTGAAGTGGCGGCAGATCAGATTCCTGCCGCGCTGGAGCGCATCCGCCCCGCCGAAATTCTCTATCCGGAAAGCTGGACGCCGAATTTTGGCCTTGATGTTGCCCGCACGCGGCAGCCCGACTGGTATTTCGATTTCGACTCGGCCCGCCGCCTGCTTTGCGAGCAGTTCGAGGTGGCCTCGCTCGCCGGTTTCGGCGCCGAAGGTCTGAAGCCGGCGGTGGCCGCAGCCGGGGCGCTGCTGCAATATGCGCAGGCAACGCAGACTGGCAAATTAACGCATTTATTCGGGTTGACCGTGGAAGTCGAGGGCGCCTACCTTGGCCTCGACCTTGCCACCCGGCGCAACCTCGAATTAACGGAAACCCTGCGTGGACAGCCTTCGCCGACGCTGTTTTCGCTGCTCGACAACTGCGTCACCAGCATGGGCTCGCGCCTGCTGCGCCATACGCTGCATCATCCGCTACGCGACCACGCAGTGCCGGCCGCCCGCCATGCGGCCGTCGCTGCGCTGCATAACGATTACGGGCGAATGGCCGGCGAGGTGCGCAAGGCCTTGCGCGGCATTGCCGATATCGAACGCATCGCCGGCCGCATTGCCCTGCGCAACGCCCGGCCACGTGATCTGGCCAGCCTGCGCGAATCACTGGCGCATATCGGGACGCTGCGGGCGCCACTGAATGATGCAGAAGATGGCCTGCTCGGCCAACTGCATGCCGACCTGGAAACGCCGCAGAACGCACTCGATCTGCTGGTTCGTTCCATCGCCGCCGAACCGGCAGCACAGGTACGCGACGGTGGCGTCATTGCGCCGGGCTTCGATGCCGATCTGGACGAACTGCGCTCGCTCAACGACAACTGCGGCGCTTTCCTGGTCGATATGGAAGCCCGCGAACGAGAGCGTTCCGGCATTGCCAGCCTGAAGGTCGAATACAACAAGGTGCATGGCTTTTACATCGAAGTCACGCACGCCAATACTGACAAGATTCCCGAGGATTACCGCCGCCGGCAAACGCTGAAGAATGCCGAGCGCTACATCACGCCGGAACTGAAGGCTTTCGAGGACAAGGCGCTGTCCGCGCAGGAGCGTTCGCTGGCGCGCGAGAAACTGCTTTACGAAACGATCATCGACGCCTTGCAACCGGCGGTGCCAACCCTGCAAACCATCGCCCGTGCCGTCGCCCAGCTCGACATGCTGGCCGGCTTCGCCGAAACGGCAGTGAAGCGCAATTGGTGCAAACCGGAATTTGACCAAAAAATCGGGTTGACCGTGGAAGGTGGCCGTCACCCCGTGGTCGAGGGCGAACTCGCGAACAGCGCCGAAACTTTCATCGCCAACGATTGCCTGCTGGAAGAAAAACGTCGGCTGCTCCTCATTACCGGCCCCAACATGGGCGGTAAATCGACCTACATGCGGCAGACGGCACTGATCGCCCTGCTCACCCATGTCGGCAGCTACGTTCCGGCGGACCGTTGCGTGCTCGGCCCGCTCGACCGCATCTTCACCCGCATCGGCGCCTCCGACGACCTGGCGTCCGGCCGCTCGACCTTCATGGTTGAAATGACCGAAGCCGCCGCCATCCTGCATCACGCCACCGCCAACAGCCTGGTGCTGATGGATGAAATCGGGCGTGGCACCTCGACCTTCGACGGCATGGCCCTTGCCATCGCCATCCTGCGCCACCTGCTCGAAAAAAACCGGAGCCTGACGCTCTTCGCCACGCACTATTTCGAGATGACCCGGCTGTCGCATGAATACGGCGAACTGGCCAACGTGCATCTCGGCGCCGTCGAACACAACG
Organism: uncultured Dechloromonas sp.; assembly: GCA_964583695.1. GTDB lineage: Bacteria > Pseudomonadota > Gammaproteobacteria > Burkholderiales > Rhodocyclaceae > Azonexus. The sequence continues at coordinate 20,176 of CAZOWA010000042.1, forward strand.
ACCATATCGTCTTCATGCACGCGGTTGAAGAAGGCCCGGCGAACCAGAGCTACGGGATTCAGGTGGCCGCACTGGCGGGCATTCCGGCCGCCGTGGTCCGCGCGGCCAAAAAGCAGTTGCGCGAATTCGAGCAGCGTGCCGCCGTTGATCCGTTACAGCCCGATCTTTTCGCACAAGGCGGTCCGGAAGAAATTGCCGAACCTGAAACACATCCCGCACTGGAACGGCTGGCGACCATCGATCCGGATAGCCTGACCCCACGCGAGGCACTCGATGCGCTTTATGCGCTGAAAGGTCTGGCCAGTTAAGCACCGCAGCAACCGATTAAAGGAGATCGTCAGCATGTCAATCAAACCGGCCTACGTGGAAGATGCTCCCACGCGCGAAGAGATCGATGCGCTACGCGGTACCTGCCTGCTTGAATTCGGTGCCAACTGGTGCGGTCATTGCCAGGCGGCCCAACCGGTGATCGCCGAGGCACTCGCCGCCTACCCGGATCTTGCTCACCTGAAGGTGGAGGATGGCCCCGGTCGTCCGCTGGGCCGTTCATTTCGCGTCAAACTCTGGCCAACTCTGATCTTTCTGGCTAATGGCAAGGAAGTGGCACGGTGCGTGCGGCCAGACGACAGCACAACTATCGCCGAGGCACTCGCTCAAGTCGGCCACTGAGCATCAACCAGCCAGAACCCGGACGCGCGGCTTGCGACGCCAGCAAGCCGGCACGGTCAGCGCCGAAACATCGACATCCGTTGCACCAAAGATTTGTCTGGCCCGTGCCAGACGTTCGGTCTCGCCCTGAGAAACTCCGGCGATCTGTTCAAACCATTGCTGAAGGCGTTTCATATCGGTATCTCCTGACTGAAATGAAAAGTGTCAGGAACAGATTATCCGAATACTGGTTATTTGTACAGTGCTTTGCGAAATCACTTCCGAAAACGACGATGCCCGTCGAAACGGGCATCGCAAATAGCACGGCAACCCACTGATTTAGTGGCAGGTTTCCTCGTCATCGTCCGGGCTGTGGACATGACCGTGCTCGATCTCATCCGCACTGGCCGGACGAATGGCAGTCACGGTACAGGTAAAGACCAGTGCCATGCCGGCCAGCGGGTGATTGCCATCGAGAACGACCTTGTCGTCCGCAATATCGGTCACGCGGTAAATGACGAAGTCGTCATCGTCCCCCTCTTCCGGACCACCTTCGAACTGCATGCCGACCTGAAGCTCTTTCGGGAAATCCTTGCGCGGCTCAACCTGGACCATCTCGGCATCGTAGTCGCCAAAGGCTTCATCGGGCTGCAACTTGACTTTGACCGACTCGCCGATTTTCTTGCCCTGCAGCGCTTCCTCGATTTTCGGGAAAATGTCGTCATACCCGCCATGCAGATAAACGAGCGGTTCGCGGCCTTCGTCGACCACCTCGCCGTCGGGATCGGTCACGTGGTAATCGAGGGTAACAACCTTGTCCTTGGCAACCTGGGTATTCATGTATTCAGTTCCTTGACGAGGCGCAGCACGTCCAGTGCGTGGCCTTTGTAATTAACGTTGTAAAGCGCATGGCAAATGATGCCCGCGCGATCGATGACAAAAGTCGAACGGGCAATGCCGAATTTCTTCTGACCATCGACTTCCTTTGCCTGCCAGACGCCGTATTGCTTGCAGACGGCGCCTTCCGCATCCGACAACAATTCGAGCCCGATGCCCTCCCTGTCGCGAAATTCGGCGTGTTTCATGCAGTCATCCCGGCTGATGCCGAAAAGAACGCAATCGAGTTTGTTGAAATCCACCTCATGATCGGAGAAGTCGGTGACTTCCCGCGTACAGCAGGGGGTGCCGTCCTTGGGGTAAAAGAAAAGCACGATGCGTTTCTTGCCCAGATACATCGCCAGATCGACGGTTTTCATGTCGGCATCGGGCAATGAAAACGTCGGTGCTTTCTCTCCAACCTTGCGCAGCATGATGATCTCCTGAAGCGCTCTACGTGGGGAAGTTCTGAGAACGATTCTAGCGGAGCCCTTTGCCAATGACTACTGCGCCTGCTGCCTTTCTTTCACTTATTTTTCCGGAACCTTTTCCGGAATCTGCACGAAGCTTTCGTCCTGACGAATCATGCCCAACTCGAAACGGGCACGCTCTTCGATCGCGTCGTAGCCTTGCTTGAGGTCGCGGACCTCGGCATCGAGGCCCGCGTTCCTGATTTCCAGCGTCTTGGTGACTTCCTTCTGCTGCTGCAATTGACGGTCGTACTCCCAAACCTTCAGCCAGCCCCCCTTACCCACCCACAGCGGGTACTGGAGGACGCCGATGGCAACGAGAAGGCCGACCGTCAGCCAGCGCATGACTGATTAGCGCAGGTTGTAGAAGGTTTCGCGCCCCGGATAGGAAGCGGTATCGCCCAGATCTTCCTCGATGCGGATGAGCTGGTTGTACTTGGCGATACGGTCGGAGCGAGACAACGAACCGGTCTTGATCTGGCCGGCATTGAGACCGACAGCGATGTCGGCGATGGTGCTGTCTTCGGTTTCGCCGGAGCGATGCGAGATCACGGCGGTGTAACCGGCGCGCTTGGCCATTTCGACGGCGGCGAAGGTTTCCGACAGGGTGCCGATCTGGTTGATCTTGATCAGGATCGAGTTGGCGATGCCCTTCTTGATGCCTTCCTTGAAGATCTTGGTGTTGGTCACGAAAATGTCGTCGCCAACGATCTGGACCTTGTCGCCGAGGCGGTCGGTGAGCAGCTTCCAGCCATCCCAGTCGGCTTCGGACATGCCGTCCTCGATGGAAACGATGGGGAACTGGTCAGCCAGATTGGCCAGGTAATCGACGAACTGCGCCGAGGTCAGCTGCAGGCCTTCGCCGGACAGGTGGTATTTGCCATCCTTGTAGAACTCGGAAGCGGCGCAGTCCAGCGCCAGCAGCACATCCTGGCCCGGTACGTAACCAGCGGCCTCGATGGCCTGCATGATGATCTGCAGGGCTTCGGCGTGGCTGCCCAGATTCGGGGCAAAACCGCCTTCGTCGCCAACGGCGGTCGAATGCCCCTTCTTGTCGAGCAGCTTCTTCAGCGCATGGAAGATCTCGGCGCCGCAACGCAGGGCTTCGCGGAAGGTGTTGGCACCCACCGGCATGATCATGAATTCCTGGATATCCAGGCTGTTGTTGGCGTGCTCGCCACCGTTGATGATGTTCATCATCGGTACCGGCATCTGCATCGGGCTCATGCCGCCGAAGTAGCGGTAGAGCGGCAGGCCAGATTCTTCAGCAGCAGCCTTGGCCACGGCCATCGACACGGCGAGGATGGCATTGGCACCCAGACGGGATTTGTTCTCGGTACCGTCGAGGTCGATCATGGTCTGATCGATGAAGGCTTGTTCCTGGGCATCGAGGCCGATGATGGCTTCGGAGATTTCGGTATTGACGTTTTCGACAGCCTGGATGACGCCCTTGCCGAGGAAACGGCTGGCATCACCATCGCGCAGTTCGATGGCTTCGCGGGTACCCGTGGAAGCGCCGGAAGGAACGGCGGCGCGCCCCATGACACCGCTTTCGAGCAGGACATCAGCCTCGACCGTGGGGTTACCCCGTGAATCGAGAATTTCCCGTGCAACAACATCAACAATAGAACTCATTTTTAACCTTTGATATCAATAAGTTGAAAAGATTATTTAAAGTAAATTATCAACACCTGCGACGACCAGCATGTTCATTTCCGCGGCGGTTTCCCTGACCTTTCGGGCCGCCTGATATTCGGCCGAGTGGTAGAAAGCCCTCGCCTGTTCCGGCGATTCGAATTCAACAATGACCAGACGCGGCACCTTGGTCCACTTGCCTTCGAGAATTTCAGCGGCGCCACCACGCACCAGATAGCGTCCGCCGTACTGGGCAATGGCTACCTGCGCAAGGCCTTTGTAGATTTCGTAGGTGGCTGCATCGGTCACCTTGGCTTCGGCAATCAGGTAGCCTTTCTGAGTCACTTCAGTTCCTCGAAGCCACCGGCCTTGACCGCCTTGTCGAGCGCGACCAGCGTGCTCAGCAAGGATTCCATGCGTTGCAGCGGCCAGCTGTTTGGGCCATCCGACCAGGCTTTTTCCGGACAGGGATGGGTTTCCATGAACAGGCCGGAAATCCCGACAGCAACCGCAGCTCTGGCCAAAACCGGCACAAATTCGCGTTGACCGCCGGAAACCGTACCCTGCCCACCCGGCAACTGCACGCTGTGCGTTGCATCGAAAACCACCGGACAGCCGGTTTCGCGCATGATGGCCAGGCTGCGCATGTCCGACACCAGATTGTTGTAACCGAAACTGGCACCCCGTTCGCAAACCATGATGTTGTCAGCGCCATTGTTGACCTCACGCGCCTTGGCAACCACGTTTTTCATGTCGCCCGGAGCCAGGAACTGCCCCTTCTTGATATTCACCGGCTTGCCGCAGGAAGCCACAGCATGGATGAAATCGGTCTGACGACAAAGGAAAGCCGGGGTTTGCAGGACATCGACGACCGCCGCAACGGGAGCGATCTGGTCGATATCATGCACATCGGTCAGTACCGGCACGCCGATCTGGCGCTGCACTTCGGAAAAGATACGCAAGCCCTCTTCCAGCCCCAGACCGCGCACCGAGGTGCCGGAACTGCGGTTGGCCTTGTCGTACGACGCCTTGAAGATGTAATTGACACCCAGGCGTGCGCAGATTTCCTTCATGGTGCCGGCAACATCCAGACAAAGCTGTTCCGACTCCGCCGTGCATGGCCCTGCAATCAGGAACAACGGCTGGTCGAGACCGACCTCGAAGTTGCAAAGCTTCATTTGGCCTTGCCTTGCTGATTGGCCAGCGCAGCTTTCACGTAGGACGTAAACAACGGATGACCCTGACGCGGGTTGGAGGTGAATTCCGGATGGAACTGGCAGCCGACAAACCACGGATGGACGTCAGCAGGCAGTTCGACCATTTCGCAAAGATCGGTGCCGGGCGCGCGGCCGGCCACGATCAGCCCCTTGGCTTCGAGCTGGGCGAGCAACGTGTTGTTGACTTCGTAACGGTGGCGGTGACGCTCGGTGATTTCGGGCGCGCCGTAGATCTTCCGGGCCAGCGTGCCTTCGCCAAGCTTGCAAATCTGGCCGCCGAGGCGCATGGTGCCGCCGATGTCGGAATCCTCACTGCGCTTCTCGATCTTGCCGGAAGCGTCGAGCCACTCGGTGATCAGACCGATGACCGGATAGGGCGTATCCTGCACGAACTCGGTGGAATGTGCTTCGGCCATGCCGGCCACATCGCGGGCGAACTCGACGACGGCGAGTTGCATGCCCAGACAGATGCCGAGATAAGGCACCTTGTTCTCGCGGGCATAGCGAATGGCGGCAATCTTGCCTTCCGTACCCCGCCGGCCGAAGCCTCCCGGCACGAGAATGGCGTCGAGGTCTTCGAGAACGCCGGTGCCGTTTTTCTCGATATCTTCGGAATCGAGGTAGACGATATTCACTTCGCTGCGCGTGTGAATGCCGGCGTGCTTGATCGCCTCGATCAGGGATTTGTACGACTCGGTGAGGTCGACATACTTGCCGACGAAGGCGATCTTGACCTGATGCAGCGGGTGTTCCAGTGCAACGATCAGGTTTTCCCAGACGCTCAGGTCAGCCGCCTTGGCCAGGATACCCAGCTTGTGGCAGACGATTTCGTCGAGCATCTGTTCATGCAGCATGCCCGGGATCTTGTAGATCGAATCGGCATCAAGACACTCGATGACGGCTTCCGGCATCACGTTGCAGAACAGCGCGATCTTGCGCCGTTCTTCAACCGGGATCGAACGGTCGGCGCGGCACAGCAGGATATCCGGCTGGATACCGATCTCGCGCAGCTCCTTGACGGAGTGCTGGGTCGGCTTGGTTTTCAACTCGCCGGCGGTCGGAATGTAGGGCAACAGCGTCAGGTGCATGTAGCAGACGTTGTTGCGGCCTTCCTCGATGCCCATCTGGCGGATGGCCTCGAGGAACGGCAGCGACTCGATGTCGCCCACCGTACCGCCGACTTCGACGATGGCCACTTCGGCACCTTCTGCACCGGCCTTGACCTTGAACTTGATCTCGTCGGTGATGTGCGGAATGACCTGGACGGTCTTGCCGAGATACTCGCCGCGACGCTCTTTCTTGAGCACCGTGTCGTAGATCTGGCCGGTCGTGAAATTGTTGCGCTTGCCCATCTTGGCGCTGGTAAAGCGCTCGTAGTGCCCGAGATCGAGGTCGGTCTCGGCGCCATCCTCGGTGACGAAGACCTCTCCGTGCT
>CAZOWA010000043.1:0-26337 GCA_964583695.1 uncultured Dechloromonas sp.
GGATGAGCATGTGTTCGGCCAGCCAGCCCTGGTCGCGCGCCATGTTGGAGGCGATGCGCAGCGCGAAGCACTTCTTGCCGAGCAGGGCGTTGCCACCGTAGCCGGAGCCGTAGGACCAGATTTCACGGGTTTCCGGGTAGTGCACGATGTACTTGACGGTCGGGTTGCACGGCCACTTTGCATCCTGCTGGCCCGGTTCAAGCGGGGCGCCAACGGTATGCACGCAGGGGACGAATTCGCCATCACTGCCGAGCACGTCGAACACGGCCTTGCCCATGCGGGTCATGGTCTTCATGTTGGTGACGACGTAGGCGGAGTCGGTGATTTCGAAACCGATGTGGGCGATCGGCGAACCGAGCGGGCCCATCGAGAACGGGATGACGTACATCGTGCGGCCCTTCATGCAGCCCTTGAACAGGCCGTTCAGGGTCTGGCGCATCTTGGCCGGTTCTTCCCAGTTGTTGGTCGGGCCGGCGTCTTCCTTTTTCTCGGAACAGATGTAGGTGCGGTCTTCGACGCGCGCGACGTCGGAGGGGTCGGAGAAGGCCAGATAGGAGTTTGGACGCTTGGCTTCGTTCAGCTTGATGAAAGTACCAGCTTCAACCATTTCTGCGCACAGACGGTCATATTCTTCCTGCGATCCATCGGCCCAGTGGATTCGATCCGGCTGGGTCAGCTCGGCAATTTCGGCAACCCATTTTTTCAGGCCTTCATGTTTGACGTAATCCGGTGCGTTCAGTGGTGCGGTCATGGCGATGTCTCTCTCCAGGTTACTGAATTAGATGAACTTTTCACCAGTCGCCGGGGGGGCTACGGAGGTTTCTGTTGGCTAGGCGCCGTCGGCTGGGAAGCCCATAATTATGCCTCAACTAAGGGTAAACATCTACTTGACTTCGCATTGCTACGTGTTTTCCGACGGGTGACCATTTTTGTGAAGTGATATGATTTACCGCGATTCAAGACTGTATTTCACAATATAAAAAATGGAGGTAGGCATGGATCCCCGACAACTACGCGAAGCGGCACTGTATTACCACCGTGAGCCCAAGCCGGGCAAAATTTCGGTAACACCGATCAAGCAGTTGACCAACCAGTACGATTTGTCGATGGCTTACTCGCCGGGCGTGGCTTTTGCCTGCGAAGAGATCGTCGCCGATCCGCGGGAGGCGAGCACGCTAACTTCACGTGCCAATCTGGTCGGTGTCATCACGAACGGCACGGCGGTGCTCGGCCTGGGGGCCATTGGGCCGTTGGCTGCCAAGCCGGTTATGGAAGGCAAGGGCGTTCTCTTCAAGAAGTTCGCCAATATCGACGTATTCGATATCGAAATCGAGGAGCGTGATCCCGACAGGCTGATCGATACCATTGCCTCGCTCGAACCGACTTTCGGCGGTATCAACCTGGAAGACATCAAGGCGCCGGAGTGCTTCTACATCGAGAAGAAGCTGCGCGAGCGCATGAAAATTCCAGTCTTCCATGATGACCAGCATGGTACTGCCATCGTTGTCGGCGCAGCGATTCTCAATGGGCTGCACCTGATCGGCAAGGATCTGGCCAAGGTCAAGATCGTCACCTCTGGCGCCGGGGCTGCGGCACTTGCCTGCCTCGACCTGCTGGTCATGCTGGGCGCGCCGGTCGAAAATATCTGGGTGACCGACATCAAAGGGCTGGTTTATGAAGGCCGCGTCGAGGAAATGGACGAGATCAAGGCGCGTTATGCCAAGCGCACTGATGCCCGCACCCTGGGTGAAGTGATTGCCGGTGCCGATGTCTTCCTCGGGCTGTCGGCGGGCGGCGTGCTTAAGCCGGAGATGGTTGCGAAGATGGCCTCACAGCCCATCATCATGGCCCTTGCCAATCCGACCCCGGAGATTCTGCCGGAGCAGGTCAAGAGCGTTCGGGATGATGCTATTATCTGCACCGGTCGCTCGGATTACCCGAACCAGGTCAATAATGTGCTGTGCTTCCCCTTCATCTTCCGGGGAGCACTCGACGTCGGCGCGTCCACGATTACCGAAGAAATGAAAATGGCTGCGGTCAAGGCCATTGCAGAGCTTGCCCGGGCCGAACAGTCCGAGGTTGCTGCTCGCGCCTACGGCGAAAAAGTGGCCAGCTTCGGCCCTGAATACCTGATTCCTAACCCGTTTGATCCCCGCCTCATCGTGAAAATTGCCCCGGCGGTTGCCCGGGCAGGGATGGATTCCGGCGTTGCGACTCGGCCGATCAAGGATTGGGACGCCTATCTCCAGGGTTTGAATGAATTTGTTTACCACTCCGGCATGATCATGAAGCCGGTGTTTTCGCAGGCCAGGATGGCGCCGAAACGCATTGTTTTCGCCGAAGGGGAAGATGAGCGCGTGCTACGTGCCGTGCAAGTCATCCGGGATGAGGGTATTGCCCGCCCCGTGCTGATCGGTCGACCGGACGAAATCGCACGGCGAATCGAGGCCACGGGTTTGCGCATTCGTCAGGGAGAGGATTTCGAAGTCATCCATGCGGATAACTGTGACTTCTTTGAGCAACATTTCGACGAGTTCTGGCAGACCTATCACAGGCTGATGGAGCGCAAGGGCGTGGCGCCGGATTACGCGCGCCGTGAAGTTCGCCGCCGGGCCACGCTTTATGGGGCGTTGATGGTGCATCTGGGCTACGCCGACGGTTTGATCTGCGGGACTTTCGGTCGCCACGAGACACACCGCGAGTATGTCCAGAACGTGATCGGAACCCAGCCGGGGCTGGATCGTTATTACGCCATGAACCTGCTGATGCTGCCGGGGCGTACGGTGTTCATTGGCGATACCTACGTCAATTACGACCCGACTGCCGAGCAGTTGGCCGACATGACCCTGCTGGCTGCTGAGGAAATCCGCAACTTCGGTATCAGTCCGAAAGTTGCGCTGCTTTCACATTCAACTTTCGGCACGGAAGATACCCCGACCTCGCTCAAAATGCGCAAGGTGCTTGCTTGCCTCAACCAGCGCGATCCTTCGCTGGAAGTCGAAGGGGAAATGCATGGTGACGCGGCGCTCGATGAGCTGATCCGGAAAAAGGCCTTCCCGAACTCGCGGTTGCAAGGTCAGGCCAATCTGCTGGTGATGCCCACACTCGATGCAGCGAATATCTCGTTCAACCTGTTGAAGGTGGCGGCTGGCGATAATCTGACTATCGGCCCCATCCTGCTTGGTGCAGCCAGACCGGTGAATATCCTGACTCCGACGGCAACTGTGCGGCGCATTGTGAACATGACAGCACTGACGGTTGTGGAGGCGGTTTGATCTTTAACTTTAAAAAAATTTGCTATCGCTCTATTTACATTGATCTTTCCTGTGGGCTTGCTAAACTGGGCTACAATCAGCGCAAGTTCGCAGGAGATCGTGCATGAAGCAAATGTTTAAGGCGGCGTTGCTGGTGGCGTCGTTGAGTCTTGGCTTGGGTAATCCGGCGCTTGCAGCCGCGAAAAAATCCGAGCAGACCGAGAGCAAGAAAGCTGCTCGGTCGGTATCCAAGAAGGCGCAGGGCGCCTCCCGCGGTCAACCGGAAAAAACGGCCAAATCCGGGAAGCGCAAGAAGGTCGCTGCTGCCACCGAGTCTGCCCAACCGGCGGCGAAGGGCGCAAAAAAGCCGGTGCAACGGGTATCCCTACGTGAAATAGATCCGAATCGTCTCGACCTGTACTCATCCTCTGCGCTGGTTATTGACCAGACTACCGGTAAACCGGTGATACAGAAGCAGGCAGACGCAGTTTTGCCGATTGCCTCGATTTCCAAGCTGATGACGGCAATGGTCGTCTTGGACGCGAAATTGAATCTGCAGGAAGTCATCACCATTGGTGATGAAGACGTCGATGGTCTCAAGGGAACACGTTCCCGTCTGCCGGTCGGAACGACGATGACGCGGGAAACGGCCATGCTGCTGGCGCTCATGTCGTCGGAAAACCGGGCGGCCAGTTCGCTTGGGCGTCATTATCCGGGGGGCATGCGTGCCTTCGTTCAGGCCATGAACGACAAGGCCCATTCTTTGGGGATGTTCAGTACTCGTTTCGAAGAACCCACGGGGTTGTCCAGCAACAACGTGTCTACGGCCCATGATCTGGCGCGGATGGTTTCTGCGGCAGCACGTTATCCAGAGATCCGCGCTTTCTCCACGACCGCCGAAGCCAAGCTTGAACTTAACGGGCGGATTCGCGATTTCGGTAACACCAACGCATTGGTGCGCAGCGACAACTGGGAAATCGGGCTGTCGAAAACCGGCTACATTTCCGAAGCTGGGCGCTGCCTGGTCATGCAGGCACGCGTTGCTGACAAGCCGGTGATCATTGTGCTGCTCGATTCCAACGGAAAAATGACCCGGGTCGGTGATGCGAACCGCATCAAGCGCTGGATGGAAAGTGCTGCACTGGCCAGCGAGCGCCGTCGAAGCTGATCTGCCTGATGCAATAAAGGCCGCTGCGGGCGGCCTTTATTTTTTCGGGGCGATATAGCCGAGCGCCTGAGAAACCGTATCGGCAGTCCGTTTCAGTTGCGCCACCCAGTTGGGATCGTGCCGGTCGGCCGGCGCAGAAACTGAAATGGCAGCGACGACGTCGCCTTCGTCATCATGAATGGGGGCTGCCACACACTTGAGCCCCAGCTCTGCCTCTTCATCGTCAAAGGCAATGCCATGCCGGCGTACCTTATCCAATTCCTTTTCAAGTGCAGGCAGCGTCGTCAGGGAGTGCGGCGTCTTGCCCGGAAGCCCAGTACGCTTCGCATAATCGCGAACTTTCTGCGCGCCGTCAGCGGCCAGGAAGAGCTTGCCGAGCGAAGTCAGGTGCAAGGGCGCACGGCCACCGACAAGGTAGACGACGCGAACCGCAGAACGGCCGGAAGAGGTCCGCTCAAGGTAAACAATTTCATCGTCGTGACGGGTGCCCAGATTGATTGCCTCGCCGATTTTTTCGTGCAGTTCCTGCATGAAAGGCAGTGCCACTTCCCGCAGGTTGATGCGCGATTTGACGATTGCGCCCAGTTCGAGCAGGCGAATGCCCAGCCGATACGTGCCGGCTTCCTGGCGTTCGACGAAGCGGGCATGGCTCATGGCGGCGAGAATGCGGTGGGCGGTCGACGGATGCAGTTCGGTAGCGGCTGCAAGATGTTTCAGACTGGCGGGCTCGGTTGAATCGGCGAGCGCGTCGAGCAGCGACATCATGCGCTCGATGACCTGGATTGAACCGGAGTTTTTAGCGGCGCCGCCGCTGGTTTCAGACAACTTGATTCCTTTATTGGTGCCGTTTGAGTAGCATTAGCCACTTCGTTTTCTTGTGCGCCGCAATATTAGCATGCGCTTAGCCCTGTACGTTACCTGTCTGGTCGATCTGATGCGCCCCTCGGTCGGCTTTGCAAGTCTGCTACTGCTGGAAGCGGCCGGGTGCGACGTGGTTGTGCCGGAAGGCCAGACCTGCTGCGGCCAGCCGGCATGGAGCGCGGGTAATCGCCCGCTGGCTGCCGATCTGGCGCGCAAGGCGATTGCCGAACTCGAAGCCTACGATTACGTGGTCATTCCCTCGGGTTCCTGCACGGACCAGATTCGCAATGTCTACCCGTTGCTTCTTGCTGACGATGCCCAATGGTCTACGCGTGCCGTGGCGCTGTCCGGACGAACCTGGGAGTTGAGCTGCTTTCTTGCCGAGGTCCTCGGGAAGCCGGCGCAGGTGGGCGAATTTGCCGGAGCGGTGACCTATCACGACTCATGTAAAGGGCTGCGTGCGTTGGGCATCAAGAAGCAGCCGCGTGAGTTGCTGATGCAGGTGCGCGGCCTGAGTTTGACCGAAATGAACGATTGCGAAGAATGCTGCGGTTTCGGGGGCGCCTTTTCGGTAAGGTTTGGCGACGTCTCGACACGAATCGTCGATCGCAAATGTGAGTCAATTGCTGCGACCGGAGCAGATGCCGTCGTCGGCGGCGATCTCGGTTGTCTGCTCAATATCGAGGGACGCCTGCGTCGTCGCGGGGACGAACGTACCCAGGTGCTTCATATTGCCGAAATTCTGGCGGGTGGAGCAAAGGCGTGACGCAGGCGGTCAAGCATTCACAGGCCATGCATTTTGTGGCGCGTTCGGCGATCAGTGCCGGAAACGCAAGCCTGCAGCGCGCCTTGCAAAAAGCCAAACCCCTGTTCGTCGGCAAACGGGCCAAGGGGGTTGCCGCTCTCGCTGATGACGGGCTGGCATTCGAGGCCTTGCGCGATGCTTGCGAAGGAATCCGTAATCGGGTGTTGGGTGACCTCGATGTCTGGCTGGATATTTTTGAGCAGAATGCCCGGGCGACCGGCGCCGAAGTCCTCTGGGCACGTGATGGCGACGAAATCTGCGATCTGGTGATCGACATCGCACGTCGCCATGGCGTGACCAAGGCGGTGAAGTCAAAGTCAATGCTCTCGGAAGAGGCTCACCTTAACGAAGCACTTGCCGCAGCGGGTATTCGCCCCGTAGAGACTGACCTGGGCGAATACATCGTCCAGCTCGCAGGAGAAGCGCCTTCGCACATCATCGCGCCTGCGGTTCACAAAAGCATTTCCGATGTTGAAGCCTTGTTCGCCCAGGAGCACGGTCGCCCTGTCGAGCCGCGCACGTCAGCCGACATTCCTGCCATGGCTGGTGAGGCGCGTGCTGTTTTGCGCCAGCACTTTCTCTCTGCCGAGATGGGTATCACCGGAGCAAATTTCCTGATCGCCGAGACGGGAAGCGCAGCATTGGTCACCAATGAGGGCAATGGCCGCATGGTGACTACGCTACCCAATGTGCATGTGGTGATTACCGGTGTCGAGAAGATCGTCCCGTCGCTTGAGGATTTCGCCAGCCTCATGCGTCTTCTGCCGCGTTCGGCGACTGGGCAGAGCATCTCGAATTACGTATCCCTCCTGACCGGTACCCGGCGTGACGGGGAAACCGAAGGCCCCAAAAAGACCGTTTTCATCCTTGTCGATAACGGTCGTGCCGCCTTGCTGGGGTCGGCGTATCAGGACATGCTCCGGTGCATTCGCTGCGGTGCCTGCATGAATCATTGTCCAGTGTATTTTTCGCTTGGCGGCCATGCTTATGGCTGGGTTTATCCCGGCCCGATGGGTTCGGTGCTGACACCCCTGTATACCGGGATCGAAAATGCGCTGGAATTGCCGCACGCCTCGACCGGCTGTAATCAGTGCGGGACAGTGTGTCCGGTTCGCATTCCCCTGCCTGCCCTGATGCATCGTTTGCGGCAGGAACAGGTCGAACGGCGCCTGCGTCCGTGGTCGGAGCGGGTGGCTCTGCGAGCCTGGGCCTGGCTCGCCGGGCGACCCGCAGCCTATCGCTGGATGGTACGGAGCGCTGTGCGCTACCTCAACTGGCTGGCTGGCGGCGAAGGGCGTATCCGCATTCTTGGCCTGGTGCCCGGCTGGAGCGCTGGGCGCGATCTGCCCGTGGCCTCCGGCAAGTCATTTCACGAACTTTACGCAGCACGAAAGAGAGTCTGAGCATGGAATTTTCACCTGAAGGGCCGATGGCCATTCCCCTGTGGATCAACGGTCACACCTTCCTGACCGTCACCGAATCCTTTTTCGATGTAATTGATGCTGCAACGGGAGCTCCGGTGCGGCGCGTTCCGTTGTGCGGTGCGACTCAGGCCGAGCAGGCCGTTCTGGCAGCTCGCGGCGCCCAGCCCGGATGGGCGGAAATGGGCTTGCCGGCGCGGCGGGTTTGCCTTTCACAACTTGCTGACGCTCTGGAACGTTACAGCGGACATTTTGCGAAACTGCTGGTGCAGGAAACGGGATGTGACGAGTCGCAGGCTAACGCCGAAGTCAGCGCGGCGGTGGCAGCGTTGCGCGGAGTCAATGTGGGCGAAACCGGGGTTTTTGCGCTGGTTGTCGATGCCTCGCGTCCGCTGGCCGGTTTTGCCAAGGCGATGGCACCCGCCCTGATGGCGGGCGCGGCGATGGTCGTCAAGCCTAGCCCGAAGGCGCCCTCGGCGGTCTATGCGTTGTGCGAACTGAGCGGGCGGGTCGAGTGGCCAGCAGGCGTCCTCAATCTGCTGCAAGGTGATACTGCGGCGATCGAAGGCTTGTGTTCGGTCGGTGTCGATCGGCTCGTGTTCAGTGGCAACGCTGCCCTGGCTGCACAGGTTGGGGCGATCGCCTCGGCGCATGGCATCAGTTTCGTGGCGCAGGGTGTTTGATGCATCGCATCGTCTATCTCGAACGCGAGTCGATCATCGCCAATGTGCGGCGTCCGGCCTTGGCGCATGAGTGGGTTGAATATCCCGCGACGCGCCCGGAAGAGGTTGCCGAACGTCTTTCCGGAGCTACGATTGCCATCGTCAACAAGGCGCCTTTGCCGGCGGCGGTGATTGATGCTCTGCCGCAGTTGCAAATGGTCGCGGTGGCCGCGACCGGTACAAATATTGTCGATCTGGAAGCCTGCAAGGCGCGAGGGATCGTTGTTTCCAACATTCGCGGTTACGCCGAGCACACCGTGCCCGAGCATGTCATGGCATTGATGCTGGCCCTGTCGCGCAATCTCGTCGCCTGGCGGGAGTCGGTGCGGGCCGGGCGCTGGCAGCAATCCAGCCAGTTCTGCCTGTTTGACCACCCGATTGCAGACCTCCACGGCAGTACCTTGGGCTTGGTCGGCAGCGGCAGTCTTGGAAGTGGTGTTGCACGCCTGGCCGAGGCCTTCGGCATGCGCGTGGTGCGTGCCGAGCGCAAGGGGGCGGATTCCGTGCGGGCGGGTTATCTCGCTTTCGCCGAAGTGTTGGCCGCGGCGGATGTGTTGAGCCTGCATTGTCCGCTAACGCCGGAAACCCAGGCATTGATCGGGGAGGCCGAGTTGCGGGCAATGAAGCCTGGTGCCCTGCTGATCAATACAGCGCGAGGCGGCTTGGTCGACGAATCTGCGCTGATTCGGGCGCTCAAGGCGGGGTGGATCGCCGGGGCCGGGTTTGATGTGATCAGTGCCGAGCCGCCACCAATGGGGCATCCGATGGTCAATCCTGAACTGTTGGCGCTGCCCAACTTTTTGCTGACGCCGCATGTCGCCTGGGCCAGTCGTCCGGCCATGCAGGTGCTGGCGGATCAGTTGATCGACAATATCGAGGCATTTGTTGCCGGAAACCCGAGGAACCGGGTGGCATGAGTGCGCGGGACGAAATACTCGGTCGCGTCCGCTCCGGCGTCGGAAAACCCGATTTTGCGGCGCGCCGTGCCGTCGCAGAGGCTTATCTTTCCAGCCGGGGGCGTGGCCCGCAGCCGATACTTGGCGAGAATCTGATTGAGCGCTTCAGCGCCCGTGCAACCACGTTATCGAGCAGTGTCGAGCGCGTTTCCGGCAGCACTGATGCGCCAGTGGCCATCGCTCGGTTTTTGTCGGCAAATGCCCTGGGATGTTCCCTTGTCGTTTCGCCTGATCTTGGTCGCCTCGATTGGGCCGGCAGCACACTGACCGTGGTGGCGAGAGGGGCGGTGGATGCAGATAAGGTGGGCGTGACCGGATGTTTTTGCGCGATTGCCGAAACCGGTACGCTGATGCTGCTTTCCGGCCCCGATACGCCAGCCAGCGTGAGTTTGCTTCCGGAAACACATATTGCACTGATTCCGGTGTCGCGCCTCGTGCCTACAATGGAAGACGCCTTTGCGCTGCTGCGCAGGGAGTGCGGCACTTTGCCGAGGGCGGTCAATTTTATTTCCGGGCCGTCACGAACCGGAGATATCGAGCAGACCATCGTGTTGGGCGCGCACGGGCCGTGCCGGGTGCACCTGATTCTGGTTGACGGCGAGTAGTACCAGCTAGGCACGGCTTTCAGCGAAGCCAGAGATCGATGCTTCCCGGTTCTGCAATCGATGCATTGTTACGGATGAAACGTTCGGCTTCGTCTGCCGGGAGCGGTTTGCTGATCAGGTAGCCCTGAATTTTTTCACAGCCGATGCTGAGCAGAAACTTCAATTGCGCTTCGGTCTCGACGCCTTCGGCGACGACTTCCAGTCCCAGTTTGTGGGCAAGCAGGACGGTAACATCGCAGATGTCGGCATCGTTGGGGTCGGATTCGATGTCTTCGACGAATGAACGGTCGATTTTCAGCGTGTTGATCGGAAGCAGTTTGAGGTAGGCCAGCGAAGAGTAGCCCGTGCCGAAATCGTCGATGGACAGGGTCAAGCCGCTGCCCGATAGTGTCTTCATGACGCTGATGGATTCGTCGGGTGAGGCCATGGACATTGATTCGGTCACCTCAAGGTCGATCAGGTCGGCGCTCAGGCCGTTTGTCGCGAGTAGCCCGTGAATCCTTGCCGGCAGTGTTTTGTCGAGAAACTGGCTGGTGCTCAGATTGATCGACATGCGGATGTCAGCGATGCCTCGTTCTTTCCATAATTTGAGTTGCTGGCATGCCTCTTCCAGCACCCAGTCGCCAATTGCGCCGATCATGCCACTTTCTTCCGCAATCGGAATGAACTCGGCCGGTGATACCATGCCTCGCGTGGGGTGTTGCCAGCGAATCAGTGCTTCGACGCCGACGATGCGTCCCCGTCGCAGATCAAGCTGCGGCTGGTAATACAGGACAAACTCATTGTGGCTGAGGGCCAGCCGCAGATCCGATTCAATCCCGAGACGTGTGGTGGTGGCAATGTTCATGTCCTCCGTGAAGAACTGAAAGTTGCCACGTCCCTTGGCTTTGGCGTGATACATGGCGACGTCGGCATTCTTGAGCAGATCGCCGATTTCGATGCTGTCGTCAGGGTAGAGGCAGATGCCGATACTGAGCGAAGTACGTTGTTCCTGTCCGTTGATCAGGTAGGGTTCGGAAATGTCGCGGGCGATCTTGTCGGCAAGGTGCGCGGCATCTGCCGGCGAGTTGATGCCGGGAAGGGCGATGACGAACTCGTCGCCCCCCAGTCGCGCGACGATGTCGCTTTCCCTGACTGCGCCGCCCAGGCGTTTTGCTACCTGGATCAGTAGTTCGTCGCCAGCCTGATGGCCGAGCGTATCGTTGATGGTTTTGAAACGGTCGAGGTCGATCAGCATCAGCGCCAACTGCATTTTCTTGCGCTTGCAGAAGGCCAGCGCCTGCTCCAGTTTTTCGTGCAGGCTGAAACGGTTGGGCAGACTGGTGAGCGTGTCGTGATGGGCGATGTAACGGATTCTTTCCTGTGTTGCCTTCAGCTCCGAAATGTCGATGAAGCTGCCGATGTGATTGATGATCTTTCCCGATTCGTCACGCACTAGCGAAATGGACAGCCACTTTGGATAGGCCTCGCCGGACTTGCAGCGGTCCCATAGCTCTCCTTGCCAGGCGCCGTCACGGAGCAGGGTTGACCACATTTCGCGGAAAACTTCGGGCGAGGTTGTTCCTGCGGACAGGACGCGCGGGTTTTTTCCGGCCACGTCTTCCGGGGTATAACCGGTCAGGCGCGTGAAGGCGGGGTTGGTTGCGACGATGCGATTGTCGGCATCGGTGACAATGATGGCCTCGTTGCTGTTGGAAAACACCATGGCCAGCATCTGCAGGCGAGCTTCAGATTTTTTGCGGGCCGAGATGTCCTGTACCGTGCCCTCGTAGCAGATGAACTCGCCGCTTGGCCCGTGCACGGCATGGGCATTTTCCGAGATCCAGATACGGGAACCATCGCGTCGGTACACCTCCGATTCGAAATTCATCACCTCGCCGTGGCTGCCGATCTGGCGAAGAAAATCATTGCGGCGACCGGGCTCGACGTAAAGCCGTCGTTCGATGTCAGAGAGATCCTCGATCAGCGACTTCGCATCTTCATAGCCGTACAGACGGGCCAGGGCGGGGTTGGCAGCAAGATAGCGGCCATCGCGCGTCGATTGGAAGATGCCTTCCGAGGCGTGTTCGAAAATGTGGCGATAGCGCAACTCGGCGTTTTCCAGTGCCTCGATCGTCGCCCGTCGTTCCGTGATGTCCTCGATAAAACCTTCGATGGCAACTTCGCCAGCTTCATCGCGGATGCCGATTCCCCGTTCATTGACCCACTTGATTTTTCCGGATTGGCAGACGATCCGGTATTGCACGGAAAATCGGCGCTTCTCGGTTATGGCGTTCCGGATTGTTTTGCGGACGTGCTCACGGTCGTCAATGTGAGTAATCGCTTCCCATGAAAGTCCCGTTTTGCCGAGAATTTGCTCCGGGTGGTAGCCGCACAGATCGAGGCATCCGTGACTCACGAAAATCATCGTCCACTTCGAATCATCGAGGCATCGGTAAGCCATCCCCTCCAGGTTTCTGATCAGGGTGTCGAGAACTTGTGAATGATTGACAGCGACGTTGGCGAGGTTGCCTGGCGTCTGACGTTTGGGACGAAATTGCACGGAGCGGATGAGACAGAACAAATGAGCAGTAGTCTCAGCAAGGAGCATACCCGCCCCAAAATGGGGGAATAATCCGGTTTTGTGTGCCTTGGTAGTGCATAAGGAGTCTGTCATGCACCGCGCTGGCGCATTTTTTGTATTCGTCCGGGAGGCTTGTGGAAAGCGATACAATGCGCATCAGTGTTGCACTGATTTGCGCCAGTTCCCGGCTATGCGACAACATTGGAATAGAAGCGGGCTCTGCGTGCCGGATGCCGACAACAGGAGAAATCATGGCCATTCGTTTTGCCGTTCGTGGCGACTATATCCAGCTTGACCAGTTACTCAAGGCCACTGGCCTTTGTGAGTCCGGCGGTGCCGCCCACGCTGCGATCGCCGAAGGTCTGGTTGAGGTGGATGCTGCGGTCGACACGAAAAAACGCGCTAAATTGCGACC
Organism: uncultured Dechloromonas sp.; assembly: GCA_964583695.1. Classification (GTDB taxonomy): domain Bacteria; phylum Pseudomonadota; class Gammaproteobacteria; order Burkholderiales; family Rhodocyclaceae; genus Azonexus. Next base: position 12,771 of record CAZOWA010000043.1, read on the forward strand.
CGGCCAGACGGTGCGTTTTGCCGGCGAAACCGTCGAGTTGGTTGCAGAATCGGCGTAGGCGGCAGCGCTGGCCGAGCGCTTCGGGCAGCGCGGCCTTGTTCCCTATATTTCGTCCGGAATGGTCGTGTTGTTCGGCTGGGTGTTGAGCCAGTGCGTCGGTGCCTGCCAGTTGTCGATCCAGTCGGGCAGGTCGCCAGGCGGCATCGGTCGGGCGATGCCGTAGCCCTGGGCCAGGGTGCAGCCTTCGCGCAGCAGCGCTGCACCATGCTCAATACTTTCCACGCCTTCGGCGATGACCTTGCGGTTGAAGGCAGTTGCCAAACCGATGACGCCTCGCACGATGGCCAGATGTTCGTCATCGGAAAGCATGTTGCGTACGAATGACTGGTCGATTTTCAGCATGTCGGCTGGCAGGTGCTTGAGGTAAAGCAGCGAGGAATAGCCGGTGCCGAAATCGTCGAGCGCGAAGGAGACGCCCATCCTCCGGCAGGCGGAAATGACTTCGGCCGCGTGTTCAGTATCGTGCAGTGCAGCTGTTTCAAGAATTTCCAGTTCGACCAAGTGCGTCGGCAGATCCGGGAAGGCGGAAAGCAGGGCGGCCAGGCCTTCGGCAAAATCCGGCTGTTGCAGGTGGCGAGGGGCGACATTAATGCTGATTACCAGTGACAGTCCGTTTTGGTGCCAGATGTCCATCTGCCGGAGTGCCTGATGAATTACCCACTCGCCGAGCGTAATGGCGAAATCGGTATCTTCGGTCAGGGGAAGGAACTCGCCGGGCATGACCAGGCCGCGCTCGGGGTGCCGCCAGCGGATGAGCGCTTCGGCGCCGACGACGCACCCGCGCTGCATGTCGACTGTGGGTTGGTAATGCAGTTCAAACTCGCCGGCCAGCAAGCCCTGGCGCAGGCGTTCGAGCGCATTGCGGTCGGCTCGGGCAGCGAGATCCTTGGAAGGGTCGAACATGAAATAGCGGCTGCCGCCGGTTTGCTTGGCGATATACATGGCCTGGTCGGCGTGGCGCAGAAGCAGGTCGGGGTCGGCTCCGTCATCCGGGTAGATGGTGATGCCGATACTGGTTGAAATGTTCGCCGTCTCGTCGCCCAGCGTGTAAGGCTGGCTGGCGCAGAAGATGATGCGGCGGATGGCGTCGCTGCATTCTTCGTAACTGTCCAGGTCGTTGATGAGGATGACGAATTCGTCGCCACCCAGGCGGGCCAGCGTGTCCGTCTGGCGAAGCTGTTCGCGCATGCGCTGCGCAAAGGCGATGAGCAGTGCGTCGCCGGCGGCGTGGCCGAGCCGGTCGTTGACCTGCTTGAAGCCGTCTAGATCAAGCAGGCAGACCGCCAAACGCTTTTCGCTGCGCCTCGCCTGCGCCATGGACATTTGCAAGCGGTCGCCAAGCAGGGCGCGATTGGGCAGTTCAGTCAACAAATCGTAGTGGGCAAGTTGCTCAAGGCGCCGCTCGTGCTCCTTTTGCTGGGTAATGTCGGCGAAAATTTCGACGTAATTGATGACCTTGCCGTTGTTATCGCGTACGGCCGAAATGGTGAGCAGTTCTGCGTAGACTTCGCCGGATTTCTTCCTGTTCCAGATTTCGCCCTGCCAGTAGCCGTTGGTGCTTAGCGCATTCCACATGGTTGCGTAGCAGTTCGCGTCGGCTGGCTGGGGGGCCTTGAGCATCCTCGGTGTGCGCCCGAGCGCTTCGTCGCGTGCGTAGCCGGTGATTTCGCTGAAGGCCTCATTGACGTCGATGATCGTCGTTTCAGCGTCAGTGATGACGATGCCTTCGCGGGCGTGGGAGAAGACGCTGGCGACCAGCTGCAGTTTTTCAGCCGCCTCGCGGCGTTCCGAAATGTCGAAACAGACGCCCAGATAACCGAAAAATTCTCCCGTAAAGTCGTTGAAGGGCTGACCGATGTCGATGATCCAGCGATAGGTGCCGTCATGACGACGCAGCCGGTATTCCATCGAGAATGCCTGGCGCTTCTGGAAACTGTCCTGATAGATTTCGAAGCAGCGTTGCAGATCATCGGGATGCACGCCCTCTGCCCAGCCGTCACCGAGTTCCTGCTCGATGCTGCGGCCAGTGAAAGCAAGCCAGGTCTGGTTGAAATAGTCGCACTTCATGTCCAGCCCGGCTCGCCAGATGAGAGCCGGGAAGTTTTCGAGGACGGAAAGATAAAAGTCGCGGGATGCCGCCAGTTGCGCTTCGCTGACTTCGAGTTCGGCGGTTCGGTCGGCGACGCGTTGTTCGAGCAGGTCATTTGATTGGGCGAGGGCGAGGTCGGCAGATTCCCAGCGCCGGGCGACCAGGAAGGCCATGCTTAGTCCGATCCCGCCGGTAATGAGCAGGATCAGCCCGACGAGGAGGATGCTTTGATTGACCGCGCTGGCGTATTCCGCGCTGACCCGGGAAAGCCGGCGTTGCAGGATGAGGTGCCAGCCGGTGTCAAGGCGTTGGGAAAAGCTCAGCCACTCGTTGTTTTTTTCGTCCCGCCAGCGCAGGAAGCTGACGCCCTTTCCTTCCCCTGCGCTCTTGTCGAGCAAGGGGTGTTTAAACCGGATGACCTGGTTTTCCACACCAATCTGTGTCGGGTCGCTGTGGGCAATGAGTTTGCCTTCCCGGTCGATCAGGAGTCCGACTTCGAAGGGTGCGATATGCGCAGGGGTGACCAGCGATGAAAGGTTTTCCAGAAGAACGACCGCGCCAAGGTGGGCAAAAATATTCCCCTGTGGGTCGAGTAGCGGGATGTCAACGACGATTGCCGGATTGCCGTCAGCACCGATAATGCTGTCCGATATTGCGGGCTTTTTGGTTCGGGTTGCTTCCTGAAAATAAGGCCGGTCCGCCAGATTGTACTTTTTGAGGGAGCGTTGAACCTGGTAGGGATGGGAAAGGTAATGATCGCCGTTGGGTAGCAGCAGGAAAACGATTGAGATCGCCCGGGTTTTGGTCAGCAGTGCATCGAGAATTTTGCGTTTGTTGCGGTCGACATGCTCGGGAATGCCGTTGAGTGTACGGTCGATTTTGTCGATTTCCCCGAGGCGCGAAAACTCGTCGAGCTGGGCGGTGTAGGTAAGCAGATCCTGCGCCTCGGCAAGCTTGCTTTCCATGGCCAGTGCCAGGGTGCGAACCAGCGCCTCGTGTTCGCTCGACCAACGTTCCACTGCCAGTTGCTGATGCGATTTTTCGAGAAAAACCGCGATCGTGAACAGGGCGACAATTGCCGGGAGAATGAAGGCAAGCAGAATTTTCTGCTTCTGGGTCATGTATTTTCCTGGGTTGTGGCGCGGCCGCCATTCTTGTCAGGCAGCCGGCTCGTCGGGGTCAGCACATTTTTACCACAATGTCGTGCAGGGTGTTTGCGCAGTTGGCCATGCGGTCAGCGGCGTTGGACAGGTGGCGGTAGATTTCGCGGCGCTTGAACATGTGAATGTAGTCGTCTCCCTGGAACAGCTCTGCGATGGCGCGGCGATAGGCTTTTTCAACCTTGCGTTCGGCCTTGCGGGCACTGTCGGCATCGGCAGCTGCTTCCGCCGGGTTCTTGGCCAAACGTGAGAAGCCCAGTGCCAGGGCGTCCGTGCCCAGCTTGATGTGCATGGCCATTTCCAGGCAACTTTTATCTGGAGCGAGGCCGAGTACATCCATTTCGCTGACGGTGGTTTTGCAGTAATTGACAACTTCGTCGAGATCGATGATTGCCCGGTAGAGGTCTTCGCGGTCAATCGGCGTCGAGAAGGCTTCGTTGAGCGTATGCAGATTGTGAACCTTGACGCGGTCGGCCTCGTGTTCGTCCTGGCGAATGAGCAGGCCGGTATTCGGGTCGCCGCTTTCCATGAACTCGACGAGCAGGCCGGCGGTGTGCGCGACATGCATGCACTGGTCGGTGAGCAGGGTGAAAAAATCGGGCATCTTCGGGAAGACCCGATCAAAAAGACGGCGGAAAATCGAGGGGGCGGCGTTTTCTTCGCTCATGCTTTGCCTCCGAGAAACAGGTTGACCAGCGCGTAGGCTTGAATTGCAACCAGGGCAGCGCCGGGAATGGTGATGATCCAGGTCATGGCAATGTCGCCTGCCTTGCTCCAGCGGACGGCGCGCGGACGTTCCGAGGCGCCGATGCCCATGATCGAGGTGGCGACGACGTGCGTGGTCGATACCGGGGCGCCACCAGCGGATGCACCGAGAATGACCAGGGCGGAGGTCAATTGTGAGCCGAGGGCATGGATCGGTCTGACCCGGTAAATGGCGAATCCCAGCGTGCGTACGATGCGCCAGCCACCGGAGAGAATGCCGAGTGTGATCGCCGTAGCACAGGCGACCATGACCCAGAAGGGAACCTCGAAACTGGGGATGAAGCCGCCCAGCAGCAGTACAAGCGTGAGAATCCCCATGCTTTTCTGCGCGTCGTTGGCGCCATGCGAGAAGGCGAGGCCGGCAGCGGTGATGTACTGAATGGCCCGCAGGCGGGAGTTGGCTGCTGGATTGGCGGCGACGAGTACGGCAGTGAGCAGGCGGTGCACGAGGAATCCGAACCAGAAACCGATAAGCGGTGAAAGAATGAGCGCAGCCAGTACCTTGACGATACCGGTAACGTGGCCATCAGCAAGTTCGCCAAAACCCCACACGACATGGTCGCTGCCGACCGATACGACGACGGCGCCGATCAGTCCGCCGACCAGCGCGTGTGAAGAGGACGAGGGAATGCCGAAATACCAGGTGCCGAGGTTCCAGACGATGGCGCCGATCAAGCCGCAGAGCAGGATGGAGAGCGAGAGCACGGGGGCAATGCCGTCGAGTACGACGAATTTGCCGATGGTGTTGGCGACCGCCGTGCCGCCAAGCAGGGGGCCGAGAAATTCGAACACTCCGACGATCACCACCGCTTGCGCCGGCGTCATTGCGCGCGAGGCGATTACCGTCGCCACGATGTTGGCAGCGTCGTGAAAGCCGTTGGTGTAGTCGAAGACGAGAACGATGACCACGGTCGCCAGCGCAAGAAGGAAGAGCGTGTCCACGGACGGCTCAACAGGCGATACCGCCGCTTTGACGGCAGCAAACGAGATGCGTGGTTATTGGCATGATCCCCCCTCCTCTGCAGTGAGTATAGCGCCATTGGTGGCGGGTGTTTTTGGGCGATTTTTCGGGTTCACCGCGTAAAATCAGCGAAGTCTTATATTCTGGAGCGGTGATGCGAGTTCAGTTGGTTTTTCAGGTTTTTTGGGTGGCGGCATGAGCTGGTATTTGCTGCTGCTCGTTCCTGTTGGTTTGGTCGTTGCGTTGAACGTGTATATCCGGCGCAGTCTCGCGCCCGAGCGCATTCCGGAGACCTCCGATCCGGGCGCCTTGCCCTGGCGTGAGGTCGGATTGGAGACGCGCAACAACAAACGCCTGTTTGGCTGGTACATCCCGGCGCTACAACGTGGGCCGGCGCTGGTCATCATGCATGGCTGGGGCGGCAATGCGCAGATGATGTTGCCGCTTGCCGAGCCCTTGCATGCGGCGGGATACGGCTTGCTGATGGTCGATGCACGCTGTCACGGGCGCAGTGATATGGACAGCTTTACCTCTTTGCCGCGCTTTGCCGAGGATATCGAGGCGTCACTCGACTGGCTGGCCGGGCAGGCCGAAGTCGATCCGGCGGCGCTGGGTGTGATCGGACATTCGGTCGGCGCAGGGGCGGCGTTGCTCGTTGCTTCACGGCGACCGTCATTGCGCATGGTGGTTAGCCTGGCCGCATTTGCGCACCCAGCGGCCATGATGCGGCGCTGGATGGCATTCAAGGGCGTGCCTTTCTGGCCGGTTGGTGCCTACATGCTGGCTTATATCCAGTGGGTCATCGGCTATCGTTTCGATGACATCGCACCGCGCCGCAGCATCGCCGCAGTGCAGTGTCCTGTACTGATTGCGCATGGGGCGGAGGATGAAACGGTTCCGGTCAGCGAGGCAGAGGAAATTTTCACGGCGCGGCGCGGCGAGCAGGTCGAACTGTTCCTGATTCCCGGTAGCCACGATGATTATGGCGATGTCGGCCTGCACGTGGGCGTGGTGGCTAATTTCCTTGATCGCGCCTGTGGGCGTATCTGAGTGTTAGTTACTGGGGGCTGTCGCTGCGCCAGCCAGGGCAGTAAAGGCACCTGCCATTTTTTGACGATTTTTCCGGTTGACCGTCGAAGTCGGTTGGGGCTGGCGGTCTTGCACTGCGCATCGGTAATCTAAAAACGCGGGCGAAAAAAAGGCGGGAGTCAAGCTCCCGCCCAAGCGGAGTCTGCCCAATTGGCGTTAGGGCAGGAGGAAAGAGGCTTTCTCCCGAACTTTTATTTCCGGGTTGTCCGTTGCGTGGATCTCAAAGTGAATCTGGTTGGCGCCCTTCTTGCCGGCATCCGGTTGTACGCGGACCACCGTGTTGAAGGCCTGAAGAGTGGCGGGCGGCACGTCAACTTCGCCGTTGCCATCGAGTTCGACACCCGGCATGCCATCAACCGTTACTTTGAAGCGGTGCGCTTCTTCGGCCGTGTTCATGATTTGCAGGGTGTAGACGTTTTCGATGCGGCCGTCGTCGGCCTCGCGGGCCAGTGTCGAACGGTCGCGGATGATGTCGACCTTGAGCGGGATGCGATGCGCCAGGAACCATGCGGCCAGTGCGGTGATGACGGCGAGAATGACCGTGTACAGGATGATGCGCGGACGGATGATGTGGCTGACGATGTCCTTCGGCGTCATGTGGTGTGCCATGGCGTTTTCGGTCGAATAACGCACCAGGCCGCGCGGCAGGCCGACCTTGTCCATGACCTGGTCGCAGACGTCGATACAGGCGGCGCAACCGATACATTCGTATTGCAGACCGTTGCGGATGTCGATGCCGGTCGGGCAAACCTGAACGCACAGGCCGCAATCGATACAGTCGCCCAGGCCCAGTGCCTTGGCATCGGCGCCTTTCTTGCGGGCGCCGCGCTGTTCGCCACGGGTCGGATCATAGGTGATGATCAGGGTGTCCGGGTCGAACATCACGCTCTGGAAGCGGGCGTAGGGACACATGTATTTGCAGACCTGTTCGCGCATGAAGCCGGCGAACAGATAGGTGAAGCCACCGTAAAAGAAGATCCAGAAGATTTCCCATGCGCCGAAGCCGCCAGTCTTCATCGAAGCCATCAGTTCGGTGACCGGAGTGAAGTAGCACACAAGCGTGAAGCCGGTCCACAGCGAGAACACGCCCCAGAGCAGGTGCTTGGTGGCCTTGATGCGGAATTTGCGCGCATCCATGGGCCCCTTGTCCAGCTTCAATCGCGCATTGCGGTCGCCCTCCACCCAGTTTTCGATCCACATGAAAATCTGTGTATAAACCGTCTGTGGACAGGCATAGCCGCAGAATAGGCGGCCAGCAATGGCGGTGACGAGAAACAGGGCGTAAGCCGAGATGATCAGCAGGGCGGCAAGATAAATGACGTCCTGCGGCCAGAAAACCAGGCCAAAGATGTAGAACTTGCGTTCGACAAGATGGAAGAGGATTGCCTGGCGATCATTCCAGACCAGCCAGGGGCTGACGTAGAAGAGAACCTGGGTGAAGATGACGAGCATGATTCGCCAGTTGTCGAACAGCCCGCGCGCACGTTTCGCGTAAATCTTTTTGCGCTTTTCGTACATCGAGATGGTTTTGACTTCTTCCTGCGGCTTGCTGGTTTCTGTTTCTGGCTGGCTCATTGTCTTCTTCGTGGCGATAAGTAGGGTTGGAAACCGGGATGGCTTTGACCTTGGGCTGACCGGGCACATCAAGCAGGCCTGCGGGGCGAACTGGATGACGAATGCGACCGGTCGGCATTCCGGTGAGCCGTATCCAGCCCGAAAAAGAAGGCAGGAAAGCGCAATTGGCTGGATGAGTTCACCGGTTTCCGGACATTATACTAACAAGATGCATGCCTGGTTTTTGAGATTCATCAATTCCACTATAAATCATATGGTTAGCGTGATGAATCGAGAAAAATTCTGTCCGGTTTTTCGGGTTTGTGTCAAAATTGGCGCGACAAAGTGTCGCGGGCGACGAAACTGACATGACTTCACATTTTCTCAGCGAATTGATCTCCTTCCTCGACGGATTACCCGAGCCTCGCATCGTGATGAATGCTGAGCATCGGATCATTGCAGCCAACACCGCGTACATCCGGGATTTTGGCGCGGGTAAGCCGATCATCGGGCGTACTTGTTACGAGGTGTCGCATCATTTCGATGTACCCTGCGATCAGGCCGGCGAGTCCTGCCCACTCCGACAAAGCCTCGAGGATGGAGCGCCTCAGCGCGTCCTGCACCTGCACCACACCTCGCGCGGTGAGGAACACGTCGATGTTGAGACAACGCCGATACGCGACGATCAGGGGCAGATCGTCTACTTCGTCGAAACCATGCGTGTGGTTCGCCAGGCCAGTAGCAGGGTGGCGGTTCGCGGGCTGGTTGGCCGTTCACCGGTGTTCGGAAAAATGCTGGAGAAGGTGCTGCGCGTCGCTGAGTCGGAGGCGACCGTGCTCTTGCTCGGAGAGACCGGTACTGGCAAGGAACTGGTGGCACATGCCATTCATGAGGCCAGTTCCCGGCAGGAGGGACCGTTTGTTGCCGTCGATTGTGCCGGTATGACGGAAACCTTGTTCGAGAGCGAACTGTTCGGCTACGAAAAAGGAGCGTTTACCGGGGCGACGCATCGCAAGCAGGGACTGGTCGAGGCAGCAGCAGGGGGTACCCTGTTCCTTGATGAAATCGGTGAGCTGCCTCTGTCGCAACAAGTGAAACTGCTGCGCCTGCTGGAAACGGGTACCTATCGGCGCGTCGGCGGGCTGGACTGGCTGTCGGCAGACTTTCGTCTGATTACGGCGACACATCGCAATTTGCAGGCCATGGTTCAGGCCGAGACCTTCCGGCGGGATCTATATTTCCGGATCAACACCTTCCCCATTCGCACGCCTGCCCTTCACGAACGTGCCGACGACATTCCTCTACTGGCGATCTCACTGCTGGCGCGGGTGGATCGGAAAAGCAGGCGGCGGTTTTCGCCGTCGGCGCTTTCCTGGCTGAGTCGCCGGCGCTACAGTGGCAACATCCGGGAACTGCGCAATTTGATCGAGCGGGCCACCCTGCTCGCCGATGGTGATGTGATCGAGGTTTCGCACCTGACCGATCTGGCTGACGATCTGCCAGCTCCTCTGCCATCGCCGGAGGGCGCGTTTAGTCTCAATGAGGTCGTTGATCTCGGCTCGCTTGAATCCCTCTACATCGAGTGGGCCAAACAGCAGGTTGAAGGTGATTTGGCCTGCCTCTCGGCGCGGTTGGGTGTCAGCCAGCGAACGCTTTATCGCAAACTGCGCGGCGCTACCCCATCCTGAAGCGGATGGGGCGGGTTGCACGATTCAGCCGGTAAAGGTGTCGGGCATTTGCAGTGCAATGATTTCGCCCTTGGCGGTGGCAACTCCCTCCGCATATACCGTGGCTTCGACAACCACCTTGCGACCCTTGATTTCCCTGATCTTTCCCCTGATTTCAAGAACAGGGCCGAGCGGTGTCGGTTTCAGGAAGCTGACATTCAACGCGCCGGTAACGAAGCGGAAAGGCGGCAGGCTGTCCATTGAGCGGTTTTCTGCGCGGTACATGGCCGCCGCAGCGGTACCAGTGCCGTGGCAATCGATCAGGGAAGCAATCAGCCCGCCGTAGACAAAACCGGGAATCGCGGTGTGCTCGGGTTTAGGCTGAAAACGGGTGACGGTTTCGTCACCTTCCCAGAAAGTCTTGATCTGGTGCCCGTGTTCGTTGAGTCGGCCGCATCCATAGCAATGTGCGACGTTTTCCGGATAGAAGTCCTGAAAGGCCTGCATGTTGTCTCCCTTGGAGTTGTGGTGAGGGAGTGATCGTAAGGTGCGTTGGCGCCGGAAAGCCATTGCCGGGATGGACAGTTAGCTTGCAAATTCCGCCACTTGCCGAGTGCGGTAAAAAATGGCCGGCGGATCGCCGGCCACTGGTTTCTGGAAAATTCAGGCAGATACCGAGAGCAGGGAACTCAGGGCATTGGAATTCTGTTCGTTGCCGTAGGCGTGAACCAGCTTCATGATCTGCATCATGATTTGTGAATCGCTGGTACCGGTGCTGGCGCTGGACGAGGTTGATTCCGTCGTCTCCGAAGTCGATTGGTTGTACGCCTGGGCCTCGGTGAAGCTGACTTTGCCATCACCGTTGGTATCGGCAGCCTCGAAGTTCTCGACGATGTTGGTAATGAAGTCGCTGCGCTGGCTATCGGTGCTGCCAATTTCTTCCAGTTGGCTTTGCAACTCTTCCTGCGTGAAGCCTTCATCATTCGGCGGCGGGGGCGGAGGGGGCATGCCGCTCATGCCTTGCGGCCCCTGTCCGGTCATGCCGGCCATGCGCATCTGGCTGAACTGGCCTTCGAGTTCCTCTTGCAGCTTGCTGAGGGTCTGCGCAAATTCACTCTCGGTTACCTTGCCATCGCTGTCGCTGTCCAGCGCGGCAAAGACTTCTTCTGCCGTCGTAGAGGCAGAGCCGGATCCGATCTGGTTGAAGGCTGTGACGAAATCGCTGGCTTCCAGATAGCCTTGGCTCTTGGTGTCCAGCTTCGAAAAAAGCGTGCTCGCCATCTGGGATGTCTGACTGATACCGCTCAACATGATGTGCTCCTTGTGCAAAGGTTGAATGAGACCCGCGGCGGGTGCCGTGCCGGGTTGTTATCCATGTGCAATTTATCGGCCTGAAAGCCCGCTTTCTGACGGTGGTTGGCGTTAAGACGGGTAAAACTTTGTTAAGCGGTGATGGCCTTTTTGCTGTCCGTCGCACATTTTTTGGGTGCGACGGACGGGCTTTTTCGCCTAGCGCGGCATATTTTGCTGGCCGGCAATTTCTGCCGCCTGTCGTTGCTCTGGGGTCAGCAGCAGGTAGATTTTCTGCTCCGTCTGCGCCCGCAGGAGCAGGATTTCGCCTTGCGATGCGCTAGCCGCATTGGCCAGTTTTCGCGCCTGTTCGACATCGAAGGATGGACTGGCGCCGAGCTTGCGCAGTGCATCGAGTGCGTGTGCCGTTTTGATTTCGTGCTGGCGCAGCAGCGGCATTTGCTGGTACATCAACTCGAAGATTCTGTCCTTTTGTTCATCGCTGAGGTTCACTCGATGCAGGAAAGGTGGCGGCAGGGCGGCAGGGGGCTGGCGCTCGCCAAAGACGTGGGGGCGGGGAGCTTCCGCCGGGCAGGCGCCGTCCCTGTCGCCGGGCATTGCGAGAGTTGAGGTGGTCAGGGTGAGCATCAGCGCCCCGATCGATACGAGGCGGGCGGGGAGGCGGTGTCTTGTCAGCATTTGAATTCCTTTCTGTAGAGGCTCGGGCGAGAGGCGTCCGAGGGCGAGGAAATTCTGTTCCCGGAGGCTGTTAAGTGCCGTCAGGCCGGGGTAAAAGTCTGTAAAACGCGTGGGGGCAGCGGGGCTGTTTCGCTATGATTCGGACAGTAAATAGGAGGCGAGCGATGACGGCGGTGCTGCTGGTCGATGACGATGTCGAACTGGCCGAAATGCTGGGGGATTACCTGGCGCAGGATGGCTTTGTGGTGACGACCTTGCACGATGGTGAGAGCGGAGTCGAGGCGGCGCTGAGCGGAAAATTTTCCATCGCAGTGCTCGATGTCATGATGCCGCGCATGTCCGGCGTCGATGTACTGCGCCAGATTCGGGCTGTGAGTTCGATGCCGGTGCTCATGCTGACCGCCAGGGGCGATGACATGGACAGGATCCTCGGGCTGGAACTCGGTGCAGATGATTACGTTCCCAAGCCATGTCAGCCACGGGAACTTGCTGCACGGTTGCGAGCCATCCTGCGGCGCACGGCGAAGTCGGGTGATGCCGGTCTGGCGCCGATCTTTGCCGGTGATTTGTGCGTTCGGCCCGAACAGCGCAGGGTGGAGTGGAAGGGCGAAGTTGTCGAGCTGACCAGCACCGAATTCAACCTGCTCGAACTGCTTGCCCGCAATGCCGGGCGTCCGGTGAGCAAGGCTGATCTTTCGGTGCATGCGCTGGGGCGTCCGCTGGCGCGTTTCGATCGGAGCATTGACGTACATCTGTCGAGCATCCGCCACAAGCTGGGCGTGTTGTCCGACGGACGTTCATGCATCCAGACGGTTTATCGCCAGGGCTACCAGCTGGTTCGGGAGTGACATGGGGCGCCTGTTCTGGAAATTTTTCCTGTTCATCTGGCTGGGTCAGTTGGCGGCCATCGCAGGTACCGGTGCCCTGTTCTGGGTCGAGCGCCAGCAGTTTGCGGAGCGCATGGCAAAAATGGATGCCGAGCGTATCCGACCCAACTGGACGATGTCGCCGCCTCCGCCTTCACCTTTTCCCGGAGCAGAGCACCTTGCCGCACCTCACCCCTCGCCTCCGCCGAAGCCGCCCAAAGGCGGCCCGGATAGTTTGCCTGTGCTTCCCCTCGCGGTCGGCCTGATTGCAAGTCTGGTCTGTGCGTTTGGGCTGGCCTGGTATTTCGCAAAGCCGATCCGGAATTTGCGACAAGCCTGTGATGCTGTCGCCGATGGAAATCTGGATCAACGGGTTGCTCCGGAAATGGGCAGACGGCGCGATGAGTTGGCAGATCTTGGCCAGGACTTTGACCACATGACAGGGCGTTTGCAGGCCTTGATGAACGGGCAGAAGCGTCTTCTTCACGACGTGTCGCACGAAATGCGCTCGCCCCTGGCTCGCCTGCAGGCGGCTATCGGCCTGGCCCGGCAGCAGCCGGCGCGAATTGAAGATTCCCTTCAGCGCATCGAGCGCGAGAGTGAGCGCATGAATTTGCTGGTCGGCGAATTGCTGACACTTTCCCGGCTGGATGCCGGCGTTATTGGTGAGATGGAACGTGTCGATACTGCCGATCTGCTTGCCGGGATCGTTGATGACGCGCGCTTTGAAGGTGGGCTGCGGGGCGTCATTATCGAATACACTCCGGGCTTCATGCCCGAGGTGCAGGCCAACGCGGAGTGGCTGCATCGGGCCATCGAGAACGTGGTGCGCAATGCCTTGCGTTATTCGCCTCGAGGTGGTGTTCTGAACATTCATGCCGGACAGGTTGGTAGTGTCTTCAGGATTGGCGTGGCAGATGAAGGGCCGGGGGTTGAAGAGAGCGAGCTCGAAGCGATCTTTAAACCATTTCATCGTGCAGACAGTCCGGTGAGCTCGGATGGCTACGGTCTTGGCCTGGCCATCGCGCAACGCATCATTGCTGCGGTCAACGGGAAAATCTGGGCAAAAAGGGGAAAGCCCTCTGGCCTGGTGGTCAGCATCGAGCTGCCCGTTTGTTGAGGCTTACCAATCTTTACAAAGGCTCTGGTCGGGGTTTTTTATAATCAGCGCGCCTGTCGTTTCTGTTCCGGAATCTGATGGGGCACCTCGTCCCGAAAATCGAGTTGGAACCGGGTAAGGTGATTGTGACTCCTCAACAGAAAATATGTCATGAAACAAAAAGCCGCCCTCGCCCTTCTTGCTTTGGTAACTGCCGCTCTTCACGCGGAGCCCTCGGTAGTTGCGCCTGCGACGCTGAAGGAAGTCG
>CAZOWA010000044.1:0-26226 GCA_964583695.1 uncultured Dechloromonas sp.
TGAGCACCGGGCAGGTTTCCGACATGCCGTAGCCGGTGAACAGGTCCATGCCGCGTTTCTGGGCGGAAATGGCCATGGCTTCGGGCATGGCGGCGCCGCCGATGAGTATCTTGAGGCCGCTGAAGTCGGTTTCCTTGGCCGCCGGGTGACCGAGCACCATGTGCAGGATGGTCGGCACGCAATGCGAGAAGCTGACGCCTTCCTCGGCGATCAGCCGGCAGATGACGTCGGGCTGGTAGCGGCCGGGATAGACCTGCTTGACGCCCATCATCGTCGCCAGATACGGGAAGCCCCAGGCATGGACGTGGAACATCGGCGTCATCGGCATGTAGACGTCTTCGCGGTGGATGTGGCCCTGGGCGTTGGCGCCGCCGAGCGCCGCGGCGCAGCCCAAGGTGTGCAGCACGAGCTGGCGATGGCTGAAATAGACGCCCTTCGGGTTGCCGGTCGTGCCTGTAGTGTAGAAGGTCGTCGCCTGCGCGTTTTCGTCGAAGTCGGGGAAATCGTAGTCGGGGGAAGCTTGGGCCAGCAGGGCCTCGTATTCGGCGGCCATCGTGACCGGCGGCGCCGGCATCTCGGCCTCGTCGGAGAACAGCACGAAAGTCTTGACCGTTTCCAGCGCCGGCGCGATCTGCACCAGGATCGGGAAGAACTCGCTGTTGACCAGCAGCACGTCAGCCTGGGCGTGGTTCAGCGTATATAGGATCTGCTCGGGGCTCAGGCGGATATTCACCGTCTGCAGGATCGCCCCCATCATCGGCACGGCGAAGAAGCACTCGAGGTAGCGATGGCTGTCCCAGTCCATCATCGCCACCGTCTGCCCCGCCTCCACGCCCATCCCGGCGAGGCCGTTGGCCAGGCGACCGATGCGCTCGTTGAGCGTGCGGTAGTTGTAGCGCAGCTTGCCCTGGTAGGTGATTTCCTGTTCCGGCGCGATGGCCAGCGGGGTCAGCAGCAACTGCTTGATGAGCAGCGGATAACGATAGGCCGACACGGTGGACTGGACGAGTTTGACTGGCATGCTTCCCCCTGTAGAAATCGATTGTTTTTATGTTGAACGAAATCAGTACGCTGATTCTACCTGCCGCCCGAAACGGGAAATACAGTTTGCGTCAGTTTTACGGAGGATCAGCGCAAGTGCTGCTCGGCCACAGCGTGCAGTTCGGGCGATAAAGTCGATGTCGCAAGAGCATGCCTGAATGCATCCTTCGCCTCGCCTGCCCTGCCGTCGCCTTCCAGCGCCAGCCCCAAACCCAGCCACCAGCGCCCCTCCTGCGGCGCCAGACGCGTCGCCCGCAGGTAGTGACTGGCTGCCTGACGATGGGCGCCCTGCTGCGTTTTCAGGTGGCCCTGAAAACCGGCGTAGTCCGCATTGTTTTCGGCATAGGCCTGGGAAAGGGCCAAAGTCCGGTCGGCCGCCGCCGCATCTCCCTGTTCCAGTTGCAGGCGGGCCAACGACATGGCCCACCCGGTTTGCGCCGGCTGCAGTTCCAGCCCTTCGCGCAAAAGCACAATCGCCTCGTCGAATTTGCGCGCTTCGAGCAATTGGCGCAACAAGGCCTGGCGCACCTGCACATAGCCCGGATCGAGCCTGAGCGCAGCCCGCAAGGCCTCGACCGCCTCGGCAGAACGGCCGGCAGCGAGTGCTTGCTCGCCCCGCCGGTATTCGACATCGGCCCGATCCCTGGGGGTTGAAAGCACCGGGCTTTTCTCGATTTTTGCCGGGGAAACGGGTGCGCTGACGGCTGGCGGAGCTTCAGCAACCGGCGTTGCATCGCCCTTAACCGTTGGCGTTGCCACACTCTGCGGCGCAGGAGGAGCCGGAGCATCGGGCTTGGGCACGACAGCAAGATCAAGCGACAGACGCAGATTGTCCGAAACCAGCGCCGGCTGAACGTCGATCGACGACTGGGGAACAGACGGTTCCGGCGACACGGGCACGGCCGGCACAACGGGCTGGCTCACCGATGCCGGCGGCGCTGCGACGCCCAGCAGGGGCAACAACTGCCCGGTGGCATACAAATACGCCGCCCCGATACCCAGCGTAGGCAAGGCCAGCAGAAGAAACACGCGCAGGGCACGCCCGCTGGCCGGCGCTTGTGGCAGGCTGCGAATTTCCCGTTGCAGATTCTGCCGCGCCAGATCGTCGGGCCGGTTGGCCTCAAGATTGCGCAGCATTTCGTTGATCAGACTCATGTCACCACCACCCCGGCGAACCAGCGCCCTCGGTATCCGCTGCTGCCTGACGGACATGGCTGGCCCGAACGGCATGTTTGCCTTCACCGAAAACGGCAAGCAGGGACTTGTGCGCCAGAATGTTGAGCAACCGCGGCGTGCCGCGACTGGCCCGATGCAGGCAGCGCGCTGCACGCTGGGTAAAAACACCTTCTCCGCGATAGCCCGCCACGCGCAGGCGATGCGCCAGATAATTGCTCACTTCCTGGCGGCTCAGGCCGTACAGCTGGTAATGGAAGGCAATGCGTTGCAGCAACTGGCGCACCGAAGGCTCGGCCAGTTTGCGATCGAGCTCGGGCTGCCCGAACAGGATGATTTGCAACAGCTTGCGCTTTTCGGTTTCGAGATTGGAGAGCAGGCGCAGGGATTCCAGCGTTTCCAGCGGCATGGCCTGCGCCTCGTCGATGCAGACCACCACTTGTCTTCCTTCAGCGGCATGAGCAACCAGCGCGCGATTGACACTTTGCAACAGGTGGTAGTCGTCGCTCTCGGTGCTCACCGCAAGACCGAGTTCCTCAGCCAGGGCGAGCAACAAGGTACGGGGCGCCAGAAAGGGATTGGGCAGATAGGCAGAAACGCTGCCAGCCGGCAAGGATTGCAGCAGGCGCCGGCAAAGCAGAGTCTTGCCGGTACCCACTTCGCCGGTGATCTTGATAAAGCCTTCGCCGCTACCCAGCGCGATCAGCAGCGTATTGAGCGCTTCCTGGTGGCTGCGGGTAATCACCGTAAAGCTGGTATCCGGCGTGATGCCGAAGGGCAGCTCGGTCAGGCCGAAATGGTCGAGATACACCGTGCAACCCCCATTTCAGAACAGCTGAACGAGTAAACCCTCACGGCTTGATGCGCTGGCGCGGGTCCAGATCCAGCATGCGCTGCTGGCTCTCGGAAAGATTCTCGCGCCAGGAGTTTTCGCCGGAAATGACCGTCGAGCGCATCAGGATGACCAGTTCACGTTTGACGTTCGAGCTTTCCTTCTGGCCGAACAAGGCACCCAGGCCGGTGACCCCGCTCACACCGGGCAGACCGTTACGGCTGTTGCTCTGGCGCTGGCTCATCAGGCCGCCGATGGCAACGATGCTGCCATCCTGCACGCGCACGATGCTGTCGCTCTCGTTGATGCTGCTCGACGCCAGCGGCATGGAGTACTCCTTGCCGCCAATGGTGAAATTCTTGACCTTCTCCTGCACATCGCTGACCGAGGGGTGAACGTGGAGAATGATGTTGCCGTCGTCGTCGATCTGCGGCGTCACATCCAGTGCAATCCCGGAGAAAAAAGGCAGGAGCGTGACGGTCGGATCGGTCTGGGTCGCGCTGCCGCTGGAACTGCTGGAAGCGGTGGTCGTGCCGCCGCTGATGCCAGTCACGAAATAGTCGTCGGTACCCACCTTGAGTACCGCTTTCTGATTATTGGTGGTAGCGATACGCGGGCTGGACAGTACCTGCACATCACCCTGCCCTTCAAGGAAGGAAAGCAGGGCGGCGAAATCCTTGTTCTGGAAGGTCAGGCCGAAAAATCCGCTGCCTGCGCTCCCCGTCGCCATCGAGCCACCACTGCCGGGCACCGCGGCCACAGCCGTTCCCCCGGTGATCCCGGCTGCGTTTGCGGCCAGGGTTCCGCTACCCGACAAGCTTGCGGAAGGCGCAAGCATGCCCAGCGTGAAACGATTCGTCACGCCACCGAATTTGCTCCAGTTGATGCCGGTCTGGTAAGAGTCATTGAGCGAGACCTCGATGATCTTGGCTTCCAGCATGACCTGCCGCTCTACCACCAGCTGCGTGGCCTTGAGGTACTCATCGACCGAGCGCAATTCGCCGGGCATGGCTTTGACCAGAACCACGCCGGAAGCGGGGTTCACGATGACATTCCGGCCCTCCTGGTTACCCACGATGGTATTCAGTGCGCTGCCCAGATCCTTCCAGAAATCGTAATCGGATGTGGTGCGGATCGTTGAACTCTGCGAGGCCTGCTGTCCCTGATTGGTGGCGCCACTGCTGGAAGTGCCGGCAGTCTGGCCGGTAGTTGCGGAACCGCCACTCGTCGTTCCGCCATAACTGGTTGGCGAACTTCCGGTCACCCGCATGTCGCTCGACCCAAGACGGCGGTTGGCCAGGTAGTTGATCCGGAAAATCCGCGTTTGCAAGGTATTCGACTGAACGATGATGCGATTGCCCTGAATGCGGTAGTCGTAGCCGTAAACGTCGCGCAAGGTGTCGAGCGCCTCGCGTACCGTGGTGTTCTTCAGGTTGAGGCTGACGCTGCCGCTCAACTCGGGCGGAAAAATCATGCTGTAGGAAGTGCCGGACACCAGCGCGGTCAATACCTGGCTTACCGGCGCATTGTTCACAGCCAGGTTGAAACGTGGTTCAGCCTTGGGCTGAGCAGGGGCATCGATTTGCAGGGGCGGCACCATTGCCCGGTTCAAGGCGTCCTGCTGTGCCTGTGCCGTCGGCTTGCTGGCAGCCGCAGCTTCCATTTCCTGCTTGATGCGATCATAGGTCTCGACGCGCAAAGCCTGTTGCTGGCTGCACGCCGCGAGAAATGATCCGGAAAGGGCCACCATCAACATCCTGCTCATCGCAATTCCTTCCCCTGCCCGGCTTTCCCCTTCTTTCGGGGAGCGGGCGCAACAATCAACTGTTTTTTGACATCGGGCGTCAGATAAAGATGGGTCACGCCATCCGCACCCTGCAACACTGCTTCACGTTCGGTCAGACGAACCAGGCGTGCATCGCCCACATGCTCGCCGAGCGTCACCGTCACGCCGCCAATGACTGCAACCGGCTTGCCGCGTTGCGGAATCAGGACAGACTGCAGTCGCAAACCTTCGCCTTCGCCGGTCGCTCCCGGAGCAGCGGCCTGATCAACCCAACTGGCTGGCGGCCGGGTCGGGTCACCAGCTGCAATCGCCGGGTTCGCCGCAAGCAGGACGCCAAGGATCAACATTCCTGTGGAGACAAGTTTCATAGGCTCAACCATGCCCGATCCGGACTCAGGGTATACACCGTCAGACTCATTTCAGCCTTGGGATATTCCGTCACCTTGTACTGCAAACTGCCCCAGACAAGGCGCTGTTGAAGCTCCTCGAGCTGGGTGACATAGGCCTGCAACTCGGCATAACTGCCTTCAAGCCGGATTTCCACACCATGCCGATAGAGATCGAAAGTCCGCCCCGCGGGTTTGGCAGGCGCCCCTGCCGCATCAGACTCACGTTTCTCGGCGATCACACTCTGCGGCTGCAAGGTCTTCAGGCTCAGCAGGCGCAAGCCAGTATGGCGGGCGAGCAGGCGTTCCAGCATGCCGTTCATTTCTTCCGGACGTACCAGGGTCGTTCCGAGCTTTTCAAGCTCGCCATCCAGCTGCGCCTGATCGGCCTTGAGCGCAGCCAGTTCGGCCTTGGGCCCGGCATCTGGATCGGCCTGCAATTGCTGCTGCAAGGTCACCAGTTGGGTCTGCAATGCTGTCAGCGTCACCGATTGCTGGGCGATGCTATCTTCCACCCGCTTGTTGCGTGCGGCAAGAGGAGAAACGACAAGGGTTTCCGCAAGCATCAGGGGCGCGATGACCAATGCCGCCGCCACCATGATCTTTTCCCGACGCGAGAATTTCCTGTATCGATCATTCAGGCGAAGCAAACCGGGCGGCAGACGCATCATTGAGTCCTCTCCCCGACCGTTGCCGCTCCGGAACGCAGGGTGAATTCGGTGTACGGACGCCCGGGCGAAGCCGCCTGCGGGGCATTCGCATTGACCGGAACTTGCCCGGCCCGGGCCTCGACCACCGGAACGACCCCTTTCATCTCAAGAGCCGAGAATCGCCGCCCCTGAAACGCCGCATCGCCATTGAGGCGTTCAATGTAGGCCGGCAACAGTGTGGCATCCAGCAAACGCCCGCGGATTTCAATATCCTTTCCGGACAAGCCGAAACCAACGAGCCACACGCCTTCACCGGCCTGCCGCGAAAAGCCTTCAAGAACCCCGGAATAAGCGCTGTTTCCGCTCACCCCGGCCCGACTGACGAAATCGAGCACTTCGCGGCGCTGGTCGACGGCGACTTTCATGTCGGCAATTTCCTGCGGCAGGGTAACGCTTGGCTGACGTGCAGCCAGCGTCTGCTGCACGGCCTGCACCTGCTGTTGCAGATTCAGCAATTGGCCATTGATGTCGGCCTCCTGCCCTTTCAGGCGGTCGCTGCGCAGGGACTGGTATCCGGCAAACAACAAAAAGACCAGCAAGGCGACGCCAGCCGTAGCGACCACCACCGGCAGGGCGAGCCAGTCAAAACGCGGGCGCAGTTCGGGCAGCAGGAGATTGATCTGCTGACTCATGGCTCGGTCCTCAACGCCGTGCCGATGGCCAGCAACCCCTGAGCCTGCCGCTCAGCCATGCGCAGTTCGGGCAGTGCATCGATATCGGTCACCTGCGCCAGATCCATGGCGACGACCGGAATATAGAGATTTTCGGCCAGTGCAGCGGTCAGTCCGGCGCTGTCTTTCTCGGCAGCCACCATCAGGCGTGACACGGAAATAAAACCGAACTGCCGGTCAAAATTATCCAGCG
This sequence comes from uncultured Dechloromonas sp., assembly GCA_964583695.1. Classification (GTDB taxonomy): domain Bacteria; phylum Pseudomonadota; class Gammaproteobacteria; order Burkholderiales; family Rhodocyclaceae; genus Azonexus. Next base: position 6,793 of record CAZOWA010000044.1, read on the forward strand.
TGCGCTGCAATTCAAGGGCCAGACGCTCACGCATCTGCTGACGCCGTTCCGGATCTTCCGAACTCAGCGTCTGTGCGGTCATCTCGATCCGGCGCGACAGGCAGAGCTCTCCACGATAAGTGATCACCAGCAGGCTGTCGTCGTCATTGAGGACAAGAAACGCAAGACCACGATTTGGCTCCTCGAACAGTGCGGCAACGTTGCGCACCGCCATTTCCGGGATATCGATCGAAGCTAGCGGTGCACGCGCCTTGTAAAAACGATCCATGCGCTCGCTGATCACCTGCCTCGGCGCTGCCACCGCAAACACATTGGCCTGCCGCCCCCCTTCCACGGGAATATCGGTCACTGCGATGGCCGCACCTTCCACGGGGAAATCGACAATATCCTTGAGCCGCCAGCGCAAAGCCTGAATGCGCTCATCTTCGGCGACCGTCGGCGCCTCCAACTGGGCCATCCGGTAATCATCCTCGGCAAGCAGGGTAGCACAACGATAGCGCTTCAGCCCCCTGCTCTGTGCCAGCCTGGCCAGCGCGCTTTCCTCGCTGCCATCGAGCGTATAGGAATCGAAGGCGTGGATTCTCGGGCGCTTTCCGGGCGCACGGATGACATGCGCAAGATCCAGACGCTGACCTCGCCGGACCACTGCCACCCACCCGTCTTCGAATTTCGCCCCGAATTTCGGCCACATTGTTCAAACACCTAAGGTTTTTTCAAAAGGATATCCACTAACACTTTATTTTTCAATGACTTTTTCCAATAAACAAACGCGGCAAGCCTAGAAATTCTCCCGGAAATAGATAACCGGCGACCGGGGACCACAGACACCGAAACAGGCACGTGCCGAAACAATGGGCAAACTCAGCCAGCTGTTTCCACCGCGAAGCACGGCGCCACCAATGTCGACCAGCCCTGTATTACCAGCCCCCGGCGAGCTCAGTCTCAGGCGTACATCACCCGCGACGACAGGGGTAGAAAGGCTCGCCACCGTAAGGTTCTTGAGGGTGTTGGTCAGCCCTGCATCGGCAACAGGCGTCACCAGCGTCGTACAACTATCGGACAGGTTGGTCACCCATCCCTGCGCGGTGTACTGCTGCACACGCGCCGGAACCATCAGCGGCAACAACTCGCTGCCAAAGGCATTGGCCAGCCAGAGTCGGCCGCTGCGTATGTTGAGGATGCCATCCGCGCCACCATTGGAAGCTTTGGAGGGCAAGGTATCGGCGTCTTCCGCCTGGAGCCTGATATCGGAGGGCAACGAGGGAGCGGTGGTAAACCGGTAGGACACCGGCGAGGGATTGGATGTCGCGGTATGTAAAACCGTTCCCACGCCATGATCAAAGACTGAAGCCGGAACGGCATTGCCTCCGCCAGAGGTCGCACCGACATAGAGATTCCCGGCCACGCCATTTTCTTCCGAAAGGCTGACCGCCCGTGCGAAGCTGGCCGCTCCATGATAATTCTGCGCCGTACCAGCCGGAGTCAGCCCGTTTCTGGCTGTAACCAATACTGTAAATGGCTGCCCGGAATAGGCAAACCCCGAACATCCTGCCGGCGATGAAAGTTGCGTATCGAAATGATGGGGATAGAAACGTCCGATCCAGTCGCTTGTCCCCCTGACCATCCCGGCGCCGAAATAGTCGGAAAGCGCCATTGTTCCCTTGAATGCACCGACCTCATCCCAGCGCACGACCGCCGACGTCGATGTCACGCCGTTGGTAAAAACCGGCTCCGTAGAAACGATGGGCGCTGGCGTGTTTACGGTCGGCACTGAATTACCTGCGCCGATACTCATCGAGAAACTACCTCCGCCATGCCGCGTGTTGCTCGGAGATGTCAGTTCATTGCCGAAATTTCCCGCAACTCCGGGCGTGGCGCAGGCGTTGATTGCACTCAGGCCAATCGTCAGACTATCCGAGGCATGTGTAAACCCCGAGGTCGCAATTGTCGGCGTTGCACCGGACGGCCACGCGATGGGGTTGTTGGCCCCGGCCGAATTTTTCACCGAGGAGAACGCCAGTGCAGCCGGAGCCACGGTAAATTCATTGCTGACCCCATTCATGTGGTTTGACGGCGCCCCCGGCGGGTTATAACTGGCCCACAACTGGACTCTGCCGACATCCGGATAATTGAACCGCACGGGTGCCATGGCATTGGCACCGAAAGTCAGGGTCACCGGCTTGTACTCGGCGCTTGCCGGATGCCCCGCACCACTTGGCGAAATTCCGATCAAATTCCCGTTCACCGTAGCATTCGTGCCGCTGATGCAAGTCGACGGATTGACGCACTGCATGGAGAAATCGACCGTCGCCGTCAGTCCGTTACGGAAATCCTGATTGGCCGAAGTACAGGTAAAGGTAGTCTGATTACTCTTCCATGCCTGCAAATACAACGTCTGGGCTGACTGTGCCGGCGGCCCGGCATAACTCTGGTCGGAATCCACGCAAGCCACCTTGTTGCCAACCGTGGCAGCAGCCATCGACGCCGTAACGAACTTGAAACCCTCGTGGGTAAAGGTCACATTTGCCGAGCCTGTGGCCGGGCTGGCATTTGCAGTGAGTGTTGCGGATTCCGCCCAACGGGAGTTGAACAACAGGGTGGCACTCGACTCGTTATTGAACGTGTAGGTTGCCGCTCCCGACCCCGCCGCCCCGGAAGAAAAAACACCGGTTGCCGAACCGCGCTGCCAGTCGCCGTGCCCGGTCGAACTGGACAATGCTACCGAGGTACTGGTCTGCACCGCCCCACCAATGCTGTCCCGCGCTGCGATGGTCACGCTGACCCACTCGCAGGTCAACGCGGACACCGGGCTGACCGTGACATCAAAGTGATCGAGCGAAGCACAGCCGGAGCGCAGCACCATATCCTGCAAGGCTTGCACATGACTCATGTCGAACGGGTAAACCTTCATTTCGTCGATGTAGCCATTCGCCGAATTTGGCGTCCCCCCCGATGGGGTCACGCCGGATGTCCGGTTGTCACCGACGTAGAGATTGCTCCACGCCGCGGGCGTTCCGTTGGTGGTTCCCCGCCAGACATTCTGCAGCACACCATTCACGTACATGCGCAGCACTGTCTGGTTAGTTCCCGGCTGCATGTACCAGCTCACCGCAACATGCCGCCAGCCATTGGCGGTCGTCAGACCTGCAGCCGAAGTCGTACCGCTAACTGTCGCGCCCGCGCTGTCGGAAATCGTCAGCTTGAGCTGCCCTGCCGCCGTCTTCATCAGGAAGAACGGCCGGTTGGCCACCGTACTTGCATCGAACAGCATGGCATCGGAGTTTGCCGATGGTCGATACCAGAAACTGACAGAGCCTGCGGTTGTCGGTGTCAAGGGCAAGGAAACTGCATCCATCACCGCATTCGAGGTATTCGAGGGAATGAGCGCTGCTCGACAAACCCGGTATTGCGTTGAGGAGGACTGTGCGCTGCCGATTCGCGCTCCATGCAGCGCATTACCCGAGGCGTCCCGGATATCGGTGACGGGCGATGGTTGCCAGCTGGATTCATCGAAAAAGTACTCGGCTATTTTCGGCTGCGCCTGATCGGCACGGTACCAGCGAATGGCCGAACCATTGGTCGGATCGATGAAAGTCTGCGCAAAGGAGTATTGAGTAAAATCCGTGCTGGTTACCTGGACCCCCACCGTTCCATCGGAACCATCAGAAGCCCCCACGGTGTACTGATACTTGAAGGTACCATCCTCATTGAGCACTACCTGGAAGGAGTAGCGCGTCGAGGGATCGCCGTACAGGGCCACGTTTTCCCAGGTAACCACAAACCTGCGGTTCGGCGCTGTACCCTGCAATTCATATTTGACCAGCGCCCCGGCAACATTCGGCGCTGTATTGATATCGACCCAATACACCACCAGCAGGTTCTGCGGCACGGCACGGGCACATCCACCGGTACTGGCACCGGGCATGCCCACCGGCAATTGCGTGTTGTTGTACGTACGATGAACACCCGCATCCGACCCAAACTGGATCATGCCATTCGACATGATCCGCACCTGCGCGTAATTCGTGCCGGCAAAATTGAAGGTGAAGCCTCCGGGGAAATTCACCAGGGCGAAAACATCATCCCCGTTCGGATAACTCGTACATGAGTTGTTCCAGGTAACGGTCGTCGCCGACGCGGTTGGCGTCAACCAGCTGAAAGTATCCGTCTGGTACGCGTAGGTCTGCGCCCGCGCTGTAAAACCAAGGAGCACCAGAAAGCCAAAGACCGCGAAGCGAAATACGGTAGCGAAAAGTCTGGACATGGCGCATCTCCGGATCATGGCTGACACTCGTACGGAGCCACGGTACTCAGCGTATCGCGACAAAGCTCTGCCGTCACCGACAACTGCCGCTCCACCCCGGCGCCCGGGGCGGCGCCAACCGCCGTAGCGACGATACGATAGATGCCCACGTTGCGCGCGCCCTCTTCGGTAGTGACTGCACTGCAGGTCACACTGACCGCGAACCCCGGAATGGCAGCAATATTCGAGGGAGAAGCAAAGCAGACGGGAAGCGGATCTGTCGCTGCTGCCGGAGAGCCACCGTTTGCCGGATTGTTGAGAACCTGCCACAAGCCCCACTCGACGCCGGCCCTCGCTGCCTGATAGGCGCGTGCGCCCTGAACATCCTGCGCCGATGTTGCGTTGCTGGTCGTAGTCAGGGTCACCATGGCCGCGGCGATGGCGGCGAACATCAGCAGAAAGAAAATCGCCGCGATGATCGAAACACCGCGTTGCCGACGTCTGATCGAAGAAAACTGGTTGGATTTCATGGCGAGTTGAGAACATCCACCTGATGCATGAGGGTAACCGACTCACCATTTCGCGTCAGCGTCAGGTTCATGGTCACCAGACCGTTACGCATCAGCACGCCGGGGGCATAACTGAAACTGCAGGCGGTCACCCCATCGACCAGCACGGCGCTTTGCTCGGCCGCACAGGCCGGATGCACCGGCAAGGCGCCAAAGACAAGCGGCTGCGCCGCCTGGAAGTTATAGCACCAGTGCCGCCGCAACACCTGGTTGGGCAGATCGCACTGGTAACTGACCGGTCCGCCGACAATCTGAAAGCGGTGTTGCGGGGAAGCAAACGGGAATTGAGCACCGGAGAACCCGAGGCTTCCCAGATTGCCCAAAGTGGTCAGCGCACGCGAACTGGTGCCGGCGTAGACATCCGATCCGGTCTGCCCCAGATTATAGATGACCAGCCGATCACCAGCTTGAGTGGTCACGTTCGGCCCGATCACATCGAAAGCGGTATCCAGCGGATCGGATATATCGAGAGGATTACCTGCACCAAGTGCGGTCAGACCAACACGATAACGTCCGCCATCGCGCACCGGCACATATTCGAGAAGCGAGTTTCCGCTGACCCGGACACTGTTCGGCAAAGCTGCCTGCAACTCCCGGGCAACCCGGCGCAGGGCGGTATCCGCCGAATCGGCAAGCTCTGCACGACTGGCAGTATCGACATAGGCCGCAATCTGATTCTGGCCAAAAAGGCTGACCATGGCCACCAGAACCCCGGTAATCGCGATGACGACAATCATCTCGACCAGCGTCACGCCTCGAATGAAGGACAGCGGACTAATAGCGGGGCGCATAGCGGAAACGATACCCGGTCAGTGAAAAATTTTCCGTTCCGTGACTTACGGTAACCGTCACGCTCAGCGCATCCGCATTGGCGGGCAAACCAAAAGCTCCGCCAACCGGGGCGATGGCCACGCTTGCCGCATAACCGGCGAAGGTATTCCCCGTAAGATCGACCACGGGATTCATGGAGAATCCATGGTAGTCGCCGACATTGTCAAATTGCGTATTGCTGGCCGGCGCCCCGGCCGGAACACCAAAACGTTGCTCCCCGGCAGGTTGCGGCCCGAGCACGTCCTGCGACGCGGCAGCCCCTCCGGTACAACCAGCCACATTAAGCGCAGTCCCGGCATTGAGATCATCCGGATCGCAAAGGGTGAATGGCTGGCGCAACACTTCGGTCAGCAGCGACTCGGCAATGGCAGTCATCTGCTTCTGGCGCATGGGCTCGACACTGCCACGCAAGCTGACACCAAATGTCGACAATACCCCGACCACGCCAACACTGAGCACGATCATGGTCACCACCACTTCAACCAGAGACAGCCCGTGCTGGCGCCTGAGGATCGGCTCAGTGAACATAGCCGGTCTCCGTCTCGATGGTAATGGTCAACGCGGGAGAGAGTCCATTGACGGCGATGGGCGCCATTCCCGCCGGCCGCCCCAGGCCGTCAAACGTAATCCAGCCTGCCGGAAAGGCGCTGAAGGAGGTGCCGCGCAGTGCAGTCACCGCCAATGTTTCGCCGGTCGGCCCGTTGAGCACCGGACCGGCTGTCGTGCAATCCCCGGCGCCAGGCGAAGTTTCTATGTGAACTGCAAGGTGTGCATTGTCGGCGAATACGGCACAGGTCATCCGTCGCGACGCAATCGCCGTCTTCTGCGCATAGCGCAACGCGGCAACGGCCTCGTCATGCAGGCGGCGCTCGTCAAAGCCGGAGTTGGCAAATCTGGGCACCGCCACTGCAGCCAGAATGCCGACGATAACCATGACCGACACCAGTTCGACAAGCGTAAATCCCTTGTCGAATAAGCGCCGGTCAAGCCCCGACGACGATATGGCTGCCTTCACACCCGAGCTGAGTCGAACTTAAGGCGTACACCCGTTGGAGGTCACCACGACCGTGCCCGGGACGATGGCACCATTGGTCACGGGGTAATAGCTGACGAAGCAGTTGGTCACCGCAGTTGCGAAATTGAAGACAACCGGGTCCGTACCCGTGGCCGCGAATCCATCGGTAGACTTCATCGCGGAAATGATACCAGCCGCTGTCGGAACGCCAGCAGCGGTCCCCGCGGTTCCCACGGCGACACTTGTGCCGTCAGCCATGGTGACGGGAGAAGTGCTTGTTCCGGTCGCAAAGTAGCGCGCCTGGGTCAACGCGACTGCCGAACGCAAACCACCCGCCAGACCATCGACAGACGCCTTGCGTGCATCATTGGTGAGGTTGATGAAGCGCGGCAACGCCGTCGCCGCCAGAATGCCGAGGATGACGATGACCACGACCAGTTCAACCAGCGTAAAGCCTTTTTGTTTCATGACAGGTTCTCCAGTTTGATTTATAAACAAGCGGTACTTGCAGCAGTGATGGTCGTTACCGGAGCTGTAACCACCCCGGCCGCAACGGTTGCCGCAGTATAGGTAACACGACAGGTCCCCGCCGTCGGGCCAGGCACATCGATGTTGAGTACGGCACCGGCACCCACGCCGCCACCGGAAATTTCGTAATCGGGATTCGGCGCCACGGTGTTGAGCCCCGCAGCAGTTGCAATGCCGGCCAGGTTGGCCGTCGGATACTGGTTGATACCCTGCACCGCAACGCCTTCCATGTTGATGTTGAAATTGGTGCCATCTGCCGGACAGGATCCACCATTGCTCGTCGCCGCCAGACACTGGGCATGATGTAGCGCTGCTGCCCCGCGGATGGCGCCGATCGCTCCCTGCAACTTGGCCTGACGGGCCTGCACCTGAAGATTGGCAAAACGAGGCAGCGCCACCGCGGCAAGAATGCCGAGAATGATGATGACAACAACCAGTTCAATCAATGTAAAACCCTGCTGCCTTCGGTTTTCGTTCATAGCCACTCCTTCTGTTGCTTCGGAGAAACACCAAGCACTCCGATAATAACGGCATAATCACCAAATACTACAGTGCATTCTATGCACTGCTACGCCAAAAGTCATATCAATCTTCCCCTTCTCCTGAGCGAATCACTGAATCGCTCTTGCGTTCCAGCGATAAGCAGACTTCGCGACGAGGGAAACATAAGCCATTCCCCGTCCCTCAGCCGGCTTACCCAACGCATTCATACCGACCAGTCCGAAACGCAAGACTCGCCCTTCGTCGCCAGAGAAGTCATTGCCCTGCCGGACAACATAGGCCACGGCTGATTCGCCCGGCAAGTAATACCAGCTGCCCGGAGCCCAGCTTCCGGCATATTCGCCAACGTAATTTCCCGGCGGCGTTTCGAGCAGGAGAAACGGGTTCTGCCGTTGCAGGCGAAGCATTTCCTGCCAGCGATTACCGGCAGCCAGCTCTGTCGAGCGAATCAACAAGGCCGCGCGCAGGGCGGCAACGTTTGCCTCGACGGCAGCCTGTTCGGCGGCATCCTGCAAACTGCGAAAGCGCGAAAACGCGGCCGTTGCCAGGAAACTGACCAGCACAACCACGACCACCAGTTCGAAGAGGGTAAAACCGCGACAGGAATTGCCTCTTTTCCCCATGAGTTATTTCTTCAGTGCCACCTTACCGAGGTCCCACATCGGCAGGAAGATGCCAAGCGCCAGGATCAGCACCAGGCCACCCAGGCAAACGATCAGGATCGGCTCGATCTGCTGGCCAAGCGTTTTCAGTTCGTATTCGACCTCGCGCTGATACATCTGCCCGACTTCATCCATCATGTCGTCGAGTGCACCAGACTCTTCACCGACCGAGACCATCTGCAACACCACCGGCGTGAAAAATCGCGAGGCGATTGCCGCCCGCAGGACGCTTTCGCCACGCTCGACAGTATCCCGCATGCCTTCGATCTTGGCGGCGATATAGCTGTTATCGACGGTCTGCGCCGAATTGCTCAGGGCTTGCATGACCGGCACACCGCTGCGTGTACTCAGCGCAAAGCTGCGGGCAAAACGGGCCATCGCGGCCTTGCGGAGAATTTTCCCGGCGATCGGGAAGCGCAGGGTCAACGCTTCCCACTGCATGCGTCCTCGACTTGTTTTTGTCCACGCCCGAAAAGCAAAAATGGCAGAAACGATACTGCCCAGCAACGCAGGCCACCAGTTGATCATGAAGTTGGAGAAACCGAGCAGGATGCGCGTCATCAGCGGCAATTCGGCGCCAAAGCCCTGAAACACCTTGGCGAAGGCGGGAATCACGAAAATATTGACGACAACAATCGCAACCGCCATGGCAAGTACGACGAACATCGGATAACGCAAGGCTGATTTGACCTGTTCGCGCATGTAACGCTCGAACTCGAGGTGGTCGAACAGCCGCAGGAAAATTTCGTCGAGCAAACCGGTCGCTTCCCCGACACGCACCATCGAGACGTAGAACGACCCGAAAACCTTGGGGTGCCGGGCCAGCGAAACGGACAGTTCGCGCCCGGCCTCGAGGCTTTCCTTGACATCGCCGATCACGTCACGCATTGAAGGATTCGTGGCCGATTCCTGCAAGCCCGCCAGTGCCCGCATGATCGGCACGCCCGCCTTGAGGAGCGTGTGCAGTTGCCGGGAGAAAAGCAGGATATCGACGTGTTCAACCTTGGGCTTGAACAAGCCAATTTCACTGATTGCTACGGTCGACGCGAATTTTTCCCTAGTTTCGCCAATGCTCAACGGCGTGATGCCGCGTCCAACCAGCGCGTCGGCAACGTTACCTGCCGATTGTCCATCGAGCACGCCTTCAACCAGCTTGCCGGAGGCATCCCGACCCTTGTAGGCGAAGTTGGGCACTGGGGCTTATTCCTCGTACTGGTTGCTGATGCGCATGGCTTCGGAAACCGTCGTCCGTCCCGCCAGGATGAGCCGAACGGCGTCCCGCCGGAGGGTTTCGCCGGCCATCTGCTGACGCGCAACCCGCATGAATTCACCAGGATCTTCATGGTTGATGGCTTCAACCACCGCATCGCTCATTTCCAGGAACTCATAAACGCCGGTACGCCCCTGGTAACCGTTATTACCACAGTGCGCACACCCCCGGCCATGCTGGAAAGCATGGCTCTCGATGTCGTCGCCCAACTCATAGCGCAACCATTCGCGCTCGGCCGGCGTCGGGGTATAGGGTTCGGCGCAATTGCTACAGATGAGTCGAACCAGACGCTGAGCTACAACCATGTGCACGGAAAGCGCCACCATGTAACGCGGCACCCCCATGTCGAGCAGGCGGATCGGCGTCGAAATGGCGTCGTTGGTATGCAGCGTCGACAGAACAAGGTGCCCGGTCATCGCAGCCCGCATGCCGATTTCGGCCGTTTCCTGATCACGCATTTCGCCGATCAGCACGATGTCCGGATCCTGACGCAAGACTGTACGCAAGACGCGCGAAAACGAGAGGTCGATTTTCTCGTGCACCTGAACCTGATTCAGCCCCGGCAGTCGGTACTCCACCGGATCTTCGACCGTGATCAGCTTCTTTTCCGGACTGTTCAGCTCGTTGAGTGCGGCATAGAGCGTCGTCGTTTTCCCGGACCCGGTCGGACCGGTAACAAGCACCATGCCGCTCGGGCGTTTGAGCGCATGGCGAAAACGTTCCAGAACGTGTTCCGGCATCGCCATCTTGTCGAGGCCGAGCAAGCCGGTATTCTGGTTGAGCAGACGCATGACGACCGATTCGCCGAACTGGGTCGGCAGGGTCGAAATACGTACATCAACGGGATGCGAGCGCACCTTGATATTGAAACGACCGTCCTGCGGCAGGCGTTTCTCCGAAATATCCAGCCCCGACATCAGCTTGAGACGCAGTGACACGGCAGACGAAATCTTGGCGTCGGCTTCGGTCTGGATATGCAAGACACCATCGATACGAAAACGGATGCGCAGGCTTTTCTCCTGCGGCTCGAAATGGATGTCGGAAGCACGCAGGCGCATGGCTTCTTCGAAGACGGTTTGCAGCAGTTTGACGACCGGCGCGTCTTCCGCCCCTGGTGTCAACCCGAGCAGATCGCCGAATTCGATGGGAATGTCGCCGAGTTCCGCCGTCAGCTCCTTGGCCAGACCGTGAATCTGCTCGCCGCGGTGGTAGACGCGGTCGATCATGGCCAGTAGCTGGCTCTCGGTAACTACCGCCAATTCGATTTCGCGCCGGACCAAACGGGTGATTTCGTCGTAGGCCTGAAAATCAGTGGGGTCGGACATGCCGACCAGCAAACGGCCTTCCGGGGTCTGCTCCAGAACCATGGCCCGGAAACGGCGCGCCGGCGCCTCGGGCAGCAGCTTGATCAGATCAGGCTTAGGGGAGAAATTCTTGAGATCGACAAAGGGAATCTTGAGCTGTCGGGCCAGCGCTTTGGAGATTCCCTCCTCGGTAACATAGCCGCTTTCGACAAAAACCCGCCCCAGCTTGCGGCCGGTCCGTTTTTGCTCTTCCAGGGCAATCTTGAGCTGCTCCTCGCTGAGCAGCCCCTGCTCGATCAGCAAGTCACCGAGACGAACTTTTTGCGGGGGTGGCATCCCAACCTCCAAAACACCTCAACAAACACCGTTAAGGATCTGATGTAACGGAAATTTTTTCCACATTAGACGTTTTTCAGCAGGGTGACAAGCAGGCCCCCGCCAAGCCGGGCAAAAAAACCCATTCAGCGATGACGGTTGCCGTTGTGATGCTGCTGCGGTCGACCTGAATTTTTGCCCGTTTTTGCCGTTTGTATCTTGGTCTGTGCTTGCCCCTGTGGCTTGCGCGGCCCGCGTGGCGGTTGCACCGGACGTGGCGCAGCGTGGGCGGAAGCTTCGAAACCTTCGATGACCACACGCTCCAGATTGCGCTTGATCAGCTTTTCAATATCGCGCAAATAGGGGCGTTCGTCGTGGCAGACCAGCGAGAGCGCCTCACCTTCCATGCCGGCGCGACCGGTACGGCCGATGCGATGCACGTAGTCCTCGGCGATATTGGGCAGTTCGTAATTGATGACATAAGGCAACGCATCGATGTCGATGCCACGCGCAGCGATATCGGTCGCCACCAGGGCCACCAGTTTGCCATCCTTGAATTCACTGAGCGCACGGGTGCGAGCGCCTTGCGATTTGTTGCCGTGCAGGGCGGCGGCTTTGATCCCCGCCTTCTCCAGCGTGCGCGTCAGCGCGTCGGCGCCATGCTTGGTGCGGGCAAAAATCAGGACCTGGTGCCAGCCGCGTGTGGCGAACAAGTGGAGCAAAAGGTCCTTTTTCTGTTCACGATTGGTTTCGATGACGCGCTGCGTCACGGTTTCGGCGGCAGTATTGCGCGTCGCCACATCGACCGAAACCGGGTTGTTGAGCAAGCCGCTAGCCAGCTCTCGGATTTCCGGCGAAAAGGTGGCGGAGAACATCAGGTTCTGGCGCTGTTTTGGCAATAGCGCGATGACCTTGCGGATGTCGCGGATGAACCCCATGTCGAGCATGCGGTCGGCTTCGTCAAGAACAAAAATCTCGATTTTCGAGAGATCGACCGTGCGTTGCTGGACGTGGTCAAGCAGCCGCCCCGGCGTTGCCACCAGAATATCGACGCCACGACGCAAGTTGGCAATCTGCGGATTGATGCCGACTCCGCCAAACACCGCCAGTGAATTGATCGGCAGATGCTTGCCGTAAGTGCGCACACTTTCCTCGACCTGAATGGCCAGTTCGCGGGTCGGTGTCAGTACGAGGACGCGAGGCGTCTTGGCAATCCTGGTCAGGCGGTCATTCGGGCCGCTGGCCAGACGATGCAGAATGGGCAGCGTAAAGCCGGCGGTCTTGCCGGTACCGGTCTGGGCCGAGGCCATCAGATCGTGGCCAGCCATGACGGCGGGAATCGCCTTTTGCTGAATGGGGGTCGGCGTATCGTAGCCCTCTTCGGCCACAGCGCGCAGGAGTTCGGCCTTGAGGCCGAGATCGGTGAATTGCATGGGAACTCCGTTGCGGCAAGCCGGCTACGCCGGTTGCCGCGAATGAATCAGATGAGTGCCAGACCCCGGTCGAGGTCGGCTTGCAGGTCTTCCACAGCTTCGAGACCGACTGCAATGCGCAGAAGTCCCTCGCCGATGCCAGCCGTTTCCCGCGCTTCAGGGGAAATGCGGCCATGCGTGGTGGAAGCGGGATGGGTGATGGTGGTCTTGGTGTCGCCGAGATTGGCGGTGATGGAAAGCAGGCGGCAGTGATCGACCACTTGCCAGGCCTCACGGCGCCCGCCCTTGACTTCAAAGGAGACGATGGCGCCACCGCTCCTTTGCTGGGTCATTGCCAGTTGATGTTGCGGATGCGACGGCAGGCCGGGATAAAAAACCCGCGCCACTTTCGGGTGCGCCTCCAGCCATTGCGCCAGGACACCGGCACTGGCCGATTGCGCCTCGATACGCAACTTGAGGGTCTCCATGCCCTTGAGCAATACCCAGGCATTGAAGGCGGAAAGTGTCGGGCCGGCGGTGCGCAGGTACTTGAAAACTTCGTCGGTCAGCTTCTTCGTGCCACAAACAGCTCCGCCCAGAACGCGCCCCTGACCGTCGAGATATTTGGTAGCCGAATGGACGACCAGATCGGCACCCAGCGCCAGCGGGTTCTGAAGGACAGGCGTGCAGAAACAGTTGTCGACCGCCACCAGAATGCCGCGCGCGTGGGCTGCTGCGGTCAACGCGAAAATATCGGCTATTTCGGTAAGCGGATTGGAAGGCGTTTCCAGGAAGAACAACTTCGTTTCCGGGCGAATTGCCGCTTCCCAAGCCGCCGGATCGGTCGGCGAAACAAAGGTGGTAGTGATGCCGGTACGCGTCAGGATGTTGGAGAACAATTGCACGGTTGCACCGAACAGGCTGCTCGACGCAACGATGTGATCACCACATTTGAGATGTGCAAGCACCAGCGCCATGATGGCCGACATGCCACTGGCGGTCGCCACACACGCCTCCGCCCCTTCAAGCGCAGCCAGGCGCTCTTCGAACATGGTGACGGTGGGATTGGAAAAGCGGGCGTAGACATTGCCTGCTTCTTCGCCGGAAAAGCGCCGCGCGGCCTGCTCGGCGCTATCGAAGACGAAACTGGAGGTCAGGTACAGCGCTTCAGAATGCTCTCCGAACTGGCTGCGCTCCTGCCCGGCGCGCACTGCCAGCGTTTGCGGACGATAATCCGCACCGTCCGAAGCAAACTTGCTGGTCACTCCTGTGCTCCGGCTGCCAGTTGCAGGACGAGTTGCTGCGAGGCATTACCGTCGCCGTCATCCTCGTTGGCCTTCGACGGCTTGCCGCCGCGACGCGACTCGACGGCATCGAGGTAATACTCGTCGATATCACCCGTCACATAACAGCCGTCAAAGCAGGAAGCGTCGAACACGGTCAGGTCGGCACGAAGCTTGGTCACCGACTGCTTGAGCGCTTCGAGATCCTGATAGACCAGCGCATCGGCGCCGATCTCGCGTGCAATCCCCATGTCGTCACGCCCGGTGGCGATCAACTCCGCCCGCGTCGGCATGTCGATGCCATACACATTAGGGAAACGCACCGGCGGCGCGGCAGAAGCGAAATAGACCTTGACTGCGCCAGCGGCACGCGCCATATCGACGATCTCGCGACTGGTCGTTCCACGCACGATGGAGTCATCAACAAGCAGGACGCGTTTACCCTTGAATTCCTGGCCGACGGTATTCAGTTTCTGGCGCACCGACTTCTTGCGCATGGCCTGTCCGGGCATGATGAAGGTGCGTCCAACATAGCGGTTCTTCACGAAACCTTCGCGGAAAGGAATGCCCAGCGCCTGCGCCAACTGCATTGCCGAAGGCCGGCTGGAATCGGGAATTGGAATCACCACGTCGATTTCCTCGACCGGAATGTTGGCTTTGACCTTTTCGGCAAGCAACTCACCCATTTCAAGGCGTGCTTCATAGACGGAAACGCGGTCGATGACGGAATCGGGGCGAGCCAGATAAACGTATTCAAAAATACAGGGCGCGTACATCGGCTGCTGGGCGCACTGACGGCTGAACAGTTGATGATCGAGAGAAACAAAAACTGCTTCGCCCGGCTCGATATCGCGCACCATTTCGAAACCGAGGGTATCGAGGGCAACGGATTCGGACGAAATCAGATACTCCGTACCTTCCGGGGTGACATTGCGACCGTAAACCAGCGGTCGAATCCCATTTGGATCGCGGAAAGCCAGCAGACCATAACCGGCAATCAGGGCGACCACAGCGTAGGCACCCCGACAGCGCCGATGCACGCCGGCAACCGCCTGGAAAATGCTGTCCACATCGAGTTCGTAGCCATGTGCTGCCGACTGCAGTTCATGTGCCAGCACATTGAGCAGCACTTCCGAATCGGAATTGGTATTGATGTGACGGCGATCCAGCCGGAACATTTCTTCCTTCAACTGATCGGCATTGGTCAGATTGCCGTTGTGGCCAAGCACGATACCGAAGGGCGAATTGACGTAGAAAGGCTGC
Source organism: uncultured Dechloromonas sp. (assembly GCA_964583695.1). Lineage (GTDB taxonomy): Bacteria > Pseudomonadota > Gammaproteobacteria > Burkholderiales > Rhodocyclaceae > Azonexus. The sequence goes on from CAZOWA010000044.1 coordinate 21,989, forward strand.
GCCTCGGCAAAATTGTAGGCAGAGCCGGCCGTCGGATAACGCACGTGACCGATACCCCAGTTGCCAGGCAAGGCCCGCATGTTGCGTGTGCGAAAAACATCGCGAACCAGACCCGGCCCTTTGTGCAGGTTGAAGGTATTGCCCTCGGCTGTTGCAATCCCGGCCGCATCCTGGCCACGATGCTGGAGCACCATCAAACCGTCATAAAGCAACTGGTTAACCGGTGTTGTTGCCACCACTCCAAGAATCCCGCACATAGTCTCTTCCTGCCTAGCTGAATCGAATTCGTTTTGCCAAATCATCCGGCAGCCACTGTCTGGCCACCAGGACTGCGGTCTCCAGAGGCGCCGAAAGCATTGCCTCTTTCCACCAGGATTGTTTCGGTGCTGCGGTCATTCCTCCCAGGGCAACCAGCACCATGACCACCAGCACCCCGCGGGCTACCCCAAAGATCATGCCCAGCAAGCGGTCGGAGACGGTCAGCCCCAAGGCCTTGATCACGCTCCGCAACGCCAGACGCACCAGCGACATGAGCACCAGCACGCCAACAAAAATCACCACACAGCCGGCAAGCGCCTGTATCGCGGGGTCAGCCAGGCCGGCAAACAACATTTTCCCGACCAGCGTACCGAACTCGATGGCCGCAAAAATACCCAAGCCCCAAGCCAGCAAGGCGATAATTTCCCCGACAACACCGCGCCACAACCCGAACAACAGGGAAAGGCCGACGACACCGATCACGACATAGTCGAAAACCGTCATTGCTTCGCTGCGACCACCCCGGAAACACCGATACGCTGCATTTTCTCCAGCGCCTTCTCCGCAGCATCACGGGAGGCAAACGGGCCTGCCCGAACGCGAGTCTTCTTGCCCTGCGGCGTATCGAGCGGTTCGCTGAAAGTCTTGATTCCCTGCTCCGAGAGCTTGGTTTTCAGATTCTTGACGTTGGCATCGTTGGAAAAAGCACCGATCAGCACCACGAACTCACCCGATTTGGCCTCACCCTGCCCCGCCAGTATGGCAGCTGCCCGCTTCGCCTCATCATCCTTCGAAGCAGGCTTTTCCACCGGCTTTTCCACCGGCTTTTCGACAGGCTTCGCGACCGGCTTTTCAGCGGGTTTCTCGGGCTTTGCCGCAGGTTTTTCCGTCACTTTTTCAGCAGGTTTTTCGGTCTTTCCAGCCGGCTTTTCTGCCGGCTTTTCGGTCGCGCCATCCCTGACCACCTCAACTACGCGCGCCGTCGGTTGCGTCGCTTCGGCCGGCTTTACCGGCGGTTTGGGCGGCGCATCGGGGGTTACCACTCGCGCCGTCTCGGGCTGCGCTACCGCTGGCTTTTCAGCAGGTGCAGCAACCTCGAATTTCGGTGCAAAGGGTTTTTCATCCTGTCCCGGAATGCGAATTTCAATATCCTGAACCGGCTGCCGCGGCTCGTGATCCATGACCAGCGGCAAAACAACGGCAACCACGGAAACAAAGGCAACAGCGCCAACCAGCCTGCGCCGGGCGCGTTTCTTAATCTGCAACTGAACGTCGTCTTCTTCCATGAGTCAGTTTTTTTCCCGTAACGCCGTAAGCGCACCGGCCACTGTATAGAACGAACCAAAGGCGATGATTCTATCACTTTCGGTGGCCAGCCCCTTCACCGCATGCATCGCAGCCCCCGGCGAAGGGTGACAGACGACGTCCCCGCCCAACGCAGCCTGCGAAATCAAATCGGCCAGCGCCTCTGCCGATGTGCCACGGATTCCTTCCAGCGTTGCCAGGTGCCAGTGATCGACGCGACCTTTCAAGGGCTGCAATGCGCCGAGAATATCCTTGTCATTGAGCATCCCGACGATGGCGTAGGTCTTGTCGAAAAACCCCATGCTCGACAAATTATCGGCAAGCACACGAATAGCCTGGGGGTTGTGACCGACATCGAGCACGATGGCAGGCTTGCCCGGCACGACCTGAAAACGCCCCGACAATTCGGTTTCAATCAGGCCAGGACGAATCGCCTGCATGGTCACAGGCAACTTGCTTCCCAGCGCATCGAGCGCCGCCAGAGCCAAGGCTGCGTTGTACAGCTGGGTCGGCCCCCGCAGCCCCGGATAAGCCAGCGAGCGCTTGAGCAGTTGCTCCCCCGAACGACACCACCAGCGCCACTGCAGGCGATTTTCACTGGTTTCTGCGCTCGGCCGCTCGAAGCCGAAATCACGACCGATCAGGCGCAAATCCGCGCCAATGGTCTTCGCGTACTCAAGCAGGCTTTGCGGAGGATCCGGATCAGCACATAAAGCCGGCTTGCCGGCACGGAAGATACCGGCTTTTTCAAAACCGATGCTCTCGCGATCCGGTCCGAGCCAGTCAGTATGATCCAGTGCGATGGTCGTAACGACGGCCACATCGGGCTCATAGGCGTTAACGGCGTCAAGCCGCCCACCAAGACCAACCTCGAGAATTGCCGCTTCAACGCCTGCCTCGGCAAAAACCTCCCAGGCAGCCAGCGTACCGAATTCAAAATAGGTCAATCCAACATTACCGGCCCGCTGTCGTGCGGCTTCAACACGATCAAACGCAGCACACAGCAGTGCATCGCTTACTGGCTGGTCATTCACGCGCACCCGCTCGTTATACGCCAGCAAGTGCGGCGACGTATAGCAACCGACTTTGTAGCCGGCCCGATCAATGATGTTTTCCAGATAGGCGCAGGTCGAACCCTTGCCGTTGGTGCCACCGACTGTAATGACCGGGCAATGTTGTTCCTGCCCGAGCGCTGCCTTGACAAGGCGGATGCGATCCAGCCCGAGCTCGATACCTGCCTGCCCCCTCGGATGCAGGCCTTCGAGGTGCTTCAGCCAGTCTTCAAGCGTCTTCAAGCGGCAGCCGGCAGTTTTTGCAGGAGCGCCAGGACGCGGGCGACCTGATCGCGGAGTTCCCGACGATCAACAATCATGTCGATGGCGCCCTTGTCCAGAATGAATTCGGAGCGCTGGAAGCCTTCCGGGAGTGTTTCGCGCACGGTCTGCTCGATGACGCGCGGGCCGGCAAAGCCGATCAGGGCTTTCGGCTCGGCAAGCACGACATCACCGACAAAGGCGAACGAAGCGGATACCCCGCCCATGGTCGGATCGGTAAGTATGGAAATGAAGGGCAGCCCGGCTTCCGACAACTTGGTCAGGGCAGCGGTCGTTTTCGCCATCTGCATCAGGGAAAACAGACCTTCCTGCATGCGCGCACCGCCAGAAGCCGTCACGCAGATGAAGGGCGAGCCATTCTCGACAGCGGTTTGTACTCCGCGAACAAAACGCTCGCCAAGCACCGAGCCCATCGAACCGCCCATGAAATCGAACTCGAAGGCTGCAGTCACCACCGGCATGGTTTTGATGGTGCCTTGCAGAACGACCAGCGAGTCGCTTTCGCCGCTGGACCGATTGGCTTCCATGAGGCGATCCGGATATTTCTTGGAGTCCTTGAACTTAAGACTATCGACTGGCAAAACCTCGGCACCGATTTCCCGACGTCCTTCTGCATCCAGAAGCAGGTCCAGACGCTGGCGTGCGTTCAGGCGATTGTGATGACCACATTTGGGACAGACATTGAGATTGTTCTCGAGATCGGTCGCATAGAGTACCGCTTCGCAGGAAGGGCACTTGCTCCACAGCCCCTCCGGCAGATTGGCGCGACGCTGAACCCCCTGTTCGCGCTTGATTTTGGGGGGCAATAGTTTAGTCAGCCAGCTCATTTCTTCACCTCATCGACACCGCGGCGAATGTCTGCCACCAAGGCTTTTACGTTGGCGCAGGCGGTTTCCGCGGTTGATTTTTCAATTTCTTCAATAATTCTGCTGCCGACCACGACCGCGTCGGCGAAGGCGGCGATGCGCGCGGCTGTCGCCGCGTCGCGGATGCCGAAACCGACGCCGACCGGCAGGCCGGTCTGTTCGCGGATCAGCGGCAGCTTCTGTGCCACCGCGTCGACGTTGAGCGCGCTGGAACCGGTCACGCCGGCCAGCGACACGTAATAGACGTAGCCGCTGGCGATCTTGGCGGTGTGCGCGATGCGTTCGGCGCTGGAAGTCGGCGCAATCAGGAAGATCGGATCCATGCCGTTGGCCTTCATCGCCGCGCCGAAACGCTCGGCTTCCTCGGGCGGGTAATCGACCACCAGCACGCCATCGACGCCCGCGCCAGACGCGGCCGCAGCGAACTTGTCCAGGCCCATGGCCTCGATCGGATTGGCGTAGCCCATCAGCACCA
>CAZOWA010000045.1:0-26226 GCA_964583695.1 uncultured Dechloromonas sp.
TGGCGGGTCCGGTGAGATTCGAACTCACGATGGGTTTCCCCACGCCGGTTTTCAAGACCGGTGCATTCAACCGCTCTGCCACAGACCCGCAGGCCGCGCATGATAACATAGGCATCGACAGGAATCTCCAGAGTCCGACATCGGCTCGCGATCGAAACTTTTCCCAGATTGATCAGTCTCAATCTGCGTAGCAAACATAGAAAGGAAACGTCCTCAATGAACACCAATATCCGGATCGCCGCTCAGATCTCTCCTGAGTTGGCGCTTCAGCAAAACCGTGTGCTGCGTAACACGTACATGCTGCTCGGGCTTTCCATGGTACCGACCGTCCTTGGCGCCCTGCTCGGCATCCAGATGGGGTTTAGCCTTTTTGCTGGCAGTCCGCTGATTTCTTTCCTTGTGTTTTTTGGTGTTGCCATGGCTTTCATGTGGGGCATCGAGAAAAACAAGGATAGCGGCTTGGGCGTCGCCCTGCTGCTCGCTTTCACCTTTTTCATGGGGCTGATGCTTTCACGGATTCTGCAGGTGGCGCTTGGATTTTCGAATGGCGGCTCGATGATTGCACTGGCTGCAGGTGGAACAGGGGCAATTTTCTTCACCATGGCCACCGTCGCCACCGTCAGCAAGCGCGATTTCTCGAACATGGGCAAGTTTCTGTTTGTCGGCCTGATTGTCATCTTGCTGGCTGCAGTGGCAAACATCTTCTTCCAGATTCCTGCCTTGTCTCTGACCATCGCTGCTGTAGCGCTCGTGATCTTCTCGGCCTATATCCTCTATGACATCAGCAGGATTGTTCAGGGTGGAGAAACCAACTACGTCACTGCCACCCTGGCTGTATATCTCGATATCTACAATGTTTTTGTCAGCCTGCTGCAACTGATCATGGCCCTTACCGGTGAGAGAGATTAAGGTAATCCTGCTATCGAAAAGGGCGACTTCGGTCGCCCTTTTTAATTCCTCTCAAATACGGCAATGGACTCGACGTGCGCCGTCTGCGGAAACATGTTGACAGCACCTGCAGCCACAAAACGATATCCCTTCAGCGAGCAAAGAATTGCCGCATCGCGCGCCAACGTCGCCGGATTGCAGGAAACATACACGATTCGTTGTGGAGCCCCCTGCCCCAAAGCCTTGACCAGTTCGACAGCCCCCTCGCGCGGCGGGTCAATCAACATTTTGTCGAAACGACCGAACGACGCCAGTGATGCTTCGGTACACTCGAAAAGGTTGGCCACGCCAAAATCGACGCGATCGCCCAGACCGTTTGCCGCTGCACTTTCCCGTCCGCGCTGGACGAGCCCCGGACTTCCTTCCACGCCCACGACAAAAGCACCAGATCGCGCAATGGGAAGCGTGAAATTACCGAGACCGCAAAACATATCCGCAATCCGCTCACCCGGGCGAGGATCAAGCAAGCGCATTGCACGCCGCACGAGAACGCGATTTACCGCGTGATTGACCTGGGTAAAATCAGTAGGTCTGAAATCCAGTTCCAGGCCGAATTCAGGTAGCGCATAGGATAGACGCGGCGCATCAAGCGGATAAAATCGATAAGCCGTATCCGGCCCCTTGGGCTGTAGGTAAAGGACCACACCGTGGTGATCTGCAAATTCGCGCAACAGCTTTTCATCGTTTGGCTTGAGCGGGCACAAAATACGAAAAACCAGCGCAGTACAACGCTCACCAACAGCCAGTTCGATTTGCGGCAAGCGATCCGCAATCGACAATTTTTCGATCAACTCGCGCAGGGGAAGTAGCAGCGCTGACACATGGGGCGGCAATACGGCGCACGATTTGATGTCTGCAATGTAACTGCTACGCTTTTCGTGGAAGCCCACGAGTGCCCCCCCCTTTTTTTCGATGTAGCGGACACCAAGACGGGCTCTGTGACGATACTCCCAGGGCGCGCCATGAATAGGGGGCAACATGCTTTCAGGACGTACGCGACCAATGTGCCAAAGACTGTCTTCAAGCACTCGCTGTTTTGCAGCAACCTGGGCAGAAGCATCAACGTGTTGCATGGCACAACCGCCACAGATGCCAAAGTGCGGACAGCGAGGCTCGACCCGTGCAGAAGACGCCTTGATAACGCTGACCAGCTGCGCCAGTTCGTAATTCGGCTTCCTGCGAAAGCTGGCGTATTCCACCAGCTCTCCCGGCAAGGCGCCGTCTACGAAAACAGTCTTCCCATCCAGCCGTGCGATCCCACGCGCCTCATGATCCAGTGATTCGATGATGCCGGTCGCCACGGTCAACTCCAAAAAAGCGCGAATTTTATCAATCGGTTACACTAAGCGCCATGGCACGAGAACTCATTACCACTTGGGATGGCTATCAATCCGGGCTAGACCGCTTGCTGGCCATAGCCTGTCGTACTCTTTGCATCTATGACGAAGATCTGGTTCAACTGAAGCTCGAAGCTCCAAACCGACAAAAGGAGTTAAAGCGGTTGCTGCAACAAGGCAAGCCGGACTCGCTGCAAATAGCCGTGCGAAATGCTACCCACCTGCGTCAACACAATCCGCTTCTGATCGGACTACTGGAAACATTCAGTCATTGCTCAACCGCCCGTGAAACCGGTGAAGGCATTGCCCACCTTAGGGACTGCATGGTTATTGTCGATGGAAAACATGCGCTGATCCGTTTTGAAAAAGATCTCCCTCGCAGCAAACTGCTGATTGATGAAGCTGAAGAACTACACCCCTACCTCAACCGCTTTTCAGAAATCTGGAACGAAGGTGGCGACCCCGTCAGCAGCAGCACTCTCGGCCTATGAAGAACATTCATTTACCATGCCGCAGTGCAACAACAGGTAACAGAAGACAAAATTTATTGCTATAATTCTGCGCTGATTAGGTCGTTCCTGATCCCAGAAAATATTGGCTATCACCGCCTATTGTCGATAAGGAAATTTTCATGAATAAGTCCATTCTCGTTGCTGCCCTGCTGGCTGTTGCCCTGTCCGCCTGTGGCAAGAAGGAAGAACCGGCAGCAGCCGCTCCGGCCGCCCCCGCTGCAACCGCCCCGGCCGCTGCTGCTCCGGCTGCTGCCCCGACCGCCGCCGCTCCGGCTGCTGAAGCCGCTGCTCCGGCTGCTGCCGCTCCGGCCGCAACCCCGGCTGCTCCGGCTGCCGATGCAGCTGCTGCTGCCGTTGTTGACGCCGCCAAGGCTGCTGCAACCGACGCTGCCAAGAAGTAAGCTTCTTCACCAGCTTAAAAAAACGGGGCCATGGCCCCGTTTTTTTATTCCATTTTCTGTCTGCTTCGATCTACGCTTACACGACCTCTCGCCAGGCAAATCCCATATCCGGACTTGCCACACCAACCCAGCTTTTATCACACTGCAAGGCGGTAGCGAGCGCACCCACCGCTAGCTCTGGTTGGTTATTGCGTTCACTGAGATGCGCGGCAACGAGATGCTGCAAGCGCGAACAATCAATCTGCGCCAGAAAAGAAGCTGCACTGCTATTTTCCAAATGACCGTAACGTCCCGCAATACGCCTTTTGAGGGACAGTGGATAGTCAGATCCAGCGAGCATCTGAGCATCGTGATTACATTCCAGAACCAGAGCATCGCAGCCTGAAAGCATGTCTCGAACATGCGATGTAATTTCTCCGATATCCGTCAGCACGCCCAAGCGAAACTGTTTATTGGAAAAAACATACTGAACGGGTTCGCGAGCATCATGCGGAACGGGAAAAGCCTGCACTTCGAACCGCCCGACTTTCAGACAAGCATTGCTGTCGATCACGCGTAGATCAATGCCCTTGCCATTATCACGAGAGGCAGCACGAGTGCCATGAGTCATCCATACAGGCAGGGAATATTTCCTGGCCAACCGAAAAACACCACCCAGATGATCACCGTGCTCATGCGTCACGAAAATTCCGGACAGGTTTTCCGGCTTACGTCCCGCCAAATGCATTCGGGCTACGGCATCCCGTAGCCCGAATCCACAATCAAGCATCAGACATGTATCTCCATCCTCGACGAGCAGCGCGTTACCGGCGCTGCCACTGCCAAGCGAGGAAAAACGGATCACTGCAACTGCTGGAGGAGCAGCGCAAGAATTTTTTTCGCCGTTTCCGACTTGTCCGTACCGCCCTCGCTGGAAAGCACCTGCACCGTGCTTCTCGAACCCGAGTCACTTACGTGGATACGATATTGCACCTTGCTGTCCGCAGCAGGGCCGGAACTCTTCCAGAAGGCGAGCTTGGAGAGCATGCCATTATCCTTCTTGCTGCGATTATCGGCATCCGGATCGACATAACGGACGAAATACAGACCTCGGGAACGATCACGATCCTCGACCGTGAATCCGACACGGTCAAGCGCGAGACCAACCCGACGCCAGGTGCGGTCGAAACGCTCGTAAACCTCAAGCGTACCGGCCCCATCATCGGCCTGCGCGAGCTTGGCGCGCGGCTCCGCCTTGGCGCTGACCAGTGAGGCTTCCGCACGTTTTTCCTCAGAGCCGAGCCGGACCATCAGGCGGCGCAGCATTTCGGCTTCAAGTTCGGGATCGGCCGCGCGAGGTTGCCAGCGCGTATCGTCTTTGGCTGAAGAGGTATAGACCTCTTCCATGCCACGGTGACTGATGAAAATGTCGGTCGTACCCGGCTCGGCACCCGGCTCGAAACGCGTGCGGAACTTGTCGCGCTCGCCGGTCGAATACAGCGAATCGATCAACTTGCCTAAGGTATTCCGGATGATGTCGTCGGGAATTTTCGCCCGATTTTCCGCCCAGTCGGTCTCCATCACCCCAGCTTCCGGACGTTCGACATTGACGATAAAACCGGTCTCCTGCCAGAAGTCCTTGACCGTATCCCAGAGTTTGTCTGCTGGGACAGAAACGACCAGCCAGCGCTGATTTCCTGAGCGCTCGACACGGACCTTGTCGACCTGCGGCAAAACAGCACTGGATGCCAGCGCGCCAGCAGAGCGGTCGGCGCTGTATGCAGAGAAGGTCGCACTGCCTTTGCCTCCTGCATCCGGGACGAGGAAACGGTCATCGCGCGTTACCTGTGACAGATCGGGGGGAACCTCAAGTGTCGGCGCCTTGCCAGCCGACTTGTATTCAATTTTTTTGGAATCCGGCATCAGACTGCAGCCGGACAGAGCCAGGACGAGCAAGGAGAGAGACAGGCTGGATAGCCGACGATTCATTTTTATACTCCGTCAGGCAATCACGCCGGCCTGGCGCATGGCGGCCAGAACACGGGCCTGATTGGCTTCGGTCAAGGAAGTGAGTGGCAGCCTGATGCCGTTCGGCATCAAACCTAGCTTGTGAACAGCCCATTTCACGGGAATCGGATTGGCTTCGCAGAAGAGATCACGATGCAGGCCAAGCAACTTGAAATGATTTTCACGCGCCTTGGCGATATCACCAGTTGCAGCTGCGACACACATTTCATGCATCAGACGGGGCGCAACGTTCGCCGTCACGGAAATATTGCCGTGGAAGCCCAGCATGATGGAAGCAACACAGGTCATGTCGTCGCCGCTATACAGGGCAAAGCCCTTGGGAGCACGCGCGATCAGATCGCAAGCACGATCGAGATTGCCAGTCGCATCCTTGACGCCGACGATACCGGGCACGTCCGCCAGACGCAGAATGGTGTCGTTGGACATGTCAGCTACAGTGCGACCGGGAACGTTGTAAAGCAGCACCGGCAGTTCGACCGCCTCTGCAATCGCCTTGAAGTGGCGATAGAGTCCTTCCTGAGTGGGCTTGTTGTAGTAAGGCACAACAGACAGCGCCATGTCGGCACCGGCCTTCTTTGCGAATTCGGTCAGTTCGATCGCTTCGCTGGTTGAGTTGGCGCCCGTGCCGGCGATGATGGGGATGCGGCCTGCTGCGTGCTCGACGACAATCTTGATCAATTCGCAATGCTCATCGACATTGACGGTAGGCGACTCACCCGTGGTGCCGACAACCACGATGGCGTCGGTGCCTTCCTTGACATGGAAATCAACCAGGTTGCGCAGGGAGTTCAGGTCGAGGCTGCCATCCTCGTGCATGGGCGTGACGATGGCGACAATGGATCCGGTAATCATGGCCTGTTTATTTGAAAGGTAATCCGCTGATTGTAACTGAAGGGCATTCGCCGCAGAAAGACGCTTGGTAACAGATTGTTATTTTTCCGCCATCCAGTGAAGCCTACCGCCTTGGACACGCATGACCCCTTCCGGCAACACCAGTTCGGGATGCCTGTCCGGTGCCGCGTTGATCAATTGCCGCGAGAACTCGTCCAGCCGAGTCGCAACGGGCACACGCCAGCCCAATTGACGCAGACGATAGCGCAACAGATTTTTCAGCCGCGGCAAACTCATGGCGCGCAATTCGCGAAGCTGTGCCGCATTTTCCAGACAAACTCTTGCCCAGTCGGATTCGGCCAGATCATCAAGCAGGCTGACCGCCTCCTGAAAATTCGCTGCTGCCTGCGCCAGAGCCGATTCAGCCGCAGGAAAGCGCTCGGCAAGACTGGTCAGCACCTCGTGGCGTAATAGATTGCGTGTCAGCCCGGTGTCCTGATTGCTTTCATCTTCAACCCAGGCAAGGCGATGCTCGTCTGCGTAAGCCACGATCTCGGCGCGTGAAACATCGAGCATGGGGCGCAACAACCGCAAATGTCCAAGGCGCCGTTCTGCCGGCATGGCTGCGGCACCGGTAACACCCGTGCCACGCAAGAGGTTGAAGAGCAATGTTTCTGCCTGATCACCACGATGCTGAGCAAGCAGGAGACAATCAGCATCGCATTCCAGAAAGGCCGCGTAACGCGAGGCACGCGCCGCCGCTTCCAAACCCAGCCCGTTTGTGCGGTCGACCGCAACATGCTTGATAGCGACGGGTAAGGTAAGGCGCGCGCAATAATCAGCGCAAAACTCAGCCCAGCGGTCTGCATTAGGCGAAAGTCCGTGATGAACATGGATGGCGGAAAGACGACCGGAAAATCCTGATCGACTGAGTGCATGCAACAGGACAACCGAATCGCAACCGCCGGAAAGCGCGACACAAAGCCGCGCATCAAGCGCAATACGCGTGGCCAGAAAAGCGCCGACGCGCCCGGAAAGATCAGTGCGGGGCGGTTTCCTTGAAGCGGCCATAGTCCATCAGCCGCGCGTAGCGTGTTTCAAGCAGTTCCGCCGTCGACAACCCGGTGAGTTGCTTGAGCGCTTCCTGCAAGGCTTTCTTGAGATTTTGCGCCATGGCCGCGTGATCACGATGCGCGCCCCCAAGCGGTTCATTGACGACTTTGTCGATCAGCCCCAGGGTTTTCAGGCGCTGCGCGGTAATCCCCATGGTTTCTGCGGCTTCCGGTGCCTTTTCGGCGCTCTTCCAGAGAATGGAAGCGCAACCTTCCGGCGAAATGACGGAATACGTCGAATATTGCAGCATCTGTACCGTATCGCCGACGGCAATTGCCAGCGCACCGCCAGACCCCCCCTCGCCGATGATGGTGACGATGACAGGAACCTTCAATTCGGCCATCACATAAAGATTACGGCCGATCGCTTCGGACTGCCCCCGCTCTTCAGCATCGATGCCGGGATAGGCTCCAGGCGTATCGACGAAAGTCATCACCGGAATACCGAATTTTTCCGCCAGTTTCATCAGGCGCAGGGCCTTGCGATAGCCTTCCGGACGCGGCATACCGAAATTGCGATAGATTTTTTCCTTGGTGTCACGGCCCTTCTGGTGACCGATAACCATTACGGGTTCACCGTTAAAACGGGCAAGACCACCCACGATGGCATGATCGTCGGCAAAAGCCCGATCGCCGTGCAACTCTTCGAAGTCGGTGAAAATCAGCGACAGATAATCCAGCGTATAAGGACGTTGCGGGTGACGTGCCACCTGCGAAATCTGCCAGGGCGTAAGCTTGGCGTAGACATCCTTGGTCAGTTGAGCGCTTTTCTTTTCAAGCCGGCCGATTTCTTCGGAAATATCGACGGCAGAATCATCCTGAACAAAGCGCAGCTCTTCGATTTTGGCTTCAAGGTCAGCTATGGACTGTTCGAAGTCGAGGAAACTTGTTTTCATGAACGGCTCGTTTTCTGAATCGGCCGGTATTTTACCCTAAAGCTTCGGCGCGCCTCCTTTTTGAATTACGTCACGCCGCACGGCAGACTTCCACGGTGAACCGGAAAAAATGGACATTTTCCGGGAATGCAGCACGCAAGCTGCAGAGTTTGCTAACATCACGACGGACTCAAGAAAGACAGCAATGCCACTCGCCGACCATCTTTTCATCCGCCCGCTCCTCGGTTCTGACAGCACCTGGGCCGCGTATCGCGCCGAATCGGCGGCAGAATCGGAATGCGACGCTGCAGTCGTGCGATTATGCACCGCGCAGCATCTGGAGCACTTCGACCACCGGCTCCCTTGGTTCATCCCCGCCAGACCCGGCATTCAGGGCAAATGTCGGCTTAACGAACGCGCCGTCTTCGTCTTTCCCTGCGTACCGGCTGAAGAGCAGTCGGCAGACCTCAAACAATTTGAGCTCAATTTACGTCAGAATCACAGCCGCACCGCTTTTGCCGCAAGCCCCACGACCAAGCTGCCGGCCACCGGCGCCTGGGACTATCTGCTGATCAGTGCCAGCCATGCCCGTACCCTGCCACCGTTCACCCTGCTTGGACTGTCCAGCCGCACCATCCTGGTCGCCACCGAAGTGGTCAGCCACGCAGACCGCCAATGGGTACTGGACAACGCCTGTTCGCTGACCAGCAGCGAGTTCCTGCTGAGCCGTGCAGCAGCTACCATCAAGGCCAGCACAACCCGCGTCAAGCTGCTCGAGCTGCTTTCCCTGATTACACAGGATGCCGACACCGGCGCACTGGAGGAAATCTTCCGTCAGGAAGCAAAGCTTTCATACAGCCTGCTCCGACTGGTAAATTCGGCGGCGCTTGCTCCGCGCAGTCCGATCACCAGTTTTTCCCAGGCCATCAATCTGCTGGGTCGCCGCCAGCTACAGCGCTGGCTTCAACTTCTGGTTTTTGCTGACCCCAACAACGGACACCATCCCAACCCGCTCCTGCAAAAAGCGGCAGCACGCGGACGCATGCTCGAACTGCTTACCCCGACGCTGAATCCGCTCCCGACAATCGAAAGCGTCGGCGATGCCGCATTCATGGTTGGAACATTTTCGCTCCTCGATGTCCTGCTCAACATGTCGATGAGTGAAATCCTGCACCAACTGCCACTCGCCCAACCTATCCAGGAAGCGCTTGCCTCCCGCAGCGGCACGCTCGGCATTCTGCTGCATGCGCTGGAACTCGCGGAAAGCGGTGACTTGCGGGCAGCAGCAGAGCAAATCGACACGCTCGGCATCCCCGCCTCATCGCACCTCGACGCCCAACTCGAAGCTCTAAGCTGGGCCGCGCGCATTCACCCGACCACCTAGCCGAAACGACCGCTCAGGAAGGGGTTGTAGCGGCGCTCCTCGCCAAGATTCGACATCGGGCCGTGCCCTGGAATAAAGTCGACGTCGTCCCCCAGGGCGAACAACTTCTCCTTGATCGAACAAATGAGCGTCGCGTGATCGCCCTTGGGAAAATCCGTACGCCCGATCGAGCCCTGGAAGAGAACATCACCGACCTGTACCAGCCCCCCGGCACGGTTATAAAACACGACGTGCCCCGGTGTATGCCCGGGACAATGCAGCACTTCGAGTTCAATCTCGCCGAAACCGACCTTGTCTCCATCCTGGAGCCAGCGGTCTGGCTGAAAGCTGGCAACATTTGGAAAACCGAACATTTTGCTCTGTTGCGCCATGCCGTCGATCCAGAATCGATCATCTTCATGCGGCCCTTCGACTGGCACACCGGTGCGCTCGGCCAGCGCCGCAACGCCACCGGCATGATCGATATGGCCATGCGTCACCAGTATTTTGGCCAGGATCAGCTGCTCGCTTTCCAGAAAGTCGAGAATCCGCCCGATATCGCCACCGGGATCGATGACCGCTGCCTGGCGGGTGTTTTCACACCAAAACACCGTGCAGTTTTGCTCGAAAGGCGTAACCGGAATAATTGCGTGGCGCATGACTTCAATCCTGATTGAAAACAGCCGCGGATTATCTCACTCTTGCCGCGCACCGTCCGCGCCCTTACACTGCCCGGCAAGGCAGTTCCACCCCGTCCAGGACAATGACCGACATGCTCAACCAGCCGCTACAGGATATAGACGCTTGGGTTCAGTTTTTCAGTAGCCATTGTCTCCCGGTATTGCGCGTCACCAAGCGACGGCTTAACGAAATGCGCGAGGACCTCGACAGCGTTGATGCCCGCGAACTCGCCCGTCTGATCCTTCTCGATCCGATCATGACCGTACGCGTCATGGCCTTCATTCAGCCAATGCGCGGCCGTTCCCTGCAACGTGACATCACGACGATTGCAAGCGCTGTCATGATGTCCGGCATCGAACCGTTTTTCCGACATTTCGAAGAATTGCCCACCATCGAAGAAATGCTCAAGGGGCAGGATCCGCATGCCCTGCTCGGCGTACTACAAGTCATCCGCCGCGCCCAGCGCGCCGCAGAATACGCCCACGACTGGGCCATCTGGCGCCACGACATCAATATGGAAGAAGTACGCAGCGCGGCACTGCTGCACGACCTTGCCGAAATTCTCGTCTGGTGTTTTGCGCCCGGACTCGGACTCGACATTCGCGCCCAACAGGTCGCCAACCCAACCATGCGCAGCGCCGATGCACAGATGAACACACTGCTTGGCTTCACGTTCCAGGACATCCAGATGGCGCTCTGCCGCGTCTGGCACCTGCCCGAACTATTGCTGACCTTGATCGATGACGAAAATGCCACACACCCGCGTGTGCGCAACGTGACACTGGCCGTTCGTCTCGCACGGCATTCAGCGAATGGATGGGATGACCCGGCACTCCCTGACGATTACACCGATATCGGACAACTGCTTAATCTCTCGCCCGAAGCCGTACGCCAGCGGCTGGGACTGGAGCCGATGCCTGCCCGCGAAGCGGAAAACGACTAGCCGCAAAAGCGCAGGTTCGCCCAGTCCAGAAGCAGTTCCGGCATCTGATAAGCAGCAAAAATCAAGGCCAGCAGGCCCGCACCCAAGACGGCAAGCAAGCCGAGCGCTAATCTTCGCCAGATTTTGTTCATGCTGCCACGCCCTGACGGACCAGGGGTTTCTCGTTGATCGGCCAGGAACACGCCGCCGCCAGAACCGAGAGCCCAATCGAAATCAGCCAGGCCAGCATGTAGGAGCCAGTCTCGTCGAAAATCCGCCCCCCCAGCCAGGCGCCCAGGAAACTGCCCAACTGGTGCCCCAGAAAGACCAGGCCGGTCAGCATCGACATGTAACGCAACCCGAATATCTGCGCCACCAGACCATTGGTCAGCGGCACTGTACCGAGCCAGAGCAGCCCCATCGCCGCGGCAAACACCCAGGCATTGAGGACGCTCAGGGGGAACAGGAGGAAAACCAGAATGGCGACTGCGCGCAAGGCATAGATGGCGACCAGCAGATTTTTCTTGCTGAAACGACCGCCGCCCCAACCGAAGAAGAACGAACCGGCGATGTTGAAAAGGCCGATCAGGGCGACGGCGGTCATGCCGACATTCGCGGAAAAACCGGAATCAACAAGATAGGATGGCAGATGCAGCATGATGAACGCCGTCTGGAAGCCACAAACAAAATAGCCCCAGAACAGATAGTGAAAACTTCTCTGTCCACCAGCCTCGCGCAAGGCTTCCAGCACGGATTGACCGCCCCCTGCTGCCGGCTTGTGCCCATCGGCCAGTGCATAGGCAAGCGGCGCGATCAGGCCGACACCACAAGCCAGCAACAGAAGAGCGATCTGCCAGCCATAGGCGGTAATCAGCATCTGCCCCACGGGGAGCACGGCAAACTGGCCGAACGAACCGCCGGCCCCGGCAATACCCAGCGCCAGACTACGCCGCTCCGGCGTGGTATGCCTTCCGATCACGCCCATGATCACGGCAAACGTCGTCCCCGACAAGCCAAGGCCGACGAGCACGCCGGCCGAAAGATCAAACGCCAGCGGCGAACTAGCCTGCGACATCAGAACGAGCCCGGCGATATAGAGGACCGTTGCCCCGAACACGGTGCGCCCCGCGCCATGCCGGTCAGCTAGTGCCCCGGCAAATGGCGAGGCCAGACCCCAGACGAGATTCTGAACCGCGATTGCAAAGGAGAAAGTCTCACGGCTCCAGCCATGATCTGCGGTCATCGGCTGCAGGAACAAGCCCGCGGTATGGCGGACGCCCATCGACAGGGTGAGAATGATGCCGCCGATCACCAGAATCAGCAGCGGCGTTCGCCAAGTGGACGGAAGCTGTTTCATGCGCTGTGACATCCGGATAAAGGAACTTTGAACATATCGCTCACGCCGGGTTCCCTGTCCTGGCTTCAAGCACCTCCCAACGCTCAAGCAGGGCCATCAACTCATCGTCAATACAAGCCAGCCGCTCGGCAGCTTGCTGGGCAGCCGCTGGATCTGCCTGATAGATAGCCGCATCTTCCAGGCGCGCAGTCAATACAGCCTGCTCCGCTTCCAGAGCCGCAATCCTGTCAGGCAGCGCCTCCAGTTCTCGCTGTTCTTTCCACGACAACTTGTCAGCTTTCGGCTTGACCGCTTCTGTTTTGGGTGCCGGCTTGGACTCGACACGCTGACGTGCTGACGCCTCCTTGGCCAGACCAGCCTTGTAGCTGGCCCAGTCGCTGTAGCCCCCGGCATATTCCTTCCAGACGCCACCACCCTCGGCAGCAATGGTCTGGGTCACCACATTGTCGAGAAAGGTTCGGTCGTGACTGACAAGAAAGAGCGTGCCCTCATAATTGCCAAGCAATTCTTCGAGAAGCTCAAGTGTTTCGATATCGAGGTCATTGGTCGGTTCGTCAAGCACCAGCACATTAGCAGGCCGGGCAAACAAACGCGCCAGCAGCAGGCGATTGCGTTCTCCCCCGGACAGCGAACTGACCGGCGACCTGGCGCGCTCCGGTGCAAAGAGGAAATCTTCGAGATAGCCGATGACGTGTTTTCTCGCCCCACCGATCTCAACGTAATCCGAACCCGGCGAAATGACATCGACCAGACTTGAATCCGGATTGAGCTGGGTCCGGAACTGGTCGAAATAGGCCACATCAATCTTGGTGCCAAGACGCACGCTGCCCGCATCCGGCTTCAACTCGCCGAGAATCATGCGCAGCAGCGTGGTTTTACCGGCACCATTCGGACCGATCAGGCCGATCCGGTCGCCCCGCTGAATACGGGCAGAAAAATCACGCACAATTTCGCGTTGACCGTAGGATTTGCTGACGTGCTCCAGTTCGGCAACTAGCTTGCCACTTTTGTCGCCGGCATCAAGTTGCAGATTGACCTTGCCCATGCAATCACGCCGCGCCTGACGTTCGGCACGCAATTTATCCAGGCGCTGCACACGAAATACCGCGCGCGTACGCCGGGCTTCCACCCCCTTTCGAATCCAGACTTCCTCTTCCTTCAACAACTTGTCGGCACGGGCATTGGCCAGCGACTCTTCGTGCAACAAGGCCTCCTTGCGCACTTGGTATTCCTTGAAGCTGCCGGGAAAACTAGCGAGCTTGCCACGATCCAGTTCCACAATCCGTGTGCAGACGCGATCAAGGAAAGAACGGTCGTGTGTGATGAAAAACAGGGTGACACCGGTTTCGATCAGCAGGTCTTCCAGCCATTCAATAGCCGCAATATCGAGATGGTTGGTCGGCTCGTCCAGCAACAGGACCTCCGGTGCGACAGCCAGTGCCTGGGCGAGTGCCAGCCGTTTTTTCTGTCCGCCAGAAAGGCTGCCGACACGAGCCTCCGG
The DNA here is from genome assembly GCA_964583695.1 of uncultured Dechloromonas sp. Taxonomy (GTDB): domain Bacteria; phylum Pseudomonadota; class Gammaproteobacteria; order Burkholderiales; family Rhodocyclaceae; genus Azonexus. Next base: position 13,848 of record CAZOWA010000045.1, read on the forward strand.
GTCCAGCCCGAAACGATCGATAACTTTTTCGGCCTGTGCCTCGTAAGCCCAGGCACCGCAAGCCTCGAGTTCATGCTGCAATGTTTCCATCTGAGCCAGAAGCGCATCCGTATCACCGTCCCCCTCCGCCAGCCGATGGGAAACCTCGTGATAATCCGCCAAAAGTCTGGATGCCTCGCCCATACCGGAGGTCACCGCTTCGAAAACCGTATCGTCCGGCGCGAACGGAGGCTCCTGCGGTACATAACCGACGCGGATACCGGGTTGTACCCAGACCTCGCCATCGTCGAGCCTGCCACGCCCCGAGCCCGAGGCAAGAGCTGCCAGAAGAGAAGATTTTCCAGTTCCGTTGCGCCCGATCAGGGCGACACGTTCGCCCGGATCGAGCAGAAAATCAGCATGATCGAGAAGCGGCACGTGACCGTAGGCAAGGCAGGCAGCAGAGAGTTTTATGTAGGGCATGGCTCAAAACAAGTGCGGCGCCCCGCAGGGCGCCGCGTGATAAAGAGGGAATTCTAGCTGCTCAGGTCTGGAATCGAGACATTTGTTGCTGCAATTCCCCGGCGAGATCTTCAAGCAACTTGGCACGCTCGGTGTTTCGGGCAGCCCTGCTCGTTGTCTCTTCGGCTGACTGGGCAATCTTTTCGACAAGCCGGGCGATTTCCTGGCTGGCCGCACTCTGTTCACGCGTACCGTCAGCAATCCCCTGCACGACCTCGACAGTCTCCTGCGCCTTTTGATCAATGCTGAGCAACGAATCGCCTGCATCCCGAGCCAGATTCACACTATCGCTCATGTTCTGACTAACCGATTGCATGCGCTTGACCGCCCCACCGGTTTCATCAAGGATCGCTCCAACCGTGCTGGAAATTTCCTGCGTCGACATCGAGGTGCGCTCAGCCAGTTTACGCACCTCGTCCGCAACAACGGCGAAGCCACGCCCCTGTTCCCCAGCCCGCGCCGCCTCGATCGCTGCATTCAGTGCGAGTAGATTGGTTTGCTCGGCAATCTCGCGAATCACCCCAACCACGCTGGAAATCTGCTTGGAACGCTCGCCCAGCGACTCGATCAATACCGCCGACTCCTTGATCTCGCTGGCGACCCGCTCCAGCTCCGTCATTGCTTGATTGACGACGGTGCGCCCCTGAGTGGTCACTTGCTTCGCTTCTTCGGAAATGGCGGCAGCCTGATGCGCGTTTTCGGCCACATGGCTGATGCTGACCGAAAGCTCTTCAACAGAAGCGGCAATACCGGAAGCCGACTGAGCCGACTGCTCGGCATTGAGCATGTTCATATGTGCAGCGTCACGCATGTCGTGCGCTGAAGAGCCAACACGCCTCGACGTCTCGGCGACACCACCGACCAGATGACGGACACTCTCTGACATCTGATTGAAGGCATGCCCGATCATATGCACTTCGTTGCGGCTGTCCGGATTCGCGTCCTGCACGTTGACACGCAAATCACCAGAACTCATTTTTACTACTTCATTGACCAACTGACCGAGACCCCGCAAGCGAGCACTGACCAACAGATAGACCAGAATCGCCAAAACCAGTGCCGCCACCACACTGATGATGATCAGCAGGTTACGCAAGGCGCGGCTTTCCTCAAGGTATTCGTCGAGCCAGCTGCCGGTAGCCACCGTCCATCCCCACCCGGAAGAAGTCGCGGCATAGATCAAACGCTGGCGTTCATTACCATTGCTGTCCGGCATCGCATAATGAAAGGCACCACTTTTCCTGGCGATCAACTCCGCCAGAACCGTTTTGCTGGCCGCCGGAACATTGGCATCCGAGACGAATTGCTCTTGAAGAGTCGGATGCAGCACGAACTGACCAATTGTCTTTTCATCAGTGGGACGAACGATGTATACGTACCCCGTCTTGCCGGCAACCAATCCACCAAACAGGTCGCGAATGCGCTTCAAATCGCCATCGAGAGGAATACGTACGGAGTACGCGCCCCATATTTTGCCATCCACACCTTTGAGTACCCTGACCGTACTGAAATTGTACTTGCCGCCGCGTACAGTCATCCCTTGATAATCCTGCCCTGCCAGCACTGCCTTGGTCACCGGATCGCTGTCGGCAAGAGCCGAACCGTTCATCGACTTGCCATCCTTATCCTTGAGTAGCGTGGACAACCGGTAGACCTTGCCTTCCTTGATCACCAGAAAGGCAGCCTCCTCTCCGGTCAAGTCGCGGAAGGCCCGCAAGGTACGGTCATTGGCATTAAGGACGTCCCCCCCCAGCTTTACGACAGGCAATTCCACCTCGCCGGTTTTCATCAAACCGCCCACCAACTCAGGCTGGCCTCCTGCGTATTTGAGGAAGAAATGCGACTGGCCATCTCCACGAACTTTTACCGCTTCGAACAGCGAATCAAGCGTGCCAGCCATCAGCTTGGCTTCCTGTGCGAGGCTTGCCTCGGCAACGGCGATCGCGGCGCTATCCGCCTTCATCTGGACAACGATCGTCATCACCGAAAATACAAGCACCAGGGCGAGGACCATGGCCATGATCAATTGTTGTGCAACCGGACGGTGTCTCATATGGGCGAACATTGGCTTCCTCCGCTTGATTTTTATAGATCCCCAATCTATCACAGGCCGGCACACCCCGGTACAATGCACCCCTGCCAAAAAATGCACGCCTTCATAGTTAAATGGATATAACACGCCCCTCCTAAGGGCGAATTGGTGGTTCGATTCCACCTGAGGGCGCCACACCGCCGCACCATGAAATCAAGGTCTTCCTGTCCTCAGCACTCCGTAGATATCAGCGAGGCCGATGGCGTCCGCCAATTGCACTTTGGTTCCGACTGGGTACAAGGGGCAATGCGGATCGCCCGACCGTGGGCACTCGAACTTGCCTACACACGGGAAATGATGGCCGGCCTTTTGATGCGAGACAGTAGGTCATGGCCTCGCCACGTATTGCTTATTGGATTGGGCGCCGGATCGCTCGTCAAATTCATTTACCGGAACCTTCCGGATACGCGGATAACAGTTGTCGAAATCAACCCGCAAGTCGAGTTCGTCGCGCGCCAGTTTTTCAAGCTGCCGGATGACCCGCGCCGACTTGAAATCGTGATTGGATGCGGGGCCGATTACATGCTATCCGGGACGAAGCAGTTTGATTACATACTGGCCGATGGCTTCGACCCGGACGCACGCGCCGGGGCACTCGATACGCTCCCCTTCTACCAGGCCTCCCGCGCGCGCCTTACCGCCGAAGGCCTGTTTTGCGCAAATCTGCTGGGACGTAACCGCAGCTTTCAGGGAAGTGTTGAACGCATCGCCAGCGCTTTTGAACAACGCCTCACCGTCTTCCCTTCCTGCGAAAGCGGCAACACCATTGCGTTTGCAACCGGCAGTAACCCGGTGGACGTAACGTTGGAGAAACTGCGTGAGCGCGCCACCTCATTGAAGAAAAATTGTGGTCTGGACCTATTGCCAACGATCACCCGACTTCAGTTGAACAGCTCGCTCCCGGAAGGCCATCTGCGCTTTTAGCCAGAACGCGAACTTGATTTGTTGGCTCCGCAGGCTATAAAGAAAGTGATCCTCCACCAACAATGACGACAAGGCGGACGTGTCGGGCTCACGAGCCCCGGGTTGTTGTGGTGCTTTGTTATATCCACAGGAGGAGCCATGCTTTCCATTCAGGATGTCATCGACTATTGCGACCTTGATCGAGGCGAGATTGAGGCGATTGCCGAGCATGAACACATCCCGGTTACCGTGGCAGCAGAATTGAGCGAGTCGCTCCTGTGCTCTCCGGACGGGGTCTTCCGTCTGCACTCGATGATTGTCGAGAACATGCAACATGCGCTGGAGGCGGGGCGTTTCGAACACGTACGTGACTTGGCAAAGACATACCAGCACCTGCAGAGAACACATCCGTTACCGCTGCACTGAGTTCCCTCCTCAACCTGAGGAATTGCCGGCATGCTCCGGCCCGAAGCCCCGATCATTGCGACCGGGGCTTCTTTTTCCGAAAAATTGCGATATTTTCTGGTTGACCGTGGAAGACGAATGGTCACGGGCATATCGAATCAGTCGCCATCCCGGCGGCCAACAGCGCCACATCCGCCATTGCCTGGATAACGATATCGTTCTCTCCTACCGGTGCGGACAATACGAACTCGATTTCCGGATGACTTGAGCGTAGCACCGACACCATCTCCGGCAGCTCTCGCTTCAAGTGTCCGCCACGAGCGATGAACATGGGAAGAATCACGATCTTTTTTGCCCCCCCCGCAATCAGTTGATCCACACACGGGGAAAGACTTGGCGACATGAATTCGAGAAATGCGAGCTCGACAGGCATATCGCCCATCCGTGACTTGAGAAGAGACTGTACCCGGCGCATCGGATTCGCCCATTCCGGATCACGCGCACCATGCGCAAAAAGAATCAACGCGGTTTTCATGCGCCAAAGACTAACCCGAAATCAGACCGAAAAAGGGAAAAAGATGCTCAGTTTCCGCCGAGCGACATCCCGGTAGACTCAACCGCAACAATCGCCTTCGCCTGATTGAAGTCTTCAGCATAGCCGCTTGCGTACAGCAAGCAGGCCAATTGGTTGGCAATCGGTTTGGGCAACGGAATTTGTTTGTCGAGAACGCGCCGAATCCATTGCGCAGTAGCGGCTGCATCAATTGACTCGGGAAGATTCGGCAAAGCGCGCAAGCTATCGTGCTCCGACTCAAACAGGGCTTCCACCTTGCCTTGAACAAGGTATTCGAGGCGGGGCCGCCGCTTCGGATTGGCAAACGGCTCCCCCTCACTACCCCGCAGCAGCAGCGCTCGCTGCTCGCGGCGTAGCAGAATGTCTCGCATCATGTCGATAAACTCCGGATGGGTCCCCGGAGCGACCAATACGCTATCCCCCGCAAACGGGTTCAGCATTTTGACCAGACTGTGTGCGCTATTACGAACCCCCATGCGACTGCGCAAAGCGAGAAGATTGTGTATTCCGGGACAAATCGCGTTCAGCGGCAGGAATGCCAATCCGGTCGAATCCAGCATCCCCTGCGCCTGCGAAGGCGACGCAAGAGGCATGATCCCGAGCTCTCTAAAAATCAGGCCACTGGTAATCCTGCCAAACCCCTCAAGGAGACCATGAACCAGCACCGGAATACCAAAACGCTGCAAGAGCAAGGCAAGCAAGGGCGTCAAATTCGCCTCCTTGCGCGCCCCGTTATAGCTTGGAAGCACCACCGGGCGGACCCTTCCATGCGGCATTTCAAGAACATTGGTGCGCTCATCTACCGCGGCAAGGAAACCTAGCATCTCATCGACGGACTCCCCCTTGACCCTCAAGCCGAGAACAATCGCACCCAGTTCGAGATCGGGAACGCCACCATCGAGCATGGCAGCGTACAGCCTGTGCGCATCCTCGCTGGACAGATCGGCGGCACCTGTGGGGCCCCTCCCGATTTCCTTGATGTAATGTCCGTAACTCATGGTCTCCTCTTGCCGCTTCGACACGGTCTGGTTTAGCGCGTCCAGGCGGGATTTCTTAACCGGGAAAAACATTGCGTGACAATGACAAGAACACTGGCTCGCATGACGCGGTGATTTCAAAAACCAGCTTTTCCCGATCGCGCTTTCCTGACATGACGAGCAACACCCATGCCAGCTCACCTTGCAAGGAATTTCCATGAAAAACGGGGATATTTCGACCGAAACATCCCCGTTTTGGTGCGCCACGCTCAGCGGCTGTCCCTATTTGATGCGTTGCAATCTGGGGGGACCGCCCTCCGGACGAGTGGGGGGCAGAGGAGCTTCTTCGTCATTGCCCTCGGCAACGCCAGCATCTTGAATATCATCATCAGCAAGCATCTGGGCAGGCTCGATCTCAAATGCCATTCCCGCCCCATTTTCACGGGAATAAATAGCCGAAACCTGCTCTACGGGCACTGAGAGCTGCCGGGCAACGCCACCAAATCTCGCCTGAAACTCGATGAAATCATTTCCGATATGAAGCTTGTTGCTGGCATCCGGCCCAATATTGAGGACAATCTGCCCATCTCGCACAAATTCGCGCGGCACCCGGGTACGTGCGTCCACCTGTACCGAGATGTATGGCGTAAAGCCATTATCACAGCACCATTCCCAGATGGCACGCAGCAGATAGGGCTTGGTGGAAGGAAGCTCCATGCTTACTTGCGCATCGCCTTTTCAGAAGGCGTCAGCGCATCGATGAATCCCTGGCGGCTGAAAATACGCTCTGCGTATTTCATCAACGGAGCAGCAGCCTTGCCCAGATCGATGCCGTAATGGTCAAGACGCCACAAAAGCGGGGCAATCGCGACATCAAGCATGGAGAACTCATCCCCCAGCATGAATTTCTGCTTATTGAAGATCGGGACGATTTCGGTGAGACGTGCACGAATCTCCAGACGTGCCTTGTCCGCTGTCTTTCCGTTCTTCTCGATGACTTCCATGAAAGAGAAAATCTCGCGCTCCATCCCGACCAGCAACTGCCGAGCACGGGCACGCATGATCGGATCAGCCGGCATCAACTGGGGATGGGGAAAGCGCTCGTCGATGTACTCGTTGATGATGTTCGGCTCGAACAACACGAGATCACGTTCAACCAGAACCGGAACACGATTATGCGGATTGATGGCCGCCATCTCTTCGGGTTTGTTGAACATATCAACATCGATGACCTGAAAATCCATTCCCTTTTCGAAAAGGACAATACGGCAGCGATGACTGAAAGGGCAGGTCGTACCCGAGTAAAGATTCATCATTTGTGGTAACCCTCAAAATGGATTCGGCATCGGGGGCCGGCAGAAGCCAAACCCGCGATGCCGTTAGCTGATCAACCAACGATCAGTGAATGTCTTTCCAGTATTCCTTCTTCAATGCATAGGCAACGACGAAGAGAACTGCCAGGAAGGCCAGAACGATAAAGCCGAGCGTACGGCGAAACTCTTGCTGAGGTTCTCCCATCCAGACCATGAAGCCAACAAGATCGGAAACCGCTTTGTCGAACTCGGCCGGGGCCATTTCACCGGGGACTGCCAGTTCGAGTTTGTGGGTTTCGTGATTCATGACTTGCTGGCCCTGCAGACCGTACAGAACGTGCGGCATGCCAACGTTCTCGAACACGACATTATTCCAGCCACTCGGACGGTTTTCATCACGGTAGAAGGAACGCAGGTAGGTGTAGAGCCAGTCGGCACCGGCACCGGCATTACCGGCTTCACCTCGGGCGCGGGCAATGATCGTGAGATCCGGCGGCGTCGCGCCAAACCACTTCTTCTGCTCATCAGAACGCGCCGCAACGACCATCAGGCCACCGATCTTGTCAGAGGTAAACATCAGGTTGTCGATGACCTGTTGCTCGGTCAGACCAAGGTCAACCAGATTCTTGTAGCGCATGTAAGAAGCGCCGTGACAGTTAAGGCAGTAGTTGACGAATAGCTTGGCGCCGTTTTGCAGCGCAGCCTTGTCGCTCACCGAGCCCTGCCACTTGTCGAGGTGGATGTTGCCACCGCTGGCCAGTGCCATGACCGGCGCGAAAAGCAATGCGATAAGGAATTTTTTCATTTTCTCACCCTCACTTCATCGTCACGCGGTCAGGAACCGGCTTGAACTTGTCCATCCGGGACCACCAAGGCATGCCGAGGAAGAAGCCAAAGTAGAACACCATGCATATCTGGGACACAAGTTCGCCCATCGGAGACGGCGACAGGGTGCCGAGATAGCCGAGGATGAAGAAGCAGATCACGAACAGCGTGATCATCACCTTGGTGATCGGACCACGATAGCGGATCGACTTGACCGGGCTACGATCCAGCCAAGGCAGGAAAGCGAAGATAACGACCGATGCGCCCATCGCCACCACACCCCAGAACTTGGCATCAAGACCGAAGAAATTCCAGACCATAGCGCGCAGAATGGAGTAATACGGCGTGAAGTACCAGACCGGTGCGATGTGCGGCGGGGTCTTCAAGGGGTCAGCGGGATAGAAGTTCGGCGTTTCCAGGAAGTAGCCGCCGCCTTCGGGCGCAAAGAACATGACGGCGGAGAAAACCATCAAGAAGACGATGACGCCGACGATGTCCTTGACCGTGTAGTACGGGTGGAACGGAATACCATCACGCGGAATACCGTTCTCATCCTTATTGGCCTTGATTTCGACGCCATCCGGGTTGTTCGAGCCAGTTTCGTGCAGGGCCAAAACGTGCGCGGCAACCAAGCCGAGCAGCACCAGCGGGAAAGCAATCACGTGGAAGGAGAAGAAGCGATTCAACGTAGCGTCACCCACCACGAAATCACCCCGGATGATGAGCGACAGGTCGTTACCGATTACGGGAATAGCACCAAAGAGGTTCACGATGACCTGAGCACCCCAATAAGACATTTGCCCCCAAGGCAGCAAGTAACCAAAGAAGGCCTCACCCATCAGCACCAGAAAGATGCCAACACCAAACAGCCAAGTCAGTTCACGCGGCTTGCGATAGGAGCCGTAGATCAGACCACGGAACATGTGCAGGTAAACCACGATGAAGAAGGCTGAGGCGCCCGTCGAGTGCATGTAGCGGATCAACCACCCCCCTGGGACATCACGCATGATGTACTCCACGGAAGCGAAGGCAACCGGCACCCCGTTGGCGTTGACGGCCGCATCCGGCTTGTAATGCATGACCAGGAAAATGCCGGTAACGATCTGGATAACCAGAACAAGCAGTGCGAGCGAACCAAAGAAATACCAGAAATTGAAATTCTTCGGCGCGTAGTACTCGGAAAGATGGCCTTTCCACATCGAAGTTGCCGGAAAACGAGCATCAATCCATTCCAGGGCATTGCCTGCAAGGGAGCCGTCGGATTTGTATTTTTCGAAATTGCCAGCAGCCATTTTATGCTCCCTTCTTGTCTTCGCCGATCAGGATACGGGCATCAGACAGATACACGTGCGGCGGAACTTCGAGGTTGGTCGGCGCAGGCTTTGCCTTGAAAACGCGACCCGCGAAATCAAAAGTCGAGCCATGGCAAGGGCAAAGGAAGCCACCCAGCCAGTCGGCAGGCATGCCTTCATCGGCACCGGACTTGAACTTGGAGGAAGGGGAGCAACCGAGGTGGGTACAGATACCGACAACGACCATGATTTCCGGCTTGATCGATCGGGTATCGTTCTTGGCATAGGTCGGTTGTTGGTTTTTTTCGGAGTGGGGATCAGCCACGGCACTTTCGAGTTTAGGCAAGGTATCCAGCATTTCCTTGGTCCGGTTGATAATCCAGACGGGTTTGCCGCGCCATTCGACGGTAATCATTTGCCCCGGCTCAAGCTTGCTGATATCCACTTCTACCGGAGCGCCCGCTGCCTTGGCTCGCTCGGAAGGAAGCAAGCTGGATACGAACGGAACAAGGGCTGCGACAGCCCCGACTCCGCCCACGGCTGCGGTCGCAACGATCAAACGCCGCCGACCACAGTCCATTTTTCCTTGATTGCTCATAACGCTGACCCCTAAAGGAATTAGATGGGATTGAAAATAAACGCTGGATTATACGACAAAGGAACTCTCGATAAAAGACGTTGTCACGCCACGAATCCCTTGCGCTCTCTCATCGCCTGAGCCAATGTGCCACTGTCAACATATTCAAGCTCTCCCCCAACCGGAACTCCACGCGCAATCCGGGAGACCATCACACCTTTTGGCCTGAGCACCGCACTTAGATAGTGTGCAGTCGCCTCGCCTTCATTCGTATAGTTAGTCGCCAGAATTACCTCTTGCACGACGCCGTCAAGAGCACGCTCCAGCAAGCGCTCCAACCCCAGCTCGCGCGGACCGATACCATCAAGTGGGGATATCCTTCCCATCAGAACGTAATACAGCCCCTGATAAGCCATGGTCTGCTCCATGACATTCAAGTCGATAGGGGTTTCAACCACGCACAACAGCGTTGGATCCCTTCGAGGCGATGCACAGCGCTCACAAAGATCCGTTTCGGTGAAGGTATTGCACCTTTGGCAGTGGCGAACAGTCGACAATGAATCCAGCACCGTTTCACCTAGCCGCTTTGCACCCGCTCGATCACTTTGCAACAGATGATAAGCCATCCGCTGAGCAGTCTTGGGGCCAACGCCCGGCAGGCAACGCAGCGCCTCAATAAGCGCCTCGAGTCCAGATGGCGCCACGTTTAAAACGGCAACTTGAATCCTGGAGGCAAATTCATCCCCGCAGTAAATCCAGACATTTTTTCCTGACTAAGCGCCTCTCCGCGCCGCAATGCATCATTTACCGCTGCGGCAATCAGATCCTCCAGCATCTCTTTGTCGTCCATTACCGAAGCATCAATAGCCACCCTGCGAACGTCATGTGCGCACGTCATCACCACCTTGACCATTCCCGCACCGGCCTGCCCCTCGACCTCGATCTCTGCAAGCTGAGCTTGCGCCTTTTTCATATTCTCTTGCATCATCTGAGCCTGTTTCATCAAGCCCGCAAGACCACCTTTCATCATTTCATTTTCTCCATCAGGAAATTGGTTTAATCGAAGATTGAATCAATGCAGCATCGAAGGTATCGAGCACATCACGAACAAATCCATCTTGGGCTATAGACGCGTGCGCTAGAGAGTTTCTTTCGCCCTTCTCCCGATCTGCTGTCGCGGCAGGCGTCTCAAGCTCAGTTTCAGCCAACTCGATTCGCAGTAACAATGCCCTAGAGAAATACTCACTCAGCGCCTGTTGCAACCTATCCGGCGCTGGCTTCATCTGTAAGTGGCTATGGGCAGGAGGCAACCTGAGCACACACTCTCTTTCAGTAACCGCCCGTAACTCACAATGTTGGGCAAGAGTTCTCGCCAAGCCGGTAAGCTGCAGCGAGGAAACAATTTCGCTCCACCCCGCATCATTCTTCGCACCCATAGACTGAGTTGGCGCGACGCCCTCCGCCCCTTTCAAATCTGCGACTACTCCCTCAACCAAAACCTCCGAGGATTTTTTCCTTGGTGCATAAGGAACCCGGGCAGCCTCAGGCTGCCTGAATGGAGAAAGCTCAGCTGTCGTACTAGGCCTAAACGTGTGCAACCGCAGCAAAGTCATGACAAAACCGGAGTATTCGTCCGGAGCAGAAGGTAACTCCTGCCGCCCCACAAGAACAATCTGGTAGGCAAGCTGAATAAAGGCGGGAGAAAAATCTGCGGCCAGGGCAAGCAAACGCTTAAGTTGCGGCTCACCGTCGTCAAGCGCAGAAGGAACACATTGCGCTATTTGCACACGCGTAAGCAAACTAGCAAAATCTTGCAAGGCACCAGAAAAGGACAAACTACGAGCACCTATATTCGCAGCTATCTGCAAAAGCGCATCCGGATTTCCTTCGTGCAACGCCTCCAGTAGATCAAACAGAAAATCCTGATCTACCGTACCGAGCATGCTTCTGACCTGAGACTCTTCAACCTTCCCGGCACCATGTGCAATCGCCTGATCAAGCAGAGAAAGGGCGTCTCGCATGCTTCCCGAAGCGGAACGGGATATCAGCCCAAGCGCCTGAGAGTCTGCCTGAATTCCCTCTGATTGAAGAATTTGGGCCAGATGCTCTGCAATAAGCCCATTGGGCATCTGCTTCAAATTAAATTGAAGACAACGGGACAAAACTGTCACCGGAATTTTTTGGGGGTCCGTGGTCGCCAAGATAAACTTAACGTGCTCCGGCGGCTCTTCCAATGTCTTAAGCATCGCGTTGAATGCTGAATTGGAAAGCATATGCACTTCGTCGATAACATATACCTTGAAACGGCCCCGCGTAGGCGCATAGACAGCGTTTTCAAGCAACTGCCGCATTTCATCGACTTTGGTATTTGTCGCAGCATCCACTTCAAGCAAATCGACGAAACGACCACTGTCAATCTCGGTGCAGGCAGAGCACACACCACAGGGGGTAGCGGTAATTCCACGCTCACAATTCAGCGACTTAGCCAGAATCCGGGCGATTGTCGTCTTACCGACACCGCGCGTCCCTGTAAAGAGATAAGCATGATGCAAGCGCTGCTCGGAGAGGGCATGTGTCAGCGCTCTGACTACATGCTCCTGCCCTACGAGTGTGGAAAAATTGCGCGGCCGCCACTTGCGGGCAAGAACCTGATAACTCATACGCCCCACATCAATGCTGAAATGAAAGTGGCGAGCCTAACCCCCGGCACTTGCAGAAAATAGCTGTGGCTGCTTCCTTCCGGACCTGACCAGATTCACTACCCTGCAATGCGGGGAGACCCGCCGCCCACATTCTACCACGATCACCACGGACAGCGAGCGTCCCGAGGTGTACTACACTTTTTTTCCTGAGATTTTTCCCGACGCAAAAACCCCCTTCAGTTTGAGCTGAAGGGGGTTTTGGTATGGGTTGTCTGGCG
>CAZOWA010000046.1:0-25544 GCA_964583695.1 uncultured Dechloromonas sp.
CTGACCACCTCGGCGATTTCCTCGGCGCCGACCTGGGTGCGCAGCAGCTTGTTCTTCTGCTGGGCGCCGTCGCCCTCGGCTTCCGCCTTCTTCAACTGCGCTTCCAGTTGCGGCAGCTTGCCGTATTGCAGCTCGGCGACCTTCTCCAGCTTGCCTTCGCGCTGCAGGCGGGCGACTTCAGCCTTGAGGTGGTCGATTTCCTCCTTGATCTGGGCAGAACCGAGGACGGCCGATTTCTCGGCCTTCCACACTTCTTCGAGATCGGAGTATTCCTTGGTCAGCGTGCCGATTTCTGCCTCGATCAGGGTCAGGCGCTTTTTCGAGGCCTCGTCCTTCTCGCGCTTCACCGCCTCGCGTTCGATCTTCAACTGGATGATGCGGCGGTCGAGCTTGTCCATCACTTCCGGCTTGGAGTCGATTTCCATCTTGATGCGGGCGGCGGCCTCGTCGATCAGGTCGATGGCCTTGTCCGGCAGGAAGCGGTCGGTGATGTAGCGGTGGCTCAATTCGGCAGCGGCGACGATGGCCGGGTCGGTGATGTCCACGCCGTGGTGCAGCTCGTACTTCTCCTGCAGGCCGCGCAGGATGGCGATGGTCGATTCGACAGAAGGCTCGTCGACCAGCACCTTCTGGAAGCGGCGTTCGAGCGCGGCGTCCTTCTCGATGTACTTGCGGTATTCGTCCAGCGTCGTCGCGCCGATGCAGTGCAGTTCGCCGCGCGCCAGGGCGGGTTTCAGCATGTTGCCGGCGTCGATGGCGCCCTCGGCCTTGCCGGCGCCGACCATGGTATGGATTTCGTCGATGAACAGGATGATGCGGCCTTCGTCCTGCGCCACTTCCTTCAACACCGCCTTCAGGCGTTCCTCGAATTCGCCGCGGTACTTGGCGCCGGCGAGCAGGCCGGCCATGTCGAGGACCAGCACCTTCTTGCCCTTCAGGGTTTCCGGCACCTCGCCATTGACGATGCGCTGCGCCAGCCCTTCGACGATGGCGGTCTTGCCGACGCCCGGCTCGCCGATCAGCACCGGGTTGTTCTTGGTGCGCCGTTGCAGGATCTGGATGGCACGGCGGATTTCGTCGTCGCGGCCGATCACCGGGTCGAGCTTGCCCATGGCCGCGCGCTCGGTCAGGTCGATGCAGAACTTCTTCAGCGATTCGCGCTGCCCTTCGGCCTCCTGCGAATCAACGCCCTGCCCGCCGCGCACGGCCATGATTGCCGCTTCGATGGACTTGCGGCTCAGCCCGTGCTGGCGCGCGATGTTGCCGGTTTCCTTCTTGTCGTCGCACAGGGCGAGCAGGAACATTTCGCTGGCGATGAACTGGTCGCCCCGCTTCTGTGCTTCCTTGTCGGTCAGGTTAAGCAGGTTGGTCAGGTCGCGGCCGATGGAAACATCGCCGCCATGCCCCTGCACCTGCGGCAGGCGGGTCAGCGCCTGTTCGAGGTCGCGCTTCAGGCCGGGCACGTTGACACCGGCTCGGGCAAGCAGCGAGGTCGTACCGCCGTCGTCCTGATTGATCAGGGCGAGCAGCAGATGCTGCGGTTCGATGAACTGCTGGTCGCCGCCGATGGCCAGGCTCTGGGCATCGGACAGCGCTTGCTGGAACTTGGTGGTGAATTTTTCGAGTCGCATGAGAGTCCTCTCGGTACCAAATATTTCGATAGCCGGTAGATGAGGATGAAACAGGTTATTTCAACTCACGATCCATGCATGATGTCGTCCGAACCATAAAAAATGGAGGCAGCAGCCTCCATTTTGCAAACACGGATCAACGAAACCGCGTCAGAACTTTCCATCATCCAGCAGGAAAGGCATCTTCGGCGTGACCTGATCAAAGGCCAGCACTTTCTTCCCCTTGTGCTCTTTCATGAAATCGTCCGCATCCTCTTTCGTGGCCAGTGGGACAAATTCATGACCCATCGGGCCGAGCACATCGGAACCGATGACATAAAATGCCTTGCGACCGTCCATGCGTTCCAGATTGTAGAAATCGGTCACATAGATTCCTGAGATCAGTTCCTTGCGATGCCCAGGTGCATACTTGGCAAGGTCATGCAGAAACTTGAACATATCCTTGGCGCCGTCAAAGAAATGGGCATGCCCATCCTTCCACGTCACCACAGCCACCCAGTTCGGGTACTTGGAAACGATCATGCCGCAAACCGGGCAAAGGTCTTTCGGACCCGGTTTGGGCACGATGAGTCCCTGGGCAAATGCCGGCGCGACGCAAAAAGCGAGGCCGGCGACAACAAAATGACGTCTTTCCATCAACCCTTCTTCATTTCTGCAGCGCGCTTGCGGCGCTCTTCGCGGTTTTTGCGAATCTGTGCCACGTCATCAGCCATGCCGAGATAGCTTTCGCGCAGTGCTTCGTTGAAGTTACCCAGCGTACCGCCATGCTTCGCCTGGAATTCCTTGGCCACGTCGGCGGAAGCGAAGGAATGCTTGCTCTTCTTGGTCATCGCGTGCTTGAGGTCGGCACCGATGAGATAGGTCAGCTTGTCGACCGGCAGCAGCGGACGAGGTTCCGCGGTCGACGCGAAATCCGGACCCCAAATGTTTTTCGGCTCGCGGTCGATGTTCAGGCTCAGGCTGAGCGCCAGACAGTGGATGGAGCACACGCCGTCAGCCAGATCGTCGCTGTACTGAACCAGCATGCGGGTCTTGTTGTGTTCCTTGCGATCCATGCCGCAGTACGGGCATTTCTGGTATTTCTCGATGTCGTTTTCCAGCGGGTTGGCATCGGCCGCCTTCTTCGGGATGAACTGGTTCGGTGTGCCGTCGGTGGTGCATGCCTCGGCGCGGGCCTGCGTGGACACGGCTGCAATGCCGGTCAGAGCGGAAAGTTTGAGAAGATCGCGGCGATTCATGAACTGACTCCTGACGTGGTTTGAGAATCCCAGCATATTAGCGCCGGCTGATCAGAGGCGATCTGTGACATATTGTCGCACCTACCCAATCAGCTTTCTCATGACCACATAGTAGGCAACGCCTTGCCAGAGCGTAGACACGCCCAGCGCAATGACGAACAGCGCAGCCCCCTTGAGGAGCCAGCCGCGCAACTTCGGCCCCAGTTTGCCGAACAGGAAGGAAGCCGACAGCATCGAAGGCAGTGTCCCGGCGCCAAAAGCCAGCATGAGCAGGCAGCCTTCGAGCACCGACGGCGCAGTCGTCGCCTTGACCGCCATGGCCATGGTCATCGAGCACGGCATCAGGCCATTGATCGCGCCGCCGATCAGCGCGCCGAGCACCGGCCCTTTTTGCGTCGCCAGCCCGAACTGCTTGCGCAGCCAGGCAATCGGCGCAAAACCCAAGCCATTGCGAATCGGCGAAACGCCCAGCAGATCGAGCCCGAGAAAAATCACCACGAGACCGGCAACAATCTGCAAAACGCCCTGCCACTTGCCGATCTGCCCAGTCGAGACGACCACCGCGCCGAGCGCCGCGGCGATCAAGCCGACAATCCCGTAAATCACGATGCGCGCACCATGATAAGCAAGATACGGCCAGACGCCCCGCGCGTTGAGACGCACGAAGAATGCGGACACCAGCCCGCCGCACATGCCCAGGCAATGCCCGCTGCCGAGCAGGCCGGTCATGAACGCGAGGGCGTAGGAAAATTCGACGAGGGCCGGATCCATGGAAGCGTTTTTGAGTCAGTGAGCGCACAGTCTAGCAAAGCCGGCGCCGATCACCGGTCTTCCAGGCTGCCGCGCTCGAGAACGAGTACCCGGTCAAAATCCGCCAGCCCGGTCGAACGGTGGCTGACCCAGATCAGCGTCCGCCCGTGCAGATGTTGCCGGACACGCGCCAGCAGCGCCTGCTCGGCGGCCGGATCAAGCCCTTCGGTCGCTTCGTCGAGCAGTGTCACCGGAGCATCGCGCAGCAGCGCGCAGGCCACACCGAGTCGCCGGCGCTGACCGCCGGACAGGCTGGCCCCCTGCTCGTCGATCCAGGTATTCAGGCCATCGGGCCAGGCCGCCACCGTGTCGCGCAAACCGACCAGGTCGAGCACCGCCCACAAGGCCGCGTCATCTGCCGCCGGACAAGCCAGGCGCAGGTTATCGGCAAGGCTGGCAGTAAATAGCCAGACTTCCTGCGGGGCGCAGGCGATGTGGCGACGCAGGGTCGTCTCGTCGAGCTCGGCCAGAGGCACGCCACCGAGCCGGATCACACCTTCCTGCGGATCGCGCAGGCGCGCCAGCAGGTCAAGCAGGCTGCTTTTCCCTTCGCCGCTCGGGCCAAGTAGCGCGAGATGCGTACCGGCCGGAATGGCGAGCGACACATTGTCGAGCAGACGATGCTCGGCGCTGTGCCAGAAACCCAGCCCTTCCAGTTGCAGGCTGGCATCCACAGGCAGCGGGCCGCTTTCCGGATAGACCTGCACTGACGGCAAGTCGGCAATGGCTTGCAGGCGGCGGGCGCTGGCTACCGTTCCCGGCAATTCCAGCCAGGCTTGCGGCAGGTTTTGAACGACTTCCAGACTAGCCAGGATCAGCATCAGGATCACCGCCAGCCACGGGCCGTCCGGCCCGGCACCCGGCGGCAGCGCGGCGAGCACGCCGATCACCGCCCACAGCACGATGCCAATGCTCAGCAACATCAGCCCGCGCAGGGCGGCGCCCCGGCGTTGCTGGCGCAGTTGCAGGCGAATGCGCTCGCCGTCGAGACACAGGATGCGCGCACGCTGCGCCTGCCAGGCCGGCGCGTGCAGTGCGTAGTCCTCGATGCCGTCGACCGCGTCGAGCAGTTCCCGACGCAATTCAAACTGCGCTGCAACCAGCGCCGGCGACAGCTTGCCGCCGATCCGCCAGGCCAACCAGGGCACGGCAACCAGCGCGAAGGCGATGAACGCCAGCCAGGGCGCGAGCAGTGCCGACGCCTGCCAGGTGAATACCGCCGCGAGCAGGAGCAAGGTCAGCCAGGCGGCGATACTGGGCAGCAACAGACGCTGGTAAAGATTGTCGAGAGCATCGATGTCGCGTGTCAGGCGGCTGAGCAGGTCGGCCCCGTGCAGGCTGCCGGTCTGTGCCGGCGAGAGGCGGGATAGCGCCTCGTAGAGCCAGACGCGCATGGCGCCGATCAGCCGGAAAGTCGCCTCGTGCGTGGTAACCCGTTCCGACCAGCGGCTGACCGTGCGGCTCAGGGCGAAAAAGCGCACGCCAGCCGATGGGTAGAAGAAATTGAAAATCTGGGCGGCTTCCGGGCTCAGGCCGGCAATTGCCGTTGCCGTCAGGAAACCGCCGGACAAGCCGAGCAGGCTGAGGCTGGTGAGCAGGCTGGTCCACGTCAGCAACAGCCCGAGCGCCAGCCAGCCGCGAAAGGCCAGCATGCGCCCGACGAAGGGACGAAGCACGTGCAGCGCTTCCGCCATGACAATCCGTTCCTGGCTCATGCGCATTCTCCTGCCAGGAATTGGTCAATTTCGGGCATTTTTTCCGGTTGACCGTGGGCAACGATGCGCCCGCCGTCGAGCAAGGCCACCCGCTCGACCAGTTGCAGCGCGGCGCTGCGATGGGTCAGCAACAACAGGGTGCGCCCTCTGGCGAGACGTTGCAGCGCAGCCATGACCAGCGTTTCGGTTTCCGTATCGAGGCTGGCCGTCGGTTCGTCGAGCAGGAGCAGACGGGCGTTGCGCAGGTAGACGCGGGCCAGCGCCAGACGGCGCAACTGCCCGCCGGAAAGCAGACGCCCACCCTCGCCCATTCGGGTCGCCCAGCCCTCGGGCAGACTGTTGAACCAGGGCAGCAGTTCGGCAAAGGCCAGCGCCTCGTACATGGTCGCCTCGTCAGCATCTTGACGCGCCACCCGCAGGTTGTCGGCCAAACTGGCCGGCAACAGCCGCGGATGCTGGCTCATCCAGGCGATACCTTCGCGCCAGGCTTGCGCGTCCAGATCGCCCAGCGCCTGCCCGTCGATCAGGATGTCGCCCTGCGACGCTGTCAGTTCGCCGAGAATCAGGCGCAGCAGTGTGGTCTTTCCGGCCCCGCTGGCGCCAACGATGGCCAGCGAGCCACCGGCCGCCAGATCGAGCGACACATCGTGCAACACCGGCACGCCGGGCTGGTGTTCGAAAACCACGCCGCGCAGGCTGATCGCCTGTGCCTGGGCGGCTGGCCGGAGACTGCCGCCACGGCACTGTTGCGAAGTCGCCTGAAACACCGGCTGCAATTGTTCGGCCGCAGCCAACGCTTCGGCACGGGCGTGGTAATGCGTGCCCAGTTCGCGCAGCGGCAGGTAAAACTCCGGCGCCAGCAACAGGATGAAGAAGGAAAGCGCGAGGTCGGGCCGGGTTTCGTAATACCCGAAATCAAGGTGCCCGAGCAGCGAGAAGCCAAGATAAACCGCCATCATGGCAATGGAAATCGCGGCAAAAAACTCCAGCACCGCCGACGACAGGAAAGCCATGCGCAAGACGCCCATGGTGCGAATGCGGAATTCCTCGGCGACGGCGGCCACACGAGGCGTCTGCGCGCGATGCGCGTCGAGCAGGCGCAGATTGCCGAGACCGCGCACCAGATCGAGAAAATGACCGCTCATCCGGGTCAGCATTTGCAACTGACGCGCCTGTCTAGCCTGCGTTCCCATGCCAACCAGCATCATGAATACCGGAATCAGCGGCGCCGTCATCAGAAAGATGGTGCCAGCCGCCCAGTTCAGGGGAAAAACCACGATCAGGATCATCAGCGGAATCAGCATGGCGATGAACATTTGCGGCTGATAGCGGGCGAAATAGCCATCCAGGCCATCCACCTGTTCGAGCAGCGTGGACACCAGCCCGCCGCCAGTCTGCCCCGCCACCCAGGCCGGGCCGAGCGTATGTACCTGATCGACCAATTCACGGCGCAGGGATGCGCGGATTTTCGCCGCCGCACGTGCGCCCGCCTCTTCCCGCGCCCAGCCAAAAAACGCTCGCCAGACAAACACGACAGGCAAGCCGTACCAAAGCAGCGCCATCTCGTCGAGGCGCTTGCCTTCCATGACCAGACCATGGATCAGCCAGGCCAGCAAAGCCGACAGGGCAATCACCCCGACGCCTTGCAAGACACCGGCAAGAATCGCCAGTTCGCGCCACGGCCGGCCCCTGCCCGCCATTTGCCTGAGCCAGGCTTTCGCCGATGCGCTGTCCCGAATCTGTCCTCTCACTGCCTTGATGCTCCTGACGTAAGCACAAAAAACAAAAGGGGCCGGACCGCCCACCGAAGTGATCGGTCCGGCCCCGGCAGCACCACTATGGGTGGCTGCCCGGGCTGGCTTCAAGCCCCCCGCTTATTATCGTCGCGATCTTCCTGCGCTTCAAACCACATGGCGTTAACCACGGCCAGAAGGATGGCCATGGTCACGCCAAGACCCCAGGTGAAATACCACATTGTCGTCTCCTCGTTTCAGTATGCAGCGTGATCGTTGGCTTCGATGAAGGCGTTCGTCACCTTACCGGCCATCACCTTGTAAGCCCAGCTGGTGTAGGCGATGACGATGGGCGTGAAAATCAGCGCTGCCCACAGCATCAATTCCAGCGTCAGGTGGCTGGACACGCTATCCCATGCCGTCAGGCTGGAACGCGGGTCGCTCGACGACGGCATGACGAAGGGGAACATGGCGACCGCCGGCGTGGCGATCACACCCAGCTCGGCCAGTGCGCTGGCGATGAAAGCCATGCCCGGACGATCCATCCTGGCCAGCAGGATGCCCGCCACGCCACCGATGAGACCAATCCCCGGAATCAGCCACAGCAAGGGATGCGCCTTGAAGTTGGCCAGCCAGGCACCGGCCGTAACCACGACCGTTTTGGCCAGCGGATTGGGCAAGGCGCCCGCATCGACCGGAGAGGTAATCACGTACCCGGACATTCCCATCATCACCCAGACCCCGGCACCGGCGAAAGCCAGCAGCATGAGGCTGCCGAACAGTGTCGAGGCCGTCTTGGCGCGCTTGTAGACATCACCTTCGGTACGCAGCATGAGGTAGTTGGCACCGTGGAAAGTCAGCATGGACAGGCTCACCACGCCGGCCAGCAAGGCGAACGGATTGAGCAAGGCCCAGAAGGTACCGGTATAGACGGGCAACAGGTTGTTTTCGAAATGGAAGGGAACCCCGAGCAGCAGGTTGCCGAAGGCCACCCCGAAAATCAGCGAAGGCACGGCTCCGCCGACAAACAGGCCCCAGTCCCAGGCGGCACGCCAGGTGGTGTTGGCGATCTTGCTCCGGTAGTCGAAACCGACCGGCCGGAAGAACAGCGCCCACAACACGGCCAGCATCGCCCAGTAGAAACCGGAGAATGCCGTCGCATACACCAGCGGCCAAGCCGCGAAGATGGCACCGCCGCCGGTAATGAACCAGACCTGGTTGCCGTCCCAGTGCGGGCCGACGGTGTTGATCACCACCCGCCGTTCGACGTCGGTCTTGCCAACGAAAGGCAGCAACGTGCCGACGCCCATGTCGTGGCCGTCCATGATGGCAAAGCCGAGCAGCAGGACGCCGACCAGCAGCCACCAGACAATCTTGAGAAATTCGTAATCAAACATTTAAACCTCCCTGGAAGAGACAGGCGCAGCCTTGCCCATCACCGTGGCGGAACTGCCCATGGCGATTTCATCGCAATAGCGACCCGTACCGAGGCTGGATGGACCGATGCGGGCGAACTTCACCATCAGGTACATTTCGACGATGAGCAGGCCGGTGTAGAAGAACATGAAGCCGGCCAGCGAGCCGTACAGGCTGGTCGACGACAGCACCGAAGTCGACATCTGGGTCGGCAGCACGCCAAAGATGGTCCAGGGCTGACGACCGTATTCGGCAACGAACCAGCCCATTTCCGATGCGATCCACGGCATGGGAATGAACCACAGTGCCCAGCGCAACAGCCAGCGCTTGTCCTGGAAGCTGTTCTTGGTCGAGAACCAGAAAGCCAGGCCGAACAGCACGATGAAGGAGAAGCCCAGTGCCACCATCAGGCGGAAGGTCCAGAACATCGGCGCCACACTCGGAATGGTGTCGCGTGCTGCCCTGGCGATCATTTCCGGCGTAGCCTGGCTGACATCGGCGACATACTTCTTGAGCAGCAGACCGAAGCCGAGATCCTTCTTGTGCGCTTCAAAGGTGCTGCGCACGGTCTCGTCGGCCTGACCGGAGCGCAACTGCTCCAGTGCGGTTACCGCCACCATGCCGCTACGGATGCGTTCAGCCGCATGCGCTTCGAGCTTGTCGATACCCTGCACTTCCCTGGTCGTCGAACGGGTTGCGATCAGCCCCAGCGCGTAGGGAATCTTGATCTCGGCCGCGTTTTCCCGCTTTTTATCGTCGGGAATGGCAAAGAGCGTGAATGAGGCCGGTGCTTCCTCGGTCTTCCACATGCCTTCCATGGCCGCCATCTTGGTCTGTTGATGCTCGGTCACGGCATAACCGGACTCGTCACCCAGCACGACCACTGACAGCGCCGAAGCAAAGCCGAAGGCAGCGGCGATGCGGAAGGAGCGCTTGGCGAATTCGACATCACGCTTCCTGAGCAGGTACCACGACGAAATGCCGAGCACGAACATGGAACCGGTGGTGTAACCCGCCGAAACGGTATGCACGAACTTGGCCTGGGCTGCGGGATTGAACAGCAGATCCCAGAACGAGGTCATTTCCATGCGCATGGTGACGTAGCTGAACTCCGAACCGACCGGATTCTGCATCCAGCCGTTGGCGATCAGAATCCACAGCGCCGAGAGGTTGGAACCGATGGCCACCAGGTAGGTGATGGTCAAATGCTGACGCTTGGTCAGCTTGTCCCAGCCGAAGAAGAACAGGCCGATGAAAGTGGATTCAAGGAAGAAAGCCATCAAACCTTCAATGGCCAGCGGCGCCCCGAAAATATCGCCCACGTAATGCGAGTAGTAAGCCCAGTTGGTGCCGAACTGGAACTCCATGGTGATGCCGGTGGTGACACCGAGCGCGAAGTTGATGCCGAACAGCTTGCCCCAGAATTTGGTCATGTCCCGGTAGATGGTCTTGCCGGTCATCACGTAAACCGTTTCCATGATGGCCAGAAGCACCGACAAACCGAGCGTGAGCGGTACGAATAAAAAGTGGTAAAAGCCGGTAGCCGCGAACTGCAACCGCGACAGGTCGACGACCGTTGAATCGATCATGACTATTCTCCCCTATGAATGTGATCGTCCCGAAGCATCCCCGAAGGAGGGAAGCCACCTTGCAGCGGCTTCCCGGGTGGAGGTGCCCTTGCATGGAAAGCTTCGGACCGGCGGATTCTGTGCGCTGCGCATGCCGCCGGGAAGTGACCAAATGCCGCGCGACAGCTTGTCGCTCCGTCGAATATGGGGTTGCGACAATTGGTCACTTCCGGGGAAAAAATTCATTCCGTATAGTGCATCCCAAGTTGTTCGACCCCGAACACCTCTCGATCTTTCAGCCCCGATATCGGGGCTGCTTTTTTTGCATGCCGGGTAACATGAACAGTGACGACAAACGTCTGCTCATCATCGACGATGATGAAAACTACCGGGCCATCCTCGCCCGTTCGCTGAAACGCCACCAATTCTTTACCGCAACCGCCGCCAGCATCGAAGAAGGCCTCACCGTCAGCCGGTTGCACGACCCCGAATACATCCTGCTCGATCTCAACCTGGCCGGCCAATCCGGTCTCGCCATGATCCAGCCCCTGCTCGAAATCGCTCCCGGCGCACGCATCGTCATCCTGACCGGCTACGCCAGCATCCAGACCGCCGTCGGCGCCATGAAGCTCGGCGCCTGCCATTACCTGCCCAAGCCGGCCAACGTCGCCGACATCGTCAAGGCCTTACTCGGCGAAGAGTTTTCCATCCCGCAAACCCCGGACGAAGAACGCATGACCGTTCAGCACATGGAGTGGGAATACATCCAGGGCGCCCTCGCCGAACACGCCGGAAACATTGCCGCCACGGCCCGCTCGCTGAAGATGCACCGGCGAACGCTGCAACGCAAACTGGCCAAGCGCCGCCCGGCGGAAACGCACTGAGCCAGCCCTGCCGGCATCATTCCGCATGCCGGCACCAGCCGACGGCGCTCATCACGCTGGCTTATCCCGCCAAAATATTTGAAAATCATAAATTCCGACGGAAAACCGTTCTGCTGCGGTCAACCTGAAAAACGGCCGGATTTTGCCAAGGGCGAAAATGCCGGCTGACCGTTGCGGGGAATTTATCGAATGGCTGGATATCCATGAAAAAGCTGCTGCTACTGCTGGCATTGCTGCCGGCATTTTTCGTTCAATCCGCGAACGCAATCGAAATTGAGTTCTTCAGTGAACTGGAACTTCTCTTCAAATCAGAAAACTACGAAGAGTTTTTCCCAACCGCCGAAAAGAAGGCGCAGGAAGGTGATGCCGAAGCCCTCTTTCTGCTGGGCAAGGCCCATCACCTTGGCAAAGGTGTTCCGCAGAATTTCAACAAGGCCTACGATTTGTACGAGCGCGCGGCAGAACTGAAATCAGCCAGGGCCGAACACAACATCGGCATTCTGGAACTCGATGACTTCAAGCGTCCGAGCCTCGCCGTGGCACATTTCAGGAAGGCGCTCGACATGGGGCTGAAACGCCCTACGCTGTACAACCTCGGGCGAACCTACATGAGCCTGTGCGACCAGAATACCGATCCCGAGCCATGCCGACTTGCCAGCGAATACCACCTGCGAGCCTGGGAGGAAACCAGCGAAGAACAGTCTCTCGACGACGCCGTCACGGCCCAGGTGAAGGCCTGTTTCATCGAGCAGGAGGCGGCCCGATTGTTCGGCCTCGAACAAACAGCCAAAAAAGCCGAACAGTACTGCGCACAGGCCAAAACACTGGCCGAAAAAGGCTCGAATGAGGGGCGCTCACGGTCAGCCTACAACCGCGGCGCGATTGAATACGCCAACAAGGATTACGCCGCGGCGCTGCCCTGGTTTCAGCTGGCCAATCAACGCAGGCTGGGCAAGGCGGCATTCACGCTCGGGCAGATGCTTGCCCTCGGCCAGGGACAGCCGGCGGACAAGGTTGCCGCACTCGAGTATTTTAAGCGCGCCGCCGCGCTGAATGACGATCAGGGCTACGCGTTCATGCGCAATTACTGGCGAGACCAGGCGGCAGCGACCTATGACCCGGAAAAGATCCGCGCCGCCATTGTCGAGTACCAAAAATACGACACGAGGGCTTATACCCCATCCGAAGCCCAGAACCGACTGGCCCTCATCGAAACGCTGGAAAACAATGCCCGTCAATTACCCCGGCTCGCCAAACAGCCGATGCAGGCCCGCTTTTGCCCCAAAGGCAGGGCGGCGATATCCACCGACGGCCGGTGGCTGGAAGAAAACACCCGCTGGCGCATCTTCAAAATCACCCGGCCCGAGCAAGCGAGCGAACCAGCCGACAGCCTGCCGTTGCTTGCACAAGGGCTGGCCGATGCCAAAGGTTGTCTGGTCTTCTCGAAGCAGGAACGCAACAAGCTGGGAAATGCCCTGAGCGGTGGCGCCACCTTGATGATCAATCCGCCGGGGAAGCGCCATCTGCTCGAAGCCAGCATCGCCGACAAGGAAATCGCACTGGCGCTTGGCATGGACGTGGCTTATTGATCACATGCTGAACTACCTGCTCAGACAGCTGGCAAAAATCCACGCCTTCGGCTACCGCTCCCGCGCGCTGGGCAACAGCGGCGTGTTCATCGTGGGACGCAACTGGATGGTGTTCCCGCTACTCGTCATGTTCGGCGGCGGACTCGCGTTGACAGTGTGGATCATGCTCCCCCACCCTGAAATTGATCCCTGGGAAGATCCGGTGATCGTGGTGATGATGCTTATCCTCTTCCTGCTCTGCGTCTTCGCCATCTACTATGGCATGCGAGGCCTTTCCGTGCGCACCGAAATCATGTTCTCGGATAACAGCCTGAGCAGGACACAACACTTCCTGATCGGCAGCAAGGTTACATATTTCGACTACGCCGACATCGAATCCATCCGCTTCACCACACTCATGCCGCACGGAAGTTTCTTCAAGGTCGTACGGATCGGCGTTGTTCCCCGCGATGGCGACGAAATCCCCCTGCTTCAGAAAGATTCCCCGATGTATTCCTGGCAGGGAAAAAAGGTTTACCACCGGCTGAAAAAGATGCTCGCCGCCAACAACCGCGAAGCCCTGCTCGGCCCGGAGCCGGATTTCTCCTGGGATGGCGACGCCGGATACAACAAGATTTTCTCGCCGAACGAACACGATTAAGGCCAACGCGATTGCTGCGGTGAACCCGAAAAAATGGCGTTTTTTCGGGTTCACCGTGGAACTTCACCGGAAAGCCCGTTCGCGGCCTCGGTGAACAGCTTTCCCTTCCCGCTGCATCTCAAACAACCCGCAATGCCTCCAGCGTCGCCACATCGACAATTTCGGCGATGCGGTCGCCCAACCCGGCCAGCACGCCGGCATGCACCTGCGCCGCAGGAATCGCCTCACCCGACGGCCCCGGCAGGTCGCGGGTCGCGCTGGCGTCGGCCACGACACCGACCCGGTAGCCGCGATGGAAGGCTTCGCGCGCCGTCGAATCGACGCAGTTGTGGGTCATGTAGCCGGCGATGACCAGCGTTTCGACGCCGCGGGTTTGCAGTTCGTCGAGCAGGCAGGTGCCGGTAAACGCGGATGGCAGATGCTTGTAGATGACCGCTTCACCCTCCCCCGGCGCCAACCCGTCAATGGGCGCGGCACCTGCTGAATCCGGGGCGAAGATCGGCGCCGTAGCCGGCGCGCGATGCAGAACGTGGATGACCGCAATGCCTGCCCGGTCGGCCCACGCACGCAACTGGCGGGCGACCTTGCTGGCGGCTGGCTCGTCAGGCAGCGCCAGCGGGCCGTTGCGGTATTCGTTCTGGTAATCGATCAAAACGACCGCAGTTTTGGCGGCAACCAGCGTGGCGCCGGCGTGCAGGCTGGGCGACACGCCGGCGATCTGGCGCAAGGTGTGGGCGTTCATGCTGCTTCTCCAAACAGTTTCCCGGCTCTGCGCGCCGCTTGCGTTTCCCCGTCGTAGCCCCAGCTATCGGCCGGCAATTCGTGCAGCGCGACGTAGATAGGCGCGGCAGATTGGCCGATGGCCGCGGTCAACACGGATCTTGCGGCAAAAATGAAATCGGCCTTTTCGGCCGCGCTATTGGTGCCGGCGGTAATCATCGCCTGCATGCTGGCTGCGGCAGCGACGGGCTGCCCATTGGCCGAAAAGGCGCCGGCCGGCAACTGAGTGACGCTGACCACGGTGAGCGCCGCTTCCTTGCGCAGAATGCTCTGCATCAGGCGCGTCGTTTCCTGCTGCACGTGCTGAACGGCACTCGGCGCAAGGCTGGCGCCGGCCAGGGTGATGTGGATCAGGGGCATGGTTTTCTCCGTTTGAAGTGACGCCTGCATCATTTCACCGGGCGTTTATCGATACAATCCAGTAACTTCACAACGGTTTGTTGCCCAATGGAAACAATCAACCCGCTCGATCACTTATCCGACCTCGCCGTGTTTGTCCGCGTCGTCGATACGCAAGGCTTTTCAGCGGCGGCGCGGGCCATGGGTCTGACCAAATCCGCCATCAGCAAGTGCATCAACCGCCTCGAAAAGCAGCTCGGCCTGCGCCTGCTGCAGCGCACGACACGCGCCATGTCGCTGACTGAAGCCGGCCGCGTGCTTTATGAGCGGGCGGCCCAAGGCGTCGCGCTGCTCGACGAAAGCGCCCGGCTGGCCGCCGGTCTGGTCGAGGCGCCGCGCGGCACCCTGCGCGTCACCGCCTCGGTGACCTTCGGCAAACTCTGCCTGGCACCACTGATTCCCGAATTTCTCGCCCGCTACCCGGAAATCGAACTGCAACTCACCCTGCTCGACCGCTTCGTCGATCTGGTCGAAGAAGGCTACGACATCGCCCTGCGCCTGACCCGCACGCCGCCCGAGCAGGTCGTCGCCAAGGCGCTGATGCCGGTGCACTACCGGCTGTGCGCCTCGGCCGACTACCTCAAACACCGCGCCATCGAGACCCCGGCCGACCTCGCCAGCCACAACTGCCTGCATTACGGCCTGCGCGAACTGGGCAGCGAATGGCGTTTCCAGCGGGCCGGCGAAGAAGCGCGGGTGCGCGTGACAAGCAATGTCGTGGTCAACAACAGCGAAGTCGTGCGCGACCTGCTGCTCGCCGGAATGGGCATCGGCCTGGTCTGGAATTACGCCGTCGACCGCGAAATTGCCGACGGCCGCCTCGTGCCGCTGCTGCCCGAGTGGTCGCCGGTCGGCCCCTTCGGCCAGACCGCCTGGGCGCTCTGGCTACCACAAACCCACCTGCCCCCGAAGATGCGCGTCTTTATCGACTTTCTGGCAGAACGGCTGGGCAACCCGCCCACGGCTGGAATTTAGGGCGCACCCAGAAACAATTTGGGGCTGATCCCAAGGCCGTTGCTACGGTCAACCCGAAAAAACGCCCGTTTTTCCGGTTGACCGTGGAACCCGGCCTGAAAGCCCGATTACGGCTCGGCTGAATACACCAACTGCCGCTGGTGGGGAAAATCTGCTGGCACGGGTTGTTACTGAACGGTTGTGATGCAGCCTTGTCGCCGAGAATAAAAAACCGTGGTCTGTCCCGGTTTTACATTATCTGGTGTTCCTCAATCTGGCATCACATCCAGAAACTTTTCCGGGGAAATGGTGCATTTGTCAAAATCACCTCCACACAAAAGAAGAGTCTTCCCCCCATCTAACAATGACTCAGAAGTAATCTCGTCAGCAGGCGCATGTTTATGGTTGCACCAAACAATTTTTTTGTTGCCATCCCATGGAGTTGCAAGTCAGCATGCTTCTCGCTACTGAGGAAGTTGATTGTTTTACAATCAAAGAAATCGCATGAATTCATCATTAAATCCTTACCTTGTTTGATAAATCGTGTGATAAATCAGGGACAGACCGCGATTTTCTATCCGCCCCAACTTCTCTCACCCCCGCTGCAAACGCAACGAATTGGTTACCACCGACACCGAGCTCATACCCATGGCTGCGGCGGCGATCATCGGGTTCAGGCGCCCTGCCGCGGCGACCGGGATGGCGATGACGTTGTAGCCGAGTGCCCAGAAAAGATTCTGGCGAATGATGCTCATGGTGCGGCGGGAAAGGTCGATGCCCGCCGCAACGCGGGCGATGTCGCCACCGACCAGGGTGATGTCGGCGGATTCGACGGCGATGTCGGAACCGCCGCCGATGGCGAAACCGACGTCGGCGGCGGCGAGGGCCGGGGCGTCGTTGATGCCGTCGCCGATCATGCCGACCTTTTCGCCCTTGCCCTGCAATTCGCGGATGATGGCCAGTTTGTCGGCCGGTGCGGCGCGGGCGATGACGCGGTCGATGCCGACTTCGCTGGCGATCTGGCGGGCGACGGCTTCGAGATCGCCGGTGGCCATGACAGTCTTCAGGCCGAGGCGATGCAGCAGCGCGATGGCTTCGCGGGCACCCGGTCGGGCCTTGTCGGCAATGGCAAAAATAGCCACGAATTTCGAGTTAACCGCAGCAAATACCGGCGTCTTGCCCTGTGCGGCGAGGCGGTCGGCTTCGGCAGTCGGCAGGCCGCTCAGCCCGATTTCGTCGAACAGGGTGGCGTTGCCGATGACGACCGAGTGGCCATCAACCCGCGCCTGTACGCCCCGCCCCGGAATGGCGATGAATTCTTCAGCCGGCAGCGATTCCTGCTGGCGCGGTCTGGCCCAGTCGCACAGGGCGCGGGCGAGGAAGTGTTCCGAACCGGTTTCGGCAGCCAGCACCAGCGCGGCGACTTCGGCCTCGTTGTTGCCGGGCAGGATGAAGGTGTCGGTCACCACCGGCTTGCCTTCGGTGATCGTGCCGGTTTTATCGAACACCACGGTGGTCAGTCGGGCTGCCGTTTCCAGCGCTTCGCCGTTGCGGATGTAGATGCCGCGCCGCGCGGCCTGACCGGTGCCGACCATGATCGCGGTGGGCGTCGCCAGCCCGAGCGCGCACGGACAGGCAATGAGCAGGACAGCCACGGAATGGGCCAGCGCCCGCGATACCGGATGCCCGGCCAGCGCCCAGCCGGCAAAGGTCACCGCTGCCACGCCACCGACGGCCGGGACGAAACGGGCCGAAATGCGGTCGGCCAGTTTTTGCACCGGCAGCTTGCTGCCCTGCGCCTGATCGACCAGTTTGACGATGCCGGAAAGTACGGTGCTGCCGCCCACGGCGGTCACGCGCAAAGTGAAACTGCCGTTGCCGTTGAGACAGCCGCCGATCACGCTATCGCCGCCGCGCTTGGCGACGGGGAGCGATTCGCCGGTGATCATGGCTTCATCGACCGACGAGGCGCCATCCAGCACCACGCCATCGGTCGGAATCTTGTCGCCGGCGCGCACGCGCAGGCAATCGCCGACCTGCACGTCGTCAATCGGCACGACGCGTTCGCTGCCATCGGCTTCGATGCGAAGCGCCGTATCCGGCTGCAATTCGATCAGCTTGCGGATGGCTTCGCCGGCCTTGCCCTTGGCCCGTTCTTCCATGTAGCGGCCGAGCAGGACGAAGGTGCAGATGCCCGCCGCCGACTCGAAATAAACGTGGTGATGCATCCGGAACACGCCGGGAACGCTGTACGCCCACGCCGCCCCGGCGCCGACGGCGATCAGGGTGTCCATGTTGGCCTCTCCCTGCTTCGCCAGCGCCCAGGCCTTTTTGAAAATACTGTTGCTGCTGCCGAACAGGATGGCGGACGACAGCGCAAATTCCATCACGCGCAGCACCGGTGAACGATGCATGGCCATACCGGAGATCATGACCGGCACGGTCAGCAAGGCGGCCTGCACGAAACGCTTCTTCGCTTCATCGACCCGCGCCTTCTCGCGCTCCACCAGCAAACGGCGTTGTGACAGCGTGTCCATCGGGCGCGGCTCGTAACCCAGCGCGCGAACAACCCCGGAAACGCCGTCGCGGTCGATGACGCCGAACACGCTCGCCGTGCCCGAGGCAAAATTCACCGTCGCCGAACGAATGCGCGGGTCGCGCTTCAGCTTCATTTCGATGAGCAGGGCGCAGGAAGCGCAGGTCATGCCTTCGACGGCCAGCGTGCATTCGCTGACCGGCCCGTCGATCGGCGGCGGTGGCGCCACCGGCGCTTTCGGTGCGGCCAGCAGGTTGCCGAGCACGGCATCGAGCGTTGCCAGCAAACGCGCTTCAGGCAGCGCAGCGGGATCGTAATTGATCGTCAGCGAGCCGATGTCCGGCACGATGTTGGCGTCCTTGACCGCCGGATGCTTGCGCAACAGGATTTCGAGGATGTAGCAGCGTTCCTGCTCCCGGATCAGCGATGGCGCAATCACCCGGATACGCCGGGTGAGGCGGTGCGCGATCCGGAAATGCTTCATCGGCCGGCGCCCGTCTTGCGATAGCGGACGAGCAGGAAGACCAGGTAGAAAATGGTCATCCAGGCATTGCTGTAAGCCAGCGGCTGCTTGATCCAGCGCTTGGTGATCAGTTCCCAGTGGGCCTTGACCAGATAAAAGGCGACCAGATCGTTGAAGAAATTGATGATCGCCTTTTCGGTCAGGGCGCTGGCCAGAACCGGCTGCAACTTGCCTTGTAGCGAATCGGCAGGCACGCCGGCGGGCGCCAGCCAGTCACGTGCACGCTTGAGAAGCGGCTCGAAAAGCCCGCCCTCGACGTCCTGAGCCACCTCTGCTTCGGGCTCAGCCGCTGCCGCGGGCTTTTCCTGCGGCAGGCCGTCGAGTAGCCCGAACAGCAATCGCGCCACCTGCGCTGTACTCACGACCGAAGCGTCGTAGCGTAGCGAAATACGCTGAATTTTCCGGTCGACCGCAGCACTCCGCAAACCCGGCTGGCCGGACAAGCCCGCCTCGATGGCGGCGGCTGCCGCTTCGCCACAGAGTTCGGGCGGCAGTTCGAGACGCAGAAACCCCGTTTCACGGTGGATGACCTGAATGCGACTGGCCAGTTCAGCGGCGTGCGACATCGTGTATTCCTCAGGCAGCAGGGGTTTCCGGAGCGCTCGGTGCGACTTCGGGCCTGGCGGAGATTTTTTCTTCGGCCTCGGCCATCAGGTCATTCAGGTTTTCCTTCTGCTGCAAGGCAAAGTCCTTGCCCATGCCGCTCACCTTGGACAAGCCCTCGATGATTTCCTTCTGGTACTTGAAGGCGACAAAACCGGCGACCACACCGCCGGCAACCCCCAGCGCCAGCAAGGTCAGCGGATTGCGCAGCAAGGTCGGGCCAAGCAGGCCGCGTCCGGCGGCAAAGCCCCCCGCTGCGGCCATCGCTCCCTTGGCCAGCGGATTGCTCATGGCATGGCTGGCGCTGCTCATCAGGTGCGGCATCTGCTTCATCATTTCTTCGGTCATCATGATTTGTTCCTTTCAGGATTTCTCTGGCTGATCGCCTGTATTTTGAACCGGGGCTGGCTGGATGTCATGCAGCATCTCGTAAATTCCCCGGCAGCCCTCGCAGCAGAACTGCATTGTCTTTTCCGGCGTGGGCAACAGGAACGGCTTGTTGCCGACGTCCAGACCGCACAGATCGCAGGCTCGCGGATCGCTCATTTGAACAGGGCCAGCGCCTGGCGCTCGAAGGTTGCTTCGTCGGCCTCGCCAACGATCTTGCCGCGCACCACACCCTGAGCATCGATGAAATAGGTGGTGGGCAAGCCGACCACGCCGTAACGCCGGGCGATGTCCGACGTTTCGTCGAGCAACGCCGGGTAAGTGAAACCCACCTTGGCGATGAAGGCATTGATTGCCGCCTTGTCCTGACCGGCATTGATCGCCACGATCCGCAAATCCTTGTCCTTGTGGCGCTGATACACCTGCTCGATGCCCTTCATCTCGCCGGCGCAGTACTTGCACCAGTCGGCCCAGAAGCGGATGACCAGCGGCTTGCCAGCATAAGCGGCAGGAAATTCAGCAGACTTGCCATCAACCATCTGCGTGGAAAAAGCCGGTGCGGTATCGCCGATATTCAGCTTCACCGTCGGAGTATCGCTGCCGCAGGCGGTGAGCAGCAAGAACGCAGTCAGCAGGAAAAAATGGCGCATGTTCAGTTTTCGATGAGGATCAAGTTGGAGGCAACCACGAAATAGGTCGCCAGTGCGGCGAACAGAATGTAACCGATGGCTGCGACGCCAGCCAGCCGTGCGGAAACCCGCGGAATGATGTCGCGCAGGCTGGGAACACGGGCAAAGGCCTGCAACACGCCGGCGCCCAGGCCTGTCGCCGTGGCAGTGAACAAAGGCACGTACAGCCAGTACCCCCGATAGTCGTATTCCGGCTTGAGCACGCAGAACGGACAGTGATGGTGCGGGTGTTCGTAGATGTAGAGCGAGATGAAGGCGAGCACGCCGGCAATCGCCACGACGAATCCTCCCGCGCTGCTGCCCGCCAACAGCCAGCCGCTGAGGCGCCCTGCCCGGCGCCAGTGCCAGACGGCATTGGCAATCACCGCCGCCATGCCGCCGTAGAAGAGATACATGGCCGGCACAGCTTCCATGGCCGTAGCTTCGCTGGCGATGGTTGGCGCCTCTTCGGAAAACATGCTGCCGCAACACGAGGTGATCACATTGGCCTTGAGCCCGAGGAAATACTGGAACTCAAGCCAGAAATTCACCACCAGCAAGGGCAGCAGAAGCAGCAGCAACGCATACTTGGCCCGCACCAGCGGATAGTCCGGCGCGCGCGTGTCGACATGGTTGATCGCCAGCCACATGGCAGCGAAGAAAAAGACCAGCATCTGGACGATCAGCGACGGAAACCCGTAGGCATTGACGTTCAGCGTGCCCACCGCGCACATGGCGCCGACGAACATCACCGACAGCCGGTCGGCATTGAAGACAAAAAGGACTAGCGCCGCGAGCTGGGCGGCAAAAACAAAGCTGAGCAGCGTCGAAAACAGATAGGTCTGGCGCTCCATGACGAGCTGCGCTTCCGAACCGCTGCGAATGTCCCAGTGGCGGATCACCCGCACGGCAAAGGGCGCGCTGGCCGCCAGCATGAGGACGGCAACGCCCGCCGCCATGAGCAGGGCAATGATGGCCGGCTGAAAAAGCATTGCGCTACTCGACCAGCATGCCGTCGCGCATGCCGATGACGCGATGCACCGCCGACGATTCGACCACCAGCGGATCGTGGCTGGTCAGCATGACCGTCTTGCCGGCCGCGGTGAAGCTTTCGAGAATGCCCATGAATTCCCGGGAAAGCGCCGTATCGAGATTGGCCGTCGGCTCGTCGGCGATGATCACTTCCGGATTGTTGATCAGCGCCCGGGCAATCGCCACGCGCTGCTGCTCGCCGCCGGAAAGCCATTCGACACGGGCATGCAGGCGATGGCTGAGCTTGAGCTGTTCGAACAGTTCGCTGGCCGCAGCAACCAGTTCGGCACGCGGCCGGCCGGTTGGAAAACCCGGCAGGATGACGTTATCGAGCGCCGACAAGCCCTTGATCAGGTTGAACTGCTGAAAAATGAAACCGAAGCTGCGCCGGCGAATGTCGGTGAGAAAACGCTCGGGCATGCCGGAAATGTCTTCACCCTTGAAACGCACCCGGCCGCTGGTTGGCCGCGACAGGCAACCGACCAGCGTCAGCAGCGTCGTCTTGCCGGAACCGCTCGGGCCGCGAAAGGCGGTCACCTTGCCCGCTTCAACCGTGAGATCGATACCGTTCAGCGCCCAGTATTCGTTGTGCTTGCCCTGGTTGAAGGCTTTTTTGATGTTGGAGAGTTCGATCATCGCATCACCGCATCCGGATCGGTAATCGCCGCACGCCAGATCGGCACCAGCACAGCCGCCGTGTAGGGAAAAACCGTGAAGAAGAACAGCGTGGCCACCTGCAGGCCATCGACCGCCGGAATCAGCGTGAAGCGGGGATAGAGCACCGCCCAGCCCTTGAGCACCGGCTCGAAAATGGCAGCGCCGAAATGGAAGACGTGTACGTAGGCGCCGATAAAACCAAGCAGGAAGGCGGTCAGCGAAATCAGCATGCCTTCCCAGAGTTTCATACGGATCACGTCTCCGGTTTCCCAGCCGATGGCCTTGAGGATGCCGATTTCCCGTTTTTCCTCGGCGGACAGGCCAGACGCCTTCTCCCAGGCCAGAATGACGAAAGCCAGAATGGCACCAGCCAGCACGGTCAGCACGATGCCTTCGCGCCAGTCGAAAATGCTCTGATAGGTGCGCAGAACTTCTTCGCGCAGGATGGGGCGGGAATCGGGCAGGGACTCCGAGAGCTTGGCCGCGACGTTGCGCACTTCCTGCGGATTGGCCACGGACAGCGCGATGTCAGTGAAATGGCCGGCCGGATATTCGAAGAAAGCCCGAAAATCGTTTTCCGAGAGCAGGATCAGGTCGGCCGAGAGCAGTTCCGAATCCGGCGACAATACGCTGGCGACCTCGAAGGCGAACAGCTTGCCGGAGTAGGAACGGAAGGAAATGGTGTTGTGCGCATCCAGGCCGCGTTCGCGCGCCAGGGTGGCGCCAACCATGATGGTGCCGTCGGCGACTTCCTCGGACGGACGTGCCATGAAGGTGTAATTGGCCTTGAGCACCGGGTCGTAGTAATAACCCCAGAGGCGCCCTTCCTTCTTTTGCACGCCGCGGATACGCCCGATTTTTTCAAGGTAGCCGGGCGGAATCAGGTCATGGCGGCCCGCCACCATGCGTTGCAGGATGACTTCCGGCGAACCGGCGAGCACGAAGCCGGCTTCGGTGCGCAAGGCGTTGGTGAATAGCGTCAGCGAAGCCAGCACGAAGACGAGCAGCGTATAGACAAGCAGCAGACCGATGTTCCGCGTTTTTCGCCGGGCCAGCGAAGCCAGCGTGAAATCAATCAGGTGTCTTTGTTTTTCCAGCCAGATTTGCATAGGACTCTGTCAGAAGATCGGGAGGCGGCATCAATGAGCCGGTCGGAAAATGGTCGAAAGCGCCCGGATGATCCTGCGAGGCGGCATGCAGATCGGCCTGCGAGGGATGGCGGGTGTAACGCGCTTCGGTAAACAGGGCCAGGTCGGTCAGGCCGAGCCGGACAACCAGATCCTGCGTTGCCTTCAGACGCGGCTGATGCGCTTCCACTGCCCGCCCGGACTGGATGAAAACGAAGACGAGCGCCGCTCCGAGTATGGCGAGCAGGACAAAAGCGATATTCGATGGACGGCGCATCAAAGATATTTTTTTATGGTGGACACAATCTTGTCGACAGGCGTGCCCAGATCAAGCACGGCGACAAGTTTACCCTCAGTGTCCACCACATAGGTCGATACGGTGTGATCGACCACGTAACTGCCATCCGCCTTTTTTGGATGTTTGATGTAGCTTGCGCCAAACGCCTTGGTGACTGTGGCGATTTCATCGGTCGTACCGGTAATGCCCGTCATGGCCGGATGGAAGAAGGCCGTGTACTCCTTCAGATGCTGCAGGCTGTCGCGTTCCGGGTCGACCGAAATCATGAGCAATTTGACGCGACTGCGCTCCTCGGGTGTCAGCGCCTTCAAGGCCTGCCCACCCGCGGCCAGCGACGCCGGGCAAACATCGGGGCAATTGGAATAACCGAAATAAACGAGGAGCACCTTGCCGCGAAACGCCTTGCTATCGACCGGGCCATCAGCCGACTGCAAGACGAAATCGGCGCCTGGCGGCAGCTTTTTAGCCGGCGTAGCCTCACTGATTCGAAACAGGACAGCTGCACCGAGCAGCAGGGCAAGACCCAGGGCAATACCGATCAGGGCGTATTTTTTCATATCAGGAATGGCGACGACGCGTCCGGGGACTGACGCTTTCGCGCCATGAAAACAGCGGAATTACAGGCGATTGGCTGCCCGCATCAGTGCGCCTCGCAAAACGATGGTCAGACTGGAACCAAGTCCAACGCGCTGGGCCACGGCCGGCAGGATGATCAGCGAAGCCATCGCAAATCCTGCACCTAACAGCAATGAAGCCATCTCCGGCTGTTTTTCGACATTTTTTTTCTGACTCATGGCATCCCCCTGACAGAACAGGAGCGATGCTACCCAGTATGGCGTGCGTCGGGTATGCGACATATTGCCGCATGCCGTTCACCTCAGGCATTTGACCAGCGTGCAGCGGCGGAATCGTCGGCTTCGCGCGCATCAACCCAGCGCGCGCCTTCCGGCGTCACTTCGCGCTTCCAGAACGGTGCCCGGGTTTTCAGGTAGTCCATGATGAACTCGCAGGCGCTGAAGGCTTCGCCACGATGGGCGCCGGTTACGGCGACCAGCACGATCTGGTCGCAGGGCTTGAGCGGCCCGATGCGGTGGATGACCAGCGCGTCGTAGATGCTCCATCGGTCCTTGGCCTCGGTAACGATTTCCTCAAGCGCCCTTTCGGTCATGCCGGGGTAGTGTTCGAGCGTCATTTCCGAAACGCCGGCACCCTCATTGATATCACGCACCAGACCGACGAAGCTGACCTGCGCGCCGATCCGCGCGTCACCAGAACGTTGCGCGGTCAACTCGAAATTCAGGTCAAAATCACCTTCCTGAATACGCACAGTCACGATCAGATCACCTCACGCGCTTCCAGGAAACGCAGGTTGGGATACTTTTCCTTGACCATGTTCAGATAGACATTGTTCGGCGCCAGATAAACCGGATCATCGGCGCCATCGAGTGCGACGTTGGCGCTGTAACGCTCCGACAACTGGCGCAGTTCAGACGCATCGCCATGAATCCAGCGTGCGGTCGAACAGTTGTAGCTTTCGAAAATGACCTGCACGCCGTATTCGTTTTCGAGGCGGCTGGCGACGACGTCGAACTGCAAGGTACCAACCGCACCAAGAATCAGGTCATTGCCAGACATCGGACGGAACAACTGCGTCGCGCCTTCTTCAGCAAGTTGTTGAAGACCTTTCTGCAATTGTTTGATTTTCAACGGATTTGCAATTCGTGCCAAACGGAAGTGTTCAGGCGCAAACGACGGGATCCCGGTGAAGCGCAGGTCTTCACCTTCGGTAAAGGTTTCGCCGAGACGGATCGAGCCGTGGTTCGGAATGCCGATGATGTCGCCCGGGTATGCCTCGTCGGTCGTCGACCGGTCACGGGCCATGAAGGTGATGGCGTTATTGACGGCAATGAACTTGCCGCCGGCGCCCTGCTTGACCTTCATGCCGCGCTCGAAGCGGCCCGAGCAGACGCGCAGGAAGGCGATGCGGTCGCGATGCTTGGGGTCCATGTTGGCCTGGATCTTGAACACGAAGCCGGAGAATTTCGGCTCGTTCGGCTGCACTTCGCGCGTCGTGGATGGCCGGGCGATCGGTGCCGGCGACAGGTCGACGACGGCATCAAGCAGGCTCTGCACGCCGAAGTTGTTAACGGCCGATCCGAAGAAGACCGGCGACTGCTTGCCGTTCAGATAAGCCTCGGCATCGAACGCATGCGAAGCGCCGCGGACCAGTTCGATGTCCATGCGCAACTCGTCGGCCTGCGTGCCGATCAACTCGTCGAGGCGCGGATTGTCAAGGCCCTGGATGATCTCGGCCGTGCCCTTCTCGGCCTGCGGGTCGAAGAAGGCGATGGTGTCG
>CAZOWA010000047.1:0-23155 GCA_964583695.1 uncultured Dechloromonas sp.
AATGCGTTAAGCTAACTGATACTAATTGCCCGTACGGCTTGATCCTATAACCTTGTAATTACAAGCAATACTCATACAAGCAATCACATATACCTTCTCCCCAATTTGGCTCAGAACCCCTGAGCATACAAGTTACGTCTGGCGTCAATAGCCCTCTGGTACCACCCCTTCCCTTCCCGAACAGGACCGTGAAACAGATGAGCGCCAATGATAGTGAGCTTCCGCTCGCGAAAGTAGGTCAACGCCAGACAACCCATACCAAAACCCCCTTCAGCTCAAACTGAAGGGGGTTTTTGCTTTCAAGGAAGCAAAATCACACGATTATCCCTCTTGAATTTGGCCGCACCGCCCCCAACTCCCAATCCACGTTCTTAATGTTTCATTGGGAGTTTCAAGCATGTCCGAGTCTGCAACCGCGAACGCCAATCGCGAAACCCTGGGTTTCCAGGCTGAAGTCAAGCAACTGCTGCAATTGATGATTCACTCCTTGTACAGCAACAAGGAAATCTTCCTGCGCGAGCTGGTATCGAATGCATCCGATGCGTGCGACAAGTTGCGCTTCGAGGCGCTGAACAACAGCGCGCTGTACGGCGACGATTCCGACCTGAAGATTCGTGTTTCCTTCAACAAGGAAGCGCGCACTATCACCATCTCCGACAATGGCATCGGCTTGAGCCGTGATGAGGCCGTCGAGCATCTGGGGACGATCGCGAAGTCGGGTACCAAGGAATTCTTCTCTTCGCTGACTGGCGATCAGGCCAAGGATGCCCATTTGATCGGGCAATTCGGCGTCGGTTTCTACTCTTCGTTCATCATCGCCGACAAGGTCACGGTGGTTTCCCGTCGCGCCGGCGTCGAGGCCAATCAGGCGGTGTGCTGGGAGTCGGGCGGCGAGGGCGACTACACCGTCGAGATGGTGGAGAAAGCCACTCGCGGCACCGATGTGACCCTGCATCTGCGCGAAGGCGAGGATGAGTTCCTTAGTGGCTGGAAGCTGAAATCGATCATCCGTAAATACTCTGACCACATCACCCTGCCGATCGTGATGAAAAAGGAGGAGTGGAAGGACGGCGCGCAGGTCGAGACCGACGAGGACGAGACCGTCAATCAGGCCAATGCGCTGTGGGTGCGTTCCAAATCGGATATCACCGACGAACAGTACAAGGAGTTCTACAAGCACGTTGCGCATGATTTCGAGGATCCGCTGGCGTGGACGCATGCCCGGGTCGAGGGCAAGCAGGAATACACCCAACTGCTCTACATTCCGGCACGCGCACCGTTCGACCTGTGGGACCGCAATGCCCGTCACGGGATCAAGCTGTATGTGCGCCGCGTTTTCATCATGGATGATGCCGAACAGTTGATGCCGCTCTACATGCGCTTCGTGCGCGGGGTGGTCGATTCGAGCGATCTGCCGCTCAACGTTTCGCGCGAAATCCTGCAGCAGAGCAAGGACATCGACGGCATCCGCAACGGTTGCACGCGCAAGGTGCTGAGCATGCTGGAAGACCTCGCCGAGAACGACAAGGAGAAGTACGCCAAGTTCTGGGAAGCTTTCGGTGCCGTGCTCAAGGAAGGTGTGGGCGAAGACCATGCCAATAAGGAAAAGATTGCCGGCCTGATCCGCTTCGCCTCGACCCACAACGACACGCCGGAGCAGAATGTTTCGCTGGCCGACTACATCGCGCGCATGAAGGAAGGTCAGGAGAAGATCTACTTCGTGACTGCCGATACCTTCAATGCCGCCAAGAACAGCCCGCATCTCGAGATCTTCCGCAAGAAGGGCATCGAAGTGCTGTTGCTGTCGGATCGCGTCGACGAGTGGGTGGTTGGTCACCTGACCGAGTTCGAGGGCAAGCATCTGCAGTCCGTCGCCAAGGGCGGCCTGGATCTCGGCAAGCTCGAGGACGAGGCCGAGAAGCAGGAAGCCGAGAAGGCGGCCGACGAGTACAAGGATCTGCTCGAAAAGGTGAAGACCTCGCTGGGCGACAAGGTGAAGGACGTTCGCGTTACCTACCGCCTGACGGACTCGCCGTCCTGCCTGGTGTCGGACGAACATGACCCGTCGGGCAACCTGGCGCGCCTGCTCAAGGCGGCTGGTCAGAATGTGCCGAACACCAAGCCGATCCTCGAAATCAACCCGCATCACCCGGCGGTGATGCGCCTGAAATACGAGGAAACGCGCTTCGACGACTGGGCTGCCTTGCTGTTCGAGCAGGCGACCCTGGCCGAAGGCGGTCAGCTGGACGACCCGGCCGGTTTCGTCAAACGCATCAACGACCTCATGATGGCGTTGTCCGGCAAGTAAAACTGCGACGGAAAGTCTTTCTGGATAAGCCCGGTCAAATATGACCGGGCTTTGTTTTTTACGAGCGAGATCTCTGTCAAAGGCCTGCGAATCGCATGGTATATTCGCGCGCATGAAAGAACACAAGAATACGGGCGAGCATCGTTTGACACTTTCCGAAGTGCTCGAATTGATGGTTACTGACGGGCTGATCGCCCGCGATATAGCTGATGCGCTGAAAAATGAGCGAAGGCTGCACGGCGGGCGAATTCATCCTCTGATTGTCATCGCGGATCAGAAGTGGCGTTCGGCAAAGGCGGCCGGGAACCTTCTCAGCCTCGAATTTCTGACCGAATGGCTGGCCGGTATCGTTGGCCTCGATTACCTGCATATCGATCCATTGAAGATCGACTTCACCGGTGTAGCGGAAGTGATGTCGAGCGCCTATGCGGCACGATTCGGCATTTTGCCGGTGCAGGTAACGACACGCGAGGTGGTGATCGCTACCGCCGAGCCTTTTTTGAACGAGTGGATCGAAGAACTCAGGCCTATTCTTCGCAAGGGAATCCGGCGCGTCATGGCCAATCCCGAGGATATCAGCCGCTATCTCATTGAGTTCTTCAACCTTGCCAAGTCGGTTAAAAAGGCGGCGGCCAAGGGAGAAACCAATTCCGGACTCTCCAGTTTCGAACAGCTGGTGGAGTTGGGTAAAGGAAACAAGCAGTTCGATGCCAATGACCAGCATATTGTTCATATTGTCGATTGGCTGTGGCAGTACGCATTTGAGCAACGCGCTTCGGACATCCATGTGGAACCCCGGCGTGATCTTGGCATCGTGCGTTTTCGTATCGACGGAATCCTGCATCAGGTTTATCAGATTCCCATGACCGTGATGAATGCGATGACCAGCCGGATCAAGTTGTTGGGTCGCATGGACGTCATTGAGAAGCGGCGTCCACAGGATGGTCGCGTCAAGACACGGACGCCCGGTGGTCAGGAAGTGGAGCTGCGTTTGTCTACGTTGCCGACGGCATTCGGCGAAAAGCTGGTGATGCGGATCTTTGATCCCGACGTTCTGATCAGGGATTTCAGATCGCTGGGGTTTTCCGACGACGACCAGACGCGCTGGAATCAGATCACCAAGGCACCCAATGGCATTATTCTCGTTACCGGCCCGACAGGTTCGGGAAAGACGGTGACGCTTTATACGACGCTCAAGCAGTTGGCGACGCCGGAGGTTAACGTTTGCACCATTGAAGATCCGATTGAAATGGTTGAGTCTTCGTTCAATCAGATGCAGGTGCAGCGAAGTATTGATATCGGTTTTGCCGATGGCGTACGCGCCCTGATGCGGCAAGACCCTGACATCATCATGATTGGTGAAATCCGCGACCTGGAAACTGCCGAAATGGCGATCCAGGCCGCATTGACCGGGCACCTTGTGCTGGCGACATTGCACACCAACGATGCGCCGTCGGCTATTACCCGCCTGCTCGATCTGGGTGTTCCCGCCTACCTCATCAACTCAACCTTGCTGGGTGTGATGGCGCAACGTCTGGTGCGAACGCTTTGCCCGCATTGCAAGAAGCCGGTGAAAACCACCGAGGATCAACGCTCGGCCTGGCGTGCTCTGGTTGCACCCTGGAAGTCGGGCGAGCCGGCCCATATGTATCACCCGGTAGGCTGCCTTGAGTGCCGGATGACTGGCTACTCCGGACGAGTGGGTATCTACGAGCTGCTTGTCAATTCGGGCGAGATACGCCGCTTGATCAAGCCGTTGACTGAAATTGCGAAAGTCAGGGAGCAAGGATTCCGTGAAGGAATGCGTCCCTTGCG
This sequence comes from uncultured Dechloromonas sp., assembly GCA_964583695.1. GTDB lineage: Bacteria > Pseudomonadota > Gammaproteobacteria > Burkholderiales > Rhodocyclaceae > Azonexus. Next base: position 4,124 of record CAZOWA010000047.1, read on the forward strand.
TATTTCCGGTGCACTGAAAGTGGCTCAGGGAGAAACCTCGCTGGACGAGGTGATCAAGATCGCGCCGCCATCAGATGACAATTGAGAATATTTTTCCCGTTCGCCACTAGTCAAAAGCGTGCTGTGTGTACATAATGGTTCCCCTTGTCACTAGGGGGATGTATGGCCGTTGAACTGTTCAATGACGGAACGCATATTGTTCATGCTTTCTATGATTTGGTTGATGACTCCGATAGTGGTGCCGTACAGTGCAATCAGTTCCTGATTGTCGACAACGGCCATGGTGCGCTGATCGATCCCGGTGGCAACATGACTTACACCGGGTTGTTGATGGACATGCAGAAGTACTTTTCGTCCAAGGATCTCGATTACATTCTTGCGTCGCACCCGGATCCGGACATCATTGCGTCGGTCAACAAATGGTTCGTAGCGTCGCACTGCAAAGTGATGATTTCCAGCTTGTGGACACGCTTCGTTCCGCATTTCACGACCGGTAAGGATGTTTCTGACCGCATCATCGGCATTCCTGATCCCGGTATGTCGATTCGGCTTGGCGACAGCAAAGTGCTGGCTCTGCCTGCTCACTTCATGCATGCAGAAGGCAATTTCCAGTTTTACGATCCGGTCGCGAAAATCCTGTTTACCGGCGACTTGGGGGCTTCACTGGTGCCTCATGAGATGGCCGCAGATGCGGTGACCAATTTCGCCGGACATGTGCGTTACATGGAAGGCTTCCACCGCCGCTACATCGTCAGCCGCAAGGTTTGCCGCTTCTGGGCCAACATGGTGCGCCAGCTCGATATCGATCAGATCGTGCCCCAGCACGGCTCCCGTTTTGTCGGGAAGAGCGCGGTGAATGATTTCATCGCCTGGGTGGAAGGACTGGAGTGCGGTGTTGATCTGATGACGCAGAGCAACTACCAGATTCCTTACTGATTTTTCGCGAATTTTCGCGTTGACCGTATCAGGCCGGCCTTCAGATCAGGCTGGCCTTGCGGCGCACAGCATCGACGTAGGCCAGCGCATCCATCGGACGGTTTTCCCGTTGCGACTGCCAGATCGTTTCCCCGAGGCATTCGATCAGAACGTGCGCTGCTTCGTGCTCATCCATTCGCTGGCGTAGCCCGTCAAACGCAGCCCGAATTCCCGGCGGCTGATCAATAGCCAGTTGCTCCTGAATTGCCAGATGAAGTGACAGATGCAGAAAGGGATTCATCTGCCCGCTGTCCGGCCCCCATTCCTCACCGAGCGCGCGCTCCGGGTTGCCGAGCAGGGCGTGGTATTCGGGATGAAGGGATATCAGGTCGGCTGCCGTAACTTCGGCGCCGACGAGTGGCAGGCGTTCCTGTTGTTTGCGCCAGGTGTCGCAAAAAAACTGACGAACCTGATCGCGAGAGGGATTAAACATGTTTTTCTTCCAATAGCAGGGTGATCACGGAATTCTGGAACAGGACACTTTTACCATTTACAACGCCAATCTGTCCGTCGCCGTAGGCGCCGAGTAACGGTGTACCGGGAAACCGCTCGGTAAACGCCACCAAGTCGCGATCCTCCCCGCCGTAAAACAGCGGGCCACGCCCGATGCACGAAAACATCAAGGCAAAAAAAGGCGGTTTTTTCGGGTTCACCGCGGCATTCAGGGTCTGGCGCATGTTTTCTTCCGCAGAGAGCGGCTGGCGGATGGCCCAACGGACTTCTTCGCCAGGCACAAGAGTGGCGGACAGCATCAGGGATCCATCAGGATTTGCCGAGAGAACTGTGCAGGCCGGAATGCCTGCCTGGCGAAGCAAGGCCAGGCGATGCCATGGTGGCTGTTGTTTCAGTTCGGGGGGGAGGAGGCGTTTAACGCTGTCGATGGCTGTTTGGCCACCGAGTCGACGCAATTCGTAGTCCTGGCTGGCCTCGATGCTGATCGCGCCACCCAGTGCGCGCAAACCGTCTGAAATGGCAACCTGGCCCTGCAGTCTGCGAAGTTTTACTTCCAGGCAGGGGGGCTCCTGAATACGGGTGTGATTCCAGAAGGACCCATGCATGTCGTGCAAGCCTGCATGGATCGGCATGGAGGGATTGTCGGGCAAGAACCCGTGGCTGCTGAAACAGATGCCGTTGGCATCATCTGATGGGGCTGAATCCGAACCTGAGAAAACCAGTGCCGCAGCCGCAGGTTGATCGATTTCCCATCCGCGTTCGGTAAATACGCCACGGGATGTACTCCCGCACACCTCCATGCAGCCGGATGCTCGTGCAGCTGCCAGGAGCGATGCCTGGACGATGCGGCCGAAGTCCTGGCCAAGAAACAGGATGACCTGATCGGCACGCTCCTCACCGGCGTTGCTCAGGGCCAGCCTGACTGCCTCTGCTGCCAGTTCCGGGGAGGCGTAGCGCCCCTTGGCCAGCCCGCTGCCGGCTTTCACAATGCCTTGCCCTTGAAGGCACAAAGATCGGAAACGACACAACTACCGCAATCAGGCTTGCGCGCCTTGCAAACGTAGCGACCGTGAAGGATCAGCCAGTGGTGGGCATCTTTCTTGAATTCGTCAGGGGTGACCCGTAGCAGCTTATGTTCGACATCCAGCACCGTCTTCCCAGGTGCGAGACCGGTGCGGTTACCGAGGCGAAAAATATGTGTATCGACGGCAATGGTCGGATGACCAAAGGCGGTATTGAGCACGACACTTGCCGTTTTTCTTCCGACACCGGGCAGTGCTTCAAGTGCCGCGCGGTCATCGGGAACCTCGCCATCATGCAGATCGATCAGCATGCGGCAGGTGGCAATGACGTTTTTAGCCTTGGTACGGTACAGTCCGATGGTTTTGATGAACTCGCTCAAGCCATCGATGCCTAACAGGAGCATTTTATCCGGCGTCGGTGCGATCGGGAACAGCTTGTCTGTTGCCTTGTTTACACCAACGTCGGTGGCCTGTGCCGAGAGGATGACCGCGATCAGCAGCTGGAAAGGCGTGGCGTAGTGCAGTTCGGTTTCGGGCGTCGGGTTGGCGGCGCGCAGACGACTGTAAAACTGTTCGATAACGGATTTTTTCACGGTGCTCGCGGGACGGCTGTTGTCAGGTGGTACAGACTACGCCATATTGATCGAAAGAAAATTCTACCTAAAAGAGAAAGGCGGGGTCGTGATGTCTGCAGTCCCCCAACGAGAGTCGGTCGAACTGTCGCAGTTGATCGAGGCGAGCCCGGTCGCAACCGTTGTTATTGATGCGCAGCATCGCGTGACGCATTGGAATCGCGCGTGTGCCGTGCTGACTGGAGTGCCCGCTGCGCAAATCATTGGCACAAACGAGCAGTGGCGCGCATTTTATGCGGAAAAGCGCCCGATCATGGCTGATTTGATCGTCGATGGTGCCATCGAAAGCATCGTCGATCAGTTTTACCGGGGGAAATTCAGTGCCTCCAGACTGATCGAGGGGGCATACGAGGCCGAGGACTTTTTTCCGAACTTCGGGCAGGGCGGGCGCTGGCTCTTTTTCACGGCTGCACCCCTGCGCAATTCGTCCGGGAAAATGATCGGTGCCATCGAAACCCTGCAGGACGTCACCGAGCGGCATCTTGCGGAAGAGGCACTACGCGAGAGCGAAGAGCGTTATCGACGTCTGAGTCAGACCGATTCACTGACCGGGCTCTATAACTCACGGCATCTTCATGAGCAACTTGAAGTCGAGATTGAACGGGCAGGGCGGTACGATCGTCCGCTCTCGCTGCTGGTGATCGACTGCGATCATTTCAAGAGCATCAACGACACCTTCGGACATCTGGAAGGCGACAAGGTGCTTCAGAAACTGGCGCAGGTCATTCGTCAATGCCTGCGCAGTGCGGACGGTGCCTATCGTTTCGGTGGCGAAGAGTTCATGGTGTTGCTTCCGGAATCCGACGGTGTTGCTGCCCGGGCGCTTGCCGAGCGCCTGCGTACCTGTTTTGCGGAGCAGGTGGTTTTTTCCGCCAGGGAAGAGGCGATTCGTTGCACGGTCAGCATTGGTGTCGCGGAATTTGTTTTTGGTGATGACCAGAATGCCCTGATCAGGCGGGCCGATGATGCCTGCTATCGAGCCAAGGACAAAGGCCGGAACTGTGTGCTTTGTGCGGAGATTGCCGCTTGAAACAAGGGGATTCATCAACTGTAATCAAAGGGTCAGGGTTGAAGAAAGTTTCGATGAAACCTTCCGCATTTGTTTTTCCCCTTGTCTTGCTTGTGGTGCTTTTCTCGGGCGCGTGGTGGCTGTTCGACTCCGGGGTCTTATCGCCTCAGGGGCGTTCGAATCCTGAGTCCCCCGTAATGCAGGGTTCAGCCACGTTGCTTCCCGTCTTGCCGCTGGCGCCAATCCAGGGGCTTGATCCCGGACGCGTGGCGCTGGGCGAACGTCTTTTTCACGATGCTCGTTTGTCTGCCGATTTCTCACTGGCTTGCGCAAGTTGCCACAATCTGGCGCAGGGAGGCGTTGATGGGCGCAAGGTTTCTCTGGGTGTCAAGGGCGCTCAGGGTGGCATCAATGCACCTACGGTTTTGAACAGCGGCTACGGGATGGCCCAGTTCTGGGATGGTCGGGCGGCCAGCCTGGAGGAGCAGGCGGCGGGTCCGATCCATAATCCGGTCGAAATGGGTTCGAACTGGGCGGAAGTCCTCGGGCGCCTGAAGCAGGATGCCGATCTGGTGGCCAGTTTCAACAAGCTCTACCCGGAAGGACTGACTGCCGATAACGTGGTTAATGCGATTGCTACCTTCGAGCGCTCATTAGTCACCGTCAATTCGCGTTTCGATCGTTATCTTCGAGGTGAAAAGCAGATTCTGACGCCGCTCGAGATTGATGGCTACCGGCGGTTTCAGGAGCTGGGCTGTACCAGTTGCCACCAGGGCGTATTGCTGGGGAGCAACATGTACCAGAAATTCGGTGTGCTTCGCGATTACTTCGCGGGGAAGAAAATCACGCCGGCAGATCTTGGGCGTTACAACGTAACTCAACGCGAAGAGGATAAACACGTCTTCAAGGTGCCGACCTTGCGCAATATCGCCCAGACTGCGCCCTATTTCCATGATGGGTCAGCGGATACCCTCGATCAGGCGGTTACAGTCATGGCGCGCTACCAGTTGGGTCGCGACCTGTCAGCTCAGGATGTTGAGGCGATTGTTGCTTTTCTCAAGACATTGAGTGGTGAACTTCCGGCAGGGCGCCCATGAGTCCATTCCGAAAACTCTTCACGAGGGGGCATCGCTTGCTCCTTGCGGTCGGATTCGTGACCCTGCTTGCGTTGGTGACGGGGTTGTTCCTGCGGGCCGACGACGTCTCTCCGGAAGAACATTACGCCTACATGCAGTCATTGCGCAGTGTGCAGCAGGCTGATACCGAGTTGAATGCCGCCGTCCTCGCCAGCTATGCCGACTTGTTGCAGAACTACGATTCGCTGGTCGTTCAGCTCGGGAAAATACGTGATGAGCGACGCCGGATGCAAAAAGTACCGCCATCGTTATCTGCCGAGGCTCGTGAACAGCTTCAAGGCTTGGTTGGGAAACTTCAGGCCGCGCAACAGGAAAAAGAGCATGACATCGATTTCTTCAAACGCAGTAATTCGGTGCTGAGAAATTCCGAACTTTATTTTCCGAAGGCCGCTGAAGCCTTTATCGAAGATCAGGTTGGCCAGGATATCCGCACGTTTGATGCGTTTGTCCGTCATGTACTGAGTTTTATGCGCGGCAGCGACATGGAGGCCGCGGAAAATTTGCGTCGGGAAGTGTCCGGCCTGCGGCAGCAATCCTGGGGGACGAACGCGAGTCACTCGATCAGCCCGCTGCTGGTTCATGCCGAAGTGATCATCGAACGTCGCCCTGAAGTCAATGTGCTGGCCCAGCGCATCATGCAGGCGCCGACGGGACGTTTGCTTGATGAGGTGACGCGCAGCTATGTGGAGGGGCATGAACAGGCGCTGCAACGGGCCAGCAATTATCGTCGCCTGCTTTATCTGGTATCGCTGATGCTGGTGACTTACGCCATTTACGCCTTGTTCCGGATCGAGCGGGATCGTCGGGCACTGGCGGTCGCCCACCGTAATCTCGGCGAACGCTATGAAGCCCAGCGCCGGGCCGAGGAGCAGTTGCGTCTCTATGCGACAGTGTTTACCAGTGCCAGCGAGGGCATGACCATCACTGATGCCGAATCGAGGATTGTCGCGGTCAACCCGGCTTTTTGCTCGATTTCGGGATATTCGCCCGAAGACGTACTGGGCAAGACACCGGCGGTACTTAACTCGGGCAGGCAGGGCAACGAGTTTTACCAGAAGATGTGGGCAGAGTTGAATCTCTGTGGCCATTGGCACGGCGAGATCTGGAATCGTCGCAAGGATGGCGGCATCTATCCGGAGTGGCTGTCGATTGCAGCGGTGTACGGCAAGGATGGTGAAGTCATCAACTATATCGGCGTCTTTACGGATATTTCAGAGCAGAAGGAAAACGAGGCTCGCATCCATCATCTGGCGCACCATGATGTGTTGACCGGCCTGCCCAATCGCCTGCTGCTCGAGGATCGAGTCAGTCAGGGCATCCTCAAGTCGAAGCGAAGCAACAAGCCGATGGCGCTGATTTTTGTCGATCTCGATCGATTCAAGAATATCAACGACACCCTCGGCCACGAGGTTGGTGACAACCTGCTGGTCCAGGCGGCACAACGGGGGCTTTCCGTCTTGCGCGACACCGATACCTTGTCCCGTCAGGGCGGTGACGAGTTTGTCGTCGTTCTGCCCGAACTCGATCACCGGCAGGATGCCATGCACGTCACGCGCAAGTTGCTGGCAGCGCTCGGCAACCCCTATCTTCTTGCCGGTCACGAACTGATTGTCAGCGCCAGCGCCGGGATCGCGCTCTACCCTGATGACGGTCAGACCGTTTCCGAACTCCTGCGCAAGGCCGATGCTGCGATGTACCGTGCCAAGGACGAAGGGCGAAATACCTTCCGTTTCTTCTCGGCGGAGATCAATACTGCTTCACTCGGTGAACTCCTGCTCGAGAACGATCTGCACGGAGCGCTGGATCGGGGTGAAATCTTCATGTACTACCAGCCCAAGGTGGATGCCAGGACAGGCGAACTGATCGGCGCAGAAGCCCTGATGCGCTGGCAGCATCGCGAGCACGGCATGATTCCGCCGGGACGCTTCATTCCGCTGGCCGAAGAGAATGGTCTGATCAACAGTTTCGGCGAATGGGCGATTCGCAACGTATGCGCCCAGCAACGTGCCTGGCTGGATGCCGGTCTGCTGGTGGTTCCCGTTGCCGTAAATATTTCGGCGCAGCAGTTTGCCCAGCAGGATCTACCGCAGATGGTCGCCCATGTCCTCGCCGAGTACGGCATTCCACCGCAGCTGCTTGAGCTGGAACTGACCGAATCGCTGCTCATGCGCAACGCCAGCCGGGCTACCCATATACTTCAAATCTTGCGCAACATGCACGTTCACGTGTCGATTGACGATTTCGGCACGGGCTACTCGTCACTCAGTTATCTGAAACAATTCCCTGTCCAGTCGCTCAAGATCGATCGTTCATTCGTTTGCGAAATCGGAGAGCAGGGCGAAACGATCAAGCTGGCGTCCGCCATCATCGCCATGGCGCACGAACTTGATCTGGCCGTCATCGCTGAAGGAGTGGAAACCGAAGCCCAAAGCCGCTATCTGCTTGAGCACGGCTGCGACCAGTTCCAGGGCTACATGTACGGGCGGCCACTACCGGCGGAAGAATTGGGTCGGCTACTCGCCGGCAAGACCCTGGATGGCATTGTCGGCTGACCCCGAGGGGCGGAAAACAGCAGCATGTTCGTTCATGGCGCGTGCCCGCAACTGGCCGCAGCCGCCATCGACATCCTGGCCGGCGGAATTGCGCAGCCGTGTCAGGATGCGCCGTTGATTGAGGCTGAAGGCAAGGGCCTCTGCATGTTCCCGCGAAGGACGCCGGAAGCCTTCTCCTTCGGTCGTGTTGTAGGGAATCAGGTTCATCATCGCGTATTTTCCACTGAGCAGACGGACGATGTTGTCCATCTCCTCGACGCTGTCATTCACGCCTTCCAGCAATGTCCATTGATACTGGATCGGATATCCGGTGGCGCGGGCATAGTGTTCGCCCAGTTCGACCAATTCCGCCGGGTCGATGCGTGGGGCTTTGGGCAGCAGTCGGGCACGTAATTCGGGATTGGTGGTGTGCAGTGAAAGCGCCAAAGCCGGTTTGACGATTTCGTGTGGCAGGCGCTCGAATACCCGGCGGTCGCCGACAGTCGAAAAAACCAGGTTCTTGTGCCCGATGCCGCCCGCAGTGCCGAGCAGATGAATGGCTTCAAGCACGTTGTCGAGATTGTGCGCCGGTTCACCCATGCCCATGAACACGACGCGCCGCACCGGGCGTCGGCTGCGTGCCAGCACCACCTGCGCAACAATTTCCGCGCTACCCAGCTGACGGAGCAAACCATCACGGCCGGTCATGCAGAAAACACAGCCGACAGCGCAGCCCAGCTGGGTCGAGACGCAAACCCCCTCGCGCGGCAGCAGGACGCTTTCTACCTGCTGTCCGTCGGTCAGCCTGACCAGCAGGCGCTCCGAACCATCGGCACCGGGGTGGGCCGAACTTAGGCTGGCCAGCTGGTGAAGTTCCGCTTCGATGTTCGGCAAGGCGGTGCGCAAGGCCAGCGGGAGAAAGTCCGCCGACTGTTGCCGGCGGGTGCCGCTGTTCAATGGACGTGCTTCACTCCAGGCACGCAGGACGCGGTCGATATGGCAACCCTTGGCGCCCAGGTCGGACAGGGTCTGGCGGAGTTGCTCGATACGCATGGGGTGGTTTCCCGGCGGCACGGGCTGCCGGGCTGACAGCCTAGTGGCAGCCAGCCGTCGCCACCGGTGCCGGCGGCTTCTGTCTGGCGCGTTCTGCTGCGCGGGCATCCATCCAGTTTTTCCAGGCAATCATGCAGCCGAGCAGGATGAAGGCTCCGGGGGGGAGCAGCGCAAGGAGGAAACCGGGATAGCTTTCCGGTAGCACCTGGATCGGCTGCAGGCTGGGGAAGACCATGTCGATTCCGCCCAGAAGCGTGCCGCTGCCGATCAGCTCGCGCATGGCGCCGAGCAGGCCGAGGGTCCACAACATGCCGACGCCCATGAAAATGCCGTCAAACGTCGATTGCAGCGGCGGATTCTTGGCGGCAAAGGCCTCGACGCGGGCGAGTACGATGCAGTTGGTGACGATGAGCGGAATGAAAATCCCCAGCACCACGTATAGCTCGTGGAAGTTGGCATTGAACAGCAGGTCGACGACAGTGACCAATGCGGCAACGATGAGGATAAACACCGGGATGCGGATTTCGTGAGGAATCAGGTTGCGCAGCGTGGCAATCGCCACGTTGGACAAGGCCATGACGATGATGGTGGCCAGTGACAGCATGACACCATTGACGGCGTTTGTCGTGACAGCCAGCAAGGGGCAAAGACCAAGAATCTGGACGATCGAGGTGTTCTGTTTCCAGATGCCGTTACGAGCAATAGTGCGGAATTCGTCGCGGGTGATCATTCGGCGGCTCCTGTTTCGGCAAAGAGCTGATTGCGATTGGCTTCTGCCCACTTGGCAGCTTTCAGGACAGCCTTGGTAACGGCACGCGGGGTCACCGTTGCGCCGGCGTGGTAATCAAGGGTTCCGCCATCCTTCTTGACCTTCCATTCCTTGTCTGCCATTGCCCCAAGGGCCATGCCATTGAATTGGGTGATCCACGGGCGGGCCTTGTTCTTGTCCTTCTTGATTTCAACGTAGTCACCGAGGCCCGGGGTTTCCCGGTGTTGGGTGACGCGTACACCGGCGACCCGGCCATCGGCCCGAATGGCGATGATCAGCCGGATCTTGCCGGCATAACCGTCAGGAGCGATGGCTTCAAAAATCGCGGCAACGGGCTGCCCCGCCTTGCGTGCCCGATACAGGCTGCTCGCTTCGGTCAGCCCAAGTTCAGGGGTGGCGGGCAGGCTCAGGGTGTCGGAAAGCAGGGCGTTGTCGTATTCGCTGGCTGGCAGAACCTCGTTGACCAGTTTCATTTTTTCTTCGGCCGCCGAGGCTTCGATGGCGGGCTTGGTCCACAAGTATGCCCCAGAAAGCAGGCCGGTAAAAATGATCACGAAGACAAACAGGATGGCAGCGGTGCGTACCGCCATGCCGGGCGCAGAAAAAGTCCGGGATTCGCTCATGCCTTGTCCTTCATGCCGAAAATCCGGGGCTGGGTGAGCAGGTCGATGAGCGGGGCGCTCAGGTTCATCAAAAGTACGGCGAAGGCCACGCCATCAGGGTAACCGCCAAAAACGCGAATGATGTAGGCAAGCAGGCCGGCGCCGGCGCCGAAGAACAATTTGCCGCGCGGTGTCGTGCAGCCCGACACCGGGTCGGTGGCAATGAAGAAGGCTCCGAGCATGGCTCCGCCGGAAAGCAGGTGGAACAGCGGGCTGGCGAACTGTGCCGGGTTATACAGCCAGAGCGCTCCGGAGATGAGGGCGACGGCACTGATGAACGAAACCGGGACATGCCAGGTGATCAGCTTGCGCTGCCACATCCACAAACCACCGAGCAGGTAGCCGCCGGCAACCCATTCCCAACCACGTCCGGCGAAGTTGCCGTAGATGTCTTGATTGCTCAGCAGGCTTTCAATTTCGACACTGCCTTCACTCAGTTTCAGGGCGGTCTTCATGGCATCGAGCGGGGTAGCGCCGGACAGCGCGTCGACACGGGGCGTCCAGCCGAAAACGACATTGATCTGGTCGACCAGCGACAGCTGCAACCCAACGCTGGGCCATTGCGACATCAGGGCCGGGAAGGCGACGATGCAGACGGCGAAGGCAATCATCGCCGGGTTGAAAGGGTTCTGTCCCAGGCCGCCATACAGATGCTTGGCGACGACGATGGCGAATACGGTGCCGGTTGCGACCAGCCACCAGGGGGCAAGCGGCGGAAAGGTCAGGGCGATCAACCAGGCCGTAACCACGGCTGAACCGTCGGAAAGGAACATGGCCAGCGGCTTGCCGCGCACGCGCAACATGAGCGCCTCGGCGACCAGTGCAGCAAGCGAGGCAATCACCAACTGGACGAGAATGGCCGGGCCGACCAGCCAGGCATAGGCAGTGATGCCTGGAATCAGCGCGATACAGACTTGCGTCATGACCTGGCTGACGCTGGCATCCTTGAGCAGATAGGGGGCTGGGGCAAACATCATTCGGTTTTCTCGCCGGCCGCCGGGGGCGGGTTGGGGGATTCGAGCGCAGCGCGGCGAGCTTCGATTTCATCGACGGCCCGTTGCTGTTCGTTGCTCAATGCATCGGTATTTTGTGGCTGAACGGCTTCACGCTGCGCCTTGGCGCGTGCCATGGCCGCTTCGATGATTGCCTTTTTTGCCTCATTTTTCGGGTCGACCGTGGAAGCCGGATTTTCTCCCTCGGTGGTGGTCGCCGGGGTGTCAACGGCGGGCGAGGGGGCTTCCACGGCCTGCTTCGCCGCTTCCGCGGCAGCAGCTTCCTCAGCCGCCTTCTTGGCCGCCTGAGCCGCAGCCGCCTTGGCCAGCTTTTCGGCCTTCTCGGCCTTTTCCCTGGCCTCGCGTTCCTGCTTGAATTCGAAGCGTGTCTTGGCGCCGTCCGCCGCATTCTTGTCGCGTTCCCTCGCCCAGATTTCACTCTTCGCGAAACGGAAATACTGGACCAGCGGGATGCGTGACGGGCAGACGAAGGAGCAGCAGCCGCATTCGATGCAGTCGAAAATATGATATTCCTGCGTCTTGCCGAAATTCTTTGAGCGCGCGAACCAGTACATCTCGAAGGGTTGCAGCTCGTGCGGACAGGCGCGGGCGCAGGCGCCGCAACGAATGCAGGGCATTTCCGGCGCCTTGGGCGGGAACAGGCGTTCGGAGTGTGCGATCAGGCAATTGGTCGCCTTGACTACGGGCACCGCGCCATCGGGCACGAGGAAGCCCATCATCGGGCCACCCATGACAATGCCGTCGGTGTCCGGATTGGGATGGGCGAGCTGGAGCAGTTCGTCCATCGGCGTACCGATCAGCACTTCGTAATTGCGTGGTTCGCGCACATTGCCGGTGACGGTGACCAGACGGGAAACGACCGGCTCGCCATGGGCAATCGCCCGCCAGGCCGTATAGGCGGTGGCAACGTTGAAACACTGCACGCCAAGATCGGTCGAGCGTTTGCTGGCCGGAACTTCCTTGCCGGTCAGGACGCGGATCAACTGCTTGGCACCGCCAGCGGGATAGAGTGTCGGTACCTGGACAACCTCAAAGTTTTCGCCCAGCGCAGCCACTGCGGCGCGCATCGCTTCGGCGGCTTCCGGCTTGTTGTCCTCGATGCCGATCAGCACCTTTTTCGGTTGCAGCAGGTCGCGGAAGATGCCGACGCCAAGCACGACTTCTTCGGCACGCTCGCGCATCAGGCGGTCGTCGCAGGTGATGAACGGTTCGCACTCGGCGCCGTTGATGACCAGCTCTTCCATCGGTACCGTTTTCGAGGCAGTCAGCTTGCCGTGGGTCGGGAAAACCGCGCCACCCAAACCGACGACGCCCGAATGCTGCAGGCGTTCGCGTACTTCTTCCGGCTTCAGCGATTTGTAGTCGACCGGGCTGCGTTCAATCCATTTGTCCTTGCCATCCGGTTCGATGACGACGCAGAGTGCGTCGAGGCCAGACGGATGCGGCTGCACATGCATGGCAACTTCCAGCACGGTGCCCGAGGTCGGCGCATGTACGGCCGACGAAATCCAGCCGTCAGCCCGGCCGATCAGTTGCCCTTTCAATACCTTGTCGCCGGCTGCAACCACCGGCTGCGGCTTGCCACCGATGCTCTGATGCAGCGGCACGACGAGGCGGGAGGGCAGCGGCGCCTGGATAATGGGCTGGCCGTTCGACTGGGTCTTGTTGGTCGGCGGTTTTACGCCGCCCTTGAATTTGAAAAGATTGAGCATCAGGCAGTCTCTCTCATGGGGGCTGCCTTGATTTCAACGACCGGATAACGCCATTTCCAGTTATCGATGTTTTCACCGATGACTTCCATGCTGATGCATTCGACCGGGCAGGGGGGCAGACACAGTTCGCAGCCGGTGCACAACGAAGAGACCACGGTATGCAGTTGCTTGGCTGCGCCGACAATGGCGTCGACCGGGCAGGCCTGGATGCAGAGCGTGCAGCCGATGCAGGTGTTTTCATCGATGAGCGCGATCTGCTTCGGTTTCTCTTCGGCCTCCAGCGGCTTGACCTCGCGTCCGAGCAGGTCAGCCAGTTTCTGGACGCCTTCCATGCCGCCCGGCGGGCAGAGATTGATGTCGACCTCGCCTTTGGCGATGGCTTCGGCGTAAGGCTTGCAGCCGGGGAATCCACACTGGCCACATTGCGTTTGCGGCAGGATGCTTTCAATTTTTTCGACCAGCGGGTCGCCGTCGACCTTGAACTTGATCGAAGCGTAGCCGAGCGCGGCGCCGAGAACGACGGCGCCGAGGGCCATGATGGCAATGGCGAGAAGAATATCCATTACTGGTACTTGTCGAGGCCGGCGAAGCCCATGAAGGCCAGCGCCATCAAGCCGGCGGTGACCATGGCGATGGCGACGCCGCGGAAATGAATCGGTACTTCTGCTCCCTCGATGCGTTCGCGCAGGCCGGCGAAAAGAATCAGTACCAGAGAAAAACCGACGGCGCTGCCGGCGCCGAAGATCAGAGACTCGACGAAGTTGTAGCCATTGGCGATGTTGAGCAGGGGCACGCCGAGCACGGCGCAGTTGGTGGTGATCAGTGGCAGGTAGATGCCGAGCGTCTGCTGCAGGGCCGGCGAGGTCTTGGCGATGACCATTTCGGTCATCTGCACGATGGCGGCGATGGTGACGATGAAGGACAGCGTGCGCAGGTATTCCAGCCCGAAGGGTATGAGCAGGTAATGGTCGATGATGTAGCTTGCCCCGGTCGCCATGGTCAGCACGAAGGTCGTGGCAGCACCCATGCCGTAAGCCGTTTCCAGTTTCTTGGAGACGCCCATGAAGGGGCAAAGACCGAGGATCTTCACCAGCACGACATTGTTGACCAGCACCGCGCCGACGAGGATGAAAAGGTAGTGGCTCATAGAAGGGGCAAATTTGACGGCGGTATTATCGGGCTTTGCGGTGCGGCAAACAACCGCACCCTGAGTGTGGATTTAGCAGGCTTTTTTCCTGAGTTGAGCAAGGGTTTCCGCCACTTCGCCAACCAGTTCCGGCCCGCGATAGATGAAACCACTGTAGAACTGCACCAGGCTTGCGCCGGCACGGATTTTCGCGGCCGCATCTTCGCCGCCCAGGATGCCGCCGACACCGATGATCGGCAGTTCACCAGCCAGTGCGGTTGACAGCTTTTTCAGCACATCGGTCGATTTGCGGAACACCGGTGCGCCGGAAAGGCCACCCGTTTCCTTGCCGTTCGGCAGGTTTTCAACACCGTCGCGCGACAGCGTCGTGTTGGTGGCGATCACACCATCCATGCGGTGGCGGCGCAGCGCGTCGGCAATCGCGGTGATCTGCTCATCATCGAGATCGGGAGCGATCTTCAGGGCCATCGGCACGTACTTGCCGTAACTCTCCGCCAGTTGCTCCTGCTTGGCCTTCAGTTGCGAGAGCAGGTCGTCGAGCGCGTCGTCCTTCTGCAACTCGCGCAGGTTCTTGGTATTCGGCGACGAAATATTCACGGCAACGTAGCTTGCGTCGTTGTAAACCTTTTCCAGGCAGATCAGGTAATCCTCGGCCGCCTTTTCAATCGGCGTCGTCGCGTTTTTGCCGATGTTGATGCCCAGAATGCCGCCCTTTTTCGGGAACTCGGCCGCCCGCACGTTTTCCAGCAGACGATCGACGCCGGCGTTGTTGAAACCCATCCGGTTGATGATGCCCTGGGCCTCGGGAATGCGGAACAGACGTGGCTTCGGATTGCCATCCTGTGGCCGTGGCGTGATGGTGCCGATTTCGATGAAGCCAAAACCCAGTCGGGCCAACCCGTCGATGTAATCCCCATTTTTGTCGAGACCCGCAGCCAGGCCGACCTGATTCGGGAAATCAAGCCCCATCACCTTGACCGGGCAGGCGGCAACCGGCTTGGCCAGCAAACCGGCGAAGCCCGTGGCGTTCAGGAAAGAAATGCCGCTCATGCCGATACCGTGTGCGGTTTCAGCATCCAGCGCGAAAAAGAATTTGCGGATAAGTGGATAAAGCATAGCCCGCGATTTTACCGCATCGGTGCCGCCTTGCTGTGCCGAATTCATTAGTCCAGCCATTAAAACTGTGGCTTTTCGTGCGTGCCGCAGTCAACGTGCAATGACGAAAATAGGTGATGTTCGCCATAAATATTAGAATATGCTTATTTGTCTGGCTGCGTCACCGGTCTTCCGTCTGAGGGAAGACCAGCGACAGATTCAAAATCACCTTTCACGGAGTTCTTGTGTTCAACCACCGCAAACTGATTTACCGGCTCGCCTTCCTCGACGGATTGGCCTTGCTGGCGCTTGTATTCATGGCCGTGCCGGTCAAGTACATGCTCGACATTCCCCTGGGCGTGAAAATACTCGGCCCGATTCATGGCACCCTGTTCCTGTCCTTGATGATCTCCAGCCTGACCGCCGTTGGACGAGGCATGCTCAAACCACGGCTCGCCACGCTCCTGTTCTTCGGCGCATTGCTTCCGATGGGTGCGTTCTATGCCGATTACCGCCTCAAGCAAACCTACCCGGAACTGCGCGGCTAGATCGATTGGCAAAAAACGGCATTTTTTCAGGTTCACCGCAGCATTCAGCTTTGGCCGCGCTGCGCCAGGCTGAGCCTCTCGCTGAGTCAGCGAACATATTGAAACCGGACAAACTGATACCGACTGTTGCAATCCGTTACTTGAGCTTGAAGGTGTCAGTCGGTATCTTGAACCCATGCGCTGAACCCCAACAGCCTAGGTGGCCACTCCCTCCTCCCCCTCTCAGAACCGGCCACCTTGAAAGCCCCGCTCCCCCCCAGCGGGGCTTTCTCCTTTCCGGGTTGGTAAAACGGATGGTGTGGGTGATTCGTCTGTTTGCTGTGGCAGGGGGGCAGGGCGAGCAGTTCGACCGGTGCAGCCTCCGACAACTAATCGGCCAAAGCGGCCGGTGGCAGAGTTTCAGTTGTACGGCCGAAGTCATGAATGTTCCCGACGTTGAGGTGTAAAGCCACTGTGCGTACTGCTGCCTTCGAGAGCCAAATCCTTTGAGGGAATTAGGCTTACCACGCTTCCAATAACCAGCAGGGTGGGCGGCCTGATGCCATAGCACCGAACTGTGTCACTTAAGGCCCTGAGTGTCGTCGTGTATATCTTCTGGTCTGGCCAGGTCGCCTTGTAGATCAGGGCCGCCGGGGTATCTGCCGAAAGACCCGCGGCAGCCAGGCGCTCGGCGATGATGTCCAGCCCTGTCATGCCCATGTAGATGACGAGGGTCTGATTACCCTGAGCCAGGGCCGACCAGTTCAGGTCGATACGGTGATCCTTGAGGTGTCCGGTGACAAACACACAGCTCTGGGCATGATCACGATGCGTCAGCGGAAAGCCGAAGCTCGCCCCGGCACCAAGCGCCGCGGTGATGCCCGGCACGATTTCCACTGGGATGGCGTTCTGGAGCAGCACCTCGAGCTCCTCTCCGCCACGGCCGAAGACAAAAGGATCGCCGCCTTTGAGGCGGACGACACGTCTACCGTTTCGGGCCTGATCAACCAGAAGCTGACAGATGGCTTCCTGCGGCAGCGTATGCTTGCCGGCCAATTTGCCGACGTAGATGCGCTCGGCTGCCGGCGGCGCGAAATCGACAATGCCCGGTCCGACCAGATTGTCATACACCAGCACCTCGGCCGTTTGCAGCCGATGCCAGGCGCGCAGGGTCAGGAGTTCCCAGTCGCCGGGACCGGCGCCGACCAGGGATACCGTGCCCGGCGCCTGTTCCGAGAGGCCGGCGATCATGCCGACCGACCGGGATGACATTTGTAGTTGCCGATTGTTGGCTTGACGATCTCGTTCATGCCTCGATCTCGTTCGCTTCGCCCTCTTCAGGGACTCCGCTCGCCAGCACGGCAGCAATATAGTCTTCCGGTAAGCGGTACTCGATGGCCAGTTCGGCGGCACTCTTGCCACTCGCCTGGATGCCCGCCATCCAGCCGTTGAGGCCGGAGGACAACGAGCGCCCGGCCTGTTCGCCTTCGTGCGTGTTGCGTTCGCCGGCTTCCACCGCGTACTTGTTGGCGTAGCCGCGCGGCGTCACCATCAGGCCGTGCTTGATGAAGGTGTTGGAATTGCCGATCAGCACCGTCGACAGCATGCCGATGTCGGCCTCGGCCATGCGCTCCAGCGTCGTCAGCTCGATGCGCTGCTTCGGGCGGTGGCCGGACTTGACGATGGCCACCGGCGTCTGCGGGTCGCGGTGGCGCAGGAACAGGCGCTGCGCCTCGACGATCTGCTGCGTGCGCCGGCCGCTCTTCGGGTTGTACAGCGCGACGACGAAATCGGCGTAGGCCACCGCGTCGAGCCGGCGGGCGATGGTCGGCCACGGCGTTAGCAGGTCGGACAGCGAAATGGCGCAGAAATCGTGGGTCAGCGGCGCGCCGACCAGCGCGGCGCAGGTGTTGAGCGCCGAGGCGCCGGGCACGATCTCGACTTCGATGTCCGAATCGGGCGTCCACCCGGCCTGGAACAGCACCTCGAAGGTCGGCCCGGCCATGCCGTACACGCCGGCATCGCCGGACGAAACCAGCGCCACCTTGCGTCCCTGCTGCGCCAGTTCCAGCGCCTCGACGGCACGGTCGAGTTCCTCGGTCATCGACTTCTTGATGACTTGCTTGCCCTCGATCAGGTCGGCGATCAGGCGGATGTAGGTGACGTAGCCGATGATTGTGTCGGCCTCGGCAATCGCCGCGCGGGCGCGCGCCGTCAGGTGGTCGTGGCTGCCCGGGCCGAGGCCGACGAGCATGATCTTGCCTTGGGCGGCGGGATGTTCAGGTGCGTTCATGGGGAATCCTGGCAATGGAGACGGTGGCATTGCGGCCGTCCGGGCCGCGCAGCCGGTATTTTTCGATGAGTAGATGACTTTTGTCGGCGCCCGCCGCGAGCAGCGCCGCCGCTTCCGAAACCGACGGCGTGCCGGTGTACTTGCGCACGGTTTCCGAGGGGTTGGGCACGTCGACCGCGGCCAGTTCGCTGGCCGGGTAGAACAGCGCCGGCCAGCCGCGGTGGGCGATGACTTCGAGCAGGCCGGGTTCGTCGGCCTTGAGGTCGATGCTGGCCGCCGCCCGGACATCGTCCGGCGCCGCGCCGCAGGCGGCGAGCGCCTCTTCGATGCAGCGGGCGATGGTGCTGGCGGGGGTGTTGCGGTCGCAGCCGAGGCCGAGGACGATTTTCAAAATACCCTCGCTCTCGGTGCGCAACTACGGAGCGCGGCTCCTTCCCCCTTCGAGAGCGCCGAGCAGCGCGAGCCGGGCGAAAACGAGCGGCATTCCAGTTCGGCCGCTGTTTTCCGCCGTTGACCGGCGTCTCCCTTTCTTTGCTTCGCCAAAGAAAGGAAGCAAAGAAAGGCGACCCCCACGTTCGCGCCGGGCCGTCGGCCCGGTTCCCTGCGCTGCTCGACCGGCCGGGCGGTTCGCAAAACTCGCCTGCGGCTCAGACATTGCGAACCGACTGCCCCCGGCCGGCCTGCGCTGCTCGGCGCTCGCGAGGGGGGAAGTGGCGCTCCGTGGTTGCGTATGCGGTGCATATTCATGGGCGATAGATCACGCGGCGGCCGGCCAGTTGTGCGGCGTAGCTTGCCGGCATCGCCCGTTCGCTGATCCACAGTACGGCAGCGAAACGTCCGGGATCGACGTCTTCGAGACGGGCGAACAAGCTCACATTGGCCGGCAGCGGGCCGCTGCGGCCGTTGGCGTGGCTCGGCCACCAGTCCGGCGAGCCGGCTTCCTGAACGAGGGCGACCGGCTCGTCGTTGACCATCGCCGCGCTGCAGCGCACCAGTTCGTCGT
>CAZOWA010000048.1:0-22622 GCA_964583695.1 uncultured Dechloromonas sp.
CCCGATCGTCGATACCTTCTGGCAGACCGAAACCGGTGGTCACATGATCACCCCGCTGCCGGGCGCTACGCCGCTGGTGCCGGGTTCCTGCACCCTGCCGTTCCCGGGCATCCAGTTCGCCGTGGTCGATGAGACCGGCGCCGACCTGCCGTGGGGCCAGGGCGGTATCCTCGTCTGCAAGAAGCCGTGGCCGTCGATGATCCGCACCATCTGGGGCGATCCGGAACGCTTCGTGAAGTCCTACTACCCGCAGGATTTCCAGGGCAAGTACTACCTGGCAGGTGACGGTGCCATCCGTGATGCAGAAACCGGCTACTTCACCATCACCGGCCGTATCGACGACGTGCTGAACGTTTCCGGTCACCGCATGGGCACGATGGAAATCGAATCCGCACTGGTTGCCAACCCGCTGGTTGCCGAGGCTGCCGTGGTCGGCCGTCCGGACGATCTGACCGGTGAAGCCATCGTTGCCTTCGTCGTGCTCAAGGGTCAGCGCCCGACGGGTGACGACGCCAAGCGCATCATCAAGGAACTGCCTGACTGGGTGGGCAAGGAGATCGGTCCGATCGCCAAGCCGAAGGACATCCGTTTCGGTGACAACCTGCCGAAGACCCGTTCGGGCAAGATCATGCGCCGTCTGCTGCGTGGTCTGGCCAAGGGCGAGGAACTGACGCAAGACACCTCGACGCTGGAAAATCCGGCGATTCTGGAACAACTCAAGGGCTAAGAAAAGCTCGTTCCAGCATGAGCCAGGAGGCGGCGAACTTGCCACGCTGCCTCCAACAAACAAAAGGCAAGGAGGAGACAATGGTCGCCCATAAGGTGGCCTCCCGTGTGGTCGCATCAGACTGCATGCCAACAACGGTCGGCGCGCTTGGCGTGCCGACCGTTTCCCTTTTTGGGGGTGCATTTTGAGGAAAAACAGTACCTTGGGTGGCAGCCGGGTGCGTCAGCGTCTGGCGGCACTGGGCTTGCTGGGGAGCGCGCTCCTGACCTATCCCGTACTGGGTTTGCCGGCGGGCGACGTCGCCGGGATTCCGGCCGCTTACCTCTACGTGTTTGGTATCTGGGCAGCGCTCATTGTGTTGGCTGCCCTGGGTGCCGAGCGAAGAGGGACTTGATGTTTTCCGGCAGCTTCGTTGCCCTGCTGGCCGCCGCCTATCTCGGGGTGCTCTTCGCGGTTGCCCGTTTTGGCGATGCGCGGGCCGATGCCGGAAAATCGATCATTTCGGCCAATGTCTATGCCCTGTCGTTGGCGGTTTATTGCACCTCCTGGACGTTTTATGGCAGCGTCGGGCGAGCGACTTCCGGTGGATTGTCGTTCCTGACCATCTACCTTGGGCCGACCCTGATGCTCTTGTTCGTCGGTGTCATCGTCAAGATGATCCGCATCAGCAAGGTGCAACGCATCACGTCGATTGCTGATTTCATCGCCGCGCGTTACGGCAAGAGCCAGTTGCTCGCCGGGCTGGTGACGGTGATTGCAGTCGTGGGTGTCGTGCCTTACATCGCACTGCAACTGAAGGCGATTTCAGCCAGCCTGGGCGTGCTGTTTCCGCATGCTGATCAAAGCCTGTTGCCCTGGTGGCTGGATTCGACGCTGCTGATTACCGTCGTGCTTACCTTGTTCACCATCCTGTTCGGTACCCGGCACATCGATGCCACCGAGCGTCACGAGGGCATGGTGGCGGCGGTGGCTTTCGAATCGGTGGTCAAGCTGTGTGCCTTCCTGGCGGTCGGCCTGTTTGTCACCTATGGCATGTTCGACGGGTTTTCCGATCTTTTCCGGCGCGCTCCCGATCGTCCGGATCTGTTGCGCCTGCTGCATTTCGATGCCAGCCGGGCCGGTTCGTGGACGGCCATGGTCTTGCTCTCGGGACTGGCAATATTGTTCCTGCCTCGGCAGTTTCAGATCATCGTCGTCGAGAATGTGGACGAATCGCATTTGCGCCGGGCCGTCTGGCTGTTTCCGCTTTATCTCCTGCTCATCAATATCTTTGTGCTGCCGCTGGCGCTGGGCGGTCTGCTGCATTTCCAGGGACAGGATTTCAATCCCGATACCTTCGTTCTTACCCTGCCACTGGCCCACGGCGCGCAGGCGCTGGCGCTGTTCGTCTTCATCGGCGGCCTATCGGCGGCGACCGGCATGGTGATCGTCGAAACCATCGCCTTGTCGACCATGGTCTGCAACGATCTGGTCATGCCGCTATTGCTGCGGTCAACGCGAAAAAACGGCGAAAAATGGCAAGACCTGTCCGGCCTGCTGATCGGTATCCGGCGAGTTGCCATCGCCCTCATTCTTCTCCTCGGCTATGTCTATTTTCGTGCCGCGGGTGAGGCGTATGCACTGGTCGGCATCGGCCTGATTTCCTTCGCCGCGGTGGCCCAGTTCGCTCCGTCGATTTTTGGCGGCATGTACTGGAAGCAGGCGACGCATCGCGGTGCGGTCGCCGGTTTGCTGGCGGGTTTCGCGGTCTGGCTGTACACGCTGTTGTTACCGTCGTTCGCCAAGTCTGGCTGGATCGGCAGCGATTTTGTTGAGCATGGCCTGTTCGGGATTGAATGGCTCAAGGCGCAGGCCTTGTTCGGTCTGGCTGGCCTGGATGAAATTTCGCATTGCCTGTGGTGGAGCCTGCTCGCCAATCTCGGCTGCTATGTCTTCGTTTCGCTGCACACCACGCCGGATGCGCTGGAAGCGGCGCAGGCCGAAGCTTTTGTCGACGTTTTCAGGCATGCCGGCCGGGACGCGGAAACGCGTTTGTGGCGGGGTAATGCCTCGCTGGATGCCCTGGTCGAGTTGCTCGAACGTTTCCTCGGGCCGGGCAGGGCGCGGCAGCAACTGCTGGCTTATGCCGGGGAGCGCGGTGTCGACGATTGGCGGATATTGCCTGCCGATGCCGCATTTGTCGGTTTTGCCGAAGCGGCGCTGGCCGGCGCCATTGGTTCCGCCAGTGCGCGGGTCATGGTTGCCTCGGTGACGCAGGAAGAGCGTATCGGTCTGGAAGAAGTCTTCGACATTCTCGACGAAGCCACCCAGGTGCGTGCCTACAGCAAGGAGCTGGAGAGCAAGCAGCGCGAGCTTGAACTGGCGACCGCCGAATTGCGCCAGGCCAACGAGCGTCTGCTCGAGCTTGACCGCATGAAGGATGACTTCATTTCCACGGTGACGCATGAACTGCGCACGCCCCTGACATCGGTGCGTGCGCTGTCGGAAATGTTGCACGACGATCCGCGCATGGAACTGGCCGATCGCAAGCGTTTTCTCGGCATCATCGTCAGCGAGACGGAGCGTCTGACCCGCCTCATCAACCAGATTCTCGACATGGCCAAGCTCGAGTCCGGTCGGGCTGAATGGACGAGCAGTGCCGTCGATATCGGGCAGGTGGCACGCGAGGCCATGGATTCGCTGGGTCAGTTGTTCCGGGACAAGGACGTGCTGCTTGAAGGCGATATTCCGGAGCAGGGGCCGGTCGTTCAGGCCGACCGTGATCGCCTGATGCAGGTCATGGTCAATCTGCTGTCGAACGCCGTGAAGTTCGTGCCTGCCGGAAGTGGCCGGGTTTTTGTCCGGGTGGTGGCGGATGGGCGATTCGTCCGGATCGAGGTTGCCGACAACGGGCCGGGATTAACGCCGGAGGAGTGCACGGTGATTTTCGAGAAGTTCCGGCAGGGCGGCAACACGATGACCGACAAGCCGAAAGGTACGGGGCTCGGATTGCCGATCAGCCGGCAGATTGTGGAATATTTTGGTGGTAATCTGTGGGTTGAAAGCAAGCCTGGAGCAGGGGCGAATTTCATTTTCACGGTGCCCTTGCCGGTGCCTGAAGAATAACAACGGAGACTAGAGAGATGATTCATAAAATCCTGATCGTCGATGACGAACCCAACATCGTCATTTCCCTCGAATTCCTGATGAAAAAGGAGGGTTTCGAGGTGGCTGTCGCGGGCGACGGCGAAGAGGCCCTGGCCAAGGTAGCGAGTTTCAATCCGGACCTCATGCTGCTTGATGTGATGATGCCGAAAAAGTCGGGGTTCGAGGTGTGCGAGGCCTTGCGTGCCGATCCGGCGAAGGCCGGGCTGCTCATCGTGATGCTGACCGCCAAGGGGCGTGACACCGAGGTGGCCAAGGGGCTGGCCATTGGTGCCGATGCCTATGTGACCAAGCCTTTTTCGACCAAGGATCTGGTGAGTCGGGTGAAGAGCATGCTCGGTGTTGCCTGAAACCCGGAACGTTCCACCTGGTTTTTATACCGAGTGGATCACACCAGAAATATCCGGATGAATTCCATGAAAGCAAAATACCGTTTCGTACTTGCCATTGTCGTTCTCGGGTTGCTGATGACCGGGCCGTTTGTCGTCACCTCGCTGCTCGTCTGGCTCGACATGGGAGATGCCGAGCGTGTGATGCTAAAGGAGCTTCTCCTGTCGCGCCTGCCGGTGGGAACGATGATGACGATGATGGGTTTCGCGCTCGGCGTGGCGGTGCTCCACAAGCTCTTCAAGCAATATGTCGAAGGCTTGCTGCGCATGGCGGAAACCTTGCGCATGATGCTTAGCGCCAACCGCAATTTTCGCGTCAAGCTCAACGGGCCGCCGGAGGTTCAGCAACTGGCAGCAGCGGCCAATGATCTGGCGCAGCAACGCGACGGCTTGATGGATGATGTCGATGCCCAGATTGCGCGCGCCAAGGCTTCTGTCGAGGAGGAAAAAAACCGTCTTGCCGCACTCATGTCAGAACTGGCGCAGGCTGTGGTCGTGTGCAATCTCGACGGGCGGATCCTGCTCTACAACAATCGCGCCCGCCTGCAGTTCAAGGCGCTGGCCCAGGGGCCGACTTCGGTGTCGGGTGGAGCACTGATCGGTCTGGGGCGTTCGATTTTTTCGATTCTCGAAAAAAGCCAGGTTCAGCACGCGCAGGAAGTCATTCTCCAGCGTCTGCACGGTGGCAAGTCGGCTATATCCAATTTCGTCACCACCACACGGGCCGGGCAGTTGCTGCGGGCCCAGATGGTGCCGGTACTTTCCGCCGCCGGGGCGGATGGCGAGCCGAACATGACCGGCTATGTGCTGACCGTTGAAAACATCACGCGCAGCATCGAGCAGGAGACACGCCGCGATCAGGTGCTGCATTCGCTGACCGAGGGCAGCCGTGCAGCACTCGGCAGCATCCGCGCTGCGGTTGCCAACCTGATCGACTATCCGGACATGGAACCGGAACTGCGTGCCCGTTTCATGCGTGTCGTTGATGACGAGGCTGCCCGGATGAGCCAGCGCCTCGACCAGACCATGGGCGAGTTTTCCGATTCGATGAAGACGCGCTGGCCATTGGAGGATGTGCTCGGCATCGACATCATCGCCGCCGCCCAGCGCCGCATCGACGACAAGCTGAAGTTGCCGACGAAGACCGAAGAACTGGACGATGCGCTATGGATCAAGGCAGACAGTTTTTCGCTGGTCTTTGCGCTGGCTTCGCTGGCTTCCCGCCTGCAGGATCACTACGAACCACGCGAGTTGCGTTTCCGGCTTTCATCGGAAGGCAAGCTCGCTTATCTCGACCTGATCTGGGCCGGCCCGGCCATGTCGTCCGAAACCTTCTACACCTGGGAAATGGAGCCCATGCAGATCGGTGGCGAAATTTCGCCACTGAACCTGCGCGATGTCATCGACCGGCATGGCGGGGAAATCTGGTATCAGCGCGAAAAGGCGGCGCATCGTGCCTTTTTCCGTTTCGTCCTGCCGGTAGCCATGCCGGAGGTCGAGCCGGAGCAGGATGAGCGCAAACGGGGTACCGGGCGTCCGGAGTATTACGATTTCGACCTGTTCAATTTTGCCGACAAGTCGATCGATCTTGACCGCAAGCTGAGCGAGCTGACTTATACCGTTTTCGACACCGAAACCACCGGGCTGGAACCTTCGAAAGGCGACGAGATCATCCAGATCGGTGCCACCCGCATCGTCAATAACCGCCTGTTGCGTCAGGAAGTGTTCGATCAGATCATCGACCCGGAGTGCCCGCTCAAACCCGAGTCGATCCC
The DNA here is from genome assembly GCA_964583695.1 of uncultured Dechloromonas sp. Taxonomy (GTDB): domain Bacteria; phylum Pseudomonadota; class Gammaproteobacteria; order Burkholderiales; family Rhodocyclaceae; genus Azonexus. The sequence goes on from CAZOWA010000048.1 coordinate 6,036, forward strand.
GATCCACGGCATCACCGAAGACATGGTGCGCGGCAAGCCGACCATCGATGCGGTGCTGCCGGCCTTCTACGAGTTTTGCGAAGACACGGTGCTGATCGCCCACAACGCGGCTTTCGACATGCGCTTCCTGCAACTCAAGGAAGAGCGCACGGGCATACGCTTTACGCAGCCGGTACTCGATACGCTGCTACTTTCCGCGGTTGTGCACCCGAACCAGGAATCGCACAAGCTCGATGTCATTCTCGAACGTCTGGGTGTGCACATCGAAGGGCGGCACAATGCGCTCGAGGATGCGCTGGCCACGGCGGAAGTCTTCCTGCGTCTGGTGCCGCTCCTGGAGGGAATGGGGATATTCACGGTCCGGCAGGCGCTGGAAGCGGCGGAAAAAACCTATTTTGCCCGGGTAAAATACTAAATTGTCCGACCTGTTCTCCCCGCTTTTTCCCTGTGCCCGGCAGGCTGCGCTGGGTGAAGAGATTAACGCCCTTGTTTCGGTGAATGATGCGCCGGCGCTGGCCGGGCGGCTGCACGAGTTTCTCCGTGATCTGGCCGCTTGTGGTCTGGAAGGCGCCAGCCTTGCCCGTCTGGTTTCGGGCTGCCATGATCGTCTCACCATCAGGGTGATCGAGCTGACGGCGGCACGCCACCATCTGCCTGCGGTGGATTGGTGCTGGATGGCTTTGGGTTCGGAAGGGCGCGGCGAGCAGACATTTGTCACCGATCAGGACAACGGGCTGGTCTTCAGCGCTGCCGATGCACGCGAGGCCGATGCCTTGCGCGCCGTATTCCTGCCCTTTGCCGAGGAGTGCAACCGGCATCTTGCCGACTGCGGTTTTACGCTCTGTCCGGGGCGGATCATGGCGGGAAATCCGGCGTGCTGTCTTTCGTTCGACGAGTGGCGCGCGCAGTTCATCGAATGGATTCGGCGTCCGGAACCGACCGCCTTGCTCAACGCCAGCATTTTTTTCGATCTGCGCCCACTCTTTGGCCAGGCCGCTTTGGTGGAGGAATTGCGGACGCTTCTTCTTGCAGTGAGCAGCGATATGCCTTCATTTCAGCACCTGATGGCAGCCAATGCCCTGCAAGCCGAGGTCCCGCTTGGTTTTCTCGGTGAACTTGCCGGTGATGAGCAGCAGCGGCTCGATCTGAAGAAACTCGGTAGTCGCATCTTTGTCGATGCCGCACGGATTTTCGCCCTGGCCAGCGGTTGTGCCGCGGTCAGTACGAGCGAGCGACTCTGTCAGGCGGGGCGTGCTGCCGGAATGAGCGCAGCCGAGATTGCTGCGGTCAACTCGGCTTTTTCGCATATTTTGCGAGTGCGCCTTGCCGGGCAATGTGCGGATCGAAGCGACGCTGCGCCAGGTTCTCACGGCGTTCGCGTCGATGCACTGCACGATATGGACAGGGCGATTCTCAAGGAGTCGCTCAAACAGGCCAGACGCCTGCAACAGCGTCTCAAGTTAAACTACGCACTTTAAAAACGGGGGCTGGTCGTGAGTACTCCAGAACAACAAGAAATGTCCGCCATGAATGAACTGGAATTGATGCTTCGCCAGGAGGGACGAAGTCGTGTCGCCGGCAATACCCAGGCCTTTCTCAAGGATCACGCACCCTTCAACAAGATGACGGCGGAAGCCCTGCAGTTTTTTGCCGAGCGGGCACAGATCGCGTTCTATGCCGCGGGCAGCGAAATCGTCGGGCCGGATTCCGGCAATGTCCGTTATTTCTACCTGATCGAATCGGGCAAGGTGCAGGCGCGTCAGGCGGGCGAAGTGACGATGACCGAATATTCCATCCTCAGCCTCGGGCCGGGGGAGTCCTTCCCGATTGGTGCGGTGACTGCCGGAAGGCCGTCGACCAATACCTACACCACGATCGAGGACACCTTCTGCTACCAGCTGCCGGCGGAAGATTTCATGACCCTGATGGCCACTAGTCCGGCCTTCAATCTCTTCTGCACTCAGTACATCGCCAGCCTGCTCAATCAGTCACGCCAGCAGCTGCAACTCCAGTTTGCCCAGAAGGCCAGCGAGCAGCAGACCCTGAATTCGCCGCTGGCCGGCATCGGGTCGCGTTCACCGATGATGGTCGGGCCGGATACGCCCTTGCGTACGGCGCTGGAAAGCATGGCCGAACTGGGCATTGGTTCACTGGTCATCGCCGACGAAGAGCGCAAGCCGATAGGCATCTTTACCCGCAGCGATCTGCTCAAGAAGGTGGTGCTCGCCGATCTGCCGCTGAGCTCGCCGATCAGTCAGGCCATGTCGGCTTCACCGTTTGCGCTGGCAGAACATGCCACGGCTTACGACGCGATGCTGGCCATGGCGACGCACGGCATTCGTCACGTGCTGGTCACCGATGCCGAGGGGAAGATGACCGGCGTGGTTTCCGAGCGCGACCTGTTTGCCTTGCAACGGGTCGGTTTGCGCCAGATCCGTCAGGCTATCGAGTCGGCGCACAATGTTGACGGCTTGCAGCAGTCGGCCGCCGATGTTCGGCAGTTGGCCTTCAACATGCTGGCCCAGGGGGTCGGTGCCGAGCAACTGACGCAGTTCATTTCGGCACTCAATGACGCGCTGACCCGCCGCGTCATCCAGCTCAACCTTGAAAACCATCGCTTCGACGGTATTGAATGGGCGTGGCTGGCTTTTGGTTCGGAAGGGCGTGACGAGCAGACGTTCAGCACCGATCAGGATAACGGCATCGTTTTTGCCGTGCCTGAAGGTCAGACGGCGGAAGCGCTCAAGGCACGCTTCCTGAGTTTCGCACTCGACGTGAACAAGGATCTCGACCGTTGCGGATTCCCGCTGTGCAAGGGCAACATCATGGCCAGCAATCCGGAGTGGTGTCTGACGCTGGATGATTGGAAGAACCAGTTCAGTCGCTGGATCCGCACGCCGCAGCCGCAGGCGCTGCTCAACGCCACGATCTTTTTCGATTTCCGGGCGCTGTTCGGCAAGGTGGAGCTCGCCGACAGCATGCGCCGTCACCTGCTGACACAGGCTTCCGGTAATCCGTTGTTCCTGCAGGCCATGGCCCGCAATGCCCTGGATGTTTCTCCGCCGCTCGGCAAATTACGCGATTTCCTGACCGACCTTGAGCCCGACCACCCCGGCAAGATCGATCTGAAGAAATACGGCTCGCGCATTTTTGTCGATGTGGCGCGGATTTACGCGCTCGCTTCCGGTGTGCACAACACCAACTCGATCCAGCGTCTGCGTCTGGCATCGCAGCGCCTGTCGATCCGCAGCGACGAAATCAATGCGGTACTTGAAGCCCTCGATTTCATCCAGTTGTTGCGCCTCCAGCACCAATATCTGGAGGGTGAGCCCGGTCGGCAGGGCGACAACCTGATCGATCCGGACAAGCTCAACGAACTCGATCGTCGTATCCTGAAAGAATCTTTCCGCCAGGCACGCAAGATCCAGTCGCGTCTCAAACTCGATTACCAGGTGAACGGATAATGTTCGACCTGAAAAAACTTCTCTTCAAGAATTCGTCCCCCGCGCACCTGCCGGAGGATGTCCGGGCTGCGCTCGAAGTCTGGCGTGCGACACCGACGCAGGATCTTGGCGACATCCACTTTCATGTGCGCTATGTCGTCGTCGATATTGCATGCACCGGCTTCGATCCGGAAAAGGATCAGTTGCTTTCGATTTCGGCGACCGCTTTGCATCAGGGAAGCATCCTGCCCGAGGATGCCTTTCACCTCGATTTGGCGGTTTCCGGTGACGATTCCACGGTCGACCGGAAATTGGCGGCTTTTTTGCAATTCACTGCCAAGGCGCCGATTGTGACTTTTCATGTGTCCTATGTCGGCGGCTTCCTGCGGAAAATTTTAAGCGAGCGTCTCGGCGTCGATTTCCAGCCGCAATGGGTCGATCTGGCCTGGCTCTTGCCCACGCTGTTCGAGGAAAAGGCACATCAGTTGTTGCCGCTCGACCGGTGGGTCGACCTGCTCGGCCTGCCTGCCGGAAATGGCCGGCGCGACGCCATGGAGAACACGCTTCTCCTTGCCCGCATCCTGCAAATGCTGATTGTGCGTGCGGTCGGCAAGCAGGTTGACACGGCCACCCAGTTGATCGACGAATCGCGTGCCAGCAGCTTCCTTCGCCGCACGCACTAGATGCAACGCATGCTTTCCTCGTTGAGCCGGTTGCAGCGCTACTACCTCTATTACACGGGCGCCTTCCTTCTGTTCATTCTCGGCCTGGCCGTGCTCGAGCAGCATGGCATGCCGCCGCGCTGGATCGGCTACTCCTTCCTTTTCTTTACCCTGCTAATGTATGCCGCCATCGGCATTGCCAGCCGGACGTCCGATGTTTCGGAGTATTACGTTGCCGGACGCAACATTCCTGCATTTTTCAACGGCATGGCGACCGGCGCCGACTGGATGAGCGCCGCGTCCTTCATGGGCCTGGCCGGTACGCTGTATCTGACGGGATTCCAAGGGCTGGCTTACATCATCGGCTGGACCGGCGGCTTCGTTCTCGTCGCGCTTCTGCTGGCACCGTATCTCCGGCGCTTCGGCCAATACACCATTCCCGACTTTCTTGGTGCCCGCTACGGTGGTAACGCTATCCGGCTGGTGGCAGTGTTTGCTGCCATTCTCGCTTCGTTCGTTTATGTTGTCGCCCAGATCTACGGCGTGGGTGTGATTACCAGCCGCTTCGTCAGCCTGCAATTCGAAATTGGTGTTTTCGTCGGCCTGGCGGGTATTCTCGTTTGCTCCTTTCTTGGTGGCATGCGCGCGGTAACGTGGACGCAGGTCGCCCAGTACGTGATTCTCATCGTTGCCTACATTACCCCGGTTGCCATCCTTTCCTACAACGTGACCGGTGTAGCCGTGCCGCAAATGGTTTATGGACAGGTTCTCCAGCGGGTGACGGTGCTCGAGGAACGGCTGTTCGATACGCCGAGCGAAATCGAGGCGAGAAAGCTGTATCGCGAGCGTGCTGATGTTTACGCCGAGAAAATCATGCAACTGCCACACTCGCTGAACAACGAGCGCGAACAGTTGACTGCCCAGATCAATGAACTCAAGGCCAGCGATGCGCAGATGCGCGATATCGTCCAGCTCGAACGCCTGCGCCGGGATTTGCCGCACGATCCGGAGCAGGCACGGGCGCGTTGGGAGGCGGCCATGTTTGCAGCGCTGGAACGCAGCAAACCCATGACCCACCACGCCGAGGCCTTTCCCGGTGTAAGCGATGAGGAACGGTTGCCCGGGCGCATCAATTTTCTTGCGCTGATTTTTTGCCTGACGGTCGGTACGGCCGCCTTGCCACATGTGCTGACCCGTTATTACACGACACCTACAGTTCGTAGTGCGCGCGATTCGGTGTTCTGGTCACTGCTCTTCATTCTCCTGCTCTACATCACGGCACCTGCCTACGCTGTTTTCGCCAAGTTCGAAGTGCTCAGCAACCTGGCGGAAATCCCCATTGCGAAATTGCCGGGCTGGGTCGCGGCGTGGACCAAGGTCGGGCTGGTCAATATTGAGGACATCAATCGTGACGGCATTCTGCAACTTGCCGAGTTGTCGCTAAACCCTGACGTGATTGTGCTCGCTACGCCCGAAATTGCCGGTATGCCTTATGTCGTTTCCGGTCTGGTTGCGGCGGGGGCGCTGGCTGCCGCACTGTCGACGGCGGACGGTCTGTTGTTGACCATTACCAGTGCTCTGTCGCACGACCTTTACTACCGGATATTCCGGCCGGATGCGTCGACGCAGTTCCGGCTGGTGATCTCGAAATCCCTGTTGCTCGTCGTTGCCGTCCTGGCCGCGACCGTTGCTGCCGAAAAGCCCGGTACCATACTTTCCATGGTGGCCTGGGCGTTTTCAATCGCCGGCTCGGCATTCTTCCCGGCACTCGTACTCGGCATTTTCTGGCGTCGGGCGAATCGTGCCGGCGCCCTGACCGGCATGATTCTCGGCTCGATGATGACCTTGTACTACATCTTGCGTGTTGAGTTCGACAGCATTCCCTGGCTGGGTATTCACGGTTTGCACATGGAGCCGTGGTTCCATATTCAGTCGACTTCCGCCGGCGTGTTCGGGGTGTTGCTCGGCTTTGTTAGCATCATTGTCGTCAGTCTGCTGACCCGGCCGGATGCCGATGCCGAAGGCTTCCTCAACGGCATCCGGCGCAGCGTCCGTCAAGAGGAGTGACCCCGTGCAGAAAGCAGAAGCCTACTGGCGAAAGACGCGCAAACTGACGATTGTTTTACTCATACTCTGGGCCGCGCTGACCTTCGTGATGAACTGGTTTGCCCGGGAAATCAACGAAATCGTGATCTTCGGATTTCCCCTCGGTTTTTACATGGGGGCACAAGGCTTGTTGGTCATCTACCTGATGATGATCTGGTATTACAACCATCAAATGAAAAAGCTGGACGCCCGCTTCGGCATCGACGACGAGTAAGCAGAGCGCTAAATGTTGTTCCTGATCGCCGCTCTGCGCGCCATCATCGAAATGTTGCTGCTTTGCCTGTTGGGTCAGGCGGCGCTTTATCTCGTGGCCGGCGAAAAACGGCACAGCAATCCCGTCTATCAACTTTTTTCGCTTATAACGCGTGCGCCGCAACGATGGCTAGGCAAACTGCTTCCCGTAACATCTTCGGACAAAGCGAAAGCCGTCCTCAGTTTCTTCGTCCTTCTGTTTCTCTGGCTGGGATTGCCTTTTGCGAGAAAGTTTCTTTGACCTGGCGGCTGCATCTGCTACAATGCGCGCCTCTTGGAGCGGTGGATGAGTGGTTTAAGTCGCACGCCTGGAAAGCGTGTGTAGGTTAATAGCCTACCGCGGGTTCGAATCCCGCCTGCTCCGCCAAGAATTCTGAAAGCGCCCTCCGGGGCGCTTTTTCGTTTTGGGTATTCAGACGCCGTTGCAAGGCAGTAAAATATGCTCCGGAGATGTTGCTTTGTGGGATGCGGGAGCGTTTCGGAAAGCTGGGTAAAACATTCGGGGGATTCCTTGTGAAGCGTATGTTGGTGGTGCCGTTTATCTTGTTGTTCGTGCTCGTATCAGAGATATCGCAGGCGGAGACGTATCGCTGCGTCAAAGGCGGACAAACCGTGTATTCCGATTTGCCTTGTGCGTCAGGTGCTTCTCGTGTGGATGCCTCAAGTGACTCTGTAAGCCGCGAACAGCGTAGGCAAGCAGAGACTGTTGATGTTAAAAATCGACGGCAATTGTCAGAGCTGGAGTATCAATCTGCTCGTGAGCGTAATTTTCGTGGGGGAGTGGCGATATTGCCCAGTCCCGCTTCTTCTCCACCCGTTGCTTCACGTCGTTCGCGCTAAGTACGGTAAAACGTTATGGCTCGTACTTTGTATGAATTACTAGAGGTTAGCCAAACAGCTAGTTCTGACGCTATTGCTGCAAATTATGAACGTTTACATACGTCGTTGGCTGAGCGTCTGGCAAAGGGTGACGAGGATGCGTCGAATCTAATGATTGCCATTCGAGAAGCATTTTCGACGCTTTCGAATCCCTCTCATCGAAAACGCTATGACGAAAAATTGGCTCTCAAAAATTATGAGGGGCAGGTCAAGGTGGAGCAGCCAAGTTCAGTTTTTCGTTGGGTGGTGTTTGGCCTTCTATTGGTGCTTTTGGCCTTTGCTTTCTCTAGATACCAGTCTGACAAAGAGAAAAAGTTGCTGGAGTTGGAGCGCGAGAAAGAGCTTGCTACAGCCAAGATGTTGGAGTTACAGGCCAAAAAAATCGAGGATGAGCGTGTTGCGCTTGAGCAGGCCAATAGGCAACGTATTCAACAGGAGTTGCAGGAGCGTAATGAACGTGAGCGTGCCATTGCTTATGGAAATCAAGTTTCCCGCGAGTTGCGCTTAGCCGAGGCTCAGTCCGAATCGAGGGCTAATTATGAAAAACAACGACTTGAAAGAGAACGCTTGAGTGATGCTGAGCGACAACTCGCAAAAGAAAAAGCATATTTGCGGCAGATAGAGCTTGAACGCTACCGTAATTAGTTCCAGTGCAGGTGGTTGTCCGATTTTCCTCAGTTTTATTTGTCTGAATAAGCGCTTGGAGCTTCGCCTTTTTTGTGATTGTGTGTCCGTTCTAGGAGCGTCGTTTGACGCGATACATTCGGAAGGTTAGGAGCTAGGTAGCCGGGGTGGATTCAAAATGCCCGAATATTTTATGAGCGAGCTGACTCGAAATTTACGTCAGCTTGCGCGAATCGTCAGCTTATCGGGTATTCAGCGCACGAATGACGAAATTACGCGGGACGCGGGTTTTAGGGACGCGGATGGAGAACCAGCTGCGCACATCCTGGTCGAGACCTATTCCGTACATGTAGTTATAGAGCGCCTTGTTGAGCGCAGCGCCGAGTACGGCATGGTCGACGCCGGTTCGGTCGATGAATTCGACGTCGTTGGTGGCGAAAGTGATCGGGGGCAGCGGCTTGAGCTTGATGCCGTACTCCGCGGGATTGAGGCCGACCGGTGAGTGCACGGTGCAGGCGAAGCGGTGGAAGAAGCCGGACTGGATGCAACCTTCGGCGAAGAGCTGGCGGACGTATTCCAGCGCGTCCACGGTGTCCTGCACGGTCTGGGTGGGGAAACCGTACATCAGGTAGGCGTGGACGAGAATGCCGGCGTCACTGAAGGCCTTGGTGACGCGGGCGACCTGATCGACCGAGACGCCTTTTTTCATCAGCTTGAGCAGTCGGTCGGAAGCGACCTCCAGCCCGCCGGAGACGGCGATGCAGCCACTGTCCGCCAGTTGCTCGCAGAGCTCCGGTGTGAAGGATTTTTCGAAGCGGATATTGCCCCACCAGGAAATCGCCCGGTTGCGTTTTTGCAGCTCGTTGGCCATCGCCTTGAGGGCTTTGGGTGGTGCGGCTTCGTCGACGAAGTGAAAGCCGCTCTGGCCGGTTTCGCTGATGATGCTTTCGATGCGGTCAACCAGCGTTGCCGCATTGGCGGCTTCGAAGCGCGAAATATAGTCGAGGCTGACGTCGCAGAAACTGCATTTCTTCCAGTAGCAGCCGTGGGCGACGGTGAGCTTGTTCCAGCGCCCGTCGGACCACAGCCGGTGCATGGGATTAAGCATGTCGAGCAGCGACAGGTAGCGGTCGAGCGGCAGGCCGTCCCAGGTTGGCGTGCCGACTTCCTCGAAGGGAATGTCCGGCTCGTTGCTGTTGAAGTAGCGGACTTCTCCATCAACACGGGTGAAGGTGCGCACCAGATTGAGACGTGGCCGTTGGCCTTGCAGGTATTCAAGCAGGGCGAGGAGGGGCCGTTCGCCGTCGTCGAGCGTGATGTAGTCAAAATAATCGAAAACCCGTGCTTCCTTGAGCTGGCGCAGTTCGGTATTGACGTAGCCGCCGCCGAGCACGATCACAATGTCCGGATCATGCGCCCGGATCGCCTGGGCCATGCGAAAGGCGGCGTAGACGGAACCGGGGAAGGGGACGGAAACGAGTACCAGCCGGGGTTCGTCTTCTTGACCGGGAATTTTCGGAATGCTGCGGTCAACCGAAAAAATCGTCAAATTTTGCAACTTGCGGTCGACCAGGGTGGGCGGCGCGGCCAGTGCACGGGCCAGCGGTTCGAAGCTGGCCTGACTGAGCGCCAGCGACTCGGCGTAACGGACGAATTCAAAACGCGGGTCGACCGCTTCGCGCAATACGTCGGCCACATCGTTGAGGTAAAGCGTTGCCAGGTGCCGCGCCCGGTCTTGCACGCCGAGGGCGCCGAACGCCCAGGCCAGTGGGTCACCGCCTTCTTCGTCGATGAAGACGTCGAGCGAGGCGAAGCGCGGGCCTTCCGGCAGAAAGTTGCGACCACAGATGCGATGCCCGACCGAAGGGTCGCGCCCTTGCAGAAAGGCGATGGCCGGCGTGACGGTAGCCAGATAGCGGTCGAATTGGTCGGCAAAGCAATGCAGGCTGGCCGAGCGTTTTTTGGCTGGCACTGCAAGAACATGCTGGTGAATTTCGCGCAGACCGTCCGGCGTGAATAATTCCAGAACCAGCTTGAGGGCGATGTCATCCTGGCGGGCGTCGATGTCGCGTGAACGCAGGAAGCCGGTCAGGTAGGCAGTCGACGGGTAGGGTGTATTGAGTTGCGTCATCGGAGGGATGACGCTCAGGATACGTGGCTTGTGCGACTCTTTTTCCGAGTGTTTATCCACGTCGATTCCTCGATGAAGCGGGGGCGCCCTCGGCCCCCAGACAACTTAGCCCCTGACGGAATCCGGCAGCTTGGCTTCGATAAGTTTGAGCAGCGGTGCGAAAATTTTCGGGGTGCCTGCCACGATGTTGCCAGTTTCGAGATAGCTGGCTTCGCCACGCAGGTCGCTGACCAAGCCACCCGCTTCGGAAATCAGCAGGGCGCCGGCCGCCATGTCCCAGGGCGACAGGCCAAATTCCCAGAAGCCGTCGTAACGGCCGCAGGCGACATAAGCCAGGTCGAGGGATGCGGCACCGGGACGGCGTTGTCCGGCCGTTTTCTGCGCCAGTTCCTTGAAAATGGCGAGATAGGTGTCGATCTGATCGAACATGCGGTACGGGAAGCCCGTGCCGAGCAGGGCTTCGTGCAGCTTGGTGCGGCGCGAAACACGGATGCGGCGTTCGTTGAGAAAGGCGCCGGCTCCCTTGCTGGCGGTAAAGAGTTCGTTGCGATTGGGGTCAAAAATGACCGCCTGATCGAGTACGCCGCCCTTGGCCAGTGCGATCGATACGGCGTATTGCGGCATGCCGTGGATGAAATTGGTGGTGCCGTCGAGCGGATCGACGATCCACTCGAACTCGCAGTTGCCTTGCCCCACGGAGTGGCCAGACTCCTCTGCTAAAATGCCGTAATCGGGATACGCTTCCCGCAAGGTTTCGATGATCGCGGCTTCGGCGGCTTTGTCGACTTCGGTGACAAAGTCGTTGGGCTGCTTGCTGGTGACCTTGAGCAAATCGAGGTCGTTCGAGGCGCGATTGATGATCTGGCCGGCGCGGCGCGCCGCCTTGATGGCAATATTCAGAGCTGGATGCATGGCTTTAAAGAGCTGTCGGAGGGCCGAAACCGCCCGATTTATATTTGAAAGGCCGAATTTTACACCATGAACCCGGAAGTCCTGCTTTCACGTATCAGAGTTGTCCTGTGTCGCCCCAGTCATCCGGGAAATATCGGCGCCGCCGCGCGGGCCATGAAAACCATGGGTTTGTCGCGCCTGTATCTGGTCGAGCCCAAGCAGTTTCCCGATCCGGAGGCTGATACCCGGGCAACCGGAGCGGTCGATGTGCTGCAAACAGCTGTTGTCACCGCTTCCCTGAAAGAAGCGCTGGCCGGGAGCGTTTTTGCCGTCGCCCTGTCTGCGCGCCAGCGTGACCTGGGGCCAGCCATCGGGCAGCCTCGCGAAACGGTTGCCCGTCTGCTCTCAGAAGCGAGCGAAGGTGAGGTGGCCCTGGTTTTCGGTAACGAGACGGTAGGGCTGAGCAATGAGGAAATTTTCCATTGCCAGTCCGCAGTCAGTATTCCGACCAATCCGGATTTCAGCTCGCTCAACCTAGGCTCCGCCGTTCAGGTGCTATGTTACGAATGCCGCATGGCCGCTTTTTCCGGGAGGCCACCGGTCTCCGTTGGGGTAACTCCTTCCGCCTCTCCTGTGGCAACGCTGGACGACGTGGAGGGCTTGTACCGCCATCTTGAGGCCGTCATGACGGAAACGGGATTTTTCAATCCTCAGCAACCCGGGCGCTTGCTGCCGAAACTGCGTCGCTTGTTCGGGCGTGCCCGTCTAGAGAAGGATGAGGTTAACATCCTGCGCGGGATACTGGCATCAACTCAGGAAAAGACCGGTCACGGTCGCAAGGGATAAGCGGCGATTAGCTGAAACTACGCTGCATTTCGACGAAAAGCACATGGATTTCGTCTTGTAGCCCACCGTATTCCTCTTCCAGGGCGTTGATGTCGTCGGGATTGCCTGGGTGATCCTGCATTTGCCATTCGAAATGGCCGCCGGCCAGCATGTTCGCGATGTAAATGACATCCTGCAAATTACGTGGCGGGGATGGGGTTGGCCGCAAGTGGTCGTGATCGACCGTGGCCTCAACAATTTCCTCGGGAAGGCCCAGTGCGTTCAGCAGCGATACGCCGATGCTCTCGTGCCATTGCATGATCAGGTATTTGACGGTGTCCGGACGCTGGCGCAGTTCGTCGTACTGTGTGGCACGGTAAAGCATGTAAAACGCGCCCAGATCGTGAACCAGACCGGCCAGCATGGCTTCGTCCGGATTCAGGCGGGTCATTTTGCTAGCGATGACGCGTGCTGCAGCAGAGGACTTGATCGAGTGTTCCCAGAGCGAGCGGGTCAGTTCGCTGAAGGCCGCCATACCCTTGGCCCTCATGAGCTGGGTCATGACTATCGCCATCGCCGTGGTACGAACTGCATTTTGGCCGAGCCGTGTAATGGCCGATTTAAGATCGACTACTTCGCGGCCATTGGGGTTGAAACTGACGGAATTGGCCAGGCGGAGGAGCTTGGCGCAGATCAAGGGTTCGATCGAAATGGCAGCGGCAATGCCACCAATGCTCTGGCTGGGATCGTGCAGAACCTTGCGCAGACTGAGAATGGCATCGAAATAGGTGGGGAAGACCACTTCGCCACCCAGTTCGCTGGCGATGTCTTCAAGCATCTGGAAGCGCTGGGCTTTCAGATCGTTGCCGGTCTTGTCCTGTTTGTCGTTATCAGAAGAGTCGCTCATGGCGACATTCTGCAACAAAAACCCCGCTACGTGAGCGGGGTTTTTCAGAACTTTTGGTGGGTGCTGAGGGGTTCGAACCCCCGACATTCGCCTTGTAAGGGCGACGCTCTACCAACTGAGCTAAGCACCCGGTGAAGCGATTAGTTGATGGCGTCTTTCAGACCCTTGCCAGCGCGGAACTTCGGCGACTTGGCTGCCTTGATTTCGAGGGTCTTGCCGGTGCGGGGATTGCGGCCGGTGCGGGCAGCGCGTTCGCCGACGTAGAAAGTGCCGAATCCGATCAGGCTGACGGTGTCACCATTCTTCAGGGCTTCCTTGACAGCGGCAACGGTGGCGTCGAGTGCGCGACCGGCGGCAGCCTTGGAGATTTCAGCGGAAGTGGCGATCTGGTCGATCAGTTCAGTTTTGTTCATTTACATCCCCTAACGAGTGAATTGAAGCAGCGAAAATTTTGCGAGGACGGATTTATATCCTTCCCGAAATCCTTGTGTCAAGCGCATTTTCATCGATTGCCCGGACGTGGTTGCCGGTGAAGACGATGCCCTCGCTAATACGACGGCATCGTTTCCTTCAAAATCAATGGGTAAGCACGGTCGATCCGGTGGCTGGCTCTGCTGCGGAGGCAACGGTCTGAGCCTCCGTATTTTGCTCGGGCAGCGCCTCCGGTGCGTGTTCCAGCGCTCGCTCAAGAACCTGATCAATCCACTTCACGGGAACAATTTCGATCTTGTTCTTGATGTTGTCGGGGATTTCAGTGAGGTCCTTGACGTTTTCAGACGGGATCAGGGCGGTCTTGACGCCACCCCGAACCGCTGCCAACAATTTTTCCTTGAGACCGCCAATGGCGAGAACTTCACCGCGTAGCGTGATTTCACCCGTCATACAGACGTCGCAACGAACCGGAATCCCCGTGTAGGACGAGACCAGCGCTGTGGTCATCGCAATGCCAGCCGAAGGTCCATCTTTCGGGGTGGCACCTTCTGGAACGTGGATGTGGATGTCGGTTTTCTCAAAAGCCTCATCCTTGATGCCAAGGCGCCGGGAGCGCGCGCGTACGACCGAGCGGGCGGCTTCCACAGATTCTTTCATCACATCGCCCAGAGAGCCGGTACGGATGATGTTGCCCTTCCCTGGCATATTGGCGCATTCGATGGTCAGCAACTCGCCGCCGACCTCGGTCCAGGCCAAACCGGTGACTTGACCAACCTGATTTTCCTTTTCTGCCATGCCATAGCTGTAGCGCTGGACGCCCAGGAACTTGTCGAGATTCTTGGCGTTGACCAGAATCTTGCTGTCACGCTTCTTGAGCACCAGAGTCTTCACGACCTTGCGGCAAATCTTGGAAATTTCGCGTTCGAGGGCTCGCACACCTGCTTCTCGGGTGTAATAGCGGACAATGTCGCGGATGGCACTATCGGCCACAGAAATTTCGGTCTTTTTCAGCCCGTTGTTCTTGATCTGCTTGGGTAGCAGATAGCGCATGGCGATATTGACCTTCTCGTCTTCCGTATAGCCGGAAAGGCGGATGACTTCCATGCGGTCGAGCAGGGCAGCCGGAATGTTCAGCGTATTGGCAGTAGCCACGAACATCACGTCGGAGAGATCGAAATCAACCTCCACGTAATGGTCTTGGAAGGTGTGATTCTGCTCCGGATCAAGAACTTCAAGCAGGGCGGATGACGGGTCACCGCGGAAATCCTGGCCAAGCTTGTCGACTTCGTCGAGCAGAAACAGCGGGTTGCGCACGCCGACCTTGCTCAGGCTGGTCAGAATCTTGCCCGGCATGGAACCAATGTAGGTGCGACGATGGCCACGGATTTCGGCTTCGTCACGAACGCCGCCCAGTGCCATGCGCACGAACTTGCGGTTCGTGGCCTTGGCGATCGACTGACCGAGCGAGGTTTTGCCGACACCCGGAGGGCCGACCAGGCACAGGATCGGAGCTTTCACCTTGTCGACGCGCTGTTGCACGGCAAGATATTCGACAATGCGCTCCTTGACCTTCTCCAACCCGTAATGATCGCTGTCGAGAATCTTCTCTGCTTCGCGCAGATCCTTGCTGATGCGGGTCTTCTTGCGCCAGGGCAGGCCGATCAGGGTTTCGATGAAGTTGCGTACGACAGTTGCCTCGGCCGACATGGGCGACATCAGGCGCAATTTCTTGAGCTCGCTCTGGGCTTTGGCCAGTCCTTCCTTGCTCATGCCGGCAGCCTTGATCTTCTTGTCCAGTTCTTCGAGGTCGGCACCTTCTTCGCCTTCGCCGAGTTCTTTCTGGATGGCCTTGACCTGCTCGTTCAGGTAATACTCGCGCTGGCTCTTTTCCATCTGGCGCTTGACGCGGCCGCGGATGCGCTTTTCGACCTGGAGGATGTCGATTTCGGATTCAAGTTGGGAGAGCAGGCGATCGATGCGGTCGCGGATGCTTTCCATCTCCAGCACTTCCTGCTTTTGTTCGAGCTTGAGCGGCAGATGGGCGGCGATGGTGTCGGCGAGGCGACCGGCGTCCTCGATGCCGGCGATTGACGACAGGACTTCCGGCGGAATCTTCTTGTTGAGCTTCACGAACTGGTCGAATTGCGCAACGACCGCGCGGCGCATCGCCTCAATCTCGTGATCTTCAACGGCAGCCTGCGGCAGCGGCAGCGCGGTCGCCATGAAAACCGACGACTGGACTTCGACTGCTTCGACGCGGGCGCGCTGGGTGCCTTCGACCAGCACCTTGACGGTGCCATCGGGCAGCTTGAGCATTTGCAGGATATTGGCCAGACACCCGATGCTGTAAAGGTCGGCCGGCTCGGGTTCGTCCTTGGCGGCGGATTTCTGGGCGACGAGAAGAATGTTCTTGCCCGCCTCCATGGCCATTTCGAGGGCCTTGATCGATTTCGGACGGCCAACGAAAAGCGGGATGACCATGTGCGGAAATACGACGACATCGCGCAGCGGCAGCAGCGGGAGCTCGACGGTTTCCGGAAGCGTGTTGGGGTTCGACATTACGATGCCTTTGAAATAGGTATTAGCCCCTCAAATGGGGGCGGGAAACCGCAATTCAAGACCCGGCTCAGTTGGAGCCGGAAACCTTTGGCTGATCGGCGTAAATGAGCAGGGGCTTGGCGTCGCCGGAGATCATGTTTTCGTCAACGACCACCTTTTCGACATTCTCCATGCCCGGGAGTTCGTACATCGTATCGAGCAAGGCATGTTCCAGAATCGAACGCAGCCCGCGTGCACCTGTCTTGCGTTCCAGCGCCTTTTTGGCGATTGCGGAGAGGGCGCCGGGGCGAACTTCGAGTTCGACATCTTCCATGCTGAACAGCTTCTGGTACTGCTTGATCAGTGCGTTCTTCGGTTCCGTGAGGATCTGGATCAGCGCAGGTTCTTCGAGTTCCTGCAAGGTGGCGACCACGGGCAGGCGACCGATCAGTTCGGGGATGAGACCGAACTTGATGAGATCTTCCGGCTCGGCATCGAGCAGGATCTGGCCGATGGCCTTGCTGTCACTCTTGCTCTTGACCTCGGCACCAAAGCCGATGCCGCCTCTTTCGGAGCGGTTCTGGATGATTTTTTCGAGGCCGGCAAAGGCACCACCGCAAATGAACAGGATGTTGGTCGTATCGACCTGAACGAAGTCCTGGTTCGGATGCTTGCGCCCACCCTGGGGGGGAATGGAGGCAACCGTGCCCTCGATCAGCTTGAGCAGCGCCTGCTGAACACCTTCACCGGAGACGTCGCGGGTGATCGACGGGTTGTCGGACTTGCGCGAAATCTTGTCGATTTCGTCAATGTAGACGATGCCCTGCTGTGCTTTTTCGATGTCGTAATCGCACTTCTGCAGCAGCTTCTGGATGATGTTCTCGACGTCCTCGCCGA
>CAZOWA010000049.1:0-22159 GCA_964583695.1 uncultured Dechloromonas sp.
TGCCAGGCGACGTTGGGCTGCTGGCGGAAGAAGGCTTCCTCGCCGGTGTCCGAGCGGCCCTTGACGAACTGGACGACGCCGACTTTCAGGCCGTGGCCCAGCGCGCGGGCGACGACCCCGAAAGCGGCGCTCGACTTGCCCTTGCCGTTGCCGGTGTTGATGACCAGCACGCCGCGTTCTTCCTGCGCGGCGTCGATCTTCCCGTCGATGACTTCCTTCTTTTTCTGCATGCGTTGTTCGTGGGTGACGGTCATGGTGGCTTTCTGGGTAGGGGTGGGGCGACTTCCACGGTCAACTCGAAAAATCGCCTGATTTTGCCAATGGCTATTCGGGGATGAAGCAGCGATGGCCGCGGTCTTCGATCTGACGCAGGCCATAGCCGTAAAGTTCGGACAATTTCTCGGCGGTCAGGATGGTGTCGACGCTGCCCATCTCAGTCCGCCCGTCGCCATAAACCAGCAGTGCCCGGTCGCTGAAGCGGTGGGCCAGCGCGGGATCGTGCAGGACCATGATGACGCCAGCACCGCAATCGCGGGCCGTGCCGGCGAACAGTTCGAGGACGGCCATCTGGTGGTTGAGGTCGAGGTGCGACAGCGGTTCGTCGAGCAGGTAGAGCGGCGCAGCCTGGGTGAGCAGCGTGGCGATGGCCAGGCGCTGGCGTTCGCCACCGGAAAGCGTATGAATCTGCCGCGTTTCCATGCCCTCCAGCCCGACGGCCTTGAGCGCGCCGCGCGCCAGCTCGGCATCGCGCGTCGACTCCCAGTCCCAGCGACCGAGGTGGGGGTGGCGGCCGGTCAGCGCCGTTTCCAGCACGGTCGAACCGAAGGGATCGTTCTGGAACTGGCCGAGCCAGGCCCGGCGCAGCGCCGCATCGCGGGCGGGCATGAGGGCCGCGTCCTCCCCATCGAGCAGCACCGCGCCACCGGCTGGCGGACGCAGGCCGGCCAGCGTCGACAACAGCGTCGATTTGCCGGCGCCATTGCGGCCGAGGATGGCGATGCGCTCGCCGCTGGCGACGCTCAGGTTGACGCCATCGACCACCGTCTTGCCGCCGATGGCGACGACCAGTTGCTTCGCTTCGAGCAACGGCCGGGTCATTTCGGCTGCCTCGAGAGCAGGAAAAGGAAGACGGGCACGCCGATCAGCGCCGTCAGCACGCCGACCGGCAACTGCTGCGGGGCGATCAGCGTACGTGCCAGCGTGTCGGCCAGGACGAGCAGCGAACCGCCGGCGAGTACCGAGGCGGGTAGTAGCAGACGCTGGTCGTTGCCGGTGGCCAGACGGACCAGGTGCGGCACGACCAGCCCGACGAAGCCGATCGAGCCGGCCGTCGTCACCGAGGCCGCGGTAGCCAGCGAGGCGAGCAGGTAAATCGCGTAGCGCAGCCGGGAGACCGCGACGCCCAGCGCCTGCGCCTGCAGCATGCCGCGTGACAGCAGGTTCAGTTCGCGGGCGAAGGGCATGGCCAGCAGCAAGGCGATAACCAGGGCCGCGAAGGCCGGCCACCACTGGGCGCTTTGGCCGAGGTCGCCCATCAGCCAGAACAGCATGCCGCGCAGCTTGTGCTCGTCGGCGATGCTCAACATCAGCGCGACCAATGCGCCGCAGCCGGCAGCGACGATGACGCCGGTGAGCAGCAGACGCGTCTGCGTCCAGCTGCCGTCGCCATGGGCCAGCCCGAAAACCAGCAACATCGCGCCAAACGCTCCGACAAATGCCAGACCGTCAACGCCCAGTACCGGCAGCCCGAGCAGTATGGCAAACATCGCCCCGACCCCTGCGCCGCCGGAAATGCCCAGCACGTAAGGATCAGCCAGTGGATTGCGCAGCAAGACCTGCATCAGCGCCCCGGCCAGCGCCAGCAAGCCGCCGCAGGCAAAACCGGCCAGCGCCCGCGGCAGGCGCAGCTGGAAAACAATGTCGGCCGCCGGGCTGTCTGCGCCCGACAAGGCGAGCAGCACCTCGCCGGCCGAAAATTTCAGGCTGCCCGCCATCAGCGCCATTCCGATACTGGCCAGTGCCAGAAGGCACAGGCTGGAAAGGATCAGAGCAGCGCGACGGCGGGTGGGCATGTGCGCTTATCTCGGGCTATAACGCACGCCGATGAAGGCATTCCGGCCGGGCGTCGCATAACCGTCAGTCAGGACGTAATCCTTGTCGAAGAGGTTATTGACACGGGCGAAGACGCTCCATTCAGGGGCGAAACGGTAGGCACCGTAGAGATGGGTCAGTGCGTAGCCACCCAGCTCGATGGTGTTGGCCTTGTCGTCGTAACGTTTGCTGCTGGCCAGCCATTCGACCCGCCAGTCCCAGCGGCCGATGTTCTGTCCGATCGCGAATTCGGCCGTCTGCTTTGCCCGGCGCGCCAACTGCTTGCCGGTCTTTGCATCTTCCGCATCCAGCCAGTCATAGCTTGCCTGCAGGTCGAAATCGCTCAGGCGGCCCCGCCAGGCCAGGGTTGCGCCTTCGATACGGGCGGTGTCGACATTGCTCGGCTGATTAAGGAGGCCGACCTTGGCCCAGATGATCATGTCCTCGATCCGGTTGCGATACCAGGTCAGCGATACGGCCTGACTGCCCGTTTCGTAATGCAGCGCAACTTCCCGGTTCAGGGCCGTTTCCGGCTGGACATCCGGGTTGCCAACATAGGAGCCGGTTTTCGGGTAATACAGCTCATTGAAGGTCGGTGCCTTGAATGCCGTGCCGACGCTCATGCTGGTCCGCCAGTTCGGTGAAAAACGGTAGCCGTAGGCGAGTGAACCCGTGGTCTTGCTCCCGAACAGGGAATCATCATCGTGGCGCACACTGGCTTGCAGGCGATGTGCGTCGAAGCCACGGTTCCAGCCAAGCTGGACGGCGTCGTTGCGGCGTTCCCGCTGCTTGTAGTTGCCCGTCGTGTTGATTTCCTGCTCCTGACGCTCCAGACCGACAAGGAAATTCCCCCAATGGCTGAAAACGTCATGTTGCCACGTATATTGGTTTTGTTCGGTATCGAAGGTGCTGTAACGCAATCCGTCACGCAGGTTGGTCGAGTTGTCGATGCTTTTGCCAACGCTCAGGGTGCTATTCCAGTGGCTGTTGATTGCATTTTTTAGCACCAGGCTGGCGGCACCGTTGCGTGTCCGGTTCTTCCAGTCGACGTTGATGCCGGTGCTGTCGTACTGGCTGGTGCCCTCGGCGTAGAGCGCAGAGAGAGAGAGTTCGTGGCCGGGCGCAAATTCGTAGCCCAGGCGTCCCGACGCAGCGTGATTGCGGAAGCCGTCCTTGTCGGGGTTGGCCTTGCTGTCCTTGGGTTTGCTGTTGAAGCCATCCGTCGAATCATCGGAAAGGTTGAAGGCATAATTCCAGCCTTGCTGGCTTCCCGAGAGGCCGGCGCTGGCCGAGCGGGTGCCGTAGCTTCCGGCGCCAGCCTCGGCGAAAAGGTTGAGCGGGCCTTTGCCGCGCCGCGTGAAAATTTGCACCACGCCACCGATGGCGTCGCTGCCGTAAAGTGCCGAAGCCGGCCCGCGGATGATTTCGATGCGTTCGATCTGCGCCGCCGGAATGCGCGACCAGGTCGGCTCTCCGGACGTTGCCGAGCTGACACGCATGCCGTCGATCAGTAGCAGGACGTGCTTCGGATTGGTGCCGCGGACGTACAGGTAGGACGCGGCGCCGGGGCTGCCGTTGCTGGCCATCTGGATGCCCGGTTGGGCAGCCAGGATTTGTTCCAGATTGGAGTGGCCGGCCGCTTCAATATCGCTGCGTTCGATGACGCTGGTGTCACTGAGGACTTCGTCCGCGCGCATTTGCTGGCGCGTGGCTGTGACTACCACCGTGTCGAGGGCGGCGAGTTGCTGGGCTTGGGCGTGGCCACAGGGAAGCAGCGCGATGAGCGCGGCCAGTGGCTTGAAACGTGGATACATTGGTTTTTCCTTTCCCGACGGGCGTCCCCGCATGTCGGAACAGACATGAAAAGGAAGGTCCGGGGAGAGGGCAGGTTACTGGAACCGGCACCACACCCCCGTGGCACTTCCGCTTTTTGTCCCAGGCCGGTATCCGGGCTCGCAAGTCTTGACGTATCGCCTTCCCAGGTTTTCACCCAGTGGCCTGTTGATACGCCCGCACTTGCTTACCGTTGCGGGGGCAGCAGCGGATTTGTCTCGTCGGAGACGCACCGCTTTCCCGTTTAACTGCGTTTGGAGGAACCTTACGCAGCACCTGACACGGCGCGCATTCTACCCTTGCTGGTGTCGGACCGCATCAGAAAAATGTCGTCCGTCTTCGATAAATTACTTTTAGAATAGAGGCTTAGTTATTGACCATGCAGCATTTTTCCCTCTATAGTGCGGCCCATGAATACGGAACTCGAAGCGCTCGAAGCCAAGATCGAACAGGTCGTTGCCCTGGTTCACCAGTTGCGCGCCGAAAATGAAGTCCTGAAAAACCAGATCGCGGCTGCCGAAGCGGAACGCTTGCATTTGCGGCAGACCATGACCGCTGCGCGTGAAAAGCTTGAAGGCTTGATGGACAAGCTCCCTGAGGATGCCTGAAATGAGTGCCGAAGCAAATTTCCTCGACGTCAAGATCATGGGCCGCGAATATCGTGTGGCCTGTTCGCCGGAGGAGCGCGAAGCGCTGCTTTCCGCAGTCGATCTGGTCGACAACAAAATGCGCGACATCGCCCAGCGCACCAAGAGCACCATTGCCGAACGCGTCGCCGTCATGGCTGCGCTCAACATTGCCCACGAACATCTTGGCGGCGCAAACGCAAGTATTGTGGAAGCGGTTGATACTTCCGAAACGAAGCGTAGAATCGGTGACATGGGAGCACGGCTGGATGCCGTGCTTGCGCCCCAGCAGCAATTCGATCTCTGATCTTTGCTGTTGACCCCGGCGCCGCCCGCCGAGCGTCCCCTGCGGTGTTTGTTAAGGCCATATATTCCTTGAACCAATGCTAATTGGCATCGGTTGCGGACCAAAAATCCGCTGTTGTGCGCCCGCTTCGTCGCAGGTGCCTGATGCGGAAGGAATGCAGCCACTCTGGACTCAGGTTCAGGATGCCGGCCTGACGGCACTTGCGGGGGCCTTTTTTTGTCCCGGGATTTTCTTGATATGCACTACTGGCTGATGAAGTCGGAACCGGACGAGGTGTCGATCAACGATCTCGAACAGGCATCTGGACAACGGGTGCCGTGGTTCGGAGTGCGTAACTATCAGGCGCGCAACTTCATGCGTGATGCGATGCAGGTCGGCGATCTGGCGTTCTTTTACCATTCCAGTTGCGCCGAACCCGGCATCGCCGGCATCTGCGAGGTGTGTTCCGGGCCTTATCCGGACGAAACGCAGTTTTCCGCGACCATGGAAACCAAGGCTGGCCTCACGGCAAACCGGTATTTTGACCCAAAATCGAAACCCGAGAATCCGCGCTGGTGGCTGCGCGATGTGCGTTTTGTAGCGAAATCCCGCCTGCTTTCGCTGGCAGAATTGCGACGCTACCCGGAACTGGAAGGAATGCGCCTGCTGGCGAAAGGCAATCGTTTGTCGATCATGCCGGTCAGTGCGGCGGAATGGAATTTCATTGCCGGGGATCTGCTCGGCCTGAATCAATTTACGAGGTAATCGATGAGTATCGAATGGTTTGCCGTCTATCTGCTGCTGGGCGCTTTCGTCGGCTTTTTTGCCGGCCTGCTCGGCGTGGGCGGGGGCGGCATCATGGTGCCGCTGCTGACGACTATCTTTGCAGCACAGGCGGTTCCGCGGGAACATCTGGTGCATCTGGCGCTGGGTACGTCGATGGCGGCCATCGTCATCACCTCGATTTCCAGCCTGCGTACCCATCATGCACATGGTGCGGTGCGCTGGGACATCGTGCGCGGCATCGCGCCCGGGGTGCTGCTCGGCACCTTTGGCGGCACGTTCATCGCCTCGCGAGTACCGACCCTGCCCCTCGCCATCTTCTTTGCCTGCTTCATGGCCTATGTTTCGGTGCAGATGATCCTCAACGTCAAGCCAAAGCCTTCCCGCCAGCTGCCGGGGGCCGGCGGACTGGCGGGCGTTGGTGGCATCATCGGACTGGTGTCGGCGCTGGTGGCGATCGGTGGCGGTTCGCTTTCCGTGCCTTTCATGACCTGGTGCAACGTCAAGATGCAGCATGCGATCGGCACTTCTGCCGCAATCGGATTGCCGATAGCCCTGGCCGGTGCGCTGGGCTATCTGATCAACGGCTGGGGCAGCAGCAACCTGCCGGAATGGTCGTTCGGCTACATCTATCTGCCGGCACTGGTGCTGATCAGCGTTGTTTCGAGCTTTACCGCGCCGATTGGTGCACGGCTTGCCCACCGCCTGCCCGTTGCGATCCTGAAAAAGATTTTTGCCGGTGTGCTGATCCTGCTTTCGGCAAAGATGCTGCACACCATTCTGGGGAACTGATCAGCGCGCCTTGAAGACAGGTTTGCGCTTTTCGAGAAACGCGGCCAGCCCTTCGCGGTAATCCTCGGTGTCGAGAAAGGCGAAGGAGGCTGCCTTTTCTTCGTCGTTCAGCGGCCGTCCGTTTTGCAGGCGGCGTATCCACTGCTTGTGCCAGCCGGCAACCAGCGGTGCGCCGCTGGCGATGCGGCGGGCCGTGGCGTAGGCTTCGTCGTCGACCTGGGCATCCGGTACGACACGGGTAACCAGACCCTTCTCGTAGGCTTCAGTGGCGGTCAGGATGCGGCCTTCAAGCAGGATTTCCTTCATCACTGCCGGGCCGGCCAGCTTGAGCAGGCCTTCCATTTCGCCGGGGTACATCGAGAAACCAAGTTTGTTGATCGGTGCGCCGAAGCGGGCATTTTCGCCGCTCACCCGCAAATCGCAGGCGCCGGCGATTTCCAGGCCACCACCGATGCAGGCACCGCGAATCAGCGCGACGGTGGGGTGCGGGCAATCCGCGATGGCGTTGAGTGCGAGGGCGACCTGTCCGTGGTAGTGCAGTGCCTGTTCCAGCGTGGCGCGTGCCGTCACGAATTCTTCAAGATCGCCGCCGGCTGCGAAAGCTTCCTGACCTGCGCCCCGGATGACGAGGCAGCGAATGCTGCGGTCAACCGAAATTTTGGCCATATTTTCGGCAATCTGCTGCCACATGCCGAGGTCGATGGCGTTGAGCTTGCCGGGGTTGTCGAGGGTCAGGGTGGCGATTTCGCCGTTGGTGTCGAGGCTGACGTTGGCCATGAAATGAATTCCTTTATGGATCAACAAGTATAAATGGACGCGCATTTACCATTTGTTGATGTATTGCATAGAAGATAAAATGCTGCGGCTAATTTCGAGTAATTATTAATTAGAGAGGGAATATAACGATGAGCGGCGCAATGTACGAGCGGATGCGGGCCAATCCGAAATTCCAGACACTCGTTTCCCGTCGGGGACGTTTTGCCTGGACCCTGGCCTTTGTTGTTCTGGCCATGTTCTACGGTTTTGTAATGGTGGTGGCCTTCAACCCGGCTTCGCTGGGTCAGCCGGTGAGCGAAGGTTCGATGTTGACTGTGGGGGTCGCCGTCGAACTGTTCATGTTCATTTTCTTCTGGGTGCTGACGGCTATTTACGTCAAGCGTGCCAATACCGAATTTGATGCCCTGACGCAGGAAATCGTCAAGGAAGCCTGGAAGGAGAACAAATAATGCGTCGTCTGACTCAAATCACTGCCGCGCTTGGCCTGTTTGCCCTGGCCGCCATGGCCTACGCCGGTCCGCCGGTCGAAGGCGCCATGGAAAAGCAGGCGACCAACTGGCACGCCATCATCATGTTCTGCCTGTTCGTCACGATGACGATGGGCATTACCTACTGGGCGGCCAGCCGCACCAAGTCGACGGCTGACTTCTACACTGCCGGTGGTGGCATCACCGGCTTCCAGAATGGTCTGGCGATTGCCGGCGACTACATGTCGGCTGCCACGCTGCTCGGTCTGACTGCCATGGTTTATACCCAGGGCTACGACGGCTACATCTACATGCTGGCCTTCTTCGCCGGCTGGCCGATCATCCTGTTCCTGATGGCCGAACGCCTGCGCAACCTGGGCAAGTTCACCTTCTCCGACATCACCGCCTATCGCCTCGATCAGGGCAAGGTGCGCACCATGGCTGCGATCTCCTCGCTGACCGTGGTCTGCTTCTACCTCATCGCCCAGATGGTCGGTGCCGGCCAGCTGATCAAGCTGCTCTTCGGTCTGGATTACAACGTCGCCATCTTCGCCGTTGGTCTCCTGATGATGGTCTATGTGACCTTCGGTGGCATGGTGGCCACGACCTGGGTGCAGATCATCAAGGCCTGCATGCTGCTGGCCGGTGGTTCTCTGGTCATGGTCCTGGCGTTTACGCAGTTCGATTTCTCGTTCCAGAACCTGCTCGAAAAAGCGACGGCAGTGCACAAGCTGGGCAACAAGCTGATGTATCCGGGCAGCCTGCTGGCCGATCCGGTCACCGCCATCTCGCTCGGTCTGGGCCTGATGTTCGGTACGGCTGGCCTGCCGCACATCCTGATGCGCTTCTTCACCGTGACCGATGCCAAGGAAGCCCGCAAGTCCGTGCTTTACGCATCCGGTTTCGTGGCCTACTTCTTTAACGTCATCTTCCTGATGGGTCTGTGCGGCATCCTGATCGTCGGTCAGAACCCCGAGTTCTTCGAAGGCGGTACGGTTGGCGGCAAGCTGATCGGCGGCGGCAACATGGTCGCCATGCACCTGGCCAAGGCGGTCGGCGGCGACATGCTGCTCGGCTTCCTCGCTGCCGTGGCATTCGCGACCATTCTGGCCGTGGTCTCCGGTCTGGCGCTGGCGGGCGCTTCCGCCATCTCGCATGACCTCTACGCCCGCGTCATCAAGAAGGGGCAGGCTTCGGAAGCGGCTGAAATCCGTGTTTCGAAGATCGCTACCATCTGCCTTGGCTTCGTCGCCATCGTGCTCGGCATCCTCTTTGAAAAGCAGAACATCGCCTTCATGGTCGGTCTCGCCTTCGGTGTGGCTGCGGCCGCCAACTTCCCGGTCCTGATCCTCTCCATGTACTGGAAGGGTCTGACCACCCGCGGCGCGCTGTTCGGCGGCTACGGCGGTCTGATCTCCGCCGTGCTGTTCGTGGTCTTCTCGAAGTCGGTGTGGGTCGACGTGCTGCATAACGCAGCGCCGCTCTTCCCGTACACCCAGCCGGCACTGTTCGCGATGCCGGTCGCCTTCCTGCTGGCCTACATCTTCTCGAAGACCGACAGCAGCGTTCGTGCCGGTCAGGAAATCGAGGCGTTTGAAGATCAGTACGTACGTGCGCAAACCGGCTTTGGTGCCGCTGGTGCCGCCAAGCACTAAGCTGCATTGATCGCCTGCAACCCCGGTCGTTGATTCGACCGGGGTTTTTTTGCGTCTTTTTCCGGTTGACCGCAGCAATCCGCGGCGTGTTCAGGAGAACACGCGAGCGGCCAGTCCGGGGCTGCCCTATTCGTCGTTCCGGGTCAGCTCCACCCCGTCAACCACCATTTTCCATTGCGTGCCCGCCTGATAGGGGGGCTTGCTGACGATGAACATCGTTGTCATCGGGCCGATCCCGACTTCGAAGTTGTCTCCATCGAAGCGCTTGATCGGGCTGTTGATCGAGGTCGTCACGCCATTTTTCAGGCGTTTGTAGCGGATGGAGCCATCTTCCGTGATCAGCAGATAAACAGCCTTGCCTTCCCACATCCCGATATAGGCGGATTTTTCCGGCGGCACCGGAGTCCCACAGCCGAAAAGCAGCGCAGCCAGCGCGATCAAGGCAATTTTTCGAAGCATGTTCAAACCCGACTCCCGATTGTCATTGCGGATAAGCAGGCCGCGATTCTCCAGCCTGCGGTATGACCGGTCAATACAACGGGAAAATTGATTCTTAGCCGGCTACAATCGGGGCATCGAAATCATTCATGCCGGGATTGTCATGCGCCATTTCCTCATTTCGCTCCTTCTCCTCCTGAATGCGACGGCAGCGCTGGCCGAAGACTGGGTCGTGCGCCGCAAGGTGCAGAGCGGGTTCGACGAAACCATGGACAACGTCCGCATGGCCATCGAAAACCGTGGGCTGGTGGTCAATTACACCTCGCACATTGCCGACATGCTGAATCGTACCGGTGCCGACATCGGCGCCAGCCGGCAGGTTTTCGAGCGGGCGGAAATCATCGAGTTCTGCTCGGCTGGCCTGTCGCGCAAGATGCTCGAAGCCGACCCGCACAACATCGTGCTTTGCCCCTTCGCCATTTCGGTCTATAGCCTGCCGGGCGAAAAAGGCGTGACCTGGGTTGCCTATCGCCAGCCTTTCGGCGGCGCCGCTCCGCTGGTTGGGCCGCTGCTGCGGGAGATTGCGGCCGAAGCCGGGCAGTAAGCCCGATCAAGCCGACAGCGGCGTATCGACGCGCGCCAGCAGGCCGTTCAGGGCGTGCCTGACCGATTGTTCGCGAACGGCGGCACGGTCGCCGTCAAAATGGCAGGTCTCAGCCTCGCAGCCCAGTTCGCGAGCGGCCCAGGCGAAGCAAACCGTGCCAACGGGCTTTTCAGCCGAACCACCGCTCGGGCCGGCGATGCCGGTAATTGCCACCGCCCAGTCGGCGCGGCTATGGGCCAGCGCACCTTGTGCCATGGCGCGGGCAGTCGCTTCGGAGACCGCGCCGTGGCGTTCCAGGGTTGTCTCGACAACGCCCAGCATGTCGACCTTGGCGGCATTCGAGTAGGTGACAAAACCGCGGTCGAACCAGGCGGAACTGCCGGCGATGGCGGTCACCGATTGAGCCAGCCAGCCGCCGGTGCAGGACTCGGCGGCGGTCAGCCACTGACCGCGCTCAAGCAGCATGTGGCCCAGTTGCCGGGCGAGAATTTCCAGATCGTTCATGGGCGAATCTTACACCGGCCAAGTCGGCGTCGAAGCGACGCAGGAAGCGGGTAAACTTGCGTCTTTCCAGTTTGCGGACACCACCATGACTTTTGCCTCGCTCGGCCTCGCCGCGCCCCTGCTTCAGGCCCTCGAAGGCCTCGGCTACAAGACGCCGACACCGGTTCAGACGCAGGCCATTCCGGCGGTGCTGGCGGGCCGCGACCTGATGGCTGCGGCCCAGACCGGGACAGGAAAAACCGCCGGCTTTGCCCTGCCCGTGCTGCAAAAACTCAGCCTCGAAGGCGGGCCGGTGGCGAGCAATTCGATCCGTGCGCTGGTGCTGGTGCCCACCCGCGAACTGGCCGAACAGGTTCACGCCAGCTTCCGCCAGTACGGCGAACACATGGCAGTGAGCACTTACGCCGCTTACGGCGGGGTGAGCATCAATCCGCAGATGATGCGTCTGCGGCGCGGCGTTGATTTGCTGGTGGCCACGCCCGGCCGCCTGCTCGACCTGTTCCGGCAGAACGCCCTCAAGTTCAAGCAGGTGCAGATCCTGATCCTCGACGAAGCCGACCGCATGCTTGATCTCGGCTTTGCCCAGGAATTGTCCACCGTGTTTGCCGCCCTACCGAAACAGCGCCAGACCCTGCTGTTTTCCGCCACCTTCTCCGAGGAAATCCGCAGCCTGGCCAAGGGGCGCCTGCGCGATCCGTTGTCCATCGAAGTCAGCCCGCGCAACACCGCCGCAAAAAGCGTCAAACAGTGGGTGGTGCCGGTCGACAAGAAGCGCAAGCCAGAGCTTTTCCTGCATCTGCTGAAAAGCCGCAAGTGGGGGCAGGTGCTGGTTTTCGTCAAGACGCGCAAGGGCGCCGAGCAACTGGTGGCGACCCTGCTTGCCAAGAAAATTGCGGCCGATGCCATCCATGGCGACAAGAACCAGCCGGCCCGCCTGCGCGCGCTGGAAAGTTTCAAGGCCGGCGAAGTGCAGATTCTGGTCGCTACCGACGTCGCGGCGCGCGGCCTCGATATCGACGATTTGCCACAGGTGGTTAATTTCGACCTGCCCATCGTCGCCGAAGACTACATTCACCGCATTGGCCGCACCGGCCGGGCTGGTGCCAGCGGCGAAGCGATCTCGCTGGTCTGCGCCGACGAAGCGCCCTTGCTGGCGGCCATCGAAACGCTGACCAAAAAGACGTTGGAACGCGATGAAGAGCCGGGTTTCGAGCCGGATCACCGGGTGCCGCTCACCGGCGCCGGCCCGGCGGTAGTCAAGAAACCGAAAAAGCCGAAAGTAGGCGGCGGGCGTTCGGCGAAAGGCGTGCCGTCGAACTGGGTTGGTTTCGACGAAGGGGGCGGCAAACCCGCCCGGCGCGGTGCGGGTCGTCCGGCAGCAAAACCCGCAGGCAAGCCCCGCGGCAGTCGCTGAAACCGGACTTCCACGGTGAACCCGAAAATTCGCCGTTTTTTCCGAATGGCCCCCGGGCCTTGGTCAGCCGCCGAGTTCGGCGCGTAGCGTCGCCAGCAGGCCGCGCAACTCGGCGACTTCGCTTTCCAGCGTGTCGACGCGCGTCTTGAGCGCTTCGATTTCCTGATTGCTGCCGCCGGATCGTCCGCCAGCGGCCGTCATGTCGATGGCCGGTTCGCCGCTCAGCAGATGTGCCCAACGGTTTTCGCGGGCGCCGGGAAGGCGCGGCAGTTCGACGACCAAAGCGCCCTTGCTGCGGCTGGCCAGTTCTTCGAGAAAAGCCTCGACCGAGGAAATATCGACAAACTTGTGCAGGCGTTCGCAGTTCAGGCGCAGTTCGCCGGCCGTCTGCGGCCCGCGCAGCATGAGCACGGCAAGCAGGGCGGAAGACTGGGTCGGAATGCCCAGCGTACGTTCGAGATGGTGGGCAAAGCGGACGACGCGCCCGCCGCTGACTTCGCCGACCAGCTGAATGTCCTTGAGGTTGCCGATGGCCGCCAGAATGTCGCTTTCGCTGGCTTCGATCACCGGATTGCGGCTGGTTTTCTGGTTGCAGCCGGCGGCCAGGGCGTTGAGCGACAGCGGGTAGGTGTCAGGCACGGTGTGTTGCTTTTCGAGCAGGGTGCCGAGAATGCGGGTTTCAAGCAGGGTGAGGACAGGCAGTGCTTCAGACATCGGACAATCTTTCTGGAACGGAAGTTAAGCGCTGGCGGGCTGGCTGCGCAGCCAGGCGCGGTAAAGCTGAAGGGCGACGTGGGCGTCGTTGGCAGCGTAGAGCAGTTGGCGCTCACTCAGGTTGCGGCTGGCCCAGTTGCTGGTGCCGGTCTTCTTCGACTTGTGCAGCTTCTGGCCGAAGAAGTGCGCCACCGCCACCTTGGCGCCGACTGTTCCCTTGTGGCCCGGTCCGCGCAGGATTTCGCCGAGATCGATGACATTGTTCAGGCTGATGCCCAGCCGCGACTTCAGCGCGCTGCGGTCGTTGCCCAAACCGAAGCCGACCTTCAATGCTGCGGTCGACTCGAGAATTTGCCTTAAAACGCCAAGGTCGCCGCCGCGCGTAATGGGAAAAAGATAGGCCCGGGCGTCGGTGGCGAGCTGGACGAGATGCGGGCCGGTGGAGGCTTCACCCTTGAGGAAGGTCGGCTTCGACTCCGTGTCGAAACCGATGGCGTCCGCCGCCAGCAGCGCGGCCAGGGCTTCTGCCGCCAGCGCTTCGGAAGTGATCAGGCTGATCCGCTCGATGGGCAGGCCGGGGTAAGGCGGCAGTTCGGCCTCGGCGAGCTCGGCCCGGCTAATCACGACATTGCTCACGCCAGCCTTTCCCTCAGCCAGTCGCCGATGGCCTCGATTTCTTCCGGGCAGACCGAGTGCGGCATTGGGTATTCCTGCCAATTGACGGCATAGCCGCGGCTGGTGAGGAAATCGCGGGCCTGCCGGCCGAGTTGCGGCGAGACAACGTCATCGAAACTGCCGTGTCCGGCAAAAACCGGAATCGCCTGGTTGGCCGGGCTTGCCTCGCGCTCGATCAGCGCCGCCGAAGGCAGGTAGGTGGATAGCGCAATCAGGCCGGCCAGCGCTTCGGGGTGGGTGAGCGCGGTGCTGTAGGCAATCGCCCCGCCCTGCGAAAAACCGGCGAGAAAAATGCGGGCGCAGGGAATGCCGCGTTCGTTTTCGCGGGCGATCAAGGCGCGGATTGCAGTGCGCGAATGGACGATGCCGGCTTCGTCGATTTCCCGCCGCGTGCTGTCCAGCGAAATGATGTCGTACCAGGCCGGCATCACGTAGCCGCCGTTGCAGGTCACCGGAATGGCCGGCGCATGGGGAAAGACGAAACGGATGCCGGGCGTTGCGGCCAGCCCCAGTTCGGGCACGATGGGCACGAAATCCGAGCCGTCCGCACCCAGGCCATGCAACCAGATCACCGCGTATTGCGGGTTTTTGCCCAGTTCGATTTCAATGGCGTCGAGCATGTGTTTCCTTGTCAGCCGAGTTCGGGAAAGAGGATATCGGTAAAACCGAAGCGCGTCAGATCGCGCATGCGTGTCGGGTAAAGCCGGCCGATCAGATGGTCGCACTCGTGCTGCACAACGCGGGCGTGAAAACCTTCCACCGTGCGGTCGATCGGGGTGCCGGTTTCATCCACGCCCTGATAGCGGATGCGCGCAAAACGGGGCACCTCGCCGCGCAGTCCGGGCACTGACAGGCAGCCCTCCCAGCCCGCCTCTTCCTCGTCCGAAAGCGGCGTGATGACCGGGTTGATAAGAATCGTCTGCGGCACGGCCTCAGCGTCCGGGTAACGCTCGCTTTTCGCGAAGCCAAAAATCACCACCTGCAAGCCGACGCCGATCTGCGGCGCGGCCAGACCCACGCCACCCGCCGCCGCCATGGTCTCGAACATGTCGTCGATCAGCCCGCCCAGCGCCGGCGTGGCGAAATCGAGCACCGGACGCGCCACTTCCAGCAGACGCGGATCGCCCATGCGCAAAATCTCTCTCACCGCCATCGTTGTATCCTTAAGCTTTTCCAGACGAGCAAGTTTATGGGATCAAGCCCGTGGCGTGGAATCTTTCACTGGCTGAAAGCGCGTTGCGGCATCAAGGAAGCTCCGCTTTCCGACATCGAACAGGCCCGCCGCCTGATCGCAGCCATCGACCGCGGCGGCATTCCGCTCAACCCGGCGAAGGTTAACGCCGTCGCCCGCAACCTCGGGCTGGAAGTGTCGAGAACGGCACCGGTCGAAGCCACCATCCAGCGTTTGCGCGAGGCTGTTGCGCGGGCGGGGTGAGGTATTGGAAGTTCGGTCGGCTTAGGTGATCGCCCAAGCCTCACCCAATGCCTTGGCTTGTTGCAACACCAGATCGATCGCCGCCTCCTGAAGGTCCGGAGGGTATTTGTACTTGCGCAGAATGCGCTTGACCATCAGGCGCAACTTGGCACGAACGCTCTCCCGCGCCGACCAGTCCACGGTGATGTTCTGGCGCAAGTTTTCGGTCAGTTCATGGGCGATCTTCTTCAAGGTTTCGTCGGACAGTTCTCGCACCGCTGACTCGTTGTCGGCCAACGCATCGTAGAAGCGCACTTCGTCCTCG
This sequence comes from uncultured Dechloromonas sp., assembly GCA_964583695.1. GTDB lineage: Bacteria > Pseudomonadota > Gammaproteobacteria > Burkholderiales > Rhodocyclaceae > Azonexus. The sequence goes on from CAZOWA010000049.1 coordinate 15,399, forward strand.
CTCAGCCCCAGCGCCTCGCCACGGTTGGCGGCGGCGCGGAACTTCTTCGCCATCTCGATCAGTTCCTCGATCACCTGCGCCGTCTCGATGGCCCGGTTCTGGTAGCGGGTGATGACGCCAGCAAGCAGTTCGGAGAATTTGCGCTCCTGCACCAGGTTGCCGGCAAAACGGCTGCGGATCTCGCCTTCGAGCAGGCGTTCCAGCAGTTCCACCGCCAGGTTGCGTTCGGGCAGGTTGCGCACTTCGGCGAGGAAGGCGTCGTCGAGGATGCCGATGTTCGGCTTGTCCAGGCCGACGGCGTCGAAGATGTCGACCACCTCGTCGGAAACCACGGCGGCGCCGATGATCTGACGGATCGCCAGTTCGCGCGCCTCGTCGCTGCGTTTCTTGTCGCTCAGTTCGCGCTTGGTCAGGATCACCTTCACCGCTTGCAGGAAAGCCACTTCCTCGCGCACCGCCTTGGCCTCGGCCAGCGTGCAGCACAGCGAGAAAGCCTTGCTCATGGCCAACGCGGTGTCGGCAAAGCGCTTCTTGCCGTCCTTCTGGCCGAGGATGTGGTTGGCGGCACCTGCCAGCAGGCGGTGGCCGGCGCGCAGGAAATCGCGGTAGTCGAAGCCGTGCAGCAGCGCGCGCAGCACGTCGAGCTTTTCCGCCAGCACGGCGTAGGCCTCGGCGGCATCGACCGTCGGCCGGCCGCGCCCCTTGCTCGCCGTGTATTCTTTGAGCGCGCTCTTCAGTTCGTTGGCGATGCCGATGTAATCCACCACCAGACCACCCTGTTTGTCCTTGAAGACGCGATTGACGCGGGCGATGGCCTGCATCAGGTTGTGCCCCTTCATCGGCTTGTCCACGTACAGCGTATGCACGCAGGGCGCGTCGAACCCGGTCAGCCACATGTCGCGGACGATGACCAGTTGCAGCGGATCGTCCGGGTCCTTGAAGCGTTTTTCCAGGCGCTTCTTGGTCTGGCCGCTGTGGATATGCGGGCGCAGCAGCGCCTTGTCGCTGGCCGAGCCGGTCATGACGATCTTGATCGCCCCCTTTTCCGGGTCGTCGTCGTGCCAGTCCGGGCGCAGCCTGACGATCTCGTTGTAGAGATGGACGCAAATCTCGCGGCTCATTGCCACCACCATCGCCTTGCCACGCTGCGCCTGGTTGCGTTCCTCGAAGTGCGCCACCAGGTCGGCGGCGACGCGGGCGATGCGCGGCTCGGCGCCGACCACCTTTTCCAGTGCCGCCCACTGGCTCTTCAGGCGGGCCTTCTGGCTTTCCTCCTCGTCCTCAGCCAGTTCCTCGACCTCCTCGTCGAGCTGCGGCAAATCCTCCTGCTTCAGTGCCAACCGGGCCAGCCGCGACTCGAAGTAGATGGCCACCGTGGCGCCATCCTCCTGCGCCTGCTGCATGTCGTAGACGTGGATGTAATCACCGAACACGGCGCGCGTGTCGCGGTCCTCGGAAGCCACCGGCGTGCCGGTGAAAGCGACAAAGGTAGCGTTGGGCAGCGCATCGCGCAGGTGCTGGGCGTAGCCGACCTGATAGCGCAGTTCGTCGTCTGGCGCCGGTTCGGCGGCGTGCAGGACACGCGGCTCGTTGGCCGCCGCGACAGGATAAATTTCGCCGTTTTCCACGGTCGACCGCAGGATTTTCGGTTTTTTCAGCTTGGCCTCGAACCCGTACTGCGTGCGGTGCGCCTCGTCGGCAATCACCACGATGTTGTGGCGGTCCGAGAGCAGCGGGAAGACATCCTCGTCCTCGCCCGGCATGAACTTCTGGATGGTCGCAAAAACGATGCCGCCGGACGGCCGGTTAGCCAGCAGGCTACGCAGTTCCTGGCGCGTGCCGGCCTGCACCGGCTGCTCGCGCAACAAATCCTGGGCCAGCGAAAAGACGCCGAACAACTGGCCGTCGAGGTCGTTGCGGTCGGTGATGACAACGATGGTCGGATTCTCCATCGCCGGCTCCTGCATCACCCGCGCGGCAAAGCAGGTCATCGTGATGCTCTTGCCACTGCCCTGCGTGTGCCAGACGACGCCGCCCTTGTGCGTGCCGCCGGGACGCGAGGCCGCCAGCACCTGGCGGATCGCCGCGCGCACAGCATGGAACTGGTGATAACCGGCAATCTTCTTGAGCAGCGCGCCGTCGTCCTCGAAGAGCACGAAATAACGCAGGTAATCGAGCAGCGTCGCCGGCGCCAGCACGCCGCGCACCAGGGTTTCCAGTTCGTTGAACTGGCCGAGCGGGTCAAGCGTCACGCCGTCGATGGTCCGCCACTGCATGAAACGCTCGGCATCGGCCGACAGCGAGCCGAGCCGCGCCTCGCTGCCGTCGGAAACGACCAGCAGCTCGTTGTAGCGGAAGACCTCGGGAATCTGTTCCTTGTAGGTCTGGATCTGCTCGAAAGCCTTCCAGATGTCGGCGTTCTCGTCGGCCGGGTTCTTCAGCTCGATCAGCCCGAACGGCAGGCCATTGACGAAGAGCACGATGTCCGGCCGGCGCGTGTGCTTCGGCCCCTTCAGCGAAAACTGGTTAACCGCCAGCCACTCGTTGCGCGCCGCATCGGCCCAGTCGATCAGGCGGACGAAATCGCCGCGCGTCTCGCCGTCCCGCTGCACCTTCACCGGCACGCCGCCGACCAGCAGCTTGTGAAAATGGCGGTTGGCCGCCAGCAAGGCCGGCGTACCCAGATCGAGCACCTGGCGCACCGCATCGGCGCGGGCGGCAGCGGGAATCTGCGGGTTCAGCCGGTCGACCGCCGCCTGCAAGCGATTTTCCAGCAACACCTGCTGGTAGCCCGAGCGCTCCGGCGCCTCGCCATCCGGCGCAATCGCCGGGCCATAAAGGTGGGTATAGCCGACTTCACCCAGCCAGAGCAGCGTTTCCAGTTCGAGCTGGTTTTCGGTCATGCGGCAGGCGCGGATATGTTCAAGGAATCGACATTTTTATACAGATTGCCTGAAACAGGCTTAAAAATTGTCATTTTTTAAACATGTCGGTCGCCGACCTCGGCTGCCTTGGCATGCCAGTACTCGGAGCTACCCGCCGAATATTCGGAGCTCACCTCCGAGTATTAATCGCAGCTCCCCATATTCGGGGAACAGCCTGGCTTCGCGCCGCTAAGCCAGGCTACGCAGTTTCTCCAGCCATGTCCTGAAGTGGGTGCATTCACGCTCCATCGTGGCCAGGGTCACTTTTTCTGCCGCCAGCGGTCCGTGCCGGGTTTTCTTGTATGTCGGATACAGGATATTTTCCAGGCGCTTGGCCGGCTTGGTTTCGTAGCTGTCGTTGATGTGTTCGGGGGTCGCGAACGCGGCCCGGACGGCTGCCAGCTTTTCCCGGCAACTCGACCAGGTCGGTTCGGTAGCTGCCAGCGCCTCGGTATCGGCAAACAGCAGCCCCTCGAACTCGTAAGGCTGAATATGGGGGATGAAACGCTCCGGGCGGCAACCGACATGGGCAACGAGCGCCGCATGCAAGGCCTGCTCCAGCGACTGCGTGCGCTGGTAAACATCCATCCCCTGATGCTCGGCAAATCCCGGAAAGCTGGGATCAAGACCATACAAGTCAAGAAAAGTGGTCAGCACAGCATCCGGCTTCTGGCGCAGGGTATTGCGCGCATTGAACTTCAGCCGGTCGAAATTGACCGCGCCACCGCGCGCATCACGGGAAGTATTGAGCGTCTGCGGCTTGAGGAAAATCTGCAGGTGACGCAGCGCCGGCGCCACCACCCGTTTGACGAACTGCTCGTCGCTGGGGCCCTCGGCGAAAACGATCACCTCCCGCATACTCAGGGCCTCCCGCCCAGGATATTGCGTTTCCAGACCTCGCCCAGCGAGTATTCCTCCAGCCAGCCGGACAATTCTTCGTTCGAGTAGCGTCGGAAGGTGGAAGCATCTCCCTCCTGATCGACCACGATGACGTCTTCGGGTGTCAGCTCATTCACCAGTTCGACTGATTGGGTGGACACGATCAACTGTCGCTGCTCGGACACCTGCCGGAAAATGTCGGCGAGCACCGAAATCGCATAGGGATGCAGCCCCAGTTCCGGCTCGTCAATCAGGATTGTTGACGGCAGCAGTGCAATCGGTTGCAGCAACAAGGTTGCCAGGCAGATGAAGCGCAGCGTGCCGTCCGAGAGCAGGTTGGCCTTGAGCGGCGTATCCGGCTTGCCGCGCTGGCGCCATTCCAGTTCAACAAATTCCGGCTCACCGGGACGCTGGATGAAATCGTCGAAATAAGGCGCCACCAGCCGGATGGCATCGACGATGCGCTGGTAATAGGCGAGGTGCTCCTGATACAACCTGCGCAGATACGCCGCCAGATTGGCGGCGTCGGCCTTCAGGCGCAGGTTGTCGTTGGCCGCGTGGCGCTGCTTGACCCGTGCCTTCTCGCCGGTATCGTGGAAATGGTAGACACGCCAGTTACTGATCGACTCGCGCACATAGGGCGAGTATTTGTCCGTCGCTGTCTTTAGTTTCGACTCCTCATGCCCGCTTCCCAGCGTGGCCGAGGGAGTCGTATTGAAATAAACGCCGCCGAACCAGCTGACTTCGCGCTCGAAGATCAGGCGGTTGTCCGCCGTCGGCACCAGATCGAACTTGTAGCCGTTATTGGCAAAGTAAAACTCGGCGTGCAAGCTTTCCGTCGTCTTGCGACCGAAATGCAGCAAGGCATCCGGCCCGCCCTGGGTCTGCACGTAGACCTGCAGGTTTTGCTCGTACATTTCGGCGAGCATGCGGAACAGGTTGATGAAATTGCTCTTGCCAGCGCCGTTGGCGCCGATCAGCACATTCAGGTCGCGCAGCTCGAAATCGCGCAACTCCCGAATCGACTTGTAACCGGCAATGGAAAGCGACCTTACGCTGGACATGGACAACCCCCTGAATAGCTTGGGATTGTAACCGCGCAGGAGCAACACCCATAGCGGCGGCGACGCATCAGGCCACCTCTTCCAGCATCACCCCGACCTCCGGCAGGCGCAACTGGCCGGAGATCAGACGGGGGAGCAGGGTGTCGCGGAGGGTGGCGAGGGTTTGGGCCTGGACCAGATTGCTCTGAATTCTCGCCATGATTGCCCCCACCGTTACCTCAAAGGCGTTAATGATTTCAGTTGAGGGATAAATCACTGAAACGCCTGCCAAGGTATCTCGCGTAATCGTGTCAAACACCGAGCCGTGCGTCCTTTGCTTCAAGGTTTCAACCAACCGATAGGTGCTGAAGTAGGTGAAGTAGGCATCGCTGGCTTTGCCACGCAAACCATAGCAGGACTGGTTCATTGCCATTTCTTGCCCCACAAGCGCCAATCGACCCACCGTCCCTCGCGCAGAAATGATCGTCGTGCCAGCAGGCAAGAGCTTTGTCGAAGAGTTGTTCAGCCCGGCACTCGTGATGTGCTTTTCGGTGTCGATAACGAAGACATCGGTGGTTGATGGCGCATCAACAACAGAGAACCAAGGAATATCTCCGTTCCAGTATTCCGCCACAGATGTTTTCGGCGTTCCACCACCAATGACATCAATGGTTTCAGTAAAGGACAAGGCTTGCCACCCCTTCGGCACCAAACCCAGTTCCGATTCCGCGAAGGCATCCGGGAAAAGCGCGGCGGTGGCTTCGTCCATGCCTTCCGGGGCGCGGCCTTGCTGTTTGGCGCGGACGGGGTCGAAATCGACGAACCACGACTTGAACAGCGCCTGCGCGATGGCTTCGAGCGTGGCATTGGTTTCGCGCAGGAGGGTGATGCTGTCGTCTAGGGAGCCCAAAATACTAGCAAGTGCTTGCTGGATTTGTTTCGGAGGTGCGGGCACATCGAGATTGCTGAGTGTTGAAACATAGAGATTTTTCTGCACACTTCCTTCGGCCAAAGTCTCAATTGTTGGTCGTAGCTGGCGCAGGATAAAGAATAGAAAACGAGGCACTACATTAGGTTTTGGCTTGATATTGATTACAGCTCGATTGCCACACATGTAGTCGCTAAGTATGCCTAGCCGGCCAATCGTTCCAGATTTGCTAATTGCAAGGGTTCCTGGTTCGAACAGAACTGCACTTTTCCCTGCACTCTTAAAACCTTTGTCAGAGAGAGTCCTAGTCGTATTGGCAACCAAACCATCATTCAAATCCGTGGCTCTCAACCATTTCACTGGACCATCAAAATAAGAGGGATCGCGCTGAGATGGGTTCACGTAGCCCTCTTGAAAATCGGCCAGCAATCCAAGCTTAACTTTAGGCCACTCAGAACTCATACCCCAGCCCCCCCAGCTTTTGCCGGATCAGTGCGTCGAGTTCCGCGCCCTTGGCCATTTGCTCGCCCAGCTTTTCGGTGAGTTTCTGCATCTTGTCGGCGAAGGCTTCGTCGTCGTCTGCCACCGCTTCGGCGCCGACGTAGCGGCCGGGGGTGAGGACGTGGCCGTGTTCGGCGATTTCGGCCAGCGGCACGCTGCGGCAGTAGCCGGGGATATCGGCGTAGGTTTCGCCGCTTTGCGTGATCTCGCCGCGCCAGGCGGCGACGGTGGCGGCGATGCGGGCGATGACTTCGTCGGTCAGTTCGGCCTGGACGCGGCTGATCATGCTGCCGAGCTTGCGGGCGTCGATGAACAGGACTTCGCCTTTACGCGTCGGTTTCTGCTTGACCAGGAACCACAGGCAGGCGGGGATCTGGGTGTTGAAGAAGAGCTGGCCGGGCAGGGCGATCATCACTTCCACCACGTCGGCGTCGACCATGGCGCGGCGGATGTCGCCCTCGCTGTTCTGGCTGGAGCTCATCGAGC